>CAZLZA010000021.1:0-65477 GCA_964563875.1 uncultured Acidobacteriaceae bacterium
TGCATATAAGCGGGAAGCACTCCTCAAGATTAGATCTCCCAATCCAAAAGGATAATGAAGAGCACAGGAAGACCACCTGTTTGATAGGCTGGATGTGCAGGCGCAGTGATGCGTATAGCTTACCAGTACTAATCGCTCGTTCGGCTTGACCATAAAATTTACTCTGCGCAAAACCTTGAGTTACCCAATGCTATTCAGCTGTGAGACATCGATCTCATGATCTTTTAAAGTTTCCGGTGATCATACCGCAAGGGAAACACCCGTTCCCATCCCGAACACGGAAGTTAAGCCTTGCAGGGCCGATTGTACTGCACGCGAAAGTGTGTGGGAGAGTAGGTCGTTGCCGGATTAAATAAAGGCCTCACGCCTCAAAGCGTGGGGCCTTTTCCGTTGTATGGGCGGTCGCATCGACGAAGTCGCGCACGGACACCGCGTACACCGGTACAGAGCTGCTCGCCCCGAAGAGAGGTCCGTCCGGTGCGACGCCTCAAATCAGAGAAGCCGTTATCCAATCTGCCTTATGCAGCCTTCCCAATGGTGCTGGAAGGAGAGCCCTGGCTGCCCGCCTGGCGCTCTGCCAACGGGCCAATGATCGGCAGCATGACCGTCTCTCCCTGATAGCTCTTCCACATCATGTAGAGCCAAACCATGAAGAAGCCAAAGCTTACAAGCAGATGAAGCGAACTCATGAGCAGCCCCAGGGAAAAGCTTACGGCGTGGAACATCAGCGACAGGATGGTGACGCCGATGTGAATCACAATCACCGCGACGTTCAGAAAGATCGACTGAAACGCATGGAACCGCACTCGCCTATCCTGGTTGTACGGAGCCAGCACAAGGAAGAGTATCCCCGTGAGGAAGCCGAAGAGATAGCACAGGGCGGAAGCGGCGTTGAGGCTGATCCCGGGCGGAGTGCTATCGATGGGGGCTGGTTGGGTGACGGTCGCGCCGGGCGCGGGGGCCCCGCATTTTGGACAAAACTGCCCGTCCACTTGAGTGCCGCAATTCGTGCAAAACGCCACTGTGCTCCTCCTGGGGACGGACGCGACAGTACCTGCCGTCCCGCGCTAGTTGGACGGCGGCGTCTTACTCAGGGTTGCACGATGAGGGTTGCTAAAAGAAATGCCGGGCAGCAATAACGGGCCAGCTGTAGGCTGACCGTGGAGCCGACAGCTCATTGCGCTGCCGGCGACGGATTTACGTGTTTTTCGATCTGATGCTGCACCTGGCGGCGGAATTCAAGAGGGTTCGAAACGTGGCTGAAGGGTTCGTTGGTGCCGCCGGTTCCGCGCACAGTGATGCTGCCGTATCCCATCATGCGTCCGAAAACTGTCTGCTCGACGCCAACGCTCTCCACTTTGGAGAGAAACAGCTCGACGGTGCGCTTGGTAAGGAATCCGACCTTGATGATGATGCGCTTGTTGGTCACGGCCATCTCCGTGGCATTGCGGCGGACGTAAGCGATGGCGAAAACGATGCAGCCGAAGAGGATCAGGAGTAGTCCGGCAATGCTCGCTGCCTGCGCTTCGCCGCGCGCGGTGTGCTTGCCGGCCATCGCCCAGACGAGCAGGGCGAGTCCTGCGGCGGAGAAGATTGTGTTCACCAGGATAGAACGAAAAAGCACGATCCAATGCAAATGTGTTGCGTACAGGATGCTCTCACCTGGGTTCAGGTTTTGTTGCACGTAGCCCATGCCGTGACCTCCCGATCAGTGCTCCCTTGATGGTAAACCCGCTGGAGACTGCCGGATTGGATAAAGTGCGGAAGTCTCGGTTATCCTTGCCGCGGAGCCGTCCCAAGCTGGGCCGCAACCTGAGCCATGATTCCCTTCATTCGCTCGCGATTCTCCGTCGCCAGCTTGCGTCCGTCCGGTGTAGCGTCGATCAACTTCTCCAGGTTTTGGGCGAAGCGCGGAGAGTAAGCGGCACGGATCTCTTTGAGCAGCGGCTCCAGCTTTCCGAAGACGCCGATATGCTCGCCGTTGCAGTCGTTGAACAGATCGAGACTGATCGCACCGTCGTTGACGAGGGCTGCGGCCATGTCCCAATACGAGACGACCATGCGCAAGTGCCCGCTATGCTCGCTAAACATGGCCGCATTGAAATCAGCGACCGACTGCGGATTGAACTCCATGAAATACCAGTTGCGCGCTTTGCGCATCGTGTCTTCGCGACGCAGCGAGTAAAGTTTGAGGATGAGATTGGCTTCTTCTTGTATCGACATAGACGGAGCTCCTTGTTGAGGGTGGGGTTGACTCACCCGGCAGCGTTCGCTACGAGTCTAGCAGACCGCCTTGGCATTGCACGGGCTACGAAAGCGCGGGCCCCATCTTCGGCGGCGCGAAGTGGCTGGCAATTCACTTCCGCCAACCACCTCCGACACGCGTCTGGGCGAAAGCCCTACGTTTGGATTGCGGCAAAAACCTTGCGCGCCGCCGCAATGGTGGTGTCGATGTCCACGGCCGTATGCGCCGTGCTAAGAAAGGCGGCCTCGAATTGCGAGGGCGGCAGCCAGATGCCGGCATCCAGCATTCCGCGATGGAAGCGGCCGAATTGTACGGTATCCGAGGGCGCGGCAGTGTCCCAGTCAAAGACCTGGTGACCGGCGAAAAAGCAGGTAAACATGCTGCCGACCTGGTTGGCGGTGATCGGGATTCCGGCATCGCGGGCGGCTGCGGTGAGGCCGGTAACAAGTTTGCGCGCCAGCGCGTCGAGAGCAGGATAAATCGTATCGCGGCCTGCGCCCAAGGTCTTCAGCATGGCCAGGCCGGCAGCCATGGCCAAGGGATTTCCGCTGAGGGTTCCTGCCTGATAGACCGGGCCGAGGGGCGAGATCTGGTTCATCAGGGTGGCGGAGCCGCCGTAAGCACCCACGGGTAGTCCGCCGCCGATCACCTTGCCCAGGGTGGTGAGATCGGGCTTAATGCCATACAACTCCTGGGCGCCGCCGTAGCTGACCCGGAAGCCGGTCATGACCTCGTCAAAGATCAGCAGGCTTCCCTCGCGCTGGGTCAGGGAGCGGACGGCTTCGAGATAACCGGGCTGGGGCGGAACGCAACCCATGTTGCCGACCACCGGCTCGATGATTACGCAGGCAATCTGGTCCTTGAATTTCGCAAAAGCTTCCTCGAGCGCAGCCACATTGTTGTAGGGCAAGGCCAGGGTAAACTTTACGAACTCTTCCGGGACTCCGGCCGAGCCCGGGATACCGAAGGTGGCGACGCCGGAGCCGGCCTTCACCAGCAGCGCATCGCTGTGGCCGTGATAGCAGCCTTCAAACTTCACAATGTACTTGCGGTTGGTTGCGGCTCGAGCCAGGCGGATGGCTGACATCGTGGCCTCAGTACCACTGGAGACAAAGCGCAGTTTTTCGATCGCGGGAAAAGCCTCGATGACTTGTTCTGCGAGGTCGGCCTCGGAGGGAGTGGAGGCTCCGAAGCTGGTGCCCTTGCGGGCGGCCTCGATGACGGCTTCGACGACTTCGGGCGCGCAGTGGCCCAGCATCAACGGTCCCCAGGAGAGCACGTAGTCGAGATAACGGTAGCCGTCGGCGTCGGTCATATACGCCCCGCTGCCGCTGACGATGATGGGTGGCTCACCGCCGACGGCCCGGAAGGCGCGAACCGGAGAGTTGACGCCCCCGGGGAAGAATGTTTCGGCACGCTGCTGCAGGGAGTGCGAGAGATCAAGTTTTCTGGACACAGGAGACCAACCGGGGCGGAGCGGTTTAGAATAAGAGCTACTCCGCAAATTTATCGCTAGTCTTCAACATAGCAAAAACGCGGAAAGAAGGTTTGTGGAATTTTCACAACCCGAAGGCGTAAGTGGAGAAATGCAAGGCTAATCCTGAGTAGAGTCACGCATCCAAGCAGAGTACCGCATCAGTCCGCTGCGGGTGCAGAGGGGTCATTCAGCGATTTGCGTTTACGCGCAGTCGGCCTTGGAAAGTAGCGCAAAAGTAAAGATGAAGAAAATAACACAATCGCTGATCCGGCTGACTGGAATCGCAGTGTTGCTGACGACGTTGTGCGGCGCCATGCATGCCGAGGTCGGGCTGATGCTGAATGAAGCACTGAGGATTGGTTCCTCGAAGTGGACCGGCGCGGGACACTCGTCGGTGTATCTGTCGGGCGTGTGCGCGGCCTCGCCGGTGGAATTAAGGATGTGCGGCCCGGGGGAGAATGGGGTCGTCCTCACCAACTACCGCGCCTTCGGCGAAGACCGCTCGTATGAGTGGAATGCGGTTCCGCTGAATGTGTACCTGTATGGCGTGGAAGACGAATCGGCGCGACCGCTCTATGCCAGCACCACGATGCGCTGGATGCTGCAGGAACGCTACCGCGAGAAGCATCTGGCAAGCCTGTGCACGGGGAGTTGCGCGACCAATCCAAACGCGTTGTGGCGCGAGACGGTTGCGGCCAGCTTCATCCGCGATGTTTATATGTTCAGCATGAAGACCACGGCGGAGCAGGACCGCGCGCTGATCGCAAAATTCAATCGGGCGGGGAACGTTGGCCACTTCAACGGGCTCACTTACAACTGCGCGGATTTTGCCCGCGACGTCGTGAACACATACTTTCCGGGCGCAGCCAAAGCCGATCACATCAACGATTTTGGGATCACGAGCCCGAAGGCGATTGCGAAATCATTTGCGCACTACGGGATGAAGCATCCCGAGCTTGAGTTTCACGTGGTTCGCTTTTCGCAGATTCCGGGCGAGTACACGCCCAGCAAGGACAATCGCAAGGGGACCGAGGAACTCTATCGCGCCAACCGGTGGCGGC
Organism: uncultured Acidobacteriaceae bacterium; assembly: GCA_964563875.1. Lineage (GTDB taxonomy): Bacteria > Acidobacteriota > Terriglobia > Terriglobales > Acidobacteriaceae > TOLSYN. The sequence goes on from CAZLZA010000021.1 coordinate 4,784, forward strand.
TGCCTCTGGCAATCTTGCGTCCTTACGAACTGACGATTCTCGCCGGCAGCTACAACCTGACGGGAAGATTCAATCCGGAGCTGGAGCTGCGGCGGCGGCCTACCGAGGAAGTGATTGAGCTGGAAGCGGCTCTTCGCGCCGCTCGCGCCGAGGAGGATCGTGAAAAGGAACATGCGCTGAAGCAGAAAATTCTTTCCGTACGGGCGAATTCCCTGGGCACCAAGGAAGAGTGGTCGGGATATGACACCAGCGTTCGCCAGTATGAGGCCGAAGCGATCGAGCAGGGCTACGCGAAAGATGTGGACGGGGTGCGGCATCTCGCGAAAGCGGCGGTTTCCCAGAGCTGGATCACCATGGATGATCAGGGAGGCATGTGGCTGAACCCGCGCGATGGGCGATCTCACCCGAAAGTTGGACTGAGCGCAAACACCTTGGCCCAGGACTCATCGAACCCGAGGATGGGTTACCTGCTGGCGTTGTCGAGGGTGGATGCCGAGCTGCGCAAGAAGCCAAAAAATCGCGAGACCCTTGGCTTCTTCCGCAAAGATTGGCAGTTGATGGAGCGTCTGCGCGGGCAGGCGGTTCCCATTGTGGCCGGAGCGCGGCGAACCGAGGCGGGTGGCGGAGCGGCTCAGTAGAGTCAGGCCATGCCCGAGACATTGGCCGCATATCGAAAAACTGAGATCAGGGAATCAATTTGAGGGATCAGTGAACCTAGCCGCCAGTGCGTGGGAGTTCCGGCATCGCTTCTGGATTTATGGAGCGTGCTACTGGGTGGCATTTTTGCTGTACCGGATCGACCACCAGAATCTCGGCCTGGCCATCACCGAGTTACTTTACCGGGGCTCTCATCACTACGTGACCATGAGCGACGTGCGCCTCGTGTACCTGGCAGGCGTTCTGCTGGCGGTACTGGCGGCGGCGCTACGCACGTGGGCCACTGCTTATATCCGTCCGGAAGTAATGGTGGATGGCGCGCTGCACACTCACACGGTGGTGGCGGAAGGTCCCTATCGCTTTGTGCGCAATCCCCTGTACCTGGGAGCGAACCTGATGGCGCTGGGCTATTCGGTGATGGCGAGCCGGGTCGGTGGGGGCGTGCTGATTGTGGGCACACTGATCTTCAATTACCGCATCATCCTGCGCGAAGAGCGGGAGTTAACGCGGGTGCAGGGCGAAAACTACGAACGTTTCCGGCGGGCTGTGCCCCGGCTCTGGCCATCGCTGCGGCCTCGGGTCGCGGGCTCGGGCCGCAAACCAGATTGGAAAGGAGGCGTGCTGGGCGAGATGTTTTTCTGGGGGCTGGCAGCCGCGCTGCTGGTCTTTACCATCACGTTCAATCTAAGAACGTACTTCCTCGCCTTGGGGCTGTCCTTCGGCATCTATTTTCTCTGCCTCGGTATCATCGGAAAACTGCGCAGAGCCTGATTCTGTACTGCAATTTCTGTTTGCTTGCCGGCGGCGCAGGTTCACCTTTGCGCTGATAGAATGATTGGGCAATGATCCTACCGTTCGTCCGTGAGTTGCTCGCGGAGGTTGAGACAAACTCTGCTTTTCAACGTGTTGCAACCCATCTCAAGGGAGGCGCGGGGCGTATCCGTGTCTCCGGACTCACGCCCACGGCGCAGGCCTTGCACTATGCGCTGTGGCATCGCGCCTCGGGGAGGCCGCTGCTGCTGGTGGTGAGCGACAACCGCGCCGCCGAAGAGCTGTTGCCGCTGCTGCAAAGTCTCTGCGAGATGACCGGCACGGCCACTGCCGATTCGGTGTGCTACCTTCCGGCCCGCGATGTACTTCCCTTCGAAAATCTGTCTCCCCATCCTGAAATTCAGGAGATGCGGGCGCGTGCGCTCTGGCGAATTGCGAGCGGCACAGCATCGCTGGTGGTGGCGCCATTTGCCGCGACGACGATCCGTCTACGGGACGCCGAGTACTACCGGAATCTGGCGCGCATTGTGCGCCGGGGGGATTGGCTGGATCTGGAAAAACTGGTGCAGCACCTCAACATCGTGGGCTACCGGCAGACGGATGTGGTGGAGCAACAGGGCGAGTATGCGCAGCGCGGCGGGATTCTGGATGTATATTCGCCGGAGATGGAAAGACCGGCGCGCATCGAACTTTTCGGCGATGAAGTCGAGTCCATACGGCGCTTTGACCCGGTAACGCAGCGTTCGGCGCTGAGTCTGGAAGAGGCCGCACTGTTGCCGCTGACCGAAACGCCGGTGACCGAAGAATTGCTGGCGACGATCAATGCGCGGCTCAGCGGAAGGCGCGTTGCCGGAAGCGAAGAAGCCCTGGAAGACGCCGCGCGGGCTGGCGGCGTGACGGTGTTTCCGGGTTGGGAGTTCTTTGCCCCGGTGGCGGGAGCGGAGAACACGATTTTTGATCTGATGGCCGACTCCTCCGTGGTGCTCGACGAACCCGAGCGGCTGGCCGAGGATCATGATGGCTGGTGGCAGCGCCTGCAGGATGCGCACGAGCGCAGCGGGGTGGGAAATTTGGTGCGTCCGGAGGAGTTGTACGTTACTCCCGAGGCATGGCGCGAGCGCGTGGCGCAGAGCTGCGGACTGGATGCGGAGCAACTTGGATTGACGACGGGCGATCGCGCGGATCAGGTGGAGTTCAGCTCGCGTCCCACGCCGCGCTTTCATGGGGCGGTGCCGAAGCTGCTGGAGGACGTGAAGAAGCGTTCCGCGGCGGGCGAGCGCGTGATGCTGGCGGCCGGTTCGATGGGCGAGTTGGAACGTCTGGCGGATATCTTCAATGAATACCAGGTGCCTTACCGGCTGGGCACACGGGCCAAGGCGGCCAGCGTCAGCGAGGCAGCCACTTATTTCAATGATGAGAGCGCGGCCACCACGCTGATTTACGGATACGTGCCCGCAGGTGTGGAACTGCCTGACACGAAGCTGGTATTGTTCGGCGCCAACGATCTCTTTGACGATTCCGCCACGGGCGCGACGGGGCAGCCCAAGCAGCGCTCCAAGACCTCAGCATTTTTGTCGGACTTCCGCGACCTCGCCGCAGGCGATTACGTGGTGCACGTGGAGCACGGCATCGGACAGTACCAGGGCTTGCGTGAGATTCCGCAGGCGGATGGCTCCAAAGCGGAGTTCATGGTTCTGGAGTACGCCGAAGGCGCGCGCTTGTACGTTCCGCTGACCCGGCTCGATTTGGTGCAGAAGTATCGCTCGGCCGAGGGCGGGCACGTGGTGCTGAATCGCCTGGGCACGCAGCAGTGGGGGAAGACCAAGGCGCGGGTGAAAAAGGCCATGCAGGACATGGCCGACGAACTGCTGAAACTTTACGCCCAGCGCAAGACCGCGCAAGGATATCAATACTCCGGCGACAGCCAGTTCATGCGCGAGTTTGAAGACGCCTTCGAGTACAACCCAACCGACGATCAGACGGCCGCCGTGGAAGACATCAAGCGCGACATGGAAGGCTCGCAGCCGATGGATCGCCTGCTCTGCGGCGACGTGGGCTACGGCAAAACCGAAGTGGCGATGCGCGCTGCCTACAAGGCCGTGAATGACAGCAAGCAGGTCACCGTGCTGGCCCCGACCACGGTGCTGGCCTTCCAGCATTACGAGACCTTCAAGCGCCGGTTCGCGGCCTTCCCGGTGAACATCGAAATGATCTCGCGCTTCCGCACCGCGAAGCAGCAAAAAGAAATTGTGGAGAAGATCGAGACCGGCAAGGTGGACATTCTGGTGGGTACCCACCGCGTGCTCTCCAAGGATATTAAGTTTCCCGACCTTGGCCTGGTAATCATCGATGAGGAGCAGCGCTTCGGCGTGCGGCACAAAGAGCGGCTGAAACAATTGCGCAAGGAAGTGGATGTGCTGACGATGTCGGCGACCCCGATTCCGCGCACGCTGCATATGTCGATGCTGGGCTTGCGCGACATGAGCGTGATCGAAACTCCGCCGCGCGACCGCCTGGCGATCCAGACGGTGGTTGCGACCTGGGACGAAAAGCTGATTCGCTCGGCGATCGAGCAGGAGCTGGAGCGCGGCGGGCAAGTTTATTTTGTGCACAACCGCGTCGAATCGATTTTTGAAATTTCGGCGAAGCTGCACGAACTCGTACCCAAAGCGCGCATCCTGGTGGGCCACGGACAGATGGGCGAAGGTGAGCTGGAAAAAATCATGCTGGCTTTTATGCGGCATGAGGCTGACATCCTGGTTGCCACCACGATCATTGAAAACGGGCTCGATATTCCGCTGTGCAACACCATCCTGATCAATCGCGCCGACCGCCATGGATTGAGTGAACTCTACCAGTTGCGCGGGCGCGTGGGCCGCTCCAACCGCAGATCCTATGCCTATCTGCTGGTGCCGCCGGAGCGCGAACTGAACGATCTGGCACGGCGTAGACTGGCGGCGCTGAAGGAGTTCAGCGACCTTGGCGCGGGTTTCAAAATCGCGGCTCTCGACCTGGAACTACGCGGCGCGGGAAATCTCCTCGGCGGTCAACAGAGCGGGCACATCGAGGCCGTGGGTTTTGAGATGTACACCACCATGCTGGAGCAGATGATTCGCGAGCTGAAGGGTGAATCCGTGCAGGAGCCGCTCGATACCGCGCTGAACCTGGGCCTGAACATTCGCATTCCAAACGATTACATCCGCGAGGAGAATCAGCGCCTGCGCATCTACAAGCGCACCGCCGCCGTGGAGGACGAAAAACAGTTGAGCGATGTGGCTAATGAGTTGCGCGACCGTTACGGCGAGCCGCCGCCCGCGGTGCAGCATCTGCTGCAATATGCGCACCTGCGGCTGGAGTGTCAGCGGCTTGGCGTGGCCAGCATCGAGCGCAAGCGCGACCAGGTGAGCGTGAAATTTACGCAGACCGCAGAAGCCGACCCGCAGAAGATCATGCAACTGGTGGCCCGGCACAAGGGCGTGGTGTTTACGCCGCAAGGAATTTTGAAGTTCTCACTGAAGGCCACAAAGCCCGACGAAGTCTTGAATGGCTTGCGCAAACTGCTGGAAGGATTCGAAACGGAATCCGCCCGCGCCTGACCGGCTCCCGGACAATCGACAACACGCAGCGGCTCGGCTTACCGCAGCGCGGCGGAAATTCGAAATTGGCGGAACCTTGTAATTAAGGATTGAAGATGAAGCAGAGCATTGCGATTTTAATCACCGTATTGGCGATGGCGGGAGTGGGTATGGCGGGGCAGGCAGATACCAAGGCTTATCCGCAGAGTCTGGATAAGCTGAACGATGAGTTCATGACGAGCTTCTTCGACTTTCAACCGAGTGCGGGGACGCGTGCTGGCTTTCACCAGTACGACACGCGCCTGGAGAGCTACGACGCGGCACGGGTGGCAAAGCAAGTTGCACTCTATGCGAAGTACGAGCAGCGGATTGAGTCGCTGGATACCAAAGGCTGGTCGCGTTGGGCGCTGGATGATCGCGAGATGCTCCTCTGCTTTGTGCGCTCGCGGGTTTTCGATCTGGAGACGCAGCGGGGTTGGCGGCAGAATCCGGATTTCTATTCGTCGCTGCTGAGCGACTCGACGTTTCTGCTGATGGGCCGCAACTTCGCATCGCCGGAGGTAAGGCTGGCGGCTCTCACCGCACGCGAACGCCAGATGCCCGCGCTGCTCGCGCAGGCCCGCACCAATCTCCAAAATCCTCCTCGCATCTTTACCGAAATAGCGCTGGAGCAATTGCCAGGCATCATCGATTTCTACCGCAAGGATGTGCCGCCCGCGTTCAGCGATGTGAAAGACGCCAAGCTACAGGCGGAGTTTGCCCAATCGAATGCCGGAGTGATCGCGGCGCTGGGCGCATATGAGGCGTGGTTGCGGAGCGATTTGTTGCCGCGCTCGAACGGCGATTTCCGGCTCGGCGCGGAGAATCTCCGCCAGAAGCTCGCCTACGAGGAGATGGTGGATGTACCGCTGGATCGTCTGCTGCAAGTGGGACTGGAGAACCTGCATCGCAATCAGAGTGAGTTTCAACGCGTCGCAAAATTGATTGATCCTTCGCAGACTCCGGCGCAACTACTGGCGAAGCTCGAAACGGAACATCCTCCGGCGGGCGAACTGCTGGAGGCTTTTCGCGGCAAGCTGAAGGGCATTCGCGAATTTACGGACGCTCACGCCATCATCACTACGCCCGCGCGTACTTTGCCCATCGTGCAGGAGACGCCGCCATTCATGCGCGCCACAACCTTTGCCTCGATGGATGCGCCCGGACCGTTTGAGACGAAAGCCACCGAAGCGTACTTCAACGTAACTCTGCCGGAGAAGGATTGGACGCCGCCGCAGGTGGAAGAGTACATGGCTGCCTACAACTGGGGCGTAATCACCAGCACGGCGATCCACGAGGTGATTCCCGGTCACTACGAGCAGTATCTGTGGAACGAGCATGTGCCCTCGCGCGTGCGGCAGTTTCTGAGCCTGGACTTGAGCAACGTCGGCGGACATTTCTCCGGAACCAACGTGGAGGGCTGGGCTCACTACACCGAGCAGATGATGATCGATGAAGGCTACGGCCGCACCGCGGGCATTCCCGAGGCACAAGACATTCCCTACCTCAAGTTGCGGCTCGGACAGTTGCAGGATGCGCTGCTGCGCAACGCACGCTACGTGGTTGCCATCCGCATGCACACCGGAACCATGACCATGGAAGAGGCGATTGCGTACTTCGAAAAAGAGGGCTACCAGACAAACTCGAATTCCGTGCGCGAAGTGAAGCGCGGAACCGGCGACCCCACTTACCTGATGTACACGCTGGGTAAATTGCAGATTCAGAAGCTGCGCGCGGATTGGACGGCGCGGCACCAGGGGATGATCGAGCCGCGTGCGTTTCACGACCTATTCATGCGACAAGGTGTGGCGCCCGTCAAGGTAATACGGCGGGCACTGCTGGAGGATGACTCGCCAACGCTGTAACCGGTCTCCACTATGAGCTGTGCGGCGGAAGGCGCGGCGCTTACAATGATTGAACCTGAGTACCGAGTGAATGAATGAGCATGAAAGTTCGTAAAGCAGTATTCCCGGCCGCAGGCATGGGCACGCGGTTTCTCCCGGCCACCAAGGTCATGCCCAAAGAGATGCTGCCGGTGGTCGATAAGCCGATAATCCAGTACGGTGTGGAAGAGGCGATCGCTTCCGGCTGCGATGAGATCATTATCGTGACCGGACGCGGCAAAGTCGTCATGGAAGATCATTTCGACATCAGCTTTGAGTTGGAGCACTCGCTTGCCAAGCGCCACAAATCCTCGTTGCTGGAGACCGCGCAGCAGGTTGCGCGCATGGCGCACGTCAGCACCGTGCGGCAGAAGGAACCGCTCGGCCTGGGCCACGCGGTGCTGATGGCCAAGCGCTTGGTGGGCAATGAACCGTTTGGCGTGATTCTGCCGGACGATCTCGTCGATTCGCCCGAGAATCCGTGCCTGAAACAGTTGATCGACGTATTCGATGAGAAACACGCCTCGGTCATTGCCACGCAGATCGTGGAAGGCAAAGCGATCTCCGCCTACGGCGTGCTGGATGCCAAGCCGGTACCGGGATTCGACGGTCGACTGTATGAGATTGCCGACATGGTGGAGAAGCCGAAATTTGAGGATGCTCCCTCGAATCTCGCCATCATTGGCCGCTACGTGCTGACCCCGCGCATCTTCGAGATGATTGAGAGCATCAAGCCCGGCGCCGGGGGAGAACTGCAACTGACCGACGCCATGAAAATGCTCCTGCAGTACGAAAAGATTTACGGCTTCGTCTTCGAAGGCAAGCGGCATGATGCGGGAGACAAACTCGGCTTCCTGAAGGCCACCGTGGAGTACGCATTGCAGCGCGAAGATTTAGGTCCGGCGTTCAAGGAATATCTCTTGGGGCTCGATATCGAGAAAGCTTCTCAAGGCCCCGTATATTGAGGCAGCAACCTACGGTCAGGCTGAAAACCGACCGGACTGGAAAGGCATAGTAACGCCATGATCCAATTGCTCGTGAGATGGATTATCAGTGCAGTTCTGCTTTTGGTGGTTTCGCGCCTGGTGCCGGGTTTTGAGGTTGACGGTCTGCGCTCCGCCCTGATCGCTGCGTTCGTGATCGGCTTGGTGAATGCGACCTTGGGCACCTTGCTCAAACTTCTGACGCTTCCGCTAACCCTGCTGAGCCTGGGACTGTTCTTACTGGTCATCAACGCGCTGATGCTGATGTTTGCTTCGCATTTTGTGCACGGATTCATCGTTCACGGTTTTGTACCAGCTTTCTGTGGTGCCTTGCTGCTCTCGATTCTAGGCATGGTGACTCGCTGGCTCACGCCTTCCGGAAATTAAAGCGAGCGGAGCGAACGCACCAGCGACGGCAAGTCGGGAGATTGCTGGAAGAGCCGAATCCCGGCGATGCCGATGGCTCCCGCAGCGGCACACAGCGCGGCACGTTCCAGGTCCACTCCTCCCAGGGCAAAGACCGGAAAGTTTCTGCGGGTGTCGCCCGCCTCGATGCGAAGATCGGGCTTCCGATCCTTCCCGGCGGCTCGGCGCAGCTCTGCAATGCCAAGTCCATTTGCCGCTACGTTCACTTTTTCGAAAATCGGTGCCAGCACTGCGAAGTCAGCCCCGTGGGCCTCAGCGAGCCGTACCTGCTGAGCTGAGTGGCATGATACGGCGATGAGAAACTGCCGGGCGGGGTCGCTTTTGGCGGCCAAGGCGCGTACGTCCGACGCGGCAATATCGGTGCTCGTCAGGTGCACGCCGTCGGCACCCACCGCCAGGGCGACATCCGTACGATGGTTGATCAGCAATCGCGACCGGCCTGCGGCGCGAATCACCTGCAAGACTTCGCGGGCGAGCAACTCAAGATCACGGATCGAGAGATCTTTCTCCCGCAGTTGAACATAATCGACTCCGGCGGCAGCGGCGTTGCCAATGGTGCGGAGAAGCTGCGCGCGGCGTTCGGCTTCGCTGCCTGCAAACTGGCTTCGATCCGTAATGTAGTAAGTCAGCACAGAGGAACTCTATCCTCACGGTGTTCCGGTTGGCGGCCGCGTTGAAAATCCCGGAGGCATGGTGGCCATCTCCGCGAAGAGGGCTCCGTTCTTCAATCACGTCCTATTCATCGAGCCACTTTTCCAGCGGTGCGAAATATTCCAGTATCGCTCCGGCGTCCGGCGCGTGCCGTCAGCGCATCAACATGCCGCCGTTCACGTCCAGGACGTGGCCGGTAATGTAGCCTGCCTCATTGCTGGCAAGAAACAGTACGGCGTTGGCGATGTCGGCATCCGAGCCCTGGCGTCCCAGTGGAATCTGCGCGGTGATCGCCTGTCTCTGTTCGTCGGTGAGTGCTTCGGTCATCGCCGTGGCGATGTAGCCGGGAGCCACGGCGTTCACGGTGATATTGCGCGAGGCGACCTCGCGGGCTACGGAAAGCGTAAGTCCGATGAGCCCGGCCTTGGAGGAGGCGTAGTTCACCTGTCCCGCCGCGCCCACCTCGCCCACAATCGAGGTGATGTTAATGATTCTCCCCCAGCGCTGCTTGAGCATGCCGCTCAGCACCGCCTGGGTCAGCAGGTAGGGCGCGCTCAGGTTGGTGGCCAGCACATCATCCCAGTCAGCGCGCTTCATCCGCAGCAGCAGGTTGTCCCGGGTAATCCCGGCGTTGTTGACCAGAATGTCGATTTTGCCGAGTTGAGCGGAGATCGCTTTGACCGTGGATTTGATGGCGTCCTCCGAGGCTACGTCCAGAGGAAATGCCGCGGCTTTGCCGCCCTCAGCTTCAATCTGTGCGACCGCCGCTTTCAGCTTTTCTTCATTGCGCGCCGCCAGCGCCACGGTTGCGCCAGCCTTGGCTAGTGTCACCGCGCAGGCGCGGCCAATTCCCTGCGACGCTCCGGTGACGAGCGCCACGTGTCCCTGTAAGGACTCCATACATCACCTCGATGGGTAAATGGAACTTAGCGGATTATATCCGACGAGACTAGCTCGTAATCACGGAAGGCGTATCCGGTGAGGCAGCCGGGCGTATTTCCCGGCGATCATAACGACGGACCCACCAAGCTTGAAAGTGGACTAGCTGAGTTGACCTGATATCTGCACCTCGTCGGGCTCCTCGCTGCCTGGGGCAGCGGCGTCCGGCGAAAACAGCATCCGCAGAAATGGAGCTGGCAGGATCGTGGTCACCGCGGTCATGACGATGACCAGGGCGTAGGCACGTTGCGAGATCATGTTCATCTGCAAACCGATCAGCGCAACGATCAGCGCCACCTCGCCGCGCGGGGTCATTCCGACTCCGACCTGCAACATTCTGCGCCATCCCTCGCGATACAGGGGCAGGCCGCAACCGATGATCTTGGAAATCACCGCCAGCGCGGAGAGTGCCAGTGCCAGCAGAACCACGGAGCGCGAGAACACCGAAAGGTCCAGACGCGATCCCATGGTGAAGAAGAAGAACGGCGCCAGAAACTGATTGATGGCCTGGGCGCGGGGTTCCAGGTTCCAGCGCGGAGAATAATCGGCAAAGGCGATGCCGGCGAAAAATGCCCCGATAATCGCAGCCATTCCGATCCGGGTAGCCGCCACAGAGAGTCCAAGGCAGAGCGCCAGCGCCAGCACTAGCGGAGCATCATGGGTCTGCATCTGCTCAATGCCCGGCTCCAGGCGATCCACCACCCGCGGTCCGACATAAATCATGAATATCGCAAAGCCAATCGCTTCCACGGAGACCAGGCTGAGATGCAACCACTGGACGCCTCCCGTAGTGACGGTGCTGACCAGCACGCCCAGCAATAACATGCCGAGGATGTCATCGAAGACGGCAGCTCCCAGAATGATCTGCGCCGGGCGCGACTTGTGCACATTCAGGTCGCGCAGCACTCTGGCCGTAATGCCAACGCTGGTGGCGACCATGGCGGCGGCTACAAAGACGGCCTCATGCATGGGCTCTTGATTGACCCGCATGAAGATGAAGCCCATCGCAAACGGCACCACGATGCCTGCGATGGCAACTCCCAGGCTGATCCGTCCCACGCGGATCAGATCGCGGGGCGAAGTTTCCAACCCGACCGTGAACAGCAGGAATACCGCGCCGATTTCGGCGATCGAATAGATGGTATCGCCGGGCAGGACAAAGCGGGTGGCGTAGGGACCAAGGATCACACCCGCCAGGATTTCGCCGAGCACCGCGGGCAGGTTCATTCGTTCGAACAACTCACCAAACACCTTCGCCCACACGAAGATGGTAAACATCTGCAGCAGAAGTGAGTCGGTTCCATGAGGCATCAGGCGGTTGTCCGTACGGCAGCGCACGGGCTTCGGCGCGGCGGGCTAACTAATCCATTCTGCGATACATGGGGCGACTTCAGCGAGCGAAATCGAAGGCTGCCGCAAATTTTTAGGGTTTGTTTAGGCAGATGTGTAAATTTGTTAACGTCGGATGAATTGTGCTCTCCGAGTGCGGATTCATTGAGCCAAAATGGATCATGGTTTGGAGATGCTTACGAAAGTAATCGCCTTCTACTCTCGATTTTTTATCATTCAACTCTGAATTCATGCGATCTTGGCATGTTGTTAAATTAGCCCATCCCCCACATGCGGCATATGAAGCCAAAATTGCTCTACACCCTGCAGTCAACTCTCGGGATCGCTGTCAGTGCAGTGTGTGCGATTGCCGTAGCCCTGATTTTTTCCAGGACCCAGTGGAAACTGGCTGCGCCGTTTCTGTTCGCGGCCGTGCTGGTGCTGCTGGCGAGCCGCTTCGGAGCCATGGTCAGCGTGGTTGGATCCTTGCTGGCCGCCATGATTTTTTCGTTTCTCCTCTTCTCTCCCATACGTTCGCTGCACGTTGCGAACGAAACCGAGCGGGCCAGCTTGGCGTGGATGATTCTGCTCTCGATTTCCGCGTCCTACCTTTTGTTTCCATCGCGAACCGACAAGCACGGCCTCTGAATCAGCGGGAGAGGCGGATCACCTCGGGAGCCCAGACCAGCATTTTGAGCGAGCGGGAGAAGTGACAAACCTCCGGCTTCGCAGGCAGGGTCAGGCCGAAGGGTTCGGCCATGCTGTTGGCGCGGATTTCGGCGCTGGCTGGCTGCAAGGACCACGGCTGATGATGTACTTCGGCGCGGTAATACTTCCGGCGATTCCACGCATACACGCAATACCGTTCAGTAAGGAATTCATCCAGACTGCCGTAGCGCGCTCGCCGGGCTTCGCCCTCGGGAGAGTAGATCACGTCCAGCTTAGCGGGACCGTTGACGGCCGCCGGACCGTGCAGACGCGAGGCGCGGAAGTGAATCGTCCGTTCCCGTGGATTGCGCGCCCGAATCGTGGCGCCGCTGATCTGAATTGCCGCTTGCCAATACGGCATCCGAAAGAAGACGCGGGCAAACCACACGGCAGACAGATTTGCCGCATCCACGCTCAGGTAGAAGAGTCCGGGCTTGCCCTGCATGGTGACATACGTGCGCAGATTGATCTGCGGAAAAAATGAAATGCCGGGGATCGACGGAATTCCACTGGGGCGCAGGTGGCTGGTGCAGAATGGCGAGACAGTCAGCCAGGCGACCCCATCGTAAAGATCCAGGGTGAGCGCGTCCGGAACCAGCCGTCGCAGCGTGGCTGGGTCCATCGGGTAATGCGCCAGCAGCAGATCGTCCCAGCTCTGGGAGAGTAGCCACTGGCTATCGGGTGGCATCCACGGCCGATGCTCGACGGAGTAGAGCAGGCTGCCTGCCGTAACGAATTGGGTCTGAAACTCGGGCTCCACCGTGTCCGCCTTACAAGAGCGTAGCCCAATTGCGCGCCGCGCTGCACAGGAATCCACAAAAAGCGTCGATTTCGATTGGCTTCACGGAAACCAGCCGGATCAGGAAGCGCGCCAAGGAATTAAGCCAAGAAATTAAAGTCGCAGATTGTGAGCTGGGTTGACTAAAATCAAGCGCATGACCGTTCCTGCCTCTGACCCAACTTCCTCCCCCTCCGAGCCGGTCTCTGCCGAGACGCAGGTGTATTGCATACACGGCGCGGACCCTGAGGTTCAGGCCTATGCCATGGCCAAGTATTCGCGCTCCTCGCTTTCGATGAAAGAGTCGCTGGCGGAGCTGAACGAGCAGAAGGCGGAGAAGTTTCTTAGTACCTTCTACTTTCAGTACGGCCACCGCTCCATCGCCGACCTTGCCCACGTCGCCATGGCCATCGAACGGCTCTCGCTGCTGGCCGCAACCCTGGTGGTGGACGAGACGCGCTGGGACGGCCAGGAGCGCTCGACCCGCTATCAGGATTTCAGGAAGAGCGGATACTACACGCCGGAATTCAGCAATCCCGCGGATCGCCTCCTGTACCAAGAAACCATTGAGTTTCTCTTCTCCGAGTACCGCAAATTCAGCGAGCTGACCTTCCAGTATCTGGTGGGCAAAACCCCCCGTCCGCCGGAGATGGCGCAGGAAGCCTACGAGCGCACGCTGCGGGCTCGCGCCTTTGACATTTCGCGCTACCTGCTGCCCCTGGCAACCAACACCTCACTCGGCCAGATTGTGAACGCGCGCACCCTGGAGACACAGGTCTCGCGGCTCCTGGGCAGCCCCTATGCCGAGGTGCGCCTGCTCGCCGAGCGCATGAAGCAGGCCGCGCGCGGAGCCGCCTGGGACGTCAATGCCGAAAAGCGCCGTGATTTGGTCGAGGCAATCGCTGCCCAAGACGCAGCTCTCGGCGAGCGGGCCCGCCTGGAACTCTTGCGTGAGACCAAGGCTTCGCCCACGCTCGTAAAGTATGCCGAGGCCAGCCCCTACGCGCTTTCCACCAAGCGCGAGTTGGCGCAGGCCGAGGCTGAGTTGATGCGAGGACAAAGCATCGCCCCGGCTCCCGCCGTGGATCTGCTCGACGAAGAGCCGCTGGAAATCGAGCTGGCGACTACCCTGCTGTACGAACACTCGCGCCACTCCTACAGGCAGCTGCGCGAGGCGGTACTCGGCCTCGACCAGGCGCGGCGAGAGGAGATCATCGACCTCGGCATGCGCCATCGCGGACCGCACGACGAGCTGCCGCGCGCCTACTGCGCCGGGCAGAAGTTTCGCTTTGACATTCTGATGGACATCGGTGCCTACCGCGATCTGCACCGCCATCGCCGCTGCGTGCAAATTCATCAGGAGTATGGCTTCGAGCATGGCTTTGATACCCCGCGTGAAATCGAGGATTCAGGCGATGCCGCGCACTATGCCGAGGTGATGCGCAAGCTCGGCGACGCCGGGCACAAACTCGCAGCGGCGCTCACCGCCCGTGGGGAGGCCCCGCAGTCCGCGCAATATCTGATTCCGCTCGCCTACCGCAAACGCACCCTGTTCAAAATGGATCTCGCCGAGGTGGTGTACATCAGCGAACTGCGCACCGGCACCGGCGGCCACTGGAGCTATCGCAGCGTTGCCTACCAGATGTACGAGCAGGTTGCCGAGCGCTATCCGGCGCTGGCCAAGTACTTCCGGGTCACCGATATCCATCAGCCCATCGACTTGCTGCAACGGTAGCCGGGAGGGTTTTGTCGAGAGGTGGCGGGGTTCGATGATACTTCCCATAGCCCTGAGCAATGTTTCGGCGGCGGAATGTAGCGGTTTATTCCCCTTCGCGTCTGCGCGTGCTATCCTCTCGTTTGTCGCCATCATCATCGCAAACCATGCGTAAAGCGCACTTTTACGCACATTTTTACGTGACCCAGGTTATGAACCCAGGTTGCGCAATTCAGGCGGCTCCGGAGCGGAACGTTTCCCGCCTCTGAAATTCATTGCAGCCTCGCGCGCCTGAAGGCGGCGGGCAAGGAGTGCTTCATGGCCGAAGACCGATCGAAGGCAATTGATCTTGCGCTGGCTCAGATTGAAAAGCAGTTTGGCAAGGGTTCCATCATGCGATTGGGAGCCAAGGGCCCCATCGTTCCCATCGCGGTGATCTCCACCGGCAGCATCTCCTTTGACGCGGCTCTGGGCGTGGGTGGAGTTCCCCGTGGCCGCGTTGTGGAAGTCTTCGGCCCGGAATCCTCAGGCAAAACTACCATCACCTTGCAGATCATTGCCGAAGCCCAGAAGGCCGGGGGCATGGCGGCCTTTGTCGATGCCGAACACGCGCTCGACCCCGCCTATGCCAAAAAGCTCGGCGTGGATGTGGATAACTTGCTGGTTTCACAGCCGGATTACGGCGAGCAGGCTCTCGAAATCACCGAGGCGCTGGTGCGCTCCGGAGCCATCGACGTGCTCGTGGTGGATTCGGTGGCGGCCCTGGTTCCCAAAGCTGAGTTGGACGGCGAAATGGGCGACAGCCACATGGGATTGCAGGCACGGCTGATGTCGCAGGCGCTGCGCAAACTCACCGGCACGGTCAGCAAATCGCGCACCTGCCTGATCTTCATCAACCAGATTCGCGAAAAGATCGGCGTCATGTTCGGCAATCCGGAAACCACCACCGGCGGCCGCGCCTTGAAGTTCTACTCCTCGGTGCGTATCGACATTCGCCGTATCGCGGCCATCAAGGACGGCGACGTGGTCGTGGGTTCGCGGACCAAGGTCAAGATTGTCAAGAACAAAACGGCGGCTCCCTTTCGCGAGGCTGAGTTCGACATCATGTATGGCGAAGGCATTTCGCGCGAAGGCGATATGCTCGACGTCGCGGTGGAGCGCAACATCGTCGAGAAGTCCGGTGCCTGGTACAGCTTCGAGGGCGAACGCATTGGCCAGGGGCGCGAGAACACCAAGAACTTCCTCAAGGAGAACAAGGACATCGCCACCAGAATCGAAGTCTCGGTACGCAAGGCTCTGGGATTGGACAGAGCCGCCGCCGAGGCGCCTGCCGACCCATTGCCGGTTTCGCCCAGGGAAGTGGCCGCCGCCAAAGCCGCCGTGCCTAAGAAATAATCCCGCAGGATGCAATCAAGAGGGGCGGAGAGATCCGCCCTTCTCTTGATCTCCGGGAAGACCCCTTACGCCACGGATTCCTGAATTTTCCGCACCAGTTGTGGTTGTGTTTTTGGACCGTGCTGGTCCAAAAACCGTTCCAGGTGGGTGACCTGAAGCATCTGCCGGATCAGCGAGCAGGCGTGGACGATTCGTACGTGTCGGCCCTTGTCCACGGCGGACGCCAACACGGCGGCCAAACTGCCCAGGCCTCCGCAGTCCACGGTGCGCACTCCGGCAAAATTAATGATTAGCTTTTCGAAGCCGCCCATCAGCAAGATGGCGTTGCTGCGAAAGGCATCCGCTTCCTTGCCCCCGATCAACTTCCCATGGCATGCCATCGTCACATGCTCGCGGCCCGTGCGAACTTCCAAGATCAGATCCATAGCCGTTCCTTCGGTTGAATTCTCGCTCTTCTTAAGAGATTCAAGCGTAAAGAACACCGGTTATCGGGGAATGAATGACCAATTAAGAATGTGTGAAGGGAACGATTCCGGGATCCGGAATAAGCCAGGGCGCTCGGCTAGGCTATCCGGCAATTTCTATGGTGGCTTCCATGTCGCTGCTGTGACGCCGCCAGTGGCGCCACAGAATGCGCGCCGCCGCGATCACCGGGATGGCGAAGTAGATCCCGGCTACGCCCGCAATTTCTCCGCCCACCAACACCCCGAAGATCGCCACCAGCGGATGCACTTCGACCCGTCCCCCGAGAACCCGCGGAGAGATCACGTAGTCCTCCAAGCCGCGCCAAATCAGCAGGAACAGCAGTACCATCAGCAGATGGCCGTAGTTCAAGCCAAAGCTCAAGGCCAGAATCAAGGCTCCAGCCACCAGCGGGCCGACAAACGGAATGAACTCCAGCAGCCCGCCCAGCGTCCCCAGCGCCAGTGCATAGGGTACGCGCATCAGTGACAGCACGAGGAGATAGGCGGCTCCCGAGATTGCCGCCACATAGACCTGCGCACGCACAAAGTGCGACAGCATATCGTCCAGATCGCTCAGGATGCCGCTGAGCAACTGGCGGTCGCGCTGATTCTCCACTATGCCTTCAATGCTGCGGGCGAAGTTGCTTTTTTCCTTCAGAAAAAATATCGCGAGGATCGGAATCAGCACCAGCCAGAGAACATTGCCGGCGAGCGGCGCAATCTTAGCGGTCTGGGTGCTGATCGCGGCCAGAACCTCATCGCGGTGATCCACAATAAACTGCTGGAGATGCACCTGCGTCTCGCGGCTCCAGCCGTGTGCCTGGCCAAGTTGCCAGGCAATGTTGCCGCTGGCAACCCGGTTGTAGAGCTCCGGTGCGATCACCGTGAGGTGCCGTGCCTCGTCCAGCATGCGCGGACCCATCGCCATTCCAACCGTTAACAGAGCTGCCAGCAAGCCCACGTAAACCGTGGCGATGGCGAATCCCCGGCCCATCCGCGCGTACTTCTGCAACACGGTAATCAGCGGCTCCAGGAGGTAGGCGAAGAGCATCGCAAACAGGAAGACCAGCAGCGGCTTGCGTGCCATCCAGACAATCGCGAGCAGCGATGCGGTGAGCAGAATTGTGAACAGAATGCGCAGTGTGGTCTTGTCGAGAAGGCTCATGAAGTGGGTGGCCTTAGAGAGTCGCCCCATTGTAGAACTAAGAGCTGAATTCTGCAGCCATGGAGTTCCGCCTCGCAAACATCCGAGGCTCTCGAATGCTGTGATGCGTCGTCACCGGACGGTGATTTCCCACCTGTGGGGCCGCACCGTGCGGAGCATTCCTGTCGTTGGTCGCCCAGAAAAAAAACGCAGCGGTTGCTTCGCCTCTCCCACGGGGCATAAAATTGAAACATATCGTGGCGTTGCCGTGAGGAACATTGAAGCGAGTCATTGCCATCTACCCCGGATCCTTCGACCCGCCGACCAACGGCCACCTCGATTTGATTTACCGGGGCGCGAAGATCTTTGATCAACTCGTAGTAGCGATTCTGCGGAACCGGGAGAAGACTCCGCTGTTTACCGTCGAAGAGCGCCTGGAGATGCTGCGCGAGTGCACCTGCCAGTGGGATAACGTTCGTATCGAATCCTTTTCAGGGCTGCTGGTGGACTACGCCAGAGATTGCGGTGCCCAAGCCGTGCTGCGCGGGATTCGCGCCGTCAGCGACTATGAGTATGAGCTCCAGATGGCGTGGATGAATCGCAAGCTCGATCCCAGTCTGGAGACCGTGTTCATGACGCCAGCCGGGGCTTATTCCTACCTGAGCTCGCGCCTAGTGCGTGAGATTGCCGCGTTGGGCGGCGATCTCGGAGACCTCATCCCGGCATCGGTCGAGGCGCGGCTTCGCGCACGTCTCGGGGTGGTCCCGCAGACACACAAATAAATTCTGCAGCCCCGGAACACTCGGGGCACAACCCATGTCGCAAACGGAAAGGAATTTCAGTGCCATCTACCGCAGGAGCTACCGCATTTACGGCGCGCATTGGCCGCATCGAAATTTCGGCCACCATGGCCATCAACAACGAAGCTACCACCTTGCGTTCGCAAGGCGTGGACCTGGTGGATTTCGGCGCGGGCGAGCCCCACTTCGCCACCCCTGAGCACATCAAACAGGCGGGCATCGAAGCCATTCAGAAGAACTTCACCAAGTACACGGCGGTCGCCGGAATCAAGGAATTGCGCGAAGCCATCACCGCGCGCCACCGGCAGGACTTCGCGTCCAACTATTCGTTTGATGAGTGCATCGTCACCACCGGCGGCAAGAACGCGCTCTTCAATACCTTTCAGGTGCTCATCGATCACGGCGACGAAGTCATCATCCCGGTGCCGTACTGGGTCTCCTTCAAGGACATGGTGGAGTTCTGCGGCGGCCGTTGTGCCTTTGTCGCCACCCGCGCCGACGAGGGCTTCCGCCTGACGGCCGCGATGATCGAGCAGGCGATTACTCCCCGCACCCGCATCATCCTGCTCAACTCGCCGAACAATCCCTCGGGCGCGGTGGTTGCCCCGGAGGACCTTACCGCCATCGTCAAACTGGCGGCGGCGCGTGGAATTTACGTCATGAGCGATGAGTGCTACGTCTACCTGGACTACACGGGCCGCCCGTTTTCGCTGGGTTCGCTCAAGGAGTACAAGGATTCATTGCTGCTGATGGGTTCGTTGTCCAAGACCTACTCGATGACCGGATGGCGTCTTGGATTTGCCCTGGCGCCCAAGGCCGTCATCGGACAGTTGCAGAAGTTGCAGAGCCAGTCCACCTCGAATCCGACCTCGATTGTGCAGAAGGCCGGACTAGCCGCCGTGACCGCTTCCCAGCAGTGCGTGGCGGATATGCGCACCGAGTACATCCAGCTTCGCGATCGCATCGTCGCCGGCCTGCGCACTATCCCCGGGGTGAAGGTAAATCTTCCCGAGGGCGCCTTCTACGCCTTTCCGGACGTCAGTGAAATTGCCCGGCGCGCCGGGCTCAACACCACCGAACTGACTTCGCGGCTGTTGCGCGAAGGCCATGTGGTCGGGGTTCCCGGCGAGGCGTTCGGGTTGCCCGGGCACATTCGGTTCTCCTACGCCACTTCGTCCGCAGAAATTGACCGCGGCTTGGAGCGGGTGCGTACGTTCTTTGCTTCCCTGTAGTCTCGATTGTGGAAGGAGTGGGAAGCCGCCCGGCATCTCACTCCTGCGCAATTTCCATCCAATTGATAGTTTGCGCTACTCTGTCATGGAGCGCTTGAATCATGCCGGTACTCTATCCAGTTCTGGTTCTTCCGGAGTTTCACGAGCGGGTGTGGGGGACGCGCGACTTGCGCCCCTATTTCAGCCGCGCGGTGGAAGCCGAGCCGATCGGAGAGGTTTGGCTGACGGGCGAGGATTGCCGCGTCGCCAACGGTCCGCTCGCCGGGCAGACCTTGCGCGATCTGGCGGCGCAGTACGGGGCAGCATTTACCGGAGAGGCCGCGCCGCAAGCCTCTCGTTTTCCTCTGCTCATCAAGTTTCTCTATCCGCGCCAGAAGCTCAGTGTGCAGGTGCATCCCGATAACGCGGGGGCGCAGCTCGTCGGCCAGCCCTGCGGCAAGACGGAATGTTGGTATGTGGCTCGCGCCGTGGAAGGTGCCCAGGTTGGTCTTGGATTGCGGCCCGGCATCAATCGCGAAATGTTTCGCCTCGCCATCGACGCCAATCAAGCCGAACACATGCTGAACTGGCTCGACGTGCGCTCCGGCGAAATGATCTACGTCGATGCCGGCACCGTCCATGCCGTCGGCCCCGGCTCCACCATCATTGAGACCCAGCAGAACTGCGATATCACCTATCGCCTGTACGATTACGGACGCCCTCGCGAACTTCACCTGGATCGCGGCATGGCGGCGATTCAGGAAACGACCCACGCCGGGCGGGTGGAACCCCATTCAGTCGATGACCATGAGTTGCTGCTTTCCTCGCCGTGCTTCATCGTTGAAAGGTACAAGATTGAAAGCCCGGTGACGTTTGCCGCCGAGCCGGGGCAGAGCTCGGTCCAGGTGCTGGTGCCGGTCGATGGCGGAGCCGTGGTCGAGTGCGCCGGTTCGCAGCCGCTGCCGTTCATGCGTGGCGAAGCCGTGGTCATTCCCGCCTGCTCGCCGCAGGTTACGCTGCGCCCGCAATGGAGCGCGGAAATTCTCCGCATGCGTCTGCCCTCACAATTCGTGGCGGAGCCGCTCACAACTTTGCATACCGTAACCAATCATGCTTGATTCAAGGAGCGATTTTGGCGAAGACTCGTAAGCCGGAGTTTTACCCAATCATTCTCGCCGGAGGCCGTGGCACCCGCTTCTGGCCGCTGAGCCGCAAGACTTTCGCCAAGCAGTTGCTGCCGCTCAACTCCGAGCAGTCCATGATTCAGGAGACAGTGGGGCGTTTGCTGCCCACGGCGCCGGGCGAAAATTTCTGGATCATCACCAACGGCGATCTCCGCCCCAACATCGCGCGCCAGCTCAAATCGCAGCTCACTGCGCAATCCCGCAAGCAGGTGATTGCCGAACCCATGGGCCGCAATACTGCTCCCGCCATCGGGCTGGCGGCGTTCATTCTGCATCGCCAGAATCCTGAAGCCGTGCTGGGCCTGTTTCCCGCCGATCAGGTGATCCTGAAAGAAAAGCAGTTCCGCAAGGATCTGCAAACAGGGATTGCCTTGGCCGCCGCCGGAGAGAACATTGTGGTGATGGGCGTGAAGCCCACCCGCCCGGAAACCGGATTCGGTTATGTTGAGGCAGGCTCTACGTATCAGGGCACAGTGACCCGGGTTCGCTGCTTTCGCGAAAAGCCGGATAAGGAAACCGCAGAGCAGTTTCTCGCCGCCGGAAACTTCTATTGGAACAGCGGAATGTTTCTGTGGTCCGCCAAGACCTTGGTGAATGCCTTGCGCGAGTATCTGCCCGCAACCGCCGTGCTGCTGGAAAAAATCGCCGCCACCTGGGGCACGCGCAAATTTGATGAGACCTTGCGCAAGCTCTATCCCAAGTGTGAGGACAAGAGCGTGGACTACGGCATCCTCGAGCCGCGCTCCAAAGCCGGAGAAGATGGCTCGAACATCTTCTGCATTCCCGCCGACTGGGGATGGAACGATCTGGGCTCCTGGGCCGCTCACTTCGAGCATCGCATCGCACAAGGGAAGCACAAGGATAACGTCATCTCCGCCGCCAGCAACTTTATGCTGGACGCCCACGGAAATTACTTCCACGCCCCTGGAAAATTCATCGCCGCTATCGGTGTGCAAGGCATGGTCGTGGTGGACTCGGGCGACGCCCTGCTGATCACCACAGTCTCCCGTTCACAGGACGTGGGCAAGATTGTGAAGTATCTCGACCAGCAGAAGCAGTCGAAGCTGGTGTGACACAGCTAGTAAAGCCTGAAGGGTGGCAGGATGTCTCAGCAGATTCGATTCGGCACCGACGGATGGCGCGGCGTAATCGCTGACGACTACACGTTTGAGAACGTCCGCCGCGTGGCCCATGCCATCGCCCACTACGTTCATCAGTACGAGGAGCCGTCGAAGGGAATTCTGGTTGCTTATGATACCCGCTTCCTCTCGCGTCGCTTTGCCGAGATCACCGCTGAAGCCATCGCCCGCAGCGGCATTCGCGTGCAATTGGCGCGGGACATTACCCCCACTCCTGCACTCAGCTACCGGGTAAGGCAGCTCGGCGCAGCGGGCGGAGTCATGATCACATCCAGCCACAATCCATGGGACTGGAACGGGGTAAAGTTCAAGGCGAGCTATGGCGGCTCTGCTTCACCGGCTGTCACCAAAAAAATCGAAGCGTTGATTGACCGCAAGCCCATCGAGGCCAAGGGCGGCAGCGTGATCGAGGCCGACTTCAAGACCGATTACATCGCCGCGGTCAAAGCCTTTGCCGACCTCGAACGGATTCGCCGGGCGCAGCAGAAGTTTGCCATCGACGTAATGTACGGTGCCGGACGCGGCATCCTCGCCGACATCTTCCAGGAACTCGGCGTCGATCATCTGGAAATTCACGGCGAAATCAATCCGCTCTTCCCGGGAATGAATCCCGAGCCGATTCTGCCGCACCTGCACGGCCTGCAGGAAGCCGTCGTCGCCAATCATTGCGACGCTGGTCTGGCCACCGATGGCGATGCCGACCGCATCGGGGCCGTTGCCGAAGATGGCAGCCTGGTGGATGCGCACAAGTGCTTCGCGGTCCTGCTGGAATGGCTGCTCAAGCGCAAGCAGTGGCCCGGAGCCATCACCCGCGCCTTCAACACCACCGGGATGCTGGACCGAATTGCCAAAGCTTATGGGCGGGAGTTGATCGAGCACGGCATCGGCTTCAAGCATGTGGCTGAAATTGTTCTTAGCGGCAAGCAGGTGTTGATCGGCGGCGAAGAGTCGGGCGGCATTGGCATTCCCCGCTTCCTGATCGAGCGCGATGGCACGTTGAACGCCCTGCTGCTCGCCAACGTCATGGCCGAAGAGGGCAAGACGCTGGGGCAACTGGTGGAAGAGCTGCAAGTAAAATATGGGCGCCACTACTACGGACGGCGCGACCTGCGCCTCTCCGAAGAGGTGAAGCAGAGTGCACTGCGCCGCGCGGCTGCCAAGCCCGCCACGATCGGCAGCTACAAGGTGCGGCGCGTGGAAGATCTCGACGGCTTCAAGTTTTTCCTCGACGTACCGGACAACGATGTAATCGACAACACTGCGCCTTCGAATTGCAACGGAGCAGACGCCTGGGTATTGGTGCGCGGCTCAGGCACCGAGCCACTGCTACGCGTTTACTGCGAGGCCGCCGCGCCCGAGGCGGTGAACGCAATTCTCGATGCCGCCGTCGGCTTCGTCTACGAGCGCGCCACCACCAACGCGTAATCCGTCCGTGCGTATTCGACAGATGCCGCTACAGCCCTGACTTTTCGCGGATCGTCAGTTTGCCCACGACGAGTTCATCGATCTCCAGGCGCTTGATGCGGGCCGCGCCGACGGCCATGCGTCCGATGGCCAGGGCTCCCACGGCGAACGCGCCCAGGGCGAATGCGCCCGCCGCCAGGGCTCCGATCGACGCCGCGCCCAGGGCTGCTCCTCCGATAACTTTTTTCTTCTCCACATTCTTATGGTTGTGAGAGCGTCCGAACATCGTTTTCTCCTTGCGATTCTGAGTTCCCTGGTCAGGGGGCACTAATTCCTGCCGATGATTTGTTATCCTCAAAGAGTGAATAAGATGGTTTTCTCCAACCTGGTGCACCGCCCGCTGCGCACCATGATCAGCGTTTTTGCCATTTCAATTGAGGTCACGCTCATTCTGCTTATCGTGGGCTTGTGCATGAGCATGCTGAACGACAACGCCGACCGGCAAAAGGGAATCGGTTTTGACGTGATGGTGTCGCCTCCGGGCTCCAGTTTCTTTACCGGCATTACGGGCGCTCCCGTCTCCATGAAAGTTGCAGACAAGTTACGGACAGTCCCGCACGTCGTCGCTGTCTCTCCGATTGTGATGCACATCATCACCAGCAAGAACCTCGAAGTCATCGACGGCATCGACCTGAATCCGAAATCGCCGAACAACTTTGACAAGATGGGCCAGCCATTTCAGTATCTTGCCGGTGGTCCATTCCAGGGACCGTACGACATGATTGTCGACGACCTGTTTGCCGAACAGAACCATGCCAAAGTCGGAGAGCACTTCGATGTTCTCAACCAGAGCTTCCGAATTTCTGGCATTGTGGAACACGGCAAGGGCGCACGCCGCTATCTGCCCATTGCAACCTTGCAGGACTTAACCGGCTCCGAGGGCAAGGCGAGCATGTTCTACGTCAAGACCGACAAGCCTGAAAACGCCCAGGCCGTGGTGGCGGCCATCAAACAGATTCCGGGGATGGATCAGTACGTTGCCCGCTCGGTCGCGGAATACGCATCCCTGATGACGGTGGGGAACATTCCTTTCCTCGGTACATTCATCAATATCGTGATCGCAATTTCAATGATCATCGGCTTCATCGTGATCTTCCAGTCCATGTACACGGCGGTGATGGAACGCACCCGGGAGATTGGAATCCTCAAGTCGTTGGGCGCCACGCGACTCTACATTGTGAATGTGGTGCTGCGCGAATCGCTGCTGCTGGCCATCTGCGGAGTGATCCTGGGCTTGTTGCTCACCCTCGCCGGAAGCGCGGTGATCAATTACAAGTTCCCGCTGCATCGCATGGTGTGGGACGCGCGTTGGGTATTGCGCGCAACGGTCATCGCCATTGTTGGAGCCATGCTCGGCGGGGTGTATCCGGCGCTGCGGGCAGCCCAGAAAGATCCCATCGAAGCGCTCGCCTACGAATAGCAGCGGCCACAAAACAAGAAATTCCCCGGACGCGACTCGGGGATTTTTTTGCCACCCGGGCGCGTCTCACAGTTTTCTGTGACAGAGACGCCACAGACCGGCCCAACGATTGGCGAAGCAGTAAATGGCGCGAGAGGTGAGGTTACTGGTTTGCCTATGGTTGCGGGGGTTGGCGGGCAACGATTGGCGAAATAGTAAATTGTCGATCCTGGCGCGTTACTGATCTGCCTATGTTGCCGGGTATAAAAGCATTTCCGAACGGCTGACGCTCAGTTGTGGTGTGACGTGCGACCTGGAGTTTTTCGTGGGGTGGCCGGAGGCGGCGCGTACTGGTAGGCGAGGTTGGCGATTTCCGCGAGCGTCTCGCCGACACCGGCGACATCGTCCATGTTATGCAGTGGCACTAGATTCACGTAGGCGGCAAAGATCAGCCGGTGTCCGTTTGCCGCATCCACATATCCCACCAAGCCCTTGCCCAGCAGCATCACCCCACTGTTCAGCGAATTCGCCACCACGTAGGAGCCGGTTTTGGCGTGGACATGACCGGCGGCGGGCGCATCTTTCAGCATCTCCGATAGCGTGCCATCGCGGCCCAGCACCGGCAGCGCATCGAAAAACAAGCGGCCGTATGGCTGTCGCGACATGTAGGCAAGATAGCGCACCATGAAGTCAGGCGAGAAGGCCGAGCCTACGCCACCCTCGCCATCGAGTTGAGAAACCGATTCCGGATCGAGTCCGGCATCGGTCAGGAAGCGCTTCTCCAGTCCGAGGCCTTTACGAAACGCGTCGGTGGAGCTGTGCGCCAGAATTGCGCCGAGCAGATAGGGCGTGGTCGCCGCGTGCAGATTCTGGCTGACCTTGAGAGTGAGTTTCACTTCTTCCTTGAAGGGAGGAGATACGTGTTCGGCGAGCAGTTTTCTTTCCGGGTTGGCTGGGGGAGTCGAGGCCGTGGTGCTTGCCGTAGCGGGCTCTTCCAGATCAACCTGAGCCCAACGCAGGGCTTCGCGAAAACCCACGGTGGCAAAGCGCACCGGATCTTTTACTTTGTAGGCGGCCTGCGCCGTCACCCATCCCCCGGCAGGAACGCTGCCCTCCAGCACCACCGTATGGGAGCCATCCGCTTCGGCGATGTCCGAGGTGAATTGCAACTCCGGATCAGATTCCGGATCACCGGTCTTAACCTTGCTGATCACCTTCAAGTACGACAATGCTGGCGATAGTTTCATCGACACAGGGTCGCCCGCGTAAAGACCGGAGGTCACGACGACATCGATGATATTGTCATTCAGGATCACCGGCGAGATGGTGGCGTGGGTTCCGGGTTCGACATGGTTCGAAGGGAATAACGAGGCATCCACGATCACCTTGCCGCGAACGTGCCAGATACCTTTCTTCGTCACCTCAACCGCCAATTCTTTGAAGACTCGCAGCGGGTCGCCGGTCACGGATTTCCCGGGCAAGACGCCCGCGTAAGAGTGATCGAACGGGTTGAAGTCCAGGGTATTGTCCTCCTCCACGCGTCCGGAAAGATTTGGGTCGCCGCTGGCGACCAGCACCAGATCGCCTTGCAGCGTGCCGTCAGGAGTAATGCTGCCGGTGGAGTAAACGCGCGTGTGGAAGCGATAATTCTCGCCGAGCAACGCCAGTGCCACGCCTTCCGTGATGAGTTTGGTGGTGGAACCGGAGGTGAACAGTTTGTCTTCGTTGAAGGCGACCAGAGTTTTTTGCGCGGTCAAATCATAGACCTCCACGCCCACCGTGGAATGCTTGAAAACCGGACGCGTAGTGAGCTGCCGGATGCGTTGCAGCAACGTCGATGGGTTTTGAGCAGGCGCTGGGATTGCGACCCACAACATGACACACAGTGAAACGAAAAGCTTTCGCAAGTCTTTCTCCGGAGAACAGAGTGAGTGCAAAACTCACAGCGTAATTACAGGCGATGGATTTCACCGTCGCGCAACGAGCAGTATAGAGCTTTGAGGCGAGGGTTAGATTTCGGTTTGCTGCAGGGCGTGCTCGATGCGGCGGTCGGGGACGAGCCAGAGCAGCGCGACCAGGACGTAGATCGCCTGCGCACTCGACGGCGACCGGAGGCTGATGACGATGGCGCACGCATAAAGGAGGGGAGAAAGTTTTCCCTTCCAGTCGCTGCCTATCGCCTTTTTTAGAACGGAGGCAGGGCCTTCCGCCGCGATGATGAGTTGCTGCAAGATCCAGTAGGCAATGGCCGCCATCAGCAGAACGAGGCCGTAGAGCGCCGATGGGGTGGGCGCGAGATGGTTTTCGCCCATCCATGCGGTGGCGAACGGAAAGAGCGAGAGCCAGAACAACAGATGAAGGTTCGCCCAGAGCATGGCTCCGGTGACGCGTCCGGTGGCATGCAGCATGTGATGGTGATTGTTCCAATAGATGCCGACGTAGACGAAGCTCAGCACGTAGTTGAGAAAGACAGGCAGGAGCGGAAGCAGCGCCTGCAGGTTCTCACCTTGAGGCACCCTCAACTCCAGCACCATGATGGTGATGATGATGGCGATGACCCCATCACTGAATGCTTCGAGGCGGCCCTTGTTCATCGCGCCCTCCATAGGCGCTAGATGCGTGCTGGAAGGCGCGAGTTCGTGCAGTTCCGCGAAAGTCTACACCATCGCCAACAGGTGCCCCAGCCGCTGCTTTTTTGTGGTGAGATAGAAGAGCGCGTCGGGACCAGGTAAAACTTCGCAAGCCACGCGCTCCACCACCTGAATTCCGGCATCGGCCAAGGCTTCGAGTTTTTGCGGATTGTTGGTGAGCAGCCGGAGTTGATGAACGCCAAGGCGTCTGAGAATCTCAGCGGGCAAGACGAAGTCGCGATAGTCCACAGCCAGCCCGAGGTGTTCATTTGCCTCAACCGTGTCCAGACCTTGGTCTTGCAGTGCGTATGCCTGGAGTTTGGCCATGAGGCCGATGCCCCGGCCCTCCTGCTCTTCGTAGATGAGGATGCCGGCGCCTTCCTCGGCAATCGCCTTCATTGCGTGATCCAGTTGCTCGCCGCAATCGCAGCGGAGGGATCCAAAGACATCGCCGGTAAGGCACTGCGAGTGAATCCTCACCAGGGGGACTCCGGTGGAAATGTCTCCCATGATCAGGGCGACGGCGTTCTCCACCGTGTGCTTGGTGGAACGCTCAAATCCTAAGGCTTGAAAATGTCCCCACCGGGTCGGCAAATCCGCCGTCGCGACCTGCCTGATCGGGCTGGTGCAAGGGGCCGGCGTCGCGGCCACAGAGGCTTCGGAGCGAAGGCGGTGCTCGACAAGTTCGGCAATGCTCAGCACAACCATATCGTGCTCCCGGGCAAACTGGTCGATATCATCGCCCTTCGCCATGGAGCCGTTGGGATTAGTGATTTCGCAGATCACCGCAGCGGGCTTCAGTCCCGCCAGGCGCGCCAGGTCCACCGATCCTTCGGTGTGTCCGGCGCGGGCCAACACGCCGCCCGAGGCAGCTCTGAGAGGAAAGATATGGCCGGGACGAACCAGGGCTGAAGGTTGCGCGTAATCGGCAATCGCCGCCCGGACGGTGGTGACCCGGTCTTGCGCGGAGACGCCGGTGGTGACTCCCTCGCGGGCATCGACGGTTACGGTGAAAGCCGTCTGGAAGCAGCTCTCATTGTCCTGCACCATCAGCGGCAGTTCCAGACTATCAGCGGTCTCCCCGGTCAGACACAGACACACGATCCCGCTGCATTCGCGAATGAGAAGCGCCATGGCCGGTACCGAAATTTTTTCGGCGGCGACGATCAGGTCAGCTTCGTTCTCGCGATCGAAATCGTCGACAAGAATGACTGGGTGCCCACGACGCATATCGCGGAGGGCTTGGCGGAATCTGGTTTCGAAGGGAATTGCCGCAGATTCAAGTACGGCGGCGACGGCAGGCAAGAATGACATTTTGAAACGCTCCTCGTGCGCTAATCCGACGAAAAAACGTTTCAGGGCTACCTATGCACCAATTGCGACACCGCGGCGAGATCGCCGCAGGCAGCATGACACATCTTCTTTCATCCGGACTGTTACCGTCGGCCCTGGAATTTCACCAGATCTGCTGACCCTGCAAAGGCAGGCGCTTGCGGGCTTTCACCGCCGGTGGGGAATCACACCCCGCCCTGAAGACGTACGTCTACTTCAGCATTGATTCTAAGCCTGTAGGGCAGGGCGGGCGCGGTGTGTATCGTCACATTACCGTGTGATGGCACGCAGTTCAGAGTTTACCTGGGAACGGCGAACGGGCGGAGGCGCAACGAACAGCAACAGGAATCATGCAGAGAAACGAGCGGGGAGGAAGCGCGCCCTAGAACGCGCTCAGCAGGTTATTTCCTAATTCCGGGGCGAAGATCAGACACATGCGGCAGGCGGCACTGGCCATGTCTTCATAGTGGGCCATGACGTCGCAGGCGTCCTCGACCTTGCTCATGGAGAACAACCAGCGCTGGCGGAACATGATTCGCGAGATCATTCCATTGATGAGCAGACACTCGCGGCGCACTTCGTCGATGACGTGCCGAAGCTCTGGGTCGCTTGCCATATCCACCACAGCGGAATGGGAAGTGAATGAGAGCACGGCGGTAATGTTGCTCTTCATCAGGCGCAGTTCACCGATTGCGGCTTCGAGCCGGTTGGAATTGATGGCCGACGATTGAACCGGGTGCAATGCCAGAATCAATTCCTCGATCGACTGCACTTCGATTTGTCGTATGTCAATCATGTCGTGCCTCTTCAAGAATCAAACCAGTAAACCTTACGTCGTTTGTTGGAAAGATTCTGCTTTCTCCGCGGTGTAGTCAAGTGCCTTTCGTAACTGTCTAAGCTGTTCGAGTGTTGGGGTGCAGAAAGAGATGTCGGGTTTAGCGAAGTAAATTAGCCAGGTGATCAAGGCCAACGAGTAGCCCAGCATGGCAATCAGGTTGAGTGCGAAAAGAATCGCAAGGCCATAAGTTGCGCCCAGGCTGGCGGTGAACAGATCCACGGACATGAAGAGCAGGAATCCGACGCCGATCCCATACGTACGTGTTTGCCAGGGAATCCCAAAATAGGAAGAAAAAAGAGCGGTAAAGCCGAATGCCCCGCAGAAGATGATGGAGGCGGAACGGTTCAGGACCATGACTAAGTTGACGATGCTTCCAGGACCGGCGCCGGGAAAAAGCAGGGCGAGGGCTGTGGTTAGGAGGACCAGCACGGCAACGGCGATCCGAAACCAGAGAACGGTGCCTTTGGGGAGGGTGGAATAAGGCCGGAAGACCCTGGCGAAAACTTCAATCAGAACCGCAATCATCAAAGGGAGGACAACGAGTCTAGTGCCCCAATTCACGGAAAAATACAAGGGTCGTTCAAACTGAACGACCCATATGAGCAGACTCGTTTTGCAGCAGCAGAAGGCGACGTAGATGGCGAATGCGGGATGTTGACGCCAGCGATTCTTGCCTAGAACAATCGCCAGCAAAGCCCATTGCAGCAACGCGTTGATGATCCAGATCCACCAATCCCATCGCACCGGCTCACCTGTCTTTCAGCGCGGCTGCACGCGCCCATGTGAACCGGTCAGTATTACTATCTTGGCGGGCCGGAGGGGTCGCCGTCGCAGCACATGACGCTGTTGTTGTGGACGGACGTGTTAGCGGCAGGGCTGGAAGCATAAGTAGCAAGCGACAAAGCCAGAATCACGAAAATAGTAATACGAGCGATCATTATTCTAATCTCCGGGCGGTGATTGCCGCACACCGAGGAGATTAGAACGCCTTAATACTAATTCCAATACGGGCGAACCACCCCTATTATTAGCTCGGTAGACACGTGTCCGCCAGGCTATTAACAAGCCGGTTCTCTCGACCCCCGAAAAAATCTTACGAACTACACAACTTTTACGGGTTGAAGTTAACACGAACGTTCCGGGTCAGAAAAGATTACGAGCAGGGTGCAGGGTGGTTACTTCGGTGCGGAAGCATGAAGTTTTCAGGGGATCCGGGAGGCTTTTGAGCAAGCCTGGCGCGGGTTCTTGAACTTGCGGGGCAGAAATGTGTGGAGCAGAGTGCCAGAGAACCTGTATATATTGAGACATTGATGCGCTTCCCAGAGCATCCGCTAATCGCCGGCGGCGAGGAATGGAATCAGCAATGGATGGGCCCGAACTCAGGCTTCTTCGAGACTTATTAAAATATTGTGACCAGCGCTGCAAAAAGTTGGTGGAGCTGGCAGAAGAAGGCGTGTGGGTCTTCAGTCGCGATGAGGTTACGGTGTTTGCCAACGCGGCGATGGCGAGAATGCTCGGCTATGCCAGCGAGGAAATGTTAGGGACGACGCCGCAGCAGTTTCTGCCCGAGGCTGAGCCGGACAGCAAGGCGGAGAATCTGGTCAGCCTGCTGCAGTCGGGGAGCAGGCCGCTGCACGAAATCCGGCTTCGCCACCGGGATGGCTCTGAGGTATGGGTCAGTGTAGCGCTATACCCGGTCTTTGGCCGCAATGGAGAGCTGTCCGGACGGGTTGGGGTATTCAGTAACACCACGGCGCGCAAGCGGGCCGAGAGAGCTCTGCGGGAAAGTGAGCGGCGTTATCACGACCTGTTTGCTCATGCTCCGGTAGGGATTTACCGGACCACCAATGACGGCCTGATTTCGATGGCGAATGAAGCCCTGGTTTCGATGCTGGGATACACCTCGTTCGAGGAGCTGACCGGCCAGAATCTGGACGAGGAGGGCTGTGGACCGATTTATCAGCGCGAGGCCTTCCGTGCCCAGATTGAACGGGACGGAGAGACCCGCGGGGTCGAGTCGGTGTGGAAGCGGCGGGACGGTTCGGTGCTGTTTGTCCGCGAAAACGCCAAGGTGGTGCGCGATGCAAACGGTAAGATTCTCTATTTTGAAGGAACGGTGGAAGACATCACCGAGCGCAAGCTGGCGGAAGAAAAGCTGCAGCGCTCGGAGGCGCAACTGCGCTCGCTGATTGACAATGCTCCGTATGGCATTTACCAAAGTGATCCGCGCAGCGACGGTTTTCTGGATGTAAATCCGGCGCTGGTTGAGATGCTTGGCTACAAATCGAAGCAGGAGCTGCTGGCGCTGGAGGTTTCCAAGAAGCTTTATGCCGACGCCGACGAATACGAGAGATTGGTGCAGGAGTGCCGACTGAATGGACGCTTCGAGTCTGACATGGCCTGGAAGCGGAAAGACGGTAAGCAACTGCGGGTCCGGGTACGCGGCCGGCAGGCGAGGGCGGCCGACGGAAGTCTTCGGCTTGAGGTGTTTGTAGAAGACATTTCCAAGCGGGCGGAGCTCGAGCAGCAGTTGCGCCAGGCGCAGAAGATGGAGGCCGTGGGAAATCTGGCAGGCGGGGTGGCCCACGATTTCAACAACTTGCTGATGATCATCTCCAGCTATACCCAGATGATGGAAGATGAGCTGGCACCGGATGACCGGCTGCGTCACAATACCCGGCAAGTCCTGAAGGCGGTGCAACGTTCCAGCGCGCTGATTCAGCAATTGCTGGCCTTCAGCCGCAAACAGATACTGACGCCCCGCATCCTCGATTTGAATTCGGTGGTGGAAGAGACGGCCAAGATGATTCGCCGCCTGATCGGCGAAGACATCGAACTGATCCTCTCCTGCCAGCAGCGGCTGTGGATGGTGAAAGCAGATCCGGACCAGATCGGACAGGTACTGCTGAACCTTTGCGTCAATGCCCGCGATGCCATGCCCCGCGGGGGCAAGATGACGATCACCACCCACAGCGCGAGCATCGACCCTGGAGCCGATGGCGGCATGCCTGGATTCGTTCCCGGAAGGTACATCATTCTGACGGTCAGCGATGACGGAATGGGAATGTCGCAGCAGGTGCAGGCCCGGGTTTTCGAGCCATTCTTCACCACCAAGGCGCTGGGCAAGGGGACAGGACTTGGGCTGGCGATGGTATATGGCATTGTGAAGCAGAGCGGAGGCTACATCCGGATCGACAGTGAACTGGACCGGGGTACTACGGTTCAAATCTTCTTTCCGGCGGTGGACGAAGCGGCGAGTGCCGTGGAGTGCGACGCCATTGCTTCAGTCCGGGGGCGGGGCGAGACGATTTTGCTAGCCGAGGATGAAGACGCATTACGGGAGTCCATCGCCGCGTACCTGAAGAAACACGGCTACCAAGTGCTGTCCGCCTCGAATGGCGACGAGGCCTTGCAGGTCGCGGAGAAGTACTCAGGACAGATTCACCTGCTGCTGACGGATGTGGTGATGCCCAAGATGGAAGGCGCCGAGTTGGCGCGCGAGCTGGCGAAGCTTCGGCCTAATATCTCGACCCTGTTTATGTCCGGCTATACCGACCATCGTTTGCTGGAGCTTCTGCCGGCGATGCGCCGTCCCGCCGTGCTGCAGAAGCCGCTGAATCTGCAGACTCTGCTGGAAACCATCGGCGGAACGATGAAACCGAATTCCTAAGTTCCAGCCCTTCCTGTACTTCGTGTCGGCTTAAGGCTGCACGATCTGAATCGCCTGGGGATGAACCTGCTGCTGATTCAAATCGCTGGCCTCCCATCCACCGCCCAACGCCTTGACCAGATAAACCGAGCTGACCATCTGCTGGCCGAGTAGCTGGGTGGCCAGCCGTTCGCTGGCGAGCAGGGTACTTTGCGCGGTGATGACGTCAAGGTAGGTGGCAATTCCGGCGACGTAGCGGTTGTTAGCGATCGCCAGCTCACGGCGGGAATCCTCAACGGCAGCGGCCTGGGTGGCGGCGGCCTGGGAGAGAGTTTGCAGGTTGCTGATGCCGTCCTCGACCTGTTGGAAGGCGGTGAGCACGGACTGCCGGTAGTCTGCCACGGAGGCGTCATAGGCCGACCGTGCGGCCGCCAGATTAGCGCGGTTGCGTCCGCCCTGGAGGATGGGTTCCAAGGCATCGGCCCCGAGCGACCAGAAGAGGCTGGGGGCGTTGGCCAGGGTAGCGATGTCGCGGCTCTGCCAGCCGCCGGAGCCGCCGAGGGTGATGTGGGGATAAAAGGCGGTGCGGGCGATTCCGACCTGGGCGTTGGCGTAGGCGATCTGGCGCTCGGCGGTGGCGATGTCCGGGCGGCGCTCGAGCACGTCAGAGGGTACTCCGAGGGGCAGGGGCGGCGGGGTGGCGCGCAACGGCGCGGCAGCCACGTTCAAACTCGACGCGGGCTGGCCGACCAACACGGCGATGGCGTGCTCATATTGTGCGCGCGACTGTTTGACCAGCGAAACCTGGCTAAGGGTGGCGTCGAGCAGGGCGGCCTGCTGGGCAACCTCCAGCCCGCTGGCGATGCCTTCGTTATGACGGTTGTTGACCAGCTCAAGACCCTTGCGCTGGTAGCCCACCGACTCCTCTACCACCTGCAATTCGGCGTCGAGTTCGCGAACGCTGAAGTAGTCGGCGGCCAATTCGGCGGTCAGCACCAACTGCGCGTTCTGCAGATCGGCGGCGGTGGACTGGAGGGTTGCGTTGGCGGCTTCTACGTTGTGCCGCACAGCTCCAAAGAGGTCGACTTCATAGCTGACCGAGAACGGGACGGTAAAAACATTCTGAGTGTAGGGCAAGAGCGGGACGCTGGAGCCGTTCATCGGACGATTGGCTCCCGCGCTCTGACGCACCGCACTGGGATCGGTCGAAAGCTTCGGGAAGAAGTCCGAGGTGGCGACTCGAGCGATGGAGCGCGCCTGCTCCAGCCGGTTGCGGGCGGCGAGCAAGGATTGGTTGGCCTGCAAGAGCTGCTGCTCGTAGGCGTCCAGTGTGGGATCGTGGAAGACCTGCCACCATGTACCCTTTGGAATCGAATCCTTGGGCGCGGCCTGCTGCCAGGGAGGTTGAGTCTTCCAGGCGATGGGTGGCGCGACGGTGGGCGCAGTGGCGGTGGGCCGCTGATAGCGTGGTCCTACGACGCATCCGGTGGCGAGGCCCAGGAGTGCGAGGGCGGCGGCTAGGACGGTTGGGGTAGCGCGGGGTTTCCCGGCCTCCCACCTTAGGGGCAAGAATCGCGGCGAGCCCGGCTTTGCGTTTTGCTTTGAATCGCGACTTGTCGCGTGCTTGGCGTCGAGCGTCACGAGATGCTTCCTGTCTGGTTCGCGGATTGCTGCTGCTGTCCCGGCGAGGGCTGCGCAACGTTTACCTGTTGGCCGTTTTCCAGCGAGTCCGGAGGGTTCACGACGATCTGGTCGCTGACGGCGAGGCCGCCCAGGACCTCCAGCCTAGTGCCGTAATCGCGGCCAATGTTGAGGGGGCGCAACTCTATCTTGTTGCCGGGGCCGACGACGGCGACGCGGGCGCCCTCGGTGCGGAAGAGCATGGCGTTGACCGGAACCGTGAGCTTCTGCACGTTGGAGCCGACCGCGAAATGTACCTGTCCGTAGGAGCCGGGGAGCAGGCGGCCATCCTTGTTGACGACATCGACTTCGGTGAGCAGGGTGCGGGTTGCCGGGTCAATGGATTCGGCGGTGCGCACAACTGTGCCGGTGAACTTCTCGCCGGGAAACTCCTGCAGGGTGACGTTGGCCTTGGAGCCGACTTTGATGTAGGGCGCGTAAGCCTGGGGAACGCTGGTGAAGACGCGCAGGGTATCGACCTGGGCGATGTCGAAGAGCTCTTTGCCGCCCGCTCCGGCATTGATCAGCGCACCGGGGTCGACGTTGCGGCGGGTGAGCACGCCGGAGAACGGCGCATAGACGTTCTTGAATGACTCAAGCTGTTCGAGGCGGCGCACGTTGGCTTCGGCGGCGGCCAGGTTGGCTTTGCTCTGCTGGTATCCGCTGGTTTGCTGGTCGGCCTCCTGGGCGGAGACCGAGTCGGTCTTGCGCAGGATTTCCCAGCGCTCGGAGCTGATCTTTGCGAGCTCCATCTGGGAGACAATTTGCTGCCGTGCGGCGCGGCCCTGGTTCAGCTCCTGATCGACTTCCGGGGTATCGATCCGGGCCAGCAACTCACCTTTTTTCACCGGGCTGCCAATGTCCTTGTACCAGCGCACCAGGTAGCCGTTGGTGCGAGCATAGATGGGCGATTCGACGAAGGCTTGCAGAGAGCCGGGCAGGACCAATTCCTCATCGGGCTTCTCCGCCACCGGATGCACGACGGCGACCGACGGCACGGCGTTGCGCTCGGTCTCCTTGGCGAGGGCGCGGCTATGGCCCAAACGTTCGAACAGGGTGTAGCCCCCGGCGACCAGCAGGACGAGCAAGGCCACGGCGATCATCTGAAGCGCTTTGCGCGGCGGCGCCGGAGGAAGCTGGGGCGGGCGCTCAATGCCCGGATGCTGATGCCTGGAGTGTTGCTGGATAGCCTCGATCTCCTCGTCGCGCTGGGCCTGCGAACCGTGCGCATAGCGAGGCACTTCCGGGTTTGCGGGCTCTTCGGTCTGAGGATTTCTAAGTTCGTTCTCTGCACTCATGCTTGACTCCGATTTCATAAAAACTGTTTACGCCTATTAGATCTGCTCCAGGCGAGCCTGCCGGGCTTCCCGCCGACTATGGAAAATTGCAAATACGCTGGGCACAAAAAATAAAGTGGCAACCGTGGCGAACAACAACCCGCCAATCACGGCGCGGCCCAGCGGCGCATTCTGTTCGCCGCCCTCGCCCAGACCTAACGCCATCGGCACCATGCCGATCACCATGGCGAGCGCGGTCATCAGCACCGGCCTCATGCGGGTGTATCCGGCGGCGATGGCGGCCGGGATAGCTGCCATGCCCTCGTCCATCTGCTCGCGCGCGAAGCTGACCATCAGAATTGAGTTGGCGGTAGCCACGCCCATGCACATCACCGAACCGGTCAGCGAGGGCACGCTCAGGGTGGTGCGGGTCAACAGCAGAAACCAGCAGATTCCGGCCAGGGCTCCGGGCAGCGCGGAGATGATGATGAAGGGATCAAGCCACGACTGAAAGTTGATGACGATGAGTAGATACACAAGCACGATCGCGCCCAGGAGTCCGATGCCCAGCCCCAGGAACGAGGAGCGCATGGTGCTTACCTGGCCACGAAGCACGATATGGGTGCCGCGCGGCAGTTGTCCATCGAAGTCTTTGATGATCCGGTCGGTGGCCGCGGCCACCGCGCCGAGATCGCGGTCCTGGGTGCTGGCGTACACGTCGATTACAGGTTGAACGTTCCAGTGATTGACCACGGCGGGACGCGCCACCGGATGCACCTGCACCAGGTTGCCGAGCAACTGCGCGCCCTGCGTGGAATCCACCGGCACCGCCATCAGGTCATCAAGACTGGTCATGCGATACTGCGGCGACTGCACGGCCATCTGATAGGTGACGCCGTTCTTGGGGTTGAGCCAGAAGTTCGGGGCCGTCTGGAAGCTGCCGCTGAGCGAGATCAGAACGCTCTGGGCCACGTCGCGCGCGGTCAGGCCTACCTGGGTGATGCGGGTGCGATCCAGATCCATGTGCAAGGTGGGTGAAGAGAGCAGTTGCTGTACGTGCACATCGGCGGTGCCGGGAACGTGCCGCATCCGGTTGGCAATCTGCTGGGCGATGAGATAGTTGCTCTGCATGTCCGCGCCGATCACCTGCACGTCAATGGGAGCGGGTAATCCGAAGTTCAAAATCTGGGTGACGATGTCGGCCGGCTGAAAGAAGAACTCCACGCCCGGAAAGCGCTGTGGCAGCACCTCGCGCAGATGCCGGATGTGGTCCGCGGTGGGGTGGTGATGTTCGGGGTCGAGCGAGATCAGGATCTCCGCATCGCTGCTGCCTACGGTTCCGGCTGAACTATAGGACTGGTTGATGCCGGAGTTGGGCAAGCCGATGTTGTCGAGCACCGTCTGGATCTCATTGCCCGGAATCTGCCGGTGCAGTTCGGCTTCGACCTCGTCGCAGAGGCGCGCCGTTTCCTCCACGCGCAGACCGGGACGAGCGCGAACATGGAGGCGCAACAGGCCAGCGTCCACTTGCGGAAAGAAGTCCTGCCCGAGGAAGGTGATGAGTCCGAGGGAGAGCAGGCAGAAAACCAGGAAGAAAGCTACGAAGATGCCGCGATGCTCCAGGGTGGTTTCCAGCAGTGCCTGGTAGGCGCGGCGGAAGTCTTCAAACTTGCGCTCAAAGCCGCGCTGGAAGTGTCCCAGAATCGTCTTTGGTCCGGCGGCGCGATGCTCGTGGCCGCGCATGATGTACATGACCAGAGTAGGGATCAGGGTTCTGGAGAGCAGGTAGCTGGCCAGCATGGCGAAGCTTACGGCCTCGGCGAGCGGCACAAACAGGAAGCGCGCCACGCCGGTGAGGAAGAACATGGGGACGAAGACGATGCAGATGCAGAGGGTGGAAACGAATGCGGGCACGGCGATCTGCTGGGCGCCGTCGAGAATGGCCTGCCGCATCTCCTTGCCCATGGCAAGGTTGCGCTCAATGTTTTCAATCTCAACGGTGGCATCGTCGACCAGGATGCCGACGGCGAGCGCTAGTCCCCCGAGGGTCATGATGTTGAGGGTCTCACCGATGGCCGCCAAGGCGAGGATGGAACAAAAAATAGAGAGCGGGATCGAACACGCGATGACGATGGTCGGACGCCAGTCGCCGAGGAAGAGAAGAATCATGACCGCGGTGAGGGCCGCGGCCAGTAGCGCTTCATGCAGCACACCCTGGATGGAGGCGCGCACGAACAGCGACTGATCGAACAGCGCGCTGATCTTCATCTCCGGCGGCAGCGATTGCGCGGCGAGCGGAACAATGTTTTTGATTCCGGCGACAATTTGCAGGGTGGAGGCGCGTCCGTTTTTGTAGATCGACATCAGCGCGCCGCGGTTGCCGTCCTGCCGCACAATGTTGGTCTGCGGCGCAAAGCCGTCGCGGATGTGGGCCACGTCGCGCATATAGAGGGTGGAACCGTTGGTGGTCTTGACCGGCAGATCATTCAATTCGGCGATGGTTGCGGGCGTGCCATTCATCTCGACGTTGTATTCGAGGGGGCCGAGTTTGGTGGTTCCGGTGGGAAGAATCAGATTCTGCGCATTGAGGGAGTTGACGATATCGATGGGAGAAAGTTTGTAGGATTGCAGTTTCGGCATGTCCAGATCGACCTGGATCTGCCGGATTTTTCCGCCGTAAGGATAGGGGGTGGCGGCTCCCTGGACGGTGGCCAGTGAGGTTCGCAGGAAATTCTGGCCGAGATCGAAGAGTTGCTGCTCGGGAAGAGTTTTACTGCTGAGCCCGAGCTGAATGATGGGCGTGGTGGAGGCGCTGTAGGAGATGACCAGCGGAGGCGTGGTGCCCGGCGGCAAACCGCGCACCGTGGTCTGCGAGATAGCCGTAACCTGCGCAATGGCGGTCTGGATGTTGGTGCCGGGGCGGAAGAATATCTTGATGACGCCCAGTCCGTTCACCGACTGCGATTCTATATGTTCGATGTTGTTGACCGTGGTGGTGATGCCGCGCTCGGAGTTGGAAACGATGCGGTCGGCCATATCCTGCGGCGCCATCCCGGTGTAGAACCAGAGCACGGAGACGACGGGGATGTCGATCTCCGGGAAGATGTCCGTAGGCATCATCAAAACCGTGATTGGCGTCAGGAGAAGGATGACGAGCGCCATCACGATAAAAGTGTAGGGACGCCTTAGGGCTAACGCAACAATCCACATGGATAGGATTCACTCCAGAGTTCGGCCGAGCGAGAGCAGGAACTCCCTACTAGAGATCAGGGAATGTTCTGCACTGGTTGTTAGATTCGATACTATGCGTATTGGATCGAAATTTAATAATACCCCGCTTTGTTATGCTAGCATCGGGCGATGGGCAGGAAAGTAAATATTGGTAACGCGAGCGCCGATGGCAAACGGGCTCCGGGACGTCCGCGTTGCGAGCGTGCCCGGCAGGCGATCCTGAGCAGCACGCTGAAATTTCTGGAAGCGAAAGAACAGGGATTTGCGGACCTGACGATTGAACGCGTGGCCGCCGAAGCCAATGTCGGCAAGGCTACGGTGTACCGCTGGTGGCCCTCCAAGGCGGCGCTGGTGGCCGATGCCTTCGCCTCGAGTGTCACGCCAAAACTGCGCTTTCCCGATACCGGCTCGGTGCGCCAGGACATGAGCCAGCAGATGAGGCAACTGGTGAAGATTCTGCGCGGCCGCCGGGGTCGCGTAGTCTCCGCCATACTTGGCGCCGGGCAAAGCGATGCTACGCTCATCCGGGCATTCCTGGAACGCTTTCTGAAGCCGCGCCGGGAAGAAGCATACGCTACCTTGCGGCGGGGAATCACGCGCGGCGAGCTGCCCGCGAATATCGACCTTGACCTAGTGCTCGATGCTCTCTACGGCCCACTCTACATGCGTTTTCTGGTCCGGCATAACAGCCTGACCCCGGAGCTGGTGGATCAGCTTTGCGGACTGGTGCTGAACGGTACACTGGGCTGCGAGTTCCCGCCGGCAAGCCGCGGTGCCTCCGGCGGAAAATGAAGAAACCCCGCTGGAAAAGCGGGGTTTCGTACTTAGCGAACGGCACAGAATCAAATTAAAAACATCATACCCACAGCAGTTCAATCGATTCTGGAACCGCTTTACTCGCTCCAGCGCTTGAAAAGCAGCGAGCCGTTGGTGCCGCCGAAGCCGAAGGAGTTGGAGAGCGCATAGTCCAGCGACGCTTGGCGGGCGTGGTTGGGAACGAAGTCCATACCGGCGGTGCGTTCGTCCGGATTCTCCAGGTTGATGGTCGGAGGAAGCGTCTGGTCGCGCAAGGCGAGCACCGAAATGCCGGCTTCGAGTCCGCCCGCGCCGCCCAGCAGATGGCCGGTCATCGACTTGGTGGAACTGACGGGAACATTGTAGTCGCCGAACAGATTGCGGATTGCGATCGCCTCCAGCTCATCCCCGATGGGAGTGGAAGTGCCGTGGGCATTGACGTAGCCGATGTCGGTGGTCTTCAACTTGGCATCGCGGATGGCATTGCGCATGACCCGGAAGGCGCCCTCGTGCTCGGGAGCGGGAGAAGTGATGTGGTAGGCGTCACCGCTCATGCCGTAGCCGACAATTTCCGCAAAGATTTTCGCGCCGCGTGCTTTGGCGTGCTCCAGCTCTTCGAGAATCAGAATGCCGGAGCCTTCGCCGACCACGAAACCATCACGATCCTTGTCCCACGGACGGCTTGCCCGCTCCGGTTCGCTGTTGCGGGTGGAGAGGGCGCGCATAGAGGCGAATCCGCCGACGCTCATTGGCGTGATGGCGGCTTCGGCCCCACCGGAGATCATCACATCGGCGTCGCCGCGCTGGATGATCTTGAAGCTGTCTCCGATGGCGTGGGCACCGGTGGAGCAGGCAGTGGCACTGGCCAGGTTCGGACCTTTTGCGCCAAAGCGGATGCTGACCTGTCCGGCGGCGAGGTTGACGATGGTTGCGGGAATGAAGAACGGGGAAATCTTGCGCGGGCCACCTTC
The DNA here is from genome assembly GCA_964563875.1 of uncultured Acidobacteriaceae bacterium. Lineage (GTDB taxonomy): Bacteria > Acidobacteriota > Terriglobia > Terriglobales > Acidobacteriaceae > TOLSYN. The sequence goes on from CAZLZA010000021.1 coordinate 45,840, forward strand.
CATCAGAGCCGTGTGCTCGCGCTCAATGATGTCAAAGCCGCCGACCCCGGAGCCAATGTAGACGCCGACATTCTCGGCATTCTCCGGCGTAATCTTGAGGCCTGACATATTCATCGCTTCGGTGGCAGCGGCCAGCGCGAAGTGGATGAAGCGGCCCATCTTCTTGAGTTCTTTTTTCTCGACAAAGTTCAGCGGGTCGAAGTTCTTGACCTCGGCCGCGATCTGACAGGTGTATTGAGCGGTATCAAAAAAAGTAATTGGGGCAACGCCACTTTTGCCAGCCAAAAGGCTAGCCCAAACTTCTTCCGTGGTGTTGCCGACACCGCAAATCAGGCCAAGACCAGTGACTACTACTCGGCGGCTCAAGCTTGCGCCCCACCTTTTCTATGTTGATTGATGTAGTCGACCGCGTCTTTCACGGTTTTGATCTTCTCGGCATCCTCGTCCGGAATCTCGATTTCGAAGGCTTCTTCAAAAGCCATGACCAGTTCGACGATGTCCAGCGAATCCGCACCCAGGTCGTCCTGGAATGAAGCGCTGGCGGTGACCTCGCCTTCCTCCACCCCAAGTTGCTCCACGATGATCTGTTTGACTTTCTCGTCCGGGGAAGCCATTCAACTCTCCTTGTGAAAATAAGGACGGCGTGCGCCGGGCAGCGATGCCCGGCGGGTTAGGCACGGTGGCCGTTCTTTCATTGTACCGAGGTGCGCGAGTAGCTGGTTATTTCGAGGCCTTGGAGTGTGCGCTGATGTAATCCACCGCATCCTTCACGGTCTTGATCTTCTCAGCGTCTTCGTCCGGAATCTCAATGTCAAAGGCTTCTTCAAAGGCCATCACGAGTTCGACGATGTCCAGCGAATCGGCGCCCAGGTCATCCACGAAGGAAGCAGAGGCGGTGACCTCAGCTTCATCCACACCCAACTGCTCCACGATAATCTGCTTCAGTTTTTCTTCCACAGCAGCCATTTTGTTGGCGCCTCCTGCAAAAATTGAGCTGCCCGGCCAAAGGGTCGCGCCATTTGGAAAACGTTCTATGCGCCGGACGATGCCGATTAGCATCCTAACTGTTCGTTTTTATGAAGGTCAATGCGCAATTTGGAGAGGATGGGTGCGAATCGCCGATCCATGGTGGCGGACGGTAGCCGGAACGCCACTATCCAACCTGCTCCCGGATGGGTTCTACTGAGGGAATGCGAGCAGTTGTGCAACGGGTTACAAGGGCCAGGGTTACGGTTGACGCAGGCTCCGTGGGGCAGATTGAGCGGGGCTTGGTGGTGCTGCTGGGGGTAGCGTCCAGCGATGGCGAGAGCGATGCGGATTACCTGGCAGAAAAAATTGCGGCCCTACGGATTTTCGAGGATGCGGAAGGCAAGATGAACCGCAACGTGAGCGAGGCCGGAGGGGCGGTGCTGGCCGTAAGCCAGTTCACGCTGTATGGCGACGCCCGGCGGGGAAAACGGCCTTCGTTCGATGCGGCGGCGCGGCCAGAGCAGGCTCGCGGGCTGTACGAATACTTTGTGGAGCGTGTTCAAGCCTTGGGATTACGCTGTGAATCCGGGCAATTCCAGGCCGCCATGAAGGTCGAACTGGTGAACGACGGACCGGTGACGATTCTGCTGGACTCACAGAAACTCTTCTAAACCGTACGATCAGAGCCGCTTGCTGGCCGTGGAGGGGCAGAACGTCCGGCCAGCGCGTACATCTCGCGGATGTATTTGGCGGCGTCGAACTTCCTGGATGCGGCAGCCCCGGACATGTAGCGGATGACTCCGAAGATGGGACGGTCGAACCAGGGCCGGTCAAATTTGCCGGCAATCGACCAGGCGACGCCGGCGTAGCCGTTCGGATCGCGGCCATCAAGAAAATATTTATCGTTGAGGTAAATGGCGGTCTGGTAGGCGGACGGTGGCGAGGGCGACCACTCCAGGATCTTCTTGGCCCAGTACATGCGCATGTAGTTGTGCATCCAGCCGAGGTACAGCATCTGAAACTGGGCGGCATTCCAGAGCGGATCGTGGGTTTCCGCGTTCTCCAGCTGGAGCCGCGTGTAGAGGATGGGGCGGGGATCTGCGGCGTGGGCGGCCAGGGACTTGTGCGCCCAGGGCTCGGCGCACTCGATGGAATCGTAGAGCGGCTGGAAGTGGATAAAATTGATGGCCAGTTCGCGCCAGGTAATAAGCTGGTCGAGATATTTCTGCTTGGCCTCCTCAGGGACGTGGGCGGCGCGGACCGCCAGAGCGATCGTGACCGGGCTGATGTGTCCGAAGTGAAGATAGGGTGACAGGCGGCTGGTGCCTTGGCGCTCTGGCGCGCCCTGGAGGATGGGATACTCGGCGAGGCGGTGGGCGGAAAAATCCTCCAGAAGGCGCAGAGCCTCGGTGGTGCCCGCGACAAAGCTGGAGACCGGCGCGACGCTGCGGTCCAGGCTCCGCCATCCGGCGGTAAGGTCGGAGGCGGGATCAAAGGATTCTGGCGACGCGGAAAAACCAACATTGGCGCGCGGGTTGCGGCAGGGGATGAGGTACTCATCGAAGAGAGCCTGGAGGCGAGGGCGGATGGTGCGCGCGGCGTACTGCGCTTTGAGCAGGAGCTTGCTGGGAACGACGACGTCGGCATCGACGGTGAAGTAGGGGATGCGGAGTTTGTTGGCCAGCACCTCGCGCCAGTGGAGAGCTTCACGGATCGGGTTTTCATCGCCGACCAGGAGGGCGGCTTGAACCTCGTCGCAGAAGCGGGCGAGATCGCTGTGGGGATAGCGGCGCAGGACGAAGCCGATGTTGCGCGCGGCGAGGCGGCGGGCGGTGTCCGGAAAGGCCTGTTGCATGAAGGCGTAGTGGCGAAGGTTCGCGGGAGGATAGGGGACAACCGCGAAAAAAACTACGACTGGCAGCCCAAGGCCGTTCGCCAGATCCACGGCTAGATCAAGCGCGGAGTTGTCATGGGCGCGCTGCGCCCGCTGCATCCAGTAGACAACGCACCGGCCCTCGGGAGTGGCGTGGCAGGGGCGGCGGATGGTGACGCGCTCTTTATAAGAAGCGATGATGGCGTCGATGGTGGACATGGAAGCACTACAACGCGGCGTAGTGTTTTGCTACCCGAAGCAGAGGTTCATCCGGACCTTTTGCCAATAAATTAGCGAAATTCAGAAATTCTTCTCGCGCCTTGGCGATCGGTCGTCCCAACATCGACTCCAGCAGCTCAGGCTTGCCGGCAAACAGGTTGTACCACTCATTGCAGGAGATCGCCCAGCTTCGCTTGGCATCGGTCAACACGTAGCGGAAGACTCCGCACTGGGCGTTGAAGTTGCGAAACTCTTCCTCCGAGACCGGGAAGGAATAACCAGGTACCCCGTCCGGCTCCACGGATTCCGTGGCGATGGCAATGCACCGGTCAAAGCCTGCCTCGCGTAAGGCAGCAACGAGCGTCGCTATCTCCTCGGCTGCGAAGTGGCCGGTGTCTTCCACGGGAACCACTTTCCATCCATGTTTCTTGATCCACTGAGGATCAAAGTCGCATTCGTTCACGGTGATCGCGGCCACCAACTTCTGGCAGCGCAGGAGTTCTTTCGGGTTCGAGATTATATCCATCGCGAGTCGCCTTAGATTGACAGACTAGAGTACAGCAAAGCGCGGGATTCAAGCGCGCCGGCGGAAAAAACAAGCTCAGGATGGAGTCTCGGCGCGGAGGATCGCATCCGCGACGGCAAGGGCCTCGACGGCGGGACGGACGGCGTGGACGCGGACGATGTGGGCTCCGGCAAGGGTGGCGGCCACCGTGGCGGCCAGGGTTGCGATGTCTCTTGCAGTGGGCGGGATGGGGGTAGATTTCGGGGGATCGCTCGGCAATTCCACATTTGCTGACTGCGGCAGTGGTGGGTCACCGGCGAGTTCGCTGAGGCGGGCGGCGACCGTGCGGCCAAGAAAGCTCTTGCGCGAGACGGCGGCAAGCAGGGGGAAGCCGAGCGAGTGGAGCTCGGTAAAGCGGGCCAGCAGCGGATAGTTCTCATCGAAATTTTTGCCGAAGCCGAAGCCGGGGTCGAGGACGATGGAGCTGCGAGTGATGCCCGCATCGAGCGCTGCGGAAACCCGGTCGCAAAGCTCCTGGCGGACCAGGGAGACGATGTCCGGGGCGGGAGACAGCGTGCGCCACTGATGAGGCAGGCCGCGCACGTGCATCAGGATGGAGCCGCAAGGATGGGCGGCGATGGTAGCGGCCATGGCGGAGTCCCAGGTGAAGCCGCTGACATCGTTGACGATTTCGGCTCCGGCTCCGAGGGCGCAGCGGGCGACCGCTGATTTATAGGTGTCAATGGAGACGACGGCCTGCGGGCGCTGCTGCCGAATGGCTTGGAGGATGGGCAGAACGCGGTCGATTTCCTCCTGGGCGGAGACGGCTCCGGCAAGCGAGGGAGCGTCGCTGGAGGCAGTGGACACGCCGGGACGGGTAGATTCGCCGCCGATGTCGAGGATGTCGGCACCCTCGTCCAGCAGCGTCAGACCGTGGGCGATGGCGGCCTGAGGCGAAAGGAAGCGTCCGCCGTCGGAGAAAGAATCGGGGGTGACGTTGAGCACGCCCATGATGAGCGTGCGCTCTCCGAGCGCGAGCGAGCGGCGGCCGATGTTCCATTGGAAGCGGGGGCGCATGAAAGGGATTGTATCGCGGGACATGTATCGCGGTCCGATCAGCGCGAAAGGCACCGCAGCAGAGTCTCAGGCGGCTACGGCGATTGGATTCCACTCTGAAACCGGTTCACTGGCGGGGTTTTTTGCCGGAGACGAAAGGATTGCCGGTGATGAGGTAGCGCCATTCATCGAGCGGGGCGCGGGTGACGTTGATGCGGGGAGTGGCGGAATAGTCCGCGGCGGCCGAGCCATCGTCGGCGATGTAGAGGTCGCTCGCGCGTGAGCAGAGGTCCCGGTCGTTATCCCGCTGGCGGGTGATGCCGAGAGCCTGCGAGAGGCGTCCTGGGCCGGAGGTGAGCAGGCGCAATTTCGCGGGAGGCAGGTCGGAGATTGGTGTGTTGGCCGGAAGGGTGAGGTTGCGCCGGGCGGCCATCTCCGGGATGCCGCAGACCGGCTCCAGGGCGCGCAGGAGGACGCCTCCGGCGCTAAATCCTGCATCCACCAATTCTGCGTCCCCCAGGGGATGGCAACTGACGTTGGTGCAGTAGTGATTGCCGTAGATGAAATAGATATAGGCATGGCCGGGCGGGCCGAAGAGAACGGCGTTGCGGGCAGTCTGTCCGTTGTAGGCATGGGCACCGGGATCGATGGCGCCAAGGTAGGCCTCGGCTTCGACGATGCGTCCGGCGAGGAGTTCCCCACATTCGCCGAAAGAAGGCGGATGTGGGCCACCCTGGGCGTTCAGGCCACCTCGGCGGATGAGCAGCTTGCCCAGCAGCTCGCGGGCAACGATGCGGGCGTCGCGGGCGTAAAAAGATCGCGGCAGCGGGGTGAGGCGGGCGAGGGTACGGGATAGGGGAGTGGGTGCGGTCAAATCAGTATTCTCAGGTTGCCGGTTCACGATGGCTGCCATGATTGGATTCAGCGCAACGGTACGCACAATGGCAAGATGAACTACCCCATACCAGCCAACGGAAGGCGAACGGGGGGCACCCAACGTTTGTCGGGTCGTATCGGCGCGTCTAATATCGGTGCTGGCTATTTATGGGCCTTGGCCTCGGCGAGAACCTGTTCGGCGTGGCCTTCCGGTTTAACCTTTCGCCAGACGTGGGTGATGGTTCGGTCGGGGGCGATGAGAAACGTGGTGCGCTCGATGCCCATCACCTTCTTACCGTACATATTCTTTTCCTTGAGCACGTCGAAGAGCTTGGCGACCTCTTTGTCGGCATCAGCGAGCAGGGGGTACGGGAGCGAGTATTTTTCCTGGAACTTCTTCTGCGCCTTCGAAGTATCCGGGGAGATGCCGAGGACGGTGAGTCCGGAGCGGGTGAGCTGGCTGTAATGGTCGCGGAAGCCGCAGGCCTCGGTAGTGCAGCCGGAGGTATTGGCGCGCGGGTAGAAGAATAGGACAATGGGTTTACCCTGGAGAGCAGAGAGGGTGACCGGCTCTCCGTTTTCGTCGGGTAGAGTGAAGTCGGGAGCTTTCTGGTTGACGTCCATGACCAAGTATCTATACCGCAAAACGTCCCTTTATCGCAAAGCAGGGCAGGCCGTCGTGCTGGCGGCGGCGGTTGCGGTGCTTGCGTTTCCCTTGGCCGCACAATTCCGGGTGCCGCAACCGGAGAGGAAAACTCCCCGGGCCGTGGCGGTGCTGGAGACATTCAAAAACGGCTCACGGCGGCTGGTGCCGGTGAGCTTCTTCTACGAGAGCCATTACTACGACGCCAACTTCTACCATGCGACCCCGGTGCCGTTCACGTTGTACTCAGAGACGGTGTATGAGGTGCAGCAGTTTGGCAAGCCGCTGGGGACGTTCACGGTGCAGAGCGCGACCGAGAACTCCGCCGAGTGGTTCGGCAATGGACGCTTCAAGGTCATTCCGGATGCGGCGGCGCTGGCGAAGAAGCGCGCGCCGCGTGCGGTCGTGGTGCAAGACCCATCGCGGCCTGTGTTGCATCGCCGTGAGGGAAGCGAGGGCGACAATCCGTCTCCGCATCCTGCGGCCTCTGCCAGTGCGCCAGAGGTGGACGATGACCCCGATCGGCCGAAGCTGCACCGCCGGGAAGGCTCAGACAGCACTCCGGCGGCAGGGCAGGATTCGGCTTCGGCTCAGACTTCTACTCAAATTCCGGCGGCGCAGAGCGGGAGCCAGACCAGCCAGCCGGAAGAAACTTCCGGGCAGGACCCGAATCGGCCGAAGCTGCATCGCAAAGACGATTCGAGCGAGGGCAAGGGTTCGACCCCGGCAACTCCCCCGCCGGCAAGCCAGCCGGCAGCGCAAGCTCCAAGGCAATCCCCGAGCCAGCCGACAAGCCAGTCTGCCAGCCTGACGGTGAGCGCGTCGGCGGAGTTGACCCCGAGCGAGGACCCGGATCATCCGATTTTACGGCGAGGCAAGCCGGTGCAGGAGCAGAGTGGACACGATCTGCCGGACTTCAAGCGGGAAGAACCGGTCACGCGACAGGTTGCGGTCAGCGACGCGGGACGCTCCGAGGTGCAGCCGCTGATCTATGTTTGCCACGAAGAAGAGCGCCAGCAGATGGAGGAGTCGGCGCGCGAACTGGCGCGGGCAGAGTTGCGCCGGGTGGCGGCTCAGCGCGGTCTGGTGCTGCCAGCCCCGGCCAAAACAACCCCGGTGAAAACAGCTTCGAACAAAAAGGCAGCGGCGGCGAAGGCGGTGGCGCTGCCGGAGTTGAAGCTGGAGGACGAGCAGTTCGTTCCCTATGACCTCGACTACAACAACTATGCGACGGTGGTGTATTCGGCACGTTACGCGCCGGCCTCGCCGAGTGCGAGCGCCTCGGGCACCGGTGTCCACGGCAAGGGATGGGTGGTGACCGTGGTGGCTCGGCAGGACGAAGACAAGCTGGTGAAGCTCTACAGTTCAGTGAGCGATCCTCGTGAGTTGGATCTGTATCCTGAGGTGCGGCTGGTGGATGCGGTGGACCCGGATGGATACGGACGGATGGCGCTGCTCTTCCGGGAGCAGAAGCGCGACGGCGTGAGCTGGCTGCTGGGACGACCGACCGGGTATGAACTGCAGACGGTCTTTGAGACTTCGCGATGAGGAAAAGTCGATGAAAACGGTAAGAGATGCTCTGCCGCCCGAGATTCTGGAGGGCGCCACGCAGCGCGGACACGAGTATGGCTGGAAGTTAGCTGCGTTTCCGGACGTACTGCGGAAGGCGGAGGCATTGGGTTATGCCTGCGTGGGCGGACAATTCCAGGCTTGCTGGTCCGATGGCAGTGTCTGCGAAATGTATTGGCTGAACGCCGACTCCCGGGAGCGCGCAGCAGGCGAGTCGTGGTCCGACTACTCCCGCCGCTCCTGTCAGGAAGTTTCGCGCGGTTTTCAGCGCCTGATGGCCAGAACGGATTTTGCAAAGGAAGTCGCTAGCTGGCGCGGTGATCTGAAGGCTGAGCTGGCACGAGGGCTGGACGCGACGAGCATCCTGATGTTCGTCGCCTACTTTATCAGTGAAGCCGAGGCAGATCGGCTTTCTGCCAAGCCGGAACCAAAACCGTTAACCCGGATAGATCTGTGACCAAAGTCGTCGCTGCTCTGCCCGAGCAGGAGCATCGTACTGGATGCGAGGAGGTGGCAGATGCAGAACGAAGCGAAGATCCTAGGAAAGTTGCCGGTTCATCCTGGTGCGCAGCGAGGGGCTGGTGTTCCTGTGCTGCGGGTTGACGGACTGGTCGGACGAACCCTGGAGCTGACCGAGTCCGATTTCGATGGCTTGCCGCAGCGCGAGGTGACAGAGGACTTTACCTGCGAAGAGGGTTGGACAGTTCCGGCGGTGCAATGGTGGGGAATTAACTTGGAATTCGTGCTCGCCCTCGCGGAGATCGACCCGAAAGCCCAATGGATTCAGGCGAGCGCTGGCGAGTTTACGGTTCCTATCCCCTTGCATGATGCCAGAAAGGCCCTGCTTGCCAACCGCCTGGGAGATGCCGCTCTGCCCGCTGAACACGGTGGACCGGTTCGCCTTGTGGTGCCGGGCGGAGATTGCTGGACCAGCATCAAGTGGCTGGATCATCTGGAGCTGCGCAGCGAGCCAGGAGAGAATACCGGGAAGACCATCGCGCTGGGGCGGTGCCAGGCGAAATAGGCTGCCGGGGAATATTTCTGCATCGTCGGGGCGAGTTCAGGAATCTGACTACAGTGAATAGTTGTTCTAACAACTAATGTGAGATGGAGAACGCGATGAAGAAATTGTTGCTGCTGTTGACCGCGATGCTGACGCTGAGTTCGCTGGCGCTGGCCGCTGATGTTTACAAGATTGATGGCGCACACTCGTCCGCCAACTTTGCCGTGAAGCACATGGGAATTTCGACCGTCCGGGGACGCTTTACGGATGTGAGCGGCGCCATTCTGTTTGACGAGGCGGCACCGGAGAAGAGTTCGGTAACGGCCGTGATCCGGTCCAACTCGGTGACCACCGACAACGCGACGCGCGACAAGCATCTGAACACCCCGGACTTTTTTGATACCGCACAATATCCCGAGCTCCGGTTCCAGAGCACGAGTGTTCGCAAGGTAGGCGGCGACCAGTATGTAGCGATGGGCAATCTGACGATCCGGGATGTGACCAAGCAGGTGGAGCTTCCGTTCACCCTGGCGCAGGGCAAGGGTGCAAAGGGCGAGCCGCGACTCGGCGCGGAAGGTTCGCTGACGATCAATCGCTTTGACTATCACGTGAGCTACGACCCTACAGGTCTGGGCGTGGGTAAGGAAGTGAAGATCGACGTAAGCGTAGAAGGAACCAAGTAAGCGGAGAGTGATGAACAGATCGGATTGGCAGAGACTCCCGGCGTGGTGCCGGGAGTTTTGTTTGGGCGAAGATCGATGGGACTCTATACTTTTGGGATGACGGAAGAAGCGTTGCAGACGGATGCGCGGTTGGGGCGGGCCCTGCTGGCTTTGCGGGAGTCACGTGGCGTGCTGAGCGCGCGCGCGTGGGCGGCGGCTGCCGGGGTTGCGGCGGGCGGCGTCTGGAAGCTGGCGGAAGAGCTGCGCGCCATGGGCGTGGAGGTGGCCGGCTCGGCGGCCGAGGGCTACCGGCTGGCAGGCGAAGCAGATCTGGCGTTGCCCGAGGTGCTGGAGCCGATGATTGCCGACACGATTTTTGCCGGACGAGTGCGGCACTTTCTGAAGATCGGCTCAACCAACGCGGCGGCGATGCGCGCTGGGGCCGAGGGCCTCGCCCACGGTGGCGAGTCACAGAACGCGGCGCAAAGCGCCGACCAGAACGCAGGCCGGGGCGCGGTGTGGCTGGCCGAGGAGCAGACGGCGGGCAAGGGACGCGCGGGGCACGCGTGGAAGTCGAATCCGAGGGATGGAATCTACTGCTCGGCCTTGCTGCGGCCGAAGGTGGCTCCGGAGGACGTGATCATTCTGTCGCTGGCGGCAGGGCTGGCCGTGGTGGAGGCGGTGCACGAAGTCACCGGGCTGTGGGGCGATCTGCGCTGGCCGAACGACGTGCTGCTGGGCGGACGGAAATTCTGCGGCATCCTGACGGAACTGAACGCCGAGGTGGCCCGGGTTCGCTACGTGGTGGTGGGCGTGGGGCTCAACGTGAACAACACGGAGTTTCCGCCGGAGCTGGAGGCGATTGCGACTTCGCTGTACCTAGAGGCGGGGCAGAGGTTTTCGCGGGTCGAACTGGTGGCCGCACTGTTGCGGGCGCTGGATCGCGAGCAGGCGGCGCTGAGCGATGGAACGAGAACGGGCGTGACCGCGGCGCGGCAGCGGATCTTGCGGCGCTTCGAGCAACACTCATCCTACTGCCGGAGCTGCGCGGTGGCCGTCGAGGAAGACGGCGGTTATGAGGGCGTTACCCGCGGATTGGACGATCGCGGATTTTTGCGGGTGGAAACCGCGCATGGGACGCGCACGGTATTGAGCGGCGGTGTGAGGAAACGGTAGGAGCCTGGCCTTGAGCGGAAAGTGGATGAAGCAGCGGTTTCTGCGGTGGATCAACTGGTGGCCTCCGTTCCTGGGGATGGGGGTGAAGGTGCGGCGCATCTCGGAGGATTTTCGCGAGGTGGATGTGGAGATGGTGCAGCGCTTCTGGAACACGAATTACGTGGGCGTGCATTTTGGCGGCTCGCTGTTTGCCATGACCGATCCGTTCTACATGCTGATGCTGATCGAGAATCTTGGCCCGCAGTATATTGTGTGGGACAAAGCGGCGTCCATCCGCTTCCGCAAGCCGGCCAAGGGAAAGGTGCGGGCGGAGTTCCGGCTGAGCGAAGCGCAGATCGACGCGGTGCGCTTCGCGGCGGAGACACAGGCGAAAGTCGAACCGGTGTTTGTGGTGCAAATCATAGACGGCGATGGCGAAGTGGTGGCCGAGGCCGAACGGACTCTGCATGTAAGGAAGAAGAAGCCGCTGCTGATCACTTCCGGGCTGCCGGGGTAGTGGACTGAGTAACGACGCAGGGCTTACCGCTGCGGACCCTTCGTCCAATCCTCCACCTTGAGCTTTTTGATCCGGCTGAAGGCTTGGTCATTGGTGACGAGGGTCGCGCCGGTGGCGAGAGCGTGGGCGCCGATCATGGTGTCAAGGTTTCCCATCGGCTGGCCCTCGTGTTCGAGTGAGGCGCGAAGCTGGCCGTAGTGCTGGGCGGCATTGGAGTCCCAGGGCAGAATCGCGACATGCAACAAAAAATCATCCACAATTTGTTGCAGGTGTGTGGCTTCGGGACAACGGGCTACTCCGTAGCGCAACTCGCCCTCAGTTACGGAGGAGATGGCAAGCTGCGCCATCGAGACCTTGGCCACACGGCGGCGTACGGAAGGGATATTTCCCTTGACGATGAAGCTGACGGTGTTGGTGTCCAGCATGTAGCGGCGAGCCATCAGAAGAGCTTACGTTTCTGCGGCGGCCCGTCCTGACGTTCGGACATGAAATCTTCAGGTACTCCAGTCTGCTTGGTGAGTTCGAAGAAGCTGTCCCAGGATTCGGGGCGGCGCGAGAGGATTACGTCCCCGGTCTCTGGGTCTTGCCGGATAAAGACCTCACCACCCTCGAATCGAAAATCGGCGGGCAGGCGCACAGCCTGGCTGCGGCCATTGGTAAAAAGCTTTGCGGTGCGCGGCATGAGAACCTCCTGCGTGGTATATACCGTAGTCTATCACAGATTAAGAAAAGCAGGGCACGCGGGAGCACATTGCCACCATCGTAGCGTCGGAAAATCCTGGCATGACGGTTGGGCCACACGGCCATCAGATCTGCTCCGCCTCCTCCCTGTTTCCCGTTTCGCCGGTTCGGAATACACTTGTAAGTTCGGCTGGTTTGGCGGCTCGCGGCGGGGTGTCGCGGGAGCGGGGCTGGCTAAACGGGCGGCGCGGCGGGGTGGCTGCGCAGGGTCCGAAAATTCCACACTGAAGGCGACTTATGGACACGTTTGGCAGCCGGTCTTCGCTTCGCGTCGGCAGCAAGCAGTATGACTTCTTCCGCATCTCCTCTTTGGATCAACATGGGTTTCAAACCGCGCGGCTGCCGTTTTCGCTGCGCATTCTGCTGGAGAATCTGCTGCGCCGCGAAGATGGGGTGACGGCGACTGCGGAGATGATTCGCGCGCTGGCCGGGTGGACGGCGCAGACCAAGAGCGCGGAAGAGATTTCGTTTATGCCGAGCCGAGTGCTGCTGCAGGATTTCACCGGGGTTCCGGCAGTGGTGGACCTGGCGGCGATGCGCGATGCGATGGCGCGGCTGGGCGGCGATGCGACCAAGATCAATCCGCTGCAGCCGGCCGAGCTGGTGATCGACCACTCGGTGCAGGTGGATGAGTTCGGCACGCCGCAGGCATTCGATGTGAACGCCGCGCTGGAATTTCAACGCAATCAGGAGCGCTACGCGTTTTTGAAATGGGGGCAGGGCGCGCTGAAGAATTTTGCGATTGTGCCGCCCGACACCGGGATCGTGCACCAAGTCAACATTGAGTATCTGGCGCGAGTGGTGTTTGTGCTGGAGGAGGCGGGTAAGAATCCACTGGCTTATCCTGACACGCTGGTCGGGACCGACTCGCACACCACGATGGTGAATGGGCTGGGAGTGCTGGGCTGGGGCGTGGGCGGAATCGAGGCCGAGGCGGCGATGCTGGGGCAGGCGGCTTCGATGCTGATTCCGCAGGTGGTGGGAGTGCGCTTTACCGGCGAGCTGCGCGAGGGCTCGACCGCAACCGACCTGGTGCTGACGGTGACCGAGGCGCTGCGCAAGAAGGGCGTGGTGGGCAAGTTCGTGGAGTACTTCGGCCCCGGGCTGGGGACCCTGACTTTGGCCGACCGCACGACCATTGCGAACATGGCTCCCGAGTACGGCGCGACCTGTGGAATCTTCCCGGTGGACGAGGAGACGCTGCGCTATTTGAAGCTAACCGGACGCAGCGAGGAGCAGATTGCGCTGGTGGAGGCCTACTACAAAGAGCAAGGGCTGTTCCACACTGCGAGTTCGCCGGAGGCCGAGTACACGGATGTGCTGCGCATCGATCTGAACCAGATTGAGCCTTCGATTGCCGGGCCCAAGCGTCCGCAGGACCGGGTGGAGTTGTCGCGGGCGGCGGCCTCGTTTGCCGAGGCGTTGCCTTCCTTGCTGAAGCCGGGCGCGAAGGTGCCTACGCGGTCGGCGGTGCGCGCCGACCGGAGCTCGAAGGATTTTGCCACGGCGCTGCGCCACGGCAGCGTGGTGATTGCAGCGATCACGAGCTGTACGAATACCTCGAATCCGTTTGTGCTGGTGGCCGCCGGGCTGCTGGCAAAAAAAGCGGTAGAGCTGGGATTGCATCGACCGGCGTGGGTGAAGACGTCGCTGGCGCCGGGGTCCAAGGTGGTGACCGAGTATTTGCAGGCCGCGGGATTGCAGACCTATCTCGACCAGCTTGGCTTTAACCTTGTGGGCTATGGCTGCACCACCTGCATTGGCAATTCGGGACCGTTGCCCCAGGAGGTTTCCGACGTGGTGGCGGCGCACGACCTGGTGGTGGCGAGTGTGCTGTCGGGGAACCGGAATTTCGAGGGACGTATCAACTCGGAGGTACGGGCGAACTACCTGATGTCGCCGCCGCTGGTGGTGGCGTTTGGGCTGGCTGGCGAGCTGATCGACATGCATTTTGATCCGATCGGAACGGGGACGAAAGGGCCGGTGTATCTCAAAGACATTTGGCCGACGCAGAAGGAAGTAGAAGAAGTGGTGCGCAAGGTGATTACGTCGGAGATGTTCCGCGAGAGCTATGCCAGTGTGCTGGAAGGCGATGCGCGCTGGCGCGGGCTGAAGGTTCCGGCGGGCGATACCTATGCGTGGGATGCGCAGTCCACCTACATTCAGGACCCGCCATACTTTGAGGGAATGACGGCGGAGCCCAAGCCAGTTGCGGCCATCCGGGGTGCGCGCGTGCTGGCGCGCTTTGGGAATTCGGTGACCACCGATCATATTTCGCCGGCGGGATCGATCAAGCCGGACAGTCCGGCGGGCAAGTATCTGGTCGCGCACGGCGTGCGGCCGGCGGACTTTAACTCGTATGGCTCGCGGCGCGGCAACCACGAGGTGATGATGCGCGGAACGTTTGCCAATACGCGCATCCGCAACCGGCTGGTGCCGCACATCGAAGGCGGATTCACCAAACACATTCCCGACGGCAAGGAGATGACGATCTACGACGCGGCCATGCAGTACCGCAGCGAAGGCGTGCCGGTGATTGTGGTTGCGGGCAAGGAGTACGGCGCGGGATCGTCACGCGACTGGGCGGCGAAAGGGCCGCTACTGCTGGGAGTGCGAGCGGTGATCGCTGAAAGCTTTGAGCGCATTCATCGCTCGAACCTGGTGGGGATGGGAATTCTGCCGCTGCAGTTCCTGCCGGAGCAGAACCCGGAGACACTGGGCATCAGCGGCGAGGAGAGCTACGAAATCCTTGGCCAGGATGCCGCGCTGGCAGCGTTCGCCCCGGGCAAGACCGCGGAGGTGAAGGCAACGGCTGCCGATGGATCGGTGAAAACCTTCCAGGCTACGTTGCGGATCGATACTCCGCAGGAGGCGCTCTATTACCAGCATGGCGGCATCTTGCAGTATGTGATTCGGCAGTTGCTGAAGTAAGGCAGGTTTCAAAGATAATGCGAAAGGCGCGGATTCGAGTCCGCGCCTTTTCTTGCTCTAGGCAAAACCCTCGCGCTAAATTCCGACCGCGGTGTAATCGTCCTCGTCGGGACGGCGTTTTTCAAATTTGCGATAGGCGTTGTACGGGCGTTGGGCGAAGCGGCGCTTGCGCAGCTCGTATCCCGCCCAGAGGCCGAGTCCGACGGCGGCGACTACGCCGACGGCAGTGGTGATGGTGAGTGCCGGATGCTCAGTGATGGGGCGCGCCATGCGTCCTCCGCGAAGCACGACGCGGCCGGGAATTCCAAGTTCGCCGCGGAAGTTGACCACTGCGTCGTAGCCTCCGCGCTCGATGGCGCGATAGGCGTTGAGGAAGGTTTTTAGCGAGGGAGTGATGGCATCCTCGCCACCATGGACCACGGCGTGATGGACGCCGCGTTCCTTCTGCCGCTCCAGCAATTCTTCCAGGGCTGCGCCGAGTGAGCCGCTGTGGCTGGCTAGCGAGCGGTAGGCGACGCGCCCACTTTTATCGACGATGAACGAGGCGTTGGAGAGCGCGCCGTAGCGGCGATGAACTTCGCCGCCGAGTTCGTCGACGAGGATGGGGAAGTCGATCTGCTCCTGATCGCGCAGCAGCATGGCGGCCCTGGCCTTGTCCTCAATTGAGTGATGCGGGGGGAGCTCGACGCCGGGGTGAGCCTCGCGCACGTAGATGAAGAGGAACTCAACGTCGGAGACCGGGAACTCGCGGGAGAGCGAGCGCAGGCCGCCGATGGAGGCCGCAGTCTGCGGGCAGGTGGCGGAGCCGAAGGTGACGACGACGTTGCGGGAGTTCTTGAAATCGGAGAGCTTCACCAACTCGCCGGTGAGCGAACGCAACTCGAAGGCGGGCGCTTCATCGCCGGGCTCGGGAGCGCGGCTCCAGCGGTCGGCCGGACTGCTCTGCAGCATCTCGCGGTGAAAGCGGTCGTAATTGTAGCGGGAGAATCCGAACATAAGTGCCTCCGGCGGGGGCGTCAATCCCCGCACAAGATGATAACGGTTTGCACCGAACCTTGCGAATGAATGGCGATCTGCGAGATGAGATGCAGAGCCGTAGTGGAACGTTGACCGCAGTGGGGGCGGGGCGCCATGACTACGGATTCTCCGTGGCTCGGATGCATCTTGCCTGATGGCCCGGCGCGATCTCGATGAACTCGGGCATGGCGGCTTCGCATTGCGGAATGCACAGGGGGCAGCGCGGGGCGAACGAACATCCGGGAGGCAGTGCGCCGGGCGAGGGAACCGCGCCTTCAATGGCGCGTAGAGGTTCATGGCGATTGGTCTTGAGCGTGGGGATCGAGCCGAGTAGGCCACGGGTGTAGGGATGCGCAGGGCGCTCGAAGAGCTGGCGCACGGCTCCGGTTTCGACAATTCTTCCGGCATACATCACGGCTACGCGGTCGCTGACGCGGCTGACTACGGCGAGGTCGTGGGAGATGAAGAGCATGGCGAGCGAGAGGCGGCGGCGCAGCTCCGCTAGCAGTTCGAGTATCTGCGCCTGCACGGTTACATCGAGCGCCGTGGTGGGTTCGTCGGCGATGAGCAGGGCGGGGCGATTGACGATGGCCATGGCGATCATCACGCGCTGGCGCTGGCCGCCGGAGAGTTGATGCGGGTAGCTGCGCCCGCGGCGCTCAGGATCGGGGATTGAGACCTCGCGCATGGCTTCGATGGCGCGCTGGCGGGCCTGGTCGCGCGTGATGATGGAGTCGTGCGCATGAACGGCCTCGGCGATCTGGTCGCCGACGCGCATCACGGGGTTGAGCGCGGTCATCGGCTCCTGAAAGATGATGGCCATGCGCGCGCCGCGCAGCTTTTGCAAGTCGGTGGGACGGGCAGAGCTGAGGTCGCGGCCCTCAAGCTGCACTTCGCCGGAAAGCCGCGCCTGCGGCGGCAGCAGCCCCATGATTGCCAGCGCGGTAACGCTTTTGCCGGAACCGGATTCTCCAACCAGAGCGAGGGTTTGTCCGCTGTCGAGCGCGAGCGAGATGCCGTGCACGGCAGCCACCGGCCCACGTGCAGACGGAAACTCGACGGTGAGGTTGCGAAGCTCTAGGAGCACGAGAGGTATTGAAACACAGTTGAGGCGGTTCAGGTTTTTGTCCCCACATTCATCGGAGGAAGGCGGATGCGGTGGGGAACTTTAGAACTCACGTTAACTCGGCGTTTGGGGAATGGGCGTAAACTTTCTGCGCGGAGGCCGCCAAGTGAAACGCTCGCGATTATGTGAACTGTTGCTTGGATTGTTGTTTGCCCTGGCATCCAGTGGAGCGGAGGCGAAGCTCGCGGAGTTTCCCTTCGGGATATCGAGCACGACATCGGCGAACAAAAGATACACACTGGAAGCGTCAGTCTGTCAGCCGGGATACGGACAATGCGACCGCAAGCTCTGGTTAGTTGATCACAGAACAAACCGTCGGCGCTTGTTCCTGGAAATCTCCCGCACGGTTCGCGCTGCTTGGGCTCCCCACCGCAGTGTGCTGTTTGTGAATGACGACGAATCGAGCAGCGACTCGTTTGCGTTTCTCTATTTTCCGGACAGAAAAAAGCGGGTTGATCTTGGTGGGGTGATCGATCATGTATACCCAGCGGACCGTCGTTACGAGAAGGATAGTCATCACTACCTGAATGGTATTCGCTGGGTTAAATCAAATTCCTTGATCGTCAGGCGCTTTGGGCACTTTGATCATCCGGCAGCGCGTGGAGACGAATTTTCGGTCTGCTATCGCGTAAATACGAGCGGGACGGTGCGGCGTTTGAAGCAGAGCCGCCAAGAAAAGGACGTGTGCGAGGATCGCTGACCCCCACATTCGTCACCGGATGGGCACCACCCTGACTACTTCTTGTTGTTTGGCCCAGCGGGCACACCGGGCGCGGTGTCTCCCTGGACGGCGCTACGAGCGGGTTCGTTGACCAGCTTGCGCAGGAAGCTGGGGGGGATGGTAGCGGTGACTTCGGCGCGATCACCCTTCTGCGTGACCTTGATCGAATCGAAGACGGCTTTCACGTCGGCATCGCCGGGACCGGGCGCGGTGTTGGCTTGAATGCTGTGGAAGAGCGCAAGAAAGGCCGAGGTCTGCTCCGTGAAATTGCGGGCCGCCTCTTCGCTTTGGGTATAGAAATCAGCGCGCGCGTGGATGGTGGTCAACATGCGCAGTGACACGACAACATCACTGTCGCTGGGGAGTCCGACATCGATGCCGCCGGGCAGGGCAAACGAGGGCGCGGCGTGGGGCTTACTCGGGGCGGCCGAAACCCGCGCCACCGCCCACAGCAGGCTGCCGAGCGGAACCTTCGAGTAGTAAGTGTGTACCAGCGTGGGCCCGCCGAAGGGCAGTGCAACTTTTTTGAAGCGGTCGATGATGCCATGCACAACGTCCGGATTATCGACGTTGGAGACGGCGACCGTGTCGATGGCGAGCAGGGCTACGCGCAGGGTGCGGTTCTCGATGGGAATGGCGAAGACGTCGACATCGCGATAGGTCTCGACCGCGCGCGAATGTTGCCGCAGATATTGTGCCAATTTGACCTGATCGTAGTGTCCGACCAGGATCTCGGTGTAGCGGGTGGCGCCATGCGCCGGGTCCTTTGCCGAACCGCGATGTACGGCCATGGCCGCCTCGTCGAGATCGCGCTCGAAGGCAAAGCCGGTGTTTTTGACGAATTCGTCGTAGCCTGGCGCAAGCTTTGGCAACGGTTGCTGATCAAAGGCGGTGAGGCTACGGACGGTGCCGAAGTCGACATAAAGAACCGCATCGGCTTCGGGCAGCAGGCGCGCGGCTTCCGGGGCAGCCTGTTTGCGCAGCACCACCACCAGGGCGACGGCGGCTACAAACAACAGCACACACAGCGAGACGATAAAAATGCGGCGGCGGGCTCTCATGGATGAACGTTGAATTCGAACGCCAGGCAATCGGATTCCGGGCAATCAGGCTGGGTGGAATTACCGGGGTACACGGCTAAGCCGGTCTGGTAGCCACTCGAAAACTTTTCAGGTAATATCATGAGTAGTGCCGAATGATAGCATCCCGCAGGGCTTCGAGTCCTGCCGGGTCGGCGCCGGGCACCGGTACGGGAATGCGAGTTGCACGAGGCAAGGTGGCGTGCTATCTTCGCTTTGGAGTCCCGGACGCCGGTTCAGTTTCCGAAGCGCGGTAATTGCGGTATGGTGGAAGCGGCTTTGGTGGGCTGGCGTAGCTCAGCTGGTAGAGCATCTGATTTGTAATCAGAGGGTCGGGGGTTCAAATCCCTTCGCCAGCTCCATATGTTTGGTCTCCTCGCGCACGGCGGAAGCGCGGCGAGACAAGATCCCAGTGCGATCCTCTTCCAAGAGTGTTCTCCCAAAGGGTCTACCGGACAGGCTGAATGCGCAAGCTTTGCGGCGCGCCGCGAAGCTTGGTTCAGCGAAGTCTCCGCGATGGGCTCAAACGCCCGTCAAGGTCTTTGAAAGCTAGCGTGGGACTGGTGCGCACTGCGGTGCCATCCGTACATGAATTTCACGCACAGGTGGGTGAGCGGTTAAAACCAACAGACTGTAAATCTGTCGGCCTTAGGTCTACGGAGGTTCGAATCCTCCCCTGTGCACCATTTTTTGCCCGGCTTGAGCACGGCTCGCCGCAGGCAATGTATGATTGAAGGCGAGATGGCAAGAGCGAAGCGGTTTTGGATTGCCATGGGCGCCTTTGGATTGCTGGGCGCGCTGGAGTGGACTACGTTGAGCCCGGAAACGGTTCGCGTGGTGAACGGTCCAAACGGTACGCCGCTGCTGGATATCAGTATTCGCGGTGTGGCGCTGGCGGTTTTGGCGTTGTTCGCTTTTCGGAGCTGGATTCATTATCGACGCGAGATGCTGGAAGAGCGCAGCCGTTCCGGGCAAG
>CAZLZA010000022.1:0-64899 GCA_964563875.1 uncultured Acidobacteriaceae bacterium
CTGATTTCGTCGAGGAAGATGGAGCCGCCGCTGGAGAGTTCGAAGAGTCCGCGCTTGTTGGAAGTGGCTCCGGTGAAGGCTCCTTTGACGTAGCCGAAGAGCTCGCTTTCGAGCAGGGTTTCCGGGAAGGCTCCGCAGTTGACGCTGACGAAAGGCTCGCTGGAGCGTGGAGAGCAGGTGTGGATGGCGCGGGCGACCAGTTCCTTGCCAGTGCCGCTCTCACCACTGACGATGACGGTGCTGTTCGTAGTGGCAATGGTGCGTATGGTTTGCTTGAGGGCGCGCATGGGCTCGCTCTCACCGATGAGATTGTCGAGCGAGTTGCGCTGGGCGGCGTCGCGCTTGAGAGCAGCATTCTGCTGGCGGAGGTGGGTACGGTCCATGGCCAGGGCAACGGCGCTGAGCAGGTCTTCGAGGAGTTTGGGGCCTTTGCGAATGTAGTAGAAGGCTCCGGCGTTGAGCGCCTCGATGGGAATCTCGGAGTCATCGACGGCGGTGATGACGATGACCATGGTATCCGGCGAGACCCGGCGCGAGTGCTGGAGAACGTCCATGCCGGTGACGTTGGGCATGCGCACGTCAGTGACGACAATGTCATAGAGAGTGGAGTCAATCTTACGGCAGGCTTGCTCGCCGGAGGTCACCGTCTCTACGCGGTGTCCCTGGTTCTGGAACGCGATCTGCAACATCTGGCAGATGGAGCGCTCATCATCACAGACCAGGATGTATCCCATGATTACCTACTTTCATCGTCACGGCTGAGGCCGTGAGCTGTAGAAATTTGCGGCCACGATGCGCTGGGAGAATTGCTGAGCTTCGCAGGCATGGGCTGGCGGAAGAGCAAGGTGAATTCGGTTCCTTTGCCGGGCTCGGAGCGGACGGTGATCTGGGCGTCATGGGCCTGAATAATGCGGTAGACGATGGCGAGGCCGAGGCCGGTTCCACCCTCAAAGCCGGACTGAAAGGGCTCAAAAATCTTCTCGATAAACTGGGGCGAAATGCCGGCCCCGGTGTCGTGAAAACGGATGCGCCAGTTGCCCTGAAACTGGTCGAGTGCGACGGTGAGGGTTCCGCCGTTGGGCATGGCGCGGATGGCGTTGCTGCAGAGGTTCCAGAAGACTTGCTTGAGCTTGTCGCCATCGCCTTCGGCCAGAGCAATGGGATAGGAGAAGCTGCGCTCGATTCGGATGCCGGAGGGACGATTTTCGAGCAGGGTCAGGGTGTCTGCAAGGAGCTGGCAGAGATCGACCCGGGCGCTCTGAAAAGAACGGTCCCGCGAGTAAGTCAGGAAGTCCGAGATGATGGCGTTGAGGCGCTCGGACTCGCGGGTGACAATGCCGACGAGGGCGCGCTGATCATCGGTGAGAGCAGCGATGCCGGAGAGCATCTTGACCGACCCGGCGATGGAAGAGAGCGGATTGCGAATCTCATGGGCGATGCCAGAGGCGAGGCGTCCGACGGCGGCAAGGCGGTCGCGCAGACGGAGTTCGCGCTCGAGGCGGCGAATTTCGGTGAGATCGGTAAAGGTATAGATGTAGCCGATAGTATCTCCGCTGGTTCCCTGGAGAGAACTGCAGCCGACGCCGAATAGCTTTTCAGCCCCGCCGGGGGTGCGCGCCCGCACCTCGGAGCGCGCGGCATTGGCCGTGGGGAGGCAGTCGGAGAAGAGCTGGTGCACACTGAGTCCGGGCGCGAAATCCTCTTCGCCCCGGCCCAGCAGGATTCTGGCGGCAGGATTGACCAGTTTGATGGCGCCGGCGAGATCGGTTGTGATGAGACCGCTGGAGATGGAGTGCACGATGATCTCATGAAGAACCTGGAGATTCTCCAACTCGAAACTTTTGTCCATCAACGCGACGTCAGCCTGACGCATGCGGTTCGCCAGCTTGTTGGCAAGATAGGCTATGGAAACGTAGGCGAAAAGGTTGATGAAGATGACGGCCTGCAGCGATTTGAGGTCAGGACGGTTGGTGGAATAGGAGTGGATCAGATCGAAATACGAGAGCTCAAGGGTTCCGCCAAGCAGGATAAAAGACATTCCGGCGGTGAGGTAGGCCCAGTTTTCCGACAACAATGTACTGGCGACAATCACGATGAGCGGATAAAGAAAGTTGAACGAAGTGTCAATGCCGCCGGTGACGTAAATGACCGCAGTGGCGAAAATCAGGTCAGAGATGACCTGCAGCTTGGATTGTGTTCGCCAATTGCAATGGCGGTAGGTGAACACAACCAGATGCACGCTGGCAACCGCGTACCAGGCCAGGATGACCAGCACAAACAGACGCCGGTTGACGTTGGTGGCAGTGAGATTGACGATCGCAAGCTCGATGGCGAGCAGGATCGTAATGATGATGACGCGGACCTTGACGAGCCACTCCAGCCAGATCCGCTCATTGATTCCTGAAGCCATCTCCGATTCCCCTTCTTAGCCCGAGAGTTTGGAGATCATGGAGAACAGGGGCATGTAGAGGGAGATGACAATGCCGCCTACCGCGACGCCGAGGAAGGAGATGAGCATAGGCTCCATGAGCGCCAGGAGATCCTTGGTGGCGGCATCGACCTCATCTTCGTAAAAGTCGGCAATCTTCTGGAGCATGCTGTCCATGGCGCCGGTGGCTTCGCCGACGCCGATCATCTGGGTGACCATGGTGGGAAAGACACCACTCTCGCGCAAGGGATCGACGATGGTGCGGCCTTCCTCGATGGACTTGCGCACCTGCATGAGGGCTCGCTCAAGGACGGCGTTGCCGGCGGTGCGAGCGGTGATCGAGAGGCCGTCGAGAATGGGCACGCCGGAGGCGATGAGGGTTCCCAGGGTTCGGGTAAAGCGGGCGACCGCGATTTTGCGCAGAACCGGACCGAAGATGGGTAGGTTGAGCATGATCTTGTCGGTATAGAACAAACCCTGCGGGTTGGTGCGGATGTACTTGATGGCGACAACGCACAATCCGATGCTAAGGAAGATAAGCCACCAGAAGTTCTGAACGAAGGCCGACAGACTAATCACGAACCGGGTGGAGGCGGGCAAAGGCACCCCGAGACCGACGAAAAGATTGGCAAAGATGGGTACGACGAACTTGAGCAGCGCACCAACCACGAGCAAGGCAATGACGATGACAGAGATCGGATAAACGAGAGCGGACTTGATGGCAGCCCGCATCTTGACCGCCTTTTCGACATACTGCGAGATGCGCTGGAGAATGGTGTCCAGAATGCCGCCGACTTCACCGGCATCGACCATGTTGGTGGTGAGGTCGTCAAAGATTTTGGGGTAGGCGCGCATGGCGTTGGCGAGGGTTGCGCCGCCCTCGACCGAGGCGCGGATACCGAGCAGAGCCTTCTTAAAGGTTGGGTTCTGCTGGTTGGTACCGAGGATTTCCAGACACTGCACCAAGGGTAGACCGGCGTCAATCATAACCGAGAACTGGCGGAAAAAGATGGCCTGTTCCTTGGCCTTAACGGAGCCGCCGCCGATCTGGAAATTGAAGCTGCGTCCGATACCCTTCTCCTTGATTACGTTGGCCTGAATGCGCTCGCGCGCCAGCGCAGCCCGGAGCACCTGCTTATTCTCGGCGGCGCGTTCGCCCTGCACCTTTTCGCCTGCGGCATTCTTTCCCTGGTACGTAAAAACCGGCATTCTGAACCTCTCTGCTCACGCTGACTTTTACTTACGCGCGCCGGTTGACTTCATGTTGCTCAAGGCGCGGTTGATCATTTCCTGGAGTTCCTCGGGGTTGGAGGAACGCAGTAGTGCCGTCTCGATGGTGATGGTTTTCTGCAGATAAAGAGTCATCAGCGATTGATTAAATGTTTGCATTCCGTATTTGTCCTGCCCGGACTGCATGGAGGAGTAAATCTGATGGATTTTATCCTCGCGGATGAGATTTCGAATGGCCGGATTGGGGACCAGAACTTCCATGGCCATGGCCCGGCCCTGACCACCGGCCTTGGGCAACAGTGACTGACAGAGAATTCCCTCCAGCACCAGCGACAACTGCGCGCGGATCTGGGGTTGCTGATGGGCGGGGAATACGTCGATGACGCGATTGATGGTGGAGGAGGCGGAGTTGGTGTGCAGGGTTCCAAAGGTCAAGTGGCCGGTTTCCGCAATGCGCAGGGCGGACTCGATAGTTTCCAGATCGCGCATTTCGCCGATAAGGACGACGTCGGGATCTTCGCGGAGCGCGGCCCGCAGGGCCCCGGAGAAGCTCTTGGTGTCCTGGTGAATTTCGCGCTGATTGACCAGGCAGTTCTTGTGCGGGTGCACGAACTCAATGGGGTCCTCGATGGTGATGATGTGTTCGTGGCGCTCACAGTTGATCTTATCCAGCATGGCCGCCAAGGTGGTGGACTTACCGGAACCGGTGGGACCGGTGACCAGGATGAGGCCTCGGGGACGGTCGCACAACTTGGCCACCACTGGAGCGAGATTGAGTTGAGCGAAGCTTTTGATCTCAAAGGGGATGACGCGGAAGACTGCGGCGACGGCTCCACGCTGATTGAAGATGTTGGCGCGGAAGCGCGCCAGGCCCTTGAGTCCGAAGGAGAAATCGAGTTCGAAATCCTCTTCGAAGCGATGCTTCTGGGCATCGGTCATGACCGAGTAAGCCAACTGCTTGGTATCGGCTGGACCCAGGGGCGGCATGTCCAGAGGCTGGAGATGGCCGTGCACGCGGACCTGCGGAGGAGAATTGGTGGTGATGTGAAGATCGCTGCCACTGAGTTCGAGCAGCTTCTTCAACAGATCGCTGAGGGTTACCGCCATTCCATCTCCTTGAACCTTTGACTACTTTCGATCAATCCCACATTCGCCAACGGAGGGCGGGTGTGGGCCGCCTTATAGAACGGTCTCGCGCAAGACTTCTTCCATCGTGGTCTGCCCGAGGCCGATTTTGCAGAGGCCGCTGCGTCGCAGGGTCATCATGCCGTTCTCGATGGCCTTCTTTTTCAACTCGAGCGATGAGGCCCCGACGAGGATCAACTCGCGGAGAGAGTCATCGACCTCCATGACCTCATATAAAGCGGTGCGGCCTTTGTAGCCGGTACCGTTGCACTTTTCGCAGCCACGGCCCTTCATTACCTTCAGGGTTCGGGCCTCCTGCTGGGTAAATCCGGCCTTGAGAAGTACCTGCATGGGGACCTCGACGGGCTGGGTGCAACTGGTGCAGATTCGGCGGATAAGTCGCTGGGCCACAATCAGATGGATGGAGGTTGCGACCAGGAAGGGCTCGATGCCCATGTTCATAAGCCGGGAGACGGTCTCGGGCGCGCCGTTGGTGTGCAGGGTACTGAGCACAAGGTGTCCGGTGAGGGCGGCCTTGACGGCGATTTCCGCGGTTTCAAAGTCGCGGATTTCGCCGACGAGAATGATGTTGGGGTCCTGGCGGAGGAAGGAGCGCAGGGCAGAGGCAAAGTTGAGGCCGATCTGCTCCTTCATCTGGACTTGGTTGACGCCCTGCAACTGGAACTCGACCGGATCTTCGGCGGTCATGATGTTGGTGTCAGGCTTGTTGAGCAGGGAGATGGCAGAGTAGAGCGTGTTGGTTTTGCCGGAACCGGTCGGGCCGGTGACGAGCACCATTCCGTAAGGCTTGAGGATGGCCCGTTGAAACTTCTCCAGCGACTCAGGCTCGAAGCCGAGCTGGGTCATGTCGAGGCGAAGGTTATCCTTATCGAGCAGACGCATGACGACTTTTTCGCCCCAGAGGGTCGGCAGGGTGCTGACGCGCCAATCGAGCTGGCGGCGGCGGCCGTTGATCCTCATGCGGCGCATGATGCGGCCATCCTGCGGCAGGCGCTTCTCGCTGATATCGAGGCGGGCAAGAATCTTGATGCGGGAGATGATGGCGTCGCGCAGTTTGAGCGGCGGCTTCATCAGCTCCTGGAGGATGCCATCGACCCGGAGACGGACGCGATATTCCTTCTCGTAGGGTTCGAGATGAACGTCGCTGGCTCCCGCTTTGACTGCCTCGGTGAGGATGACATCGACGAGGCGGATGATGGGCGCCTGCTCGGCGGCGGACTCCATGTCGGCGAGCGAAGCCTCTTCGCCGCCGTCGCCATCTTCGTCTTCTTCGGCGTCAAAATCGTCGCCGAAGGCAGCCATCGCCTGATTCAGTTCCTCGGTACCGTTAGCGCCCTGCTCGGGGGCGTTGTAGGCATACTCAATGGCTTCCAGGATGGCGGCTTCATTTCCCCGGAGAGGCTCGATTTCGTAGCCGGTGATGAACTTCAAATCATCCAGAGCACGGTAGTTGGAGGGGTCCACCATCGCCACCTGAAGCGATGTTCCGCTACGCCCGAGGGGCAGTATCTTGTATTTCCGTGCGACCTCGACGGAGATCGTTTTCACGATCTTGGGGTCGATCACATAGTTTGCAGGATCAAACGCCGCGTATTGAGTACCTTTCGGTGGAGTCGCCAAAGTCTTTCCTCGGGAATTTCATTGGGCCGCCGCACAGATCCGCACGCTCACCGACCGGCCCCACGAGCAAGCCGCGGGTCTGGCACACCTTGGGTGGCCGTCGGAAGAAGAAGGTTGGGCGTACGCGTTTCCTGCCGAAGCATTGATTGCAGAGTAGCAGTTTGACATTAATTGTCAATCGGGTGGGGTCGGGAAAGTTATGACTAAGGGACTACGTCCGATAGAGCGCGGACGGGCAATCCGATAGACTGCTTGCCATGAGTGGGAGCGGCACCAAGGCGAAGCAGATCCAGCAGATTTTTGAGGCGTTGGAAACGGCGATGGGGCCACAGCACTGGTGGCCGGCGGGATCAGCCTTCGAGGTGGTTGTGGGGGCGTATCTGACCCAGAACACGGCCTGGACAAATGTGGAACGGGCCATGGAGAATCTGCGCGATGCGGGGGCATTGTCGATTTCCGGAATCCGTAGTATCTCGTCGGAAAAACTGGAGTTGCTGGTACGTCCGGCGGGATATTTTCGGCAGAAGGCGGCGCGGTTAAAGATCTTTGTTGCACATCTAGATGCTCACTATGGAGGCTCGCTGGCGGCGATGTTTGGCCGCCCGGCGGAGGAGCTGCGCGCGGAGTTGCTGGGGTTGACAGGAATCGGACCGGAGACGGCGGACTCCATCCTGCTCTATGCAGCCTGCGGCGAAGTGTTTGTGGTGGACAGCTACACGCGACGCATCTTTGAACGCCACGGCTTGGCGAAGGCAGAAACGAGGTACGAGGAGATTCGGCTAGAGGTGCAGAAGGCGCTGACCGAGGAAAGTCAACTACCTCTTAACAAAGCGCGCTGCGACCACAAAGATCAACCGCACGAGCAAGGTCAACTACCCCACCTTAACGCCGCAAACCCTGAGGCGCGGCGCGAAGGTAGGGCACCCGACTCTCCTCCACCCGAAGCTGCCGCGCCCGAAGCTGAGGGGGCAGGAGGTCGCGGGCTGGCAACGCATGCGCCCTCGGCGGCCTCCGCGATGAACCGTAGCGAGCTTTCGCGGCGCTACAACGAATTCCATGCGCTGCTGGTGCAAACGGCAAAACACTACTGCGTGAAAGCGGAACCAAAGTGTGAGCGGTGCCCGCTGAATCGGCTGCTGCCGCCGAAACGCCGGTCGGGATAGCGCAGACCGGGACCTGCATAACGCGGGCCGGAGTATCGCAAACTAACACTGAACTCGATAGAGCAGGCCGGGACAAAGTCTGCCGGATAACGCAGCCGGAATACGGGGGATTGGACGGCTTCGGTTGGGTTGCCTGCGGCCCACCTGCGGTTTCAAAATGGGACAAAAATCCATCGGCATTTAATGTTTCTGCATTCAATCCAGGGTTCTTCGAATCTGAATCAAGGGCGGCTACCTTGGTAACTCCCCGTGCTGAAAGCGCCGTCGGGGAGAGGAGGCTGCGATGAAAGGAAAACGGATCTTATTCGTAGATGACGAGCCCAACCTTCGGCTTACGTTTCCGCAGATCCTAAAGATGCACGGATTTGAAGTTCGCACCTCGGCTACGGTCGCGCAAGCTCTCTCGGAAATTACCATCCATCCATTCGATATCTTGATCTCCGATCTCAACATCGGGGAACCCGGTGACGGCTTCACCGTGGTCAGCGCAATGCGGCGGACGCAGCCGCAATGCCTCAATTTCATTCTTACTGGATTTCCGGCCTTCGAGAACGCACTAGCGGCCATACAGCGCCAGGTGGATGGATACCTGGTGAAGCCGGCTCAGATCTCGGAACTGGTCAGCTTGATCGAGGAGAGGCTCCTGGAACGGCAGCCGCGGCAGCCGTTAACGCTGCTACGTCTCTCAAACCTGCTGCGCGAGCGAGTGGATGAAATTTGCGACAACGTCCTGTCAAAGATGAAGTCGGACCCGGTTCTGAGCACGATCGCCATGAGCGATGGCGAGCGTGCCGACTATCTGCCCAGCCTGGTGCTTGAGATTGCAAATCAACTGGATTCCCCAGAGCCGGACCGACTGACGGGAAGTGCCATGGAATCCAGTCGTCTGCATGGGATACAACGATTGTCGGCCGGGTACAAGGTCTCCATGCTGGTGACCGATTCGGCGATCCTGGACGGGGTGGTTTTTGATATTGTGCGGGAACGGTTGCTGATGTTGGACACCAGCAACCTGGTGCTGGATCTGAAGCGCTTTAACTGCGCGCTGCAAGGTCAACTGGAGCGGTCAGTGCAAGCCTACTGTGATCAGGCGGCGAGTATGGGTAAGTCAGGCACCGTAGGCGTGCAATCACTTCGCCGCGCTCCGAATGACGCGCGCGGAAAATAAAACGCCTCTCAGCCACACCCATCAACAGGAAGCAGGTACGTCGACCTTGGAACTGCACTAGAATCGGTGTGGGATTGGATTGAACACACCGGCTCCAACTCGGTCACGCCGACGCCGCCTGCTGCTGCTGGGAGCGGGAATCGCGCTGCTGGTGTTTCTGATCTTCTCGCAGGCGGCGTTCAACCTTAAATTTCTGCGGCCCGAATCGCTGGTGCAGACGTTTGTGTTTGCGGCGCTATCAGCGCTGATTTTCCTAGCGCTGGTGGCGCTGATTTTCGTGCTGCTGCGCACGCTGCTTAAGCTCTACCTGGAGCGGCAGGCCGGGACGGCAGGCTCGCGCTTCCGGAGCAAGATGGTGCTGGGCGCACTGGTGCTCTCGTTCGGGCCGGTGATTGCCATGTTTCTGTTCGCCTACGGGCTGATGAACCGGTCGATCGACAAGTGGTTCTCGCAACCGATTGAGGAAGTGCACGGGCGCAATGCGGCAGTGACCGACCTGCTGAGCAGTTACGCCGGACAGAACGCGCTGGCCGAAGCGCGATCGATCGCGGCTAATCCAGAGGCGTTGAAGGCCTACCATACGGGCAAGTTCGGCGCGCTGATGGAGGAGTTCCGCGAGCACGAGATGACGCTGCAGGGCGGCTTCGCGCTGGCGTTTTACAAGGGACAGATCGAGGCCAGCTTTGGCTCGCCGGTACCGTGGGGAGTGATGCTCGCGACGGTACCGAACCTGGCCACTATGCAGGGCAAGCCACAGCAGTTCACGCTCGACAATCGCGAATATATGCTGGGGACAGCTCCGGTGGAAGGGATGGG
Source organism: uncultured Acidobacteriaceae bacterium (assembly GCA_964563875.1). Classification (GTDB taxonomy): domain Bacteria; phylum Acidobacteriota; class Terriglobia; order Terriglobales; family Acidobacteriaceae; genus TOLSYN. Next base: position 9,572 of record CAZLZA010000022.1, read on the forward strand.
CCATGTGGCCGTGGCCCTGCCGCTACCGGAAGACTACAGCAACGCGCTGCACCAACTGGAGCAGAGCGAACAGCGCTACCAGGAGTTGCGGCGCAATAACAAGCTGATCCGGCAGACCTACATGCAGGCACTGCTGCTGATTACGCTACTGGTGCTGTTCGGCACCACCTGGTCAGCCCTGGCCCTGAGCAAACTGGTGACGCGTCCGGTGACGGCGCTGGCCGAAGGTACCCAGGCAATTTCGGCAGGCAAACTGGACTACCGGGTGGAGGTGAGCGCGGGCGACGAACTGGGGCAACTGGTGGGCTCATTCAACAGCATGGCCGCCGAACTGGAGAGCAATCGCCGACAGTTGCAGGAGGCTAACGTGCGGCTGGAGGAACGCCGGTTGCACATGGAGACGATTCTGGAGAGTATTCCCTCGGGAGTGCTCTCGCTGGACGGATCAGGACAGGTGACACGGGTGAACGCGGCCCTGATCCGGATGTTTGATCCCAAGGGAGTGAGCCAGCCCGGAACGCAGACTGGACTACGGCTCACCGACCTGTTCCCTGCCGACAGCGCGCCGGATGTAGCCGACGACATACGACGGCTGACGCGCAAGGCCGACCGCATGGGAACGACCACTTCGCAGATGGAGATTCCTAATGGAGGCACGGCGCTGGAAGTGGGGGTGACGGTGGCTTCGATGGCCGGGGCGCGACAGTTACGGCGACGGGTGCTTGGCGGGGATGGCCCTCCGGTTGCTGACGCCCGGCGGTTGGGATACGTGATCGTCTTTGAGGACCTGAGCGATCTGCTGAAGGCGCAGAAGCAGGCGGCGTGGCGCGAGGTTGCACGCCGGGTGGCGCATGAGATCAAGAACCCACTGACTCCGATTGCGCTCTCGGCCGAGCGCATCAAGCGGCATATCGAGCGCGGCATCCGCGGGGAGAGCGCCTCACAGGCCGTGATCGAAAGCTGCGCGGACACCATTGGCAGCGCGGTGGAGACCGTAAGGAAGCTGGTGGATGAGTTCTCGACACTGGCACGCTTCCCACCCTCGCAGCCCCAGGCGGCGGATCTGAACCAGATTATTCTGAGCGCGATGGCGCTGTTCGAAGGACGGCTGACGGACGTAACCGTGAAGCTGGAGCTGGCTGACGATCTGCCGCGGGTGATGGCCGACCCGGAGGCGATCAAGCGGGTAGTAGCCAACCTGGTGGATAATGCGGCAGAGAGCCTGAAGGATTCGGTGGTGCGCGAGATTCGCGTGGCGACCTCGCTGCTGGAGACACGCGACGGGGTGGAAATTGAGGTTTCCGACACCGGGGGTGGGGTGACGGCAGAGACGAAGGAGAGACTGTTTCTGCCATACTTCTCCACCAAGGCACGTGGGACAGGATTGGGCCTGGCCATTGTGGCGCGAATCCTGGAGGATCACGGCGGCACGATACGGGTCGAGGAGAATCACCCGGTGGGCTCGCGCTTTCTGGTGGAACTGCCCGTGGCCGGTGGAAGCGAGCGAACGGCCGCGGAGCAGACTACCGATTTGGAGAGTACTGTTCCTCACCTCATCCGCAAAGAACGCGGCGAAGCTGGGGCACCCGACGGCACAGATGAGGCACCGGGCAGTGCGGCTGCTTCAACGGACAAAACGCGCGGCAAAGGCTGAGACGGAGAAAGGTAGAGATGATCCACATCCTGGTGGTGGACGACGAACCCAGCATTCGGCAGACGTTGGGCGGAATTCTGGAGGACGAGGGTTATCGGGTGACTCCCGCGGAAGACGGTGAAAGCGGGTTGACCTTGCTGCGCGACCAGCACTTTGACGTGGTGCTGCTGGACGTGTGGCTGCCGCAGATGGACGGACTGGCAGTGCTCGAAGAGGTGAGGGATCTGGAAGATCGTCCCGAGGTGGTGATGATCTCCGGACACGGCACGGTGGAGACCGCGGTGCGGGCCACCAAGCTGGGTGCTTACGACTTTCTTGAAAAGCCGCTGTCGTTGGATAAGACCTTGATCGTGGTGAAAAACGCCGCCGAGGCTCGACGGTTACGCTCGGAAAACCAGGAGCTGAAGCGGCAGGTGTCGCACGCCGAAATTGTGGGCGACAGTATTCCGCTAAAGGCGCTGCGACAGCAGATCGGGTTGATGGCTCCGACGAATGGACGGGTGCTGATCTACGGCGAGAGCGGTACCGGCAAGGAGTTGGTGGCACGCGCCATCCACGCTCAGAGCCTGCGCAAGGATGAGATGTTCGTGGAAGTGAACTGCGCGGCAATTCCTGAAGACCTGATCGAGAGCGAACTGTTTGGCTACTGCAAAGGCGCGTTTCCGGGGGCCGATACCGAGAAGGAAGGCAAGCTGCGCAAAGCTGACGGCGGAACTCTCTTCCTGGATGAAGTGGGCGATATGAGTTTGAAGACGCAGTCGAAGGTTTTGCGGATGCTGGACGAAGGGCGCTTTGCTCCGGTTGGAATGGAGGAGCCGGTCACGGTGGATGTGCGGGTGATTGCGGCGACCAACAAAGACCTGGAGGAAGAGATTGGGCGCGGCAATTTCCGTGAGGATTTGTTTTACCGGCTGAATGTTGTTCCGTTCGTGGTGCCTCCGCTGCGCGAGCGGAAGGAAGATATTCCGGTGCTGGCGAGGCATTTTCTAAAAGAGTTTTCCAGCCAGTACAGCCGCCGGACGAAGGAAATTGCCGACGAGGCATTGGAGGTTCTGACGCGCTACTCGTGGCCGGGGAATGTGCGCGAGTTGCGCAACGTGATCGAGCGGATCGTGATTATGAATCCGACGGTGCCCCGGTTGGAGCGCAAGCATCTGCCCTCGGTGCTGTACCGCGAGGGAACCAGGCGGTCGCTGGGAGACTTTACTACCCTGCATCAGGCACGCGCCGCCTACGAACGCGACTACATTCTGAAGAAACTGGATGAGAATAATGGCAACGTCAGCCGCACGGCGGAAACCCTTGGACTGGAACGAAGCCATCTTTACCGCAAGATGAAGGCGCTGGGGATTGCGGTGAAAGAGTAAGCCGCTCAGGAACAGCGAGAGAAAGCGCAAATTCGAGTGCTGGTCGAGAAGCCTGAGGCCGCGCGAGAGGACTGGGGCAGTGCTGGTGGTGCTCCGGATGACACCACGTCAAACGCAGAGGGTAGTGTGGACACTCCCGAAGAAGATGCAGCTACGATGACACTCCTGAAAAGATAGATCAGGATGATACTCCTGACGAATTGCAAGCTGCGAAATATGAAAGCTGTTGAATAGGGGCTCATGAGAAGGATTTTTTTTGTGGTTGTATTGAGCTGCGCCGCTTGGGCGCAGAGTGCTCCAGAGCAGAAGAGCTCAGATGATTCCACCAGCAAGACACCTCGCCACGAAGAACGCGTCGTGGTGACGGGCAGCTATGGCGCGGTGCCACTGGAGGAGACCGACCGCAGTGTGAGCGTGGTCGAGGTGGGACAATCCCTGTCAGTGTACCGCAGTTGGGCGGACGCGCTGGAGCAGGACTCCTCGGTGGATGTGCAGCAGCGGGTACCGGGAACCTCGGCCGACCTTTCGATCCGGGGCACGACCTTTGAAGAAACATTGATACTTGTGAATGGGCTGCGGCTGAACGACGTGCAGACTGGGCACAACAACCTGGACCTCACGTTTCCTTTCGAGTCAGTGCAGCGGATTGAGGTACTGAAGGGCGCGGGTTCGACGCTCTATGGGTCGGACGCGATGGGCGGCGCGGTGAACTTTATTACCGCGATACCGCAGACGAGCGAGATTCGGCTAGGCGCGGGGATCGGCAACTGGGGAACCAATCAGCAGAATGGGGCGCTGACCCTAGTGCGCAAACAGTTCGCCGAACAATTGACGTTTGTGCGCGAGCTTTCAACGGGCTTTATTCTGGACCGCGATTACCGCAATCTGGCGATTGCCTCCGAGAGCGGGATCAATACCGCGCTGGGACGCAGCGATGTTCTGCTCGGGATCAGCGACCGTCCCTACGGCGCGGCAGGGTTCTATGGAGTGCCTCCGACGACCTTGAGCTGGGAGCGGGACAAGGGCTGGCTGGCGGCGTGGACGCAGCCGATTGGAACGCAGACGAGCGCGGACTTTGGCTACCGGCGGCACACGGATGAGTACATCTTCATTAAAAGCGATCCGTCGCTCTATGAGAACAACCATATTGCCACCTACTACCAGGCGGCGTTGCGAAGGTTTGAAAAGATCGGTGAGAACATTCGCGTCTATTACGGCGTGGACGGACTGCGGGAGCACATCGAAAGCAATAACCTGGGAATTCACACGAGGGATCAGGGTGGGGTGTACGTGAGCTTTGACGCGCGGGCGCTGAAGCGGTTTTCCTTCAATGTGGGAGTACGTGAGGAGCTATACACGGCGGGACACCAGGTGTTCAGTCCATCGGTCTCCGGCGCCTACTGGGTAAACAGCCGGGTGAAACTGCATGCTTCGGCATCTCATGCGTTTCGTCTGCCGGACTACACCGAGTTGTACTACAGCGATCCGTTGCACATGGGCAATCCGTTGCTGAAGCCGGAATATACCTGGAGCTTCGAGGGCGGAGTGCAGATTTCTCTGACCCGCAACCTGGTGGTGGACGGAGACGTATTTCATCATCGCGACCACGACGTAATCGACTATGCGCGCGCGGCCTCGGCCGGACCGAGCGAACCGTACATGGCGGAGAACATTCAGAAGCTGAGCTTTACCGGAGCGGAAATTTCCCTGCGCTGGCAACTGCCCCGGCAACAGCGGGTTGAACTGAGCTATACCGGAATGCATGGCACGGGGGCAACGCTGAACGACGTGCAGTATTTATACGTCTTCAATTATCCGGTGAATGCAGGGCTGGCGACGTGGTGGAGCAGAACTCCGGGGGGACTCGATTCGCGCTTCCGGGTGGCGGCCGTGCAGCGCTATAACAGCGGTGCGTATCCGCTGGTGGAGTGGACCGTGGGACGGCAGTTCCGCTACGTGAAGCCTTATCTGCAACTGATGAATCTGACCGATACGAAGTACGAGGAGATTGCCGGAGTGCCGATGCCGGGGCGAGGATTTATCGCCGGGATGGAGTTGCGCTGGAAGGCAAAGTGAAGCCGCGCAATAGATTTTGCGAAAACGGCTTCAGTCACTTTGTATCTGGATGAGGTCACCGAGGTCATCCGAGGCGCGAGGCTGCGGTTGCAACGGCTGCGGAGAACGCCAGAAATCGATGTAGCTCACTTGATGAACGCAGCTCACGGTGCAATTGGGTGAGCATCCCTTGGCGGTGAGGAACTCGCGGCGCACATCGGCCTTGGTGTATTGCAGAAGCGGCACGCCGGGGTAGCCGCGCTGCTGCGAGCAGTAGTGCACCAGTCCGTCTTCGCATACATAGATGTAGCGCGCACCGGCGCGGCAGCGCCAATCATTGGGCTTGCCATTGGCGATGTTGCTCTGGAACCAGTTGAAGCGCGAGTAGTTTTTGCGCCCCATGTTGTGCATTTTGAAGAACACTTCGCGCTCATCGCCGTTCAACGGACGCAGCTGACCGTCGCCGTCGTGGATGATTCCGACAGTTGAGGTGAAGCCAAGCTGACGGGCGCGGCGGCCCACCACCAGGGCATCATGCGGGTTGTGAATTCCTCCCCCGACGACGCTATTAATGTTGACGTGAAAATCGGCGTGTTCGCTGAGCAACTGCAGCTTTTTATCCAGAACCTTGAGGCTCTTCTTCGAGACCTCGTCGGGCATGACGTTGTCGATCGATATCTGCATGTGGTCGAGGCCGGCACGGTTGAGGCGCTCGATGCGTTCGGCGGTCAACAGATATCCGTTGGTGATGAGGCCGGCGAGCATGCCGTTGGCGCGGATGCGATGGATGACGTCGTCGAGTTCGGGATGGAGGATTGGCTCGCCGCCGCTAATGGTGACAATCGAAGTTCCGAGACGGGCGAGGTGATCGAGGCGCTGGAACATGGTCTCCAGCGGAACCGGCTTGCTGACCGCGTCGAATTCATTGCAGTAGGCACAGGCCAGATTGCATCGGCGCATGGGAATGATGTGAGCCATCACCACGTGATTGGTGTCGACCAATCCATGGGCGATCATGCCCAACTCCCTGAGGCGCCGACTGGCGGCAGCCCACTTGCGACGAAACCCCTGTTTCTTCTGAGACATAGCCGTGTAAATTCCATTACAACATACCTCCGGTGGGACGAGGAAAGGGGACAGTGCCAGAATGGGTAATTTGGGCATCGAAACGCGAAGGTTCTTCATTGGTTGGTGAATTGGGCGGACACTTTGCCCGAGGCAGGGCGGATTCGGGCAATCCGGAAGGGTGGTTTATAATCCTGTCTTCGCGCTTTATTTTTCCGGAGCCTATTGGAAGATGATTCGATTCCTGCAAACCAAAGGCCGATTTCAGAAGATACTTCTGGTCGGCTTCCTTTCCATCGTCTGCATCATGATGGTCGTCACGCTTGTTCCTGGCGGAGTTCTCGGTGATTTCGGCGGGCGCGGAGTCAGCGCCAATGCCATTGCCAAGGTAAACGGACAGGACGTCACCATCCAGGAAGTGGATGAGGTGGCGCACAACATGATGCAGCGCCAGCACATCCCTGAACAGTTCAAGCCGTACATCCTGCCGCAGGCCGTGGACGCGGTGATCATGCGGAAGGTGTACCTGGGAGAAGCAAAGCGGCTTGGTCTGGAGGCTACGGACGAAGATCTGCGTTACGAGATGCAGCGCGGCGGGCTATCCGCGGCGCTTTATCCCAACGGGAAGTTTATCGGAGCTGACGCGTATCGCGATCTGGTCGCGAATCAGTTCAACCTGAGCGTGCCACAGTTCGAAGAGGAACTGCGCAACGAGTTGACGTTACGCAAGTTGCGTGCGGTGATTGGCGCTGGAGTGTTTGTCTCCAACGCGGAAGTGCATGACGCTTTTGTGAAGCTGAAGACCAAGGTGAAGTTTGATTACGCGGTGCTGGGCGCTGCCGACCTGGAAAAAACGGTCAGCGTTGACGACTCCGAACTGCGCGCCTTCTACGAGAAGAATCAGCAGCAATTTGCCAACACGATCCCGGAGCAGCGCAAGATCAAGTTTGTAGTGGTGGACCCGGCGCGGCTGCCCAATGCGGCCAAAGTGTCCAACGACGAGCTGCAGGCCTACTACCGTCAGCATGCCGCCGAGTTCCGGGTACCCGAGTCGGTAAAGGTGCGGCATATTCTGATCAAGCTCCCGCTGCCAGGCCCGGATGGCAAGGTGGATGCCAAGCAGGCTGAGGCCGCCAAGACGAAGGCGCAGGACGTACTGAACCAGCTTCACAAGGGTGGGGATTTCGCGGCGCTGGCGAAGAAGTACTCCGACGACACGGCGACCGCCAAGGATGGCGGCTCGGTGGGCCAGTTGGTGCAGGGCTCCGGGACCGCACCGGAGATTGAAAAGGTTGCCTTCGGCCTGGGCAAGGGGCAGGTTTCCGATCTGATCCCGACCAGCTATGGCTTCGAAATCATTCGCGTGGACGATAAGGTTGCCGCCCACGCCCGCTCATTGGAGGAAGTCCGCTCCGAGATTGAACCGATCGTGGCGGCGGAGAAGAATCAGAAGCTTGCCGGACAACTGGCGCAGACGGTGGAGAATCAGGCTAAGTCCCATGGCCTGGAAAAAGCTGCCGCCAGCAACGGGCTGCAGGTGCAGGAGAGCGGTTACTTCACGCGCAATGATTCACTGCCGGGAATCGGCGCTTCGCCGCAGTTCGGTGACGCGGTATTTGCCATGAAGGCCAACGCGGCTCCGGCATCAATTCCATTAGCACGTGGCTTCGCGGTGGCCATGGTCACCGATGTGAAGCCGGCGGCTACGCCTAGCTTTGAGCAGGTGAAGGATCGCATCGCGGTCGAGTTGAAGCAGCAGAAGGCGCAAGCAATGCTGGGACAGAAGCTCCAGGAACTCAGCGAAAAAGCTCGCGCCTCGCATAATCTGCGCGAGGCGGCGAAGGCGGTGGGCGCAACGGTGAAGACCAGTGATCTGGTTACTCCCGACGGGCAGGTACCGGACCTTGGCCAGGTGGCATCCTCGGCTCCTCAGATTTTCTCGATGAAGCCGGGCGATATCAGCGAGGCCATCAACCTGGGACAGAAGGGCGCGGTGGTTGCGCTATTGGAGAAGCAGGAACCGACGGACGCCGAGTTCGATGCCGTGAAGGATCAGATCAAGGCCCAACTGCTGGAGCGCAAGCGCTCCGAGGCAGAGGAGGTGTTCATTGCCTCCTTGCGCGACCGTCTGGAAAAAGAAGGCCGCATTGTCATCGATAAGAAGAAGATTGAAGCGATGGCCGGCGCCAAAGAATAGAGGAACCTAGCTTTACACTCGGGGAGGGGCAACCCTCCCCGTTTTTAGTTCGCCAGGACAGCTTGTGGCGGTGCATTCTTAAGATACGGAATATTATTCCTGTAATCAGCAATATCTGACTCTATGCTCGACAAACGAAGCGCCGGAATACTTTTACATCCTACCTCCTTCCCTGCTCCCGGCGGGATCGGCGACCTTGGGCTGGCAGCCTATGAGTTCATAGATTTTCTGGCTTGCGCTCGCCAGGGACTGTGGCAGATTCTGCCGTTGAACCCGGTTGGCATCGGCAATTCGCCGTACTCCTCGACCTCTGCGTTTGCGGGCAACGTTCTGCTGATCAGCCTGGAACGCCTGGCGGAGCGTGGCATGATCCCGCAAGAGCGGGTTCGTACGCTGGACGCAGCGGAGGGCCGGGTTGACTACGCGCGAGTCGTACGGGAGAAGCTGCCGCTTTTGCATGAGGCCGCGGCATGGTTTATGGGCAACGCCAGCGGCGAACATCGCGCGCGCTTTGAGCACTTTGTCGCCGAAAACTCCTGGTGGCTGGAAGATTACGTTTTGTTCGACGCACTACGGCTGCGCCACGAGCAGCGGAGCTGGAACACCTGGCCGCGCGAACTTGGGCATCGGGAACCGCAGGCGATGGCGGCAATGCGCGAAGAGCTGCGCGAGGAGCTGGACCGCGCCCGTTTTCTGCAGTTTGCATTTTTTGAGCAGTGGCGCGCGCTGCACAGCTATAGCAAAAGCAAGGGTGTGAAGATCATCGGCGACGTCGCCATCTTCGTCAGCTACGACTCGGCTGACGTCTGGACCCATCCTGATATTTTCCGGCTGGACGGGGAAAGCCTGGAGCCGGAGTGCGTCGCCGGGGTTCCACCGGATGCCTTCTCTGAGACCGGCCAGCGCTGGGGAAACCCAGTGTACCGTTGGGCGGAGCTGAAGCAGCGGGGATACGACTGGTGGGTCAAGCGAATGAGCTGGGCGCTGGAGAGCTGCGACATTATCCGCCTCGATCACTTCCGCGGATTCCAGCAATACTGGGAGATTCCCAACAGCGAACCGACCGCGGTACTTGGTCGCTGGGCGGACGGCCCGGGCGAAGACCTGTTCCGGGTTCTGCAAGAACGACTTGGCGACCTGCCGTTCATTGCCGAGGACCTCGGCAGCATTACGCCCGAAGTGTACGCGCTTCGCGAGCGGATGCAGATGCCCGGGATGAGGGTGCTGCAATTTGGCTTTGGCGATCCCGGCGCACACATCTATTTGCCGCATCGTTACGAGCCGAACACGGTGGTTTATACCGGGACACATGACAACGACACCACGTTGGGATGGTGGGAGAGTTGCTCGAAGAACGAGCGGAGATTCGCCGGCGCGTTGCTGGGCGAGGCCAGCGACGGCATCAACTGGGCGATGGTTCGCCTGGCTCAGAGCTCCACGGCGAATCAGTGCGTGGTTCCGCTGCAGGATGTGTTGAGCCTTGGCTCGGAAGGCCGGATGAATGTGCCCAGCTTTGGCGATGGCAACTGGACCTGGCGTTACCTGCCCGGAGCGCTGAAACCGGAGCTGGCGCAAAAGCTGGCAACACTGGCGGAAGTTACCGACCGTCAGCCATTATTCGACGAGCAGAGCCACGGGGAAGCTGGCGAAAACTTCTCGGCATAGCAGTTCGCCTTTAGGTTGCACGGTGACGCGCTCGCCAGTGAGCGCGTTGCGAAATTCGCGGCCGGAAAGTTCCTGTGGTACGCGCAATCGCGTGGCGCCCCAATCCTCTGGCTCTGCCAGACGGGGCTCTCCGTTCAGCATGGTGAAGACGAGGCGCGGCACGGCGATCAGCGCCGCGACTTGTTGACGGCACCGCACAAAGGCCACCACGTGCTCCCGGCGCTCACCTTCCACTCTGACCGGCGCGTAATCTCCATGGCGGAACAGCTCGCTGGACTCGCTCCTGGCGCATAGTCCACGATGGGTAGTCCAGAGCTTCAATCGTCCATCCGTCCAGTGTTCCAGCAACTCGCGACACAACTCTGGACTCGGCTGGCGGCGCCCTAACTCCAGCAGATATTTTTCAGCGATTGTGAAATCCACGGGCCGCCGGTTGTCGGGGTCGACCAGGGTGAAATTGAAAAGCTCCTGCCCCTGGTAGACATCGGGCACGCCCGGCGAGGTGAGCTTGAGCAAGGTTTCGGCCAGCGAGTTGATGACGCCGAACCATGCCAGGCGAGGAAGGAATTCGTGCATCAGGCGCAAGAAATTGTTGGGTTTGGATTCGGTCCCGGGCGAGAGAATGCGGGCAACGAAGCGGCGCAACGCCTCGGTGTATTCCTGATGGGGATTAATCCAACTGAGGTTGATCTTGCCCTCGTGCACGGCCTTCTCCATGTATGACTGGATGCGGGCGGTGTAGGCGAGCCGCTCCTCGCGGCTTAGCACCCAGTCGGTGGGGGAGAACGATGCGCTGGCGGGCATGGGCCAGGTACCGGCCAAGGTCTGGTACAGGAAATACTCTTCGTTGTTGTCGGGCACGATGCGGCCATCGTCGATGGTCTTGCGCTTGGCGCGGTTGATGCGCCGCCAGCGCATGACCTGGGCGGCCCAGGGACGCGGCATCTCACTGAGCACATCGAGGCGCATGCGCACATCCTCGCTGCGCTTGGTGTCATGGGTGGAGGTGGTGAGCAGTGCGCTGGGCCACAGCTCCGCGCGCTCGCAGTTTCCTTGGTGAAACTCCTCCACGGTGACGCCGAAGCTGCCGGGACTGCCGCCGACTTCGTTCGCGGAAATAAACCGGTTGTAGACGTAGCAGACGGTGTCTTCGAGTCCCTTGGCCATGACCGGGCCGGTGAGTTGCTGAAACTTGAGCGCGAAGTAGAGTTGATTGCGATAGCCGTAGATCGGGGGGCCACCGTTGTCCTCGCGCAACAGCAGAATGTCCTGGAGGAAATCGAAGACCTGCGGAGCCATGGCGGAGTTGATGCGCTTGGCCGAAGCGACGGCCTGGGCGATGAACTCGCGGTCGCGGTCGCTGAGGTGGCCGCGCTCGTCGACGTAGGTGCGGTAGACGGGGAAGCAGGCGATGGTCTCGCGAATGGCGTCGCGCAAGACCTTCCGGGTAAAGTCGCGAGCCCGGCGGTTGGTCGAACTGATCTCGTCGAGCATGTGGCTGAGGACGTTGACCTCGCTGGACAGGGCAGAGAGCATCACCAGTTTCTTGGCTTGATAGATCAGGCGATCCACGTTGAGCGATTCGCCGATCAGCCGGTGATAGAGGTTGGTGAAGCTCTTCTGATTGCGGGCGTCGATGAAGATTCCATTGACCGAGTTGGTGAACTCGTAGCCCACGGTTCCACTGACCGGCCATTCGCGGGGAAGCGCCTCCCCCTTCTCAAGAATTTTTTCCGCCACCACGTAGAATGGCTCCTGTCCAGGCTCAAGCGCGTGCTGCCCGAAGGCGGTCTGCACATTCATCTCGATGCCATTTTCGGCGAGCTCACCCACGGGTACGGGGCCGTAGAGTTTGGCCGCCGCGAACAGCATCTGCAAACGCATGAAGTACTGCGGCGGGTTGAACATTCCGTCAGGATGGTCGATGCGCAGTCCGATCACCGCATCCTCGGTGAGGAGGCGGCGAATCAGCTTTTGCGTGGCGGCAAAGACCTGGGGATCTTCCATGCGCAGTCCGATCAGGTCATTCACGTCAAAAAAGCGGCGGTAATTGATCTCTTCGGCGGAGACACGCCAGTGTGCCAGGCGATAGACCTGCGCCTCCAGTAACTGGTGAAGCGCATCAAAGCTGTGCGCATCGCCGGGCGTTCCATTGAGCCGCCGCACCGCCCCCTGAACATACTCGCGGGCCTCGTCTGAGCGCTGCACCAGTTCGGTGAAGCGGCGCAGCAGATAGGGAATCTCACGCTGCCGCCGGGAGGAATCAGGAGCCGTGTGCGGCGGCAACTCGCCCATTGCGGCCAACAATGCAAGCAACTCGCGAGCTGCATCCCCGGGCTGAGAAAACTCGCCCGCGGTGTGGAAGATCAGGGGAATGGTCTGGGGATCGATGGGGAGCACCTTGTCGAAATACTCGACGTGGAAGCCGTGGCCATCATAGGCCAGCACGATGCGCCCGGCTTCCAACTCCTCGCCGTATTGATTTCCCAGAATAGGAAGCAGCACCTTGTTGCGCAACTCAGACTTGAGCGGATTCCAATCGATATCGAAGAAATTTGCGTACTCCGAAGCGCTACCGTTTTCCAGCACATCGCGCCACCACAGGTTGGTTCCGCTAGCTTCGTAGCCTGCGCCCATGTGGTTAGGAACCACATCGAGCAGCAGGCCCATGCCGCCGCGCTGCAGCTCGCCGAGCAGTTGATGGAATTCTTCTTCGGTCCCGATCTCGGGATTGAGACGGTTGTGATCGGTAATGTCATAACCGTGGTTACTGCCGGCCCGTGCGGCAAGAATCGGTGATGCGTAGAGGGTCGTGATCCCGAGGCGTTGCAGGTAGGGAATCAGCCGAATCGCATCCACAAAACGAAAGCTGCGGTTGAACTGCAGGCGATAAGCCGATCCGGGGCGCACCTGACGCTGGTTCTCCGCCAGAAGCTGGAGGAGTTCAGCCACGTCATTTGCCGTCTCGGGAAGGGGAAGTGTAGGCGAGCGCATTCCGGAACCTTCGAAGTGCGAATATCTTACATCTGATTCTTCTTAGATGCGGCGATTGCGGTGGTGTGTATTGCAGGCCGGAGCGGCACTTTGACGAACCGGCTTCGAACGCAGACAATACTGATTTGCTGCGTCTTCGAGAATCGAAGCACATCCAAAGTTTCCAGGAGGCATCATGGCTTCAAGCGGTGAACTGATTCGAATGATGAATTACGTGGATGACATTGCCACTACACTCCGGCGGATCGTCGTCGGCAGCGGTTTTATCTCGCCGGAAGAGCGCAAGAAACTTGCCGAATACATGCGCAACTCGGACCCGAACTTCACCAAAATGGTCGAGCAGCTGGATAAGTAGCGATGGACTCTCCGGATGCGGAGACCATCGCCGTGATCGGCGCCGGCAGAGTCGGGCGGGCACTGGCCCGCCGGGCCGCCGTGGCCGGATTTCGGGTGGTTCTCGAAGACCTGATTCCGATGTCACTGGAGTGCGCGCGCCAGGAGATTCGGCAGACGTTGAACGATGCGACTGGCTGCGGCGCGCTGGATCAGGCGCAGGCCGATGCGGCCTTCGCTCGCATCGATTGCGCCACCAGCATCGAAGATGCGGCGCGGCGGACTCACATTGTGATGGAGACCGGGCCGGACGAAGCGGAATCCAAACTTGAGATGTTCTGTCTGCTCGACCGCATCTGTTTGCCGGGCACGGTCATCGTGAGCAACAGCCATGCGCTCGACCTTTCCGACACGGCGGCCCAGGCGGAATCTATTGTGGGCATGTATTTTTCCGGCGACGAGGCGGAAATACACTGCTCGGCGTTTACCGGGCAGCGCGCCCTTGCGGTGGCGCGGCAGCTCGCCGAACGCATGGCATCAAGCTACCGCATCACCGGACAGCCCGAATAAACACACTCCTTATTCGGCTCTCTGAAAGGCAGCGGACAAGTAGTTGCGCGCCTCGTCGAGTGCTCCCTGGGTGTTGTCATTGGTTTGCAAGGCTTGGCGATATTCGCTCAGAGCGCGTTCGCGCTGTCCGGTGATATCGAAGATCTTGCCCAGTTGAATGTGACTCCAGACCTCGGTCCACTTGGGCTCGCCGTCGCCATTCAGCGAATCGCGATAGGCATTGGCCGCCGCCTGATAGTTTTTCTGCAGATAGAAGACCTCGGCAATCCGATAATGAGCCAGCGAGCTGTTCTTGTTCTGCTCGATCGCCTTCTGAAATTCCTTCAGCGACTCCGCCAGATTCCCCTGCTGCACGAGTTGCTGTCCACGCATAATGGCGGTTCGCAGCCGCAAATCTCCCGAGTTTTTCAGCACCCAGTTATTGGGATCGACGGTGATGCGGCGAGGCTTGCCGAAGGTCTCAATGGTGTAGCTGGAGTCGGTCCCGACGACGTCGATGGTCTTATCCTCCGTCTTGCCATCGGTATCAATCTTCAACTGCACCGGCATGCGGAAGAGATCGAGATCCTGCTGCACCTGACCCACGACGCGGAAGCCTTTCTGGACACGGAAGACGGTGTACTTGTTCTTAAACTCGGGTGCGCCGGTCGAATCCAGCCATTGCGAGTAGAACCAGGTCAACTGCTCGCCCTGAATATCCGAGGTCACCTTCTGGAGATCCTTTACCCCTACCGGCTTGCCGGAATAGGTCTGGAAGAGGGTGCGCATCGCTTTGTCAAACCTTTGATCGCCCATCACCCAGCGAAGCATGTGGTAGACCATGCCGCCCTTGTCATTGGCCATCGATTGAAAGACCGGGTCAAAGGTATCGAGAGTTCCGATCTGTCCGAGGGGAACGGTTTCATAGGCCAAGGCACCGACGGCCATATCCTTGACGGCTTCCTGCGCCCCGGCGGGACCGGAGGCGTACTCGATGTAGCGGGTCTCGCTGTAGCGCGCGCCACCATCCTGTATCCACCAATCGTTACGCGTCGCCGGACTGACAATGGTGCCAAACCACTGGTGCGCGATGGCGTTGGCCAGCAAGCGATAATTCACCTTGGCATTGATGTTGCGGGCGGCAATTCCCGCCATCTCAGGAGCCCACGCCGTGGGCACGGAATCATCCGGCAACTCCACCAGACGCAACTCCGAGCTGATGGGAACGCCATAGATGGTGACGAAGAAACCTAGTTCCTTGGCTGCGGTCTCGCCATACTGCTGCGCAAAACTCGCTTTGTCCTGGAGGAAATAGACATGGACGGTCATGCCCGCTTCGCTGACCGGGGTATCAACAAATTTACCGATCACCACGGTGCCGGGGAAGCTGGGCTTAGTCCAGTTGAAGGTAGAAGTCCTCATGCCGGGCTCGGACTTGGGGGCGGCGGTTTTAGCTATGGCCGTGGCCGGCTTCTTCGCCGCCTTCTCCCGGGTTTGCAGCTTTGGAGCAGGAGCACTGTCCTCAGCGGAGCCTTTGCTCGCATCGTCATGCACCTCGCCATGCGTATCCCCATGCGCCGGGCTCGCACCGCCGCTCGAAATCACCGTGTACTCCTGCGGAGCGGTGATTTTCAGGCGGGCGGTGAAACGGTCAATGCCGTAGTTGGTCACCGGAAACCAGCGTCCGGAGTACAGCAGGTAGGTGATGGGGTCGCCGACATAGGCAAGCCGCAATCCCGGAACAGGGCTGTCGTCGGCCGAGGTGACGTTGCCCTCGTACTCAAAGGTCAGGGTCGCCTCCTGACCCTTGCTCATACCGCTTGGCAGGGCAACGCGGACGGTGGAGTCCTGCGATACGCGTTCGGCCGGGAGGACGGTTCCCTGCTGATCGCTGACCTGGGTTACGCGGAGGGCGTTGTGCAGCTCGAAGGTTGCGATGCTGATGTCGTCGAGCGCCACGAACTTGACCACGGCTCGAGCCGTCAGTTTGTGAGACTGCGGATTCACCGTCGCGTCGATGATGTAGTCTTCGGCTTGGATGCGCGGCTTTTCGGCAGCCTGCGAGGTTGCCATCGGGAGCAGGACAGCTAGCGTAATCAAAGCGATGAGAATAGCTTGGTACGGTGCGCGTCCCGCAAATCGTATTGGCATGTTGCTCCGGCTGAGTTGCACAACTCTACTTGATGTTTGAAATCGTACAGAAGATGCTGAGCAGCATTGAGGAATGCTCACCTATTCCCTCTTCTGCAGGTGCAATTCCGCAACGCGCAATACCACCCTCGCCGCCCGTTGCGCGGTGGTCTCTCCGGTGAGCCCCAAATTGGGCGCAGCCGACAACTCACCTCGCAGCATTCCGCGCACCTCCGCCAAGGCTTCCGTCATGCGCTGCCTCGCGGGGCCATCCTCCAACAGAGCGCGTACCTCGCGCTCCACACTCAGGGGGGTAAAACCGCCCTGAATCAACTCCGGAACCACCTCGCGTCCGGCGACCAGGTTCACCATGCCAAAGTACGGCAACTTCACCAGATGCCGTCCCAGTGTCCAGGTGAGTCCGGCCACGCGATAAACCATCACAAAAGGGGTGCCGATCAGCGCCGCTTCCACGGTTGCGGTGCCACTGGCCACCACGCCAACGCGGGCATGCAGAAGACTGGCGCGGGCATCGGCGGTCAACTTCACCTTCAGGTTACTCGCAAACGCGTTACTGGTACACAATGCGATCTGCTGCCGCACCCAATCCTCGTCCAGAGTGCTCGCCACGGGCATGAGGAATTCAAATTCAGCTCCCAGGCGTTCCGCCGCTCCCAGCATGGCGGGCAGGTTGAGGCGCAACTCCTTGCGGCGGCTTCCTGGCAACAGGGCGATCCATCTCCGGGAGGGATCGAGGCCCCATTGAGCCGCGAAATCCTCCCGGCTCACCTTCGGGGATTCCAACTCGCTGAGGGGATGGCCGACAAACTCCACCTGCACCCCGTTTTTGGCGTAGAACTCGCGCTCAAAGGGGATGATCACCAACATCTCCGAGACGTAACGCTGGACCAGCTTGAGGCGCGACTTGCGCCAGGCCCAGAGCTGCGGGCTTACGTAGTAGACCACGGGAATTCCGCGCCGATGCAACTGCTTTGCCAGGCGGAAATTCCAATCCGGAAAATCGATGAGCACAGCCACGTCAGGCCGCCGCCTATCCACCTCCGCCAGCAGGTTGTGGAAGCGGCGATAAATCTTCGGCAGATGGCTCAGCACCTCGACCAGACCTACCACAGCTACGTCGCGAGCATGGACCACCAGATCGCAGCCTGCCTCGCTCATGCGCTCGCCGCCCATGCCAAAACATTCGACTGCCTGAGCGCCAGCGAGCTCGCGCAAAGCGATCAGCAATTCCGCGCCGTACATCTCGCCAGAGGCTTCTCCGGCGGAGATCATGACGCGCATAGGACGCTGCGGATGGAGATTTGCCTTGGACATGTGCGCCGACAGAATATCAGGCTCTGGAGAAAGGTTCGCGGTGGGGAGCCGGGTCGGCCCCCAATTGCTGGGGCTCTAATCGGACCGCGACTCGGGCGAAGACTGGGGAGCGGTGAGTGCGGCGGTGGCTTCCAGTTCTTGATCCTTGTACTGGAGTTGGTAGAGCTTCCAGTACACGCCCCTGGCGTTCAGCAGTTGCTGGTGGGTACCCATCTCGCGAACCTTGCCTTTGTGCATCACGATGATCTGGTCCGCACGCTGGATGGTCGAGAGGCGGTGGGCGATGATCAGCGAAGTGCGGCCCTCGACCAGGCGGGTCAGCGCCTCGCGCACCCGGAACTCGGTGTCAGTATCGACGCTGGAGGTGGCTTCATCGAGGATTAGGATCCGCGGGTTGTGGGCCAGGGCGCGGGCAAACGAGACCAGTTGCTTCTGCCCGGTCGAAAGGGTGTTTCCGCGCTCCTGCAAGGGCGAGTCGAAACCCTGCGGCAGGGACTGGATGAAGTCGGCGACGTTGACCTCTGCGGCGGCACGCTCGACCGCCTGGCGGGTGACGTGCGCCGAGCCGAGTTTGATGTTGTCGGCGATGGTGCCGCTGAACAGAAATGGGTCCTGCAAGACCACACCGCAGCGGCGGCGTAACGCCTGCAGGTTCATCGCACGCACATCCACGCCATCGATTCGAACCGCACCCTTCTGCACATCGTAGAAGCGCAGCAGCAATGAGATCAAGGTGGTCTTACCTGCGCCCGTATGGCCGACGATGGCTACGGTCTCACCCGGTTCAATGGTGAAGGAGACACCGCGCAGAATCCAGTCCCACTCGGGACCGGGAACGGCCTTGCCATCCTTCTCGACGGGGACGTGGCGGTAGGCAAACCAGACATTGTCGAATTCGATCCGCCCTGGTCCCCGGGGCTCTTTTTCGACCGTGGGCGATTCAATGTTGGGCGCGGTGTCAAGCAGCTTGAAAATCCGCTCGGCGGCGGCCATCGCCGATTGCAGAATGTTGAACTTCTCGCTCAAATCCTGGATGGGGCGGAAAAATCTCTGGGCGTACATCATGAATGCCACCAGCACGCCAAGCTTCGTAATGTGCGCCAGCACGCTGTGTCCGCCGAACCAGAGGACGCAGGCAATGGCGATGAAGGACATCGTCTCGACTACCGGGTAGTAAAGAGCGTAGGCCAGGATGGCGTCCTTGAACGCCTCCATGTGCTGGGCGTTTACGGCCTCGAATTCCTGGTATGACTTGCGCTCGCGGTTGAACAGTTGCAGAGGAATGATGCCGCTGACATGCTCCTGGAGGAAGGAGTTGATGCGGGCAATGGCCACGCGAATGCGGCGGTAGCTGTCGCGCACCGACTTGCGGAAGATCTGGGTGGCGATCACGATGATGGGCAGGACCATGAAGGCGATCAAGGCCAGCCGCCAGCTCATCCAGAGCATGACTCCGAGGATTCCGGCGAGCACAAAAACGTCTTCGACAATGGAAACTACGCCTGAGGTGAACATATCGTTCAGGGCGTCCACGTCGGTAGTGACGCGGGTAACCAGGCGGCCGACGGGATTGCGATCGAAGAAGGCGATGTCCATCCGCTGAAGATGGCGGTAAAGCTGGCGGCGGAGGTCGAACATGACCTTCTGTCCGGTCCACTGCATCAGGTAGGTCTGGGTGAATTCAAAGAGGAATCCGAGCAGCAGCACGCTGAGAAACAGGCCGCTGATCTGGGCGATGCCCACGAGCGGTTGGGGGCTGAGGAAGCGGTCGAGAAATGAGTGTCCGCCAGCGCGGGCCGAAAGATATTTGTCGATTGCTGTCTTCGTCAGGTAAGGTCCGAGTACGTCGGCGCAGGCCTTCAGGATGATTGCCGTCATGGCCAGCGCCACCTGCAGATTGTAGGGGCCCAGGTACTTCATCAGGCGGCGCATAATCCGGCTGTCGTACGCTTTTCCTAGTACTTCTTCCTCGGCGGCCATGTGTTCCTATTTTAGATGGAAGCAGCGGCCTGCAAGGTTCAGCTTAAGAAATTTAGGGGAGGATTGGAGCCCACATCCGCGAATAAGAAGTTACTAGACGGGTTGAAGACCGACATCTACTACCTGCGGCAGATGTGTGGCACCTGCGGCAGGATTTGACATTAGGATGCGTACGGTGTACACATTACGCGTACAGCGTACGCAACCATGAGCCTAATCACCCCAGCCGGTAACCTCCGCGAGACGATTCTGGAAAGCGCCCGCAAGCTGTTTGCGGCCGAAGGGTACCAGAGTGTGTCGATGCGGCGGATCGGCCAGGAGGCGGGCTGTTCGCCGATGGCCGTGTACCGTCACTTTGCCAGCAAGCAGGAACTTCTTCTCTCGATTTGCGAGGAGTCCTTTGCGCACATGATGCGCAATCTGGAACGTCCGCACCCCGATCTTCCGCTGGTCGAGCAGTTGCGCGCCCGCATGGCGACATTCATCCGCTTCTGTGCGGCGCATCCCAGCCACTATCGGCTAGCGTTTCTCGACGCGGCATTTGCGGGGGTGGACATTGCTTCGCGCCGCAGTTTGCGGGAGCACTTCCGGAGCCTGGTCGCCGAGTGTATCGCCAGCAGCGGGGCTGCGGTGAATTCCGATGCGTACTTTCTGACTCTGCTGGCCTGTATGCACGGCGCCATTCTGCTGCTGATCTCGGGACAGAAGCTGCCGGTGCCGCGGGAAGTGTTTTTGGCTGAGCTGATTGGCACGGCTACGGAGGTATTCAATCGGTGTCCGTAGATTCCACGGCAGGCGCATCGACAGCTTTCTCCGCAGGCCGGTACCAGTCCGCAAAACAGGCTCCGCCACACGAAATTCCCAAGGTGAATCCGTGGCTGATCGCCATGACAGTGATGCTTGCGACCTTTATGGAGGTGCTCGACACCAGCATTGCCAATGTCGCGCTGCCGCACATCGCGGGCTCACTTTCGGCGAGCGTCGATGAGAGTACCTGGGTACTGACTTCGTACCTGATCGCCAACGCCATCATTTTGCCGCTGAGCGGATGGCTGAGCGAACTGTTTGGCCGCAAGCGTTTCTACATGACTTGCGTGGTCATCTTTACGGGAAGTTCGCTGCTCTGCGGCATGGCGCCCAGTCTGCAACTGCTTGTCTTCTTCCGGATTCTGCAAGGACTGGGTGGCGGCGGTCTCCAACCCTCGGCACAAGCCATCCTGGCCGACACCTTCACGGTTCGCCAGCGGGGCATGGCGTTTTCGATCTATGGGATGGCGGTGGTCTTTGCGCCTGCGATCGGACCTACGCTTGGAGGGTGGATCACCGATAGCTATAGCTGGCGCTGGCTGTTCTACATCAACATTCCGGTCGGAATTCTCTCCCTGATGCTGGTCTCGCGACTGATTCACAATCCGCCCGCCATGGCCGGCAAGCCGCTGACCCGGGAGAATTTTCTCTCCATGGACTGGATGGGAATGAGCCTGCTGGCACTGGGACTGGGCGCGCTGGAGTTTGTGCTGGACAAAGGACAGGAGGACGACTGGTTTGGCTCGGGACGAATCCGGTTTCTCGCCGTGGTAGCCGTCCTCTGCCTGATTGCCGTGATCGTGCGCGAGTTGGTGATCAAGAATCCGGTGGTGAACCTGAGGCTTTACCGGGAGCGCAATTTCTCGCTGGCGAACGGACTTATCTTTTGCCTCGGATTTGTGCTGGCCGGCAGTACAGTTCTGCTGCCGCAGTTTCTGCAAACCCTGATGGGCTACTCCGCGATGCGCGCCGGTATGGTTCTCTCCCCGGCCGGGGTAGTGCTTATCTTTGCCATGCCCACGGCCGGATTTCTTCTCGGGAGGATCGGCGCACGGCCCATGATCATCTTCGGGTTCATCGTGCTCGGCAGCTCGCTGTGGATGACCTCACGGCTGCAACTGCAAACCGATTACGCCACCTTCACGCGTATCCGGATGATGGCTTCGGTGGGGCTGGCGGCGCTGTTTACTCCGATCAGCACGACCTGTTTTTCGCGGATTCCGGCAGGCAAAAATAATGCGGCTTCTTCGCTCTATAACCTGATGCGCAATTTGGGATCGAGTTGCGGCATTGCCGCGGTGACCACGGTTTTAGCGCGTCGCGCACAGTTCCACCAGCTTCGCCTCACCGAGCACCTTTCGGCGGCCCACACTCGCGCCGGGCAGATGCAACTCGGAGCATACCTTGCACAGCACGGGAATGGCCTTGGGACGCCAGCGGCGCGGGCGGCACGAATGCTCTACCGCAGCGTGCTGCAGCAGGCCGGTGCCATGGCCTATCTGGACGCCTTCTGGCTTCTGGGAACGCTATGCTTCGTCCTGCCGGTGTTTGCGCTTTTCATCGTGAAGGTGAAACACGCGCCCGCCATGCAGACGAAGTAGACGGAGCCGACCGATCCCACATCTGCCAACTGCGGCAGATGGGGGCACCGTCAGTTTCGCGCTTTTCTCGTTCACCCTAGCGGTACACTTGATCTGCGTGCATCCCTTGACCTCTGATGTTCATTCCGCGCTGTATCTTTCGGTGCCCTTCTGCCGGTCGAAGTGTTCCTTTTGCAATTTTTCTTCCGGGGTTTTTTCCCGCGACCTTTTCGACCGCTATGTCACGCACCTGGAGCGGGCGATTGCCAATGCGCCAAAGTTAGCTCGCGAGTTCGGGGCATGGTTCGATCCACTGCTCGATTCGGTTTATCTGGGCGGCGGCACGCCGAGTGTTCTGGCAGCGGATCAACTGGACCGGCTCTTCGCCGCAGTCCGCAGGGTTTTTGAAATTGCGCCCGGGGCCGAGTTCACGGTGGAAGTTGCACCCGGTACTCTCTCCAGCGAAGTTTTGGCCACGCTGCTGCGCGCGGGAGTCAATCGGGTTTCGTTGGGCGTGCAGTCCTTTGTCGATCAGGAATCGCGCTCGGTTGGCCGGCTGCACAGCCGGGAGATCACCCTCGGCGACGTTGCTCGCCTTCGTGCATCGGGCATCAGCGAAATCAGCATCGACCTGATCGCGGGGCTACCTTACCAGACAGCGGAAAGTTGGGAACGTTCGCTCGATGAAGTGCTCGCGCTGGCCATGCCTCACGTCAGCGTCTATATGCTGGAGGTGGACGGGGATTCCCGCCTGGGGCGTGAACTGATGGCAGGAGGGACGCGCTACCATGCCCACCATGTCCCGGATGAGGCGCTGATTGTGGCGCTCTACGAGCGCGCAGTCGAGCGCCTCAACGATTCCGGCATCGTGCAATATGAGATCTCGAACTTTGCGCGCCACGGGCATCAATCGCGCCATAATCTGCGTTACTGGCAACGTCTTCCCTACTACGGGTTTGGCGTGGACGCGCATTCTATGCTGGCGGCTCCGACCATTGAGGAACCCCATCGCGCAGTGCGCATCGCAACCTCGGACTCGCTCGACGCGTTACTTGGAACACCGTCCGGAGAGCCATTCGAGATCACGATTGTCGCGGAGAGGCAGGCCATTGAGGAAACGTACTTTCTTGGTCTGCGGATGAATTGTGGAGTCGAGTTGGCGGCGATTCAGGAGAAGTTCGGAAGGGCCGCGGTGGACGATTATCAGGAGGCGATCGCCGGACTGGTGCAGCGTGAACTGCTGGTGCTGGCGGACGGATGGCTGCGTCTCACTCCGCGGGGACGCCTGCTCTCCAATGAAGTCTTTGAGGAATTCCTGTGCGATTAGCGTTTACACTGGAGTTTTCCAATAGCCCTTGGGAGCACTCATGACCACTTCATGGATTGACCTGCGCAGTGACACCGTAACCATGCCTAGCGGCGAAATGCGCCGGGCCATGGCCTCCGCCGAAGTCGGGGACGACGTGTATGGAGAAGACCCCACCATCAATCGTCTGGAAGGCCGGGCCACCGAAATCTTTGATCGCGAAGCCGCGATCTTCGTTCCGTCCGGTACCATGGGAAACCAGATTGCGATCAAGCTGCATACCCGTCCCGGGCAGGAAATCCTCTGCGAAGAACGTGGCCACATCTTCCACTGGGAGATGGCGATGCTGAGCTGGTTCAGTGGATGCATGGTACGCCCGGTCACTGCTCCGCAGGGAATCCTCTCCTGGGAGTTGCTCGCCGCGAAGATTGCGCCGCCGACCTATTATGTTGCGCCCACCGGACTGATCGCCATGGAGAACACCCACAACATGGCTGGTGGCACGGTTACGCCGATGGCTGCCATGCAGGAAATCTGTGAGCGGGCACATGAGCGTAATTTGCCTGTACATCTTGATGGCGCTCGGGTCTTCAACGCTGCGACCTATCTCGGCAAGCCGGTTGCGGAGATCACCCGGGGCTTCGATTCGGTGATGTTCTGTCTTTCCAAGGGGCTGGGCGCTCCGGTCGGTTCCATGCTGGTGGGTGGACGGGATTTCATTCAGCAGGCGCGCTCCGTCCGCAAGGCTCTGGGAGGCGGTATGCGTCAGGCTGGCGTGCTGGCCGCCGCCGGTATTATTGCGCTGGAGCAAGGTCCCGCGCGTTTGCAGGAAGACCATGACTCCGCCCGAGTGCTCGCCGAAGGACTGGCTGAGATCCCTGGCATCGAAATCAATCTATCTACGGTGCAGACCAACATTGTCATATTCGACGTGAGCGGCACGGGCAAGTCCTCCAGGGAAATCACCGAGGCGCTGAAGTGCCAGGGGGTACTCGCCGGTACGGTCAATCCGCAGTTGATCCGCTTCGTCACCCACCTGAATGTTTCAGTCGGCGACTGCAAGCGGGCACTCGACGGTGTGCGCACGGTTTGCAATTCGAGAGTCAGCGTTTAGGCCCGGCGAAAATCCTTGACCCGGGCGGCGCCGACCGCTCCATCACTGGCGTTCGCTGGCACCTCTGGCGACCCAGCCTGATCATCAAGGAGATGGGATGTCTGTCAAAATCGAGTATTCCTCCATCGCGCAGTGCCGTCTGGAGCACGTCTGGCAGGCGTTTGAGCAGATCGAACTCTGGCCGTGCTGGGACCCGCAGGCCATCCGCGAGGTGCGATGGGTGAGCGGAGAGCGGTGGACGAAGGGGGCAAAGTTCTCCATCGAAATGCTGAGGCCGCTGCCTTTCCAGCGAACCCTGGAGGTTCTTGAAGTTGAAACTCCCAACTATGTCCACCTCCGCGGCGGCTCGGGAGTCACGGTCGAGCAGATCTACACCTTCAAATGGATGCCGGAGGAGCAGTGCACGGAGTTGCGCACCCGGCAGGAGTTCAGCGGAGGGCCCTTCAAGTTCCTGGGAGACTCCATCAAACCCACCATCGAAGGCGGAATCCGGCGCCTCTTCGCCGGGGTATGCGAGGCTGCCCGCGGCCACGCAGAATGAATAGTCCGGTCAGTAACTCGAAATCTGGATCAGATTTTTGTCCGGATCACGGACAAAGATGGAGCGCATCTTCCCCATGGCCCCATGGCGCTCAACCGGACCTTCTTCGATGTGAACTTTCTGCTCATTCAGGTGGCGGACAACTTCCTCCAGGGGCGCTGAGGTAAGGAAGCAAAAGTCGCTGGCACCACAGGCAGGATGCAAGGCCCCTGGCTTGATTTCATGGCCGCGCTGCTGCAGCTTAATCGCCTGCTCGTTGAAGGCGAGAGCCTTGCGGCCATCCACGGTTACCAATTCCATTCCAAGAACTTCGGTATAGAAATCGACCGTGACGCCGATGTTCGCCACGGTGAGCACAAGGTGGTCGAGTGAATTTATCGTGAAGGCCATATCCACCGGATGATACTCGCCATCGGCCAGCGGCTTACAAAATTTTATGGTTCCGCGTGGAACTTCCCCTAAGCTCCCGCCGCGTGATATAAAGGTTAGTTTCCTTTTCTGGCCGCCGCGCGTGGGGCGAGGGGCTGCGAGTTTCTAATTTCCGTAATGGAGAACGCGTGGACTTCCAACTCACCGATGAACAACTGCACCTCCAGAGCATGGTGCGCGACTTTGCCGGACGCGAAATTGCGCCCCATGTGCATGAGTGGGACGAGACCGCGCATTTCCCCCTCGAAACAGTGAAGCAACTCGGCAAACTGGGCCTGATGGGCTGCATTTTTCCAGACACATACGGCGGCGCCGGTTACGGGTACATTGAGTACGTACTGGCCATCGAGGAGCTTTCGCGGGTCGATGGCTCGGTCGGCATCATTGTGGCGGCGCACACCTCGCTGTGCTCCAACCACATTTTTCTAGCCGGGAATGAAGAGCAGAAGCGGCGGTACCTGCCGCGCCTGGCAAGCGGAGAGCACATCGGAGCCTGGGCTCTCACCGAGCCCAACAGTGGCTCGGACGCAGGCAGCGCGCGCTGCTCCGCCACCTGCAAAGGCGACCGATGGGTGCTCAACGGCACCAAGACGTTCATCACCAACGGGGCTTACGCGGACGTCTGCGTGATCGTCGCAGTCACCAAAAAGAACATTGGTACGCGCGGCCTCTCCGCATTTTTGGTGGAGCGCGGCACCCCCGGATTCCGCGCCGGCAAGAAGGAGAACAAACTCGGTCTGCGCGCCTCGGACACCTCCGAGCTGATCTTTGAGGACTGCGAAATTCCTGCCGAAAACCTCCTTGGAGTGCAGGGCGAGGGCTTCATCGACGCGATGCGCGTGCTCGACGGAGGACGCATCTCTATTGCTGCCCTGGGCCTCGGCATGGCCACCGGCGCCTATGAGTGTGCGCGCCGGTACAGCCGCCAGCGAAAGCAGTTCGGACAGGCAATCAGCGAATTTCAGGCCATCCAGTGGAAGCTTGCCGACATGGCGACGGAGATCGATGCGGCCCGTCTGCTGACCATGCGCGCCGCCTGGCTCAAGGACCACCATCGCAAGACGACGCTGGAGTCCTCGATGGCCAAGCTCTACACCTCGGAGGTCGCCGTGCGGGTCGCCAACGAAGCGGTGCAGATCCACGGCGGATACGGCTTTATCAAAGACTATCCGGCGGAGAAGTTTTACCGGGACGTGAAGCTTTGCACCATCGGCGAGGGCACCAGCGAGATTCAGCGACTGGTGATTGCGCGGCAACTGCTGAACGAATAGCAACTTCCCCACTTTAAAGCCGCGAACGCGGCGTCAGAGTGGGCCATCCGCGTTGGGGGTGAGGCACCCGGCTCTTGGGCTTTGCTACACTAGCGAGGCGAGAACACTTCATACTGTGACTTCCTCTATCTCTACATGGGTCGATGAGATCCGCAGCGGCAATCTTCGTGCTTTATCGCGTGCCATTACTGCGGTGGAAAACCGCACAGCGGATTCGCACGAGCTGCTGAAGGCGCTGTTTGCGCACTCCGGGAGAGCGCGGGTGGTCGGTCTCACGGGCGCTCCGGGAGCTGGGAAAAGTACGCTGGTCGATGCGCTAGCCGGACAATACCGCAAGCGCGGGCAGACGGTGGGAATCATCGCCATCGATCCGACGTCGCCGTTCACCGGAGGGGCGATCCTTGGCGACCGCATCCGCATGCAGTCACACAGCGGCGACCAAGGCACGTTCATCCGCAGCATGGCCACGCGTGGATCGCTCGGCGGGCTCTCCAGCACCACGGCCGACGTGGCTACGGTGCTCGATGCCAGCGGCCGCGACTTGGTGCTGATCGAGACCGTCGGCGTCGGCCAGGATGAGGTGGACATCGTCCGCCTTGCCGATGTGACCATCGTGATCCTGGTTCCCGGCATGGGCGATGACGTGCAGTCGCTCAAGGCCGGAATTATGGAGATTGCCGATATTTTTGTCATCAACAAGGCCGACCGGGAAGGCGCGGAACGCCTGGAGCGCGAGGTTAAGGCGATGCAGTCGCTTGCCCTGCGCCATGACAACTGGGTGCCTCCGATGATCAAGACGGTTGCCAGCACCGGCGCGGGAGTTACGGAGTTGGCATCCACCATCGACAGGTACGAGGCGTTTCTCGCCACGAGCGACATGGGCCTTCAGCGGCGCATCGCCAACTGGCGCAACCGGCTGCGTGAGATGTTGCGCGACGCGGTGCTGCGGCGGATTGTGCAAGGAGCTTTTTCCGAAGACGCCGTGGGGGAATACGCCTCCCAGGTCGCCGGGCACGAACGCGACCCTTATTCACTGATCGACGAGATCGTCGCCAAACTCGCACGCCAGGAGCCGTTGTGCTGATTCCGTGTGTGCTCGTTCTTGGTATTGATACCTCGGGACGGCAGGGCAGCGTTGCTTTGCTGCGAGCGCAGGGCGACGAACTGCTTACCCTTGATTTGGCAGAGCTCTCCGGGGGCCAATACTCTGAACTACTGGTGCCGACGGTTGCCCGGCTACTGGTGCGGCACGGCTTTGAGAGAAGCTCGATCGGTCTGATCGGTGTTGCCAGTGGTCCCGGCTCGTTCACCGGACTACGAATCGCGATTGCGACCGTGAAGGGATTGGCCGAGGCGTTCGACACGCCCGTGGTCGCCATCTCCGTGCTGGAGGCGATTGCCCTTGCGGCGGGAAGAGGTGGCAAGGTAGTCGCCGCTATCGATGCTCAGCGCGCCGAGGTCTTTTTCGGCGAATACCTGGTGGAATCCTCTACTTCCGTAGCCGCGCGGCTGAACCGTGAGGCGGTCTGCAGCTTTGCGGATTTCACTTCCCTGTCCGGCGCAGGCGGTCCGGCGGCGACCGTCTGTACCCCCGACCCTGGGCTCGCCGCCCGCATCAGCGAAGCCGGCATTGATGTGGAGATACTCGCCCGGCCCTCGGCTGAGGCGTTCGCCCGCATCGCGTACCGCAAGTTTCTGACCGGTATTCGTGCCGATGTGGCGACTCTCGATGCCAACTACCTGCGCCGCTCGGACGCCGAGCTTTTTTCAAAGCCTAAACCCGGCACCGTCCACCATTTGCCATGAAGATCCGCCTCGCGCACGAATCCGACCTCGCGCAACTGATGGCCATGGGTGAGGCTGCGGATTCAGCGGCTCACTGGACCCGGCAACAATGGCTGGATATCTTCCATACGCAATCTCCGGCGCGCCTGGCTTGGGTTGCAGAGCAGGTTGCAGAGCAGACTGCAGACGAGATTACGGGCCAGATCGCCGCGGACCGGTTGGCAGAAAGCGGAGTACGTGGAGTTGGATTTCTGGTGGGACGAAACGGCGGTCCCGAATGGGAGCTGGAAAACATTGCGGTGCTGCCAGTATTCCGTCGCTGTGGGGTGGGACGGGAGCTCCTGTCAGCCCTGCTGAGACACGCCCGCTCGCTTGGGGCGGAACGGATTCTCCTCGAAGTCAGGGCCTCAAACCAATCGGCAATTCGCTTTTACAAGCTGAGCGGGTTCGAGCAGTGTGCGCGCCGCCGGGATTATTACCGCGCCCCCGAAGAGGATGCACTAATTCTGGTGCATGAATTATGAATATTAGGTTTCGATTTCGCTTGCTCGCCCTTTCCCCCGGTGCTAGCTTTTACAACACCTGATATCAGGCTAGGAGGTGCGGATGAATGCTCCCGTACGCGAACAGCTGCTGGCCAGCAGCGATGAATTTCGCAAGCTGGCCGATGAACACAGCAACTACTCTCAGCGCATTGAATCCCTCGCCAGTAAGAAATACCTCTCCGAAGAAGAAAAGATCGAAGAAATCCGCCTAAAAAAATTGAAACTTCGCCTCAAGGATGAGATGGAAGCGTTCCAGAGCCGCGCTCAAAAAGTCTCCTGAGTGCAACCATGCCGGTGGTTGCACGCTCGCGCCGAGACGCGGCTTTGCGCTCGAGGATGACCAGTTCCACCCGCGCGGTGGCTGGTCGTCCTGGCGCTTGGTGCGGCGGAGTACCGCGTAATTTGTTGCGGGCGGCACGCGCCATTTGCAGACTGCTCGATGCAGACTGCGCGATAAACGGTAACCTTGCTGGGGCACCACTGTCTTTCCGACCATTCGGACTTCGCGCTTCGCTATAATCGAGAGGTCCTCATGGTACGCGACGGAATCTATTACGCGCTGGCTCTGGTTGCGGTGGCGGTCCTCATTGGTCTGTGGGCCTCGCCTCCGCTTGCACTTGTACCGCTGTTGCTGGCGGTCTTCTTCCTCTGGTTCTTTCGCGACCCGGAGCGAGTTATTCCATCCACCCGCGGCGCCGTGGTTTCTCCTGCCGATGGCAAAGTTACGGCAGTCTCAACGATTCAGTTGGCTGGCGAGCCGCGTATCAGCATCAGCATTTTTCTGAATGTCTTCAACGTGCACGTCAACCGCTCGCCGGCGGCAGGGGTCATCACCGCGGTGGAGTATCGCCGGGGCAAGTATTTGAACGCCATGAATCCGGCTTCGGCAGAGTTGAATGAGCAGAACATCTGCATGCTTGCGACCGAGGATGGCTACAACATCATCTTCAAGCAGATCGCCGGACTACTGGCGCGGCGCATTGTCTTCTCGCGGGTCGCCGGAGACCGGGTGGCTCGCGGCGAGCGCATTGGACTGATCAAGTTCGGATCGCGTTGCGACGTCATTCTGCCCGCCTCCGCCAAGGTGCTGGTGGAGGTTGGCAATCCCGTGAAGTGTGGCTCTTCGACCCTCGCCATCCTGCCGCCAGCGCAAGGAGAACATTGATGGTATCGCCGAACCGTCGCATCGGCGACGGGCGATCGCGCCGTTTGCGCAAGGGACTGTACCTTCTGCCGTCGCTATTTACCACCGCGAATCTGGCGGCTGGTTTCTACGCGATTTCGCAGGCGGCGATGGGCGCCGCTCACGCCCAGGGTTTTCTCACTGCGCCGGGTGTCGATCCACTGCGCATTGCGGCTACGTATTTCAATCATGCGGCGATCGCCATCGGCTTTGCCGTTTTCTTCGACGGCATGGATGGAGCCATCGCGCGTCTTACCCACACCACCAGCGACTTCGGCAAGGAACTGGATTCGCTAGCCGATGTGGTAACGTTCGGGGTTGCTCCGGGAATTCTCGCGTGGATGTGGGGCTTCTTTTGTCTGCCTGCGTCGCTCGATGCGGATCTGCGCGATAAGTTGATACAGTTCGGCGCGATTGTGGCATTCGCGTTTCTCACCGCGGGTGCGTGTCGCCTGGCGCGTTTCAATATTCAACTCAATCCTCAGCCTAAAAATCCAGGGCACCCGGGCCGCAAGTACTTTGTCGGCATGCCTATCCCTGGCGGCGCCGGTTGTCTGGCCGCAGTGGTGCATCTTCGCCTTGGCTATCCCGTGCAGGCCTGGTGGAGTTCGATCATCTGGATGGGCTACATCTTTGTGTGCGCCTTCCTGATGGTCAGCACCTGGCGCTTCTGGAGTGCGAAGAGCATTGATTTTCATAACCGTCAGGCCTCGCGCTTCCTGGTGCTGATTGCCGCTACCCTGGCCGCCACCTGGTATTTTCATCGCTACGTTCTGTTTGTCCTTGCGGTCAGCTACATGATTTCAGGGGTGGTATTCAGGCTCACGTATGCTTTCCGGCGCAAGAATACAGCGCCACCAGCACCGCCGCAGGAGGCTTTGGGAGAGTTATGAGCCCAGCTGCCAAGAATTCCAATCTTTTTTCCGTTGCCGTCGTTGGAGCCGCTGCCCTCAAAGGCAAGGAGGTTCGGGATATCCTCGGTGAGCGCAACTTTCCTGCCGTCGATATCAAGCTTCTGGACGACGAAGATGCACTCGGCCAACTCGAACAGGTCAATGACGAACCGGCATTCATTCAAGGGGTGTTGCCGGAACATCTGGAGGGCGTGGATTTTGCCTTCCTGACCGCCGACGAATCCTGCATCGCGAAAACCTGGGCCACGGTTCGGGATGCAGGCGCTGAGATCATCGACCTCAGCTACGCCTTGGAGAACAATACGGATATCGTTCTTCGCTCTCCCTGGGTGGAGCGCGAACTGGGCCACATCCGCGAGGTTGGGCTTCAGTCGGCGCCCGTGGTGATCGCTCACCCGGCTGCCGTTGTGATGGCGCTGCTGCTGGCGCGCTTGCAGAAGGCCGCTCCGGTTCAGCTCGCCTCCGCCGTCATCGGCCAGCCTGCCTCCGAGTACGGACGGCGCGGCATGGATGAACTCCACGATCAAACCGTGAATCTGCTCAGCTTTCAGCAAATGCCCAATGCGGTCTTCGGGACCCAGGCGGCGTTCAATCTTTTTGCGCAGCCGGTCGAAGGTGCTCGCCCGTCGCTGCGGGAGACCGAATCGCGCATTGTGCGCCACTTTAAAGAGCTGGCGCAGGAAGAAATTTCCGCACCTGCCGTGCTTCTCCTCCAGGCTCCTGTATTCCACGGTTACACCATCGCGATGTTCGTGCAGATGGGGGCCGCAGCCACGACCGCAGAACTAGAAAGCGCACTCGCCGGACCGCATGTCACGGTCAACAGCGAGCCCGGCGAATTTCCCAGCAATGTGAATGTTGCGGGCTCGTCGGAGATTCTCACAAGCGTGCGCAGTGACGGCGGAAGCAACGGTTTCTGGCTTTTTGCTGCCTGCGATAATCTTCGCCTCTCGGCGATTCAGGCGGTGGAGTGCGCCGAGGAAATGGTGCAAATCCGTCCCCGAGGGCAGTTGCAATGACTGTTCTGGCAGCGCTCCGTTTGCCCCAGCTCGCCAGTATTGCAGTCCTCGGACTGCTGATGCTGTGTGCCTCCTGCGGCTACCACACGGCAGGCAGCAGCTCGCACCTGGCTCCGGACATTAAGATCCTGGCGATTCCATCGTTTCAGAATCAGACTCACACCTATCACGTGGAAACCGGACTTACCGGCGCCGTGATTCGGGAATTCAATACTCGCACTCACTACCGGGTGGTGCAAACCGAAGCGGATGCCGACGCGGTACTGCAAGGCACCGTAGTCTCCACCGAAGTTGCTCCCGTAGCATACGATTCAGTAACCGGGAGGGCCTCGACAGGACTGGTCACCATCATCGTCAAGGTGACATTGACGGCACGCGATGGCCGCGTACTCTACAGCAATCCTAGCTACGTTTTCCGCGATCAGTATCAGATCTCAAACGAACTGGCCAGCTTCTTCGAGGAGCAGGGGCCGGCTCTGGACAGAATCTCGCGCGATTTCTCCCGCACCCTGGTCAGCAATATTCTGGAGGCGTTCTAGCTTGAAAGCCTTCGCCCCAGTTGAGCGCTTCGTCCAAGAGGTCAGCTCTCACAAGCTGAAGCCCGGTTATGTCTTTATCGGCGACGAAGGCTTTTTCCGCCGTACCTGCCGGGATGCCATTCTCAAACACCTGATCCCGGAGGGAATGCGCGAATTCAGCTTGTACGAGTTCGATCTTGAGTCCTCGGAAGTGGTCGAAATTCTCGACCGCGCCCGAACGCCATCTCTGATGGCAAGTTTCCAGGTCTTCTTCGTGCGCGGGGTCAAAGCTCTGTACGGACGCGGCAAGCATGATGCGGAATTCGCTGCCATCGCCAGCTACATGAAGAATCCAAACCCCGACGCGCTGCTGATCCTGATTGCCGACCACATCAGCATTCCGGCCGACCTTCGCCGCATGGAGATGACTGACAAGGAGCGCTACGAACGTATCCGGGAGACCCTTGGCGAGCATTTCGCGGTGATCGAATTCGCCCGGGTCGATGAGGGCGAGGCTGTCAAGTGGCTCAATGAAACCGCCGCACTGCACTCCACAAAGATCGATCCGGAAGCCTCGCGCGAACTGGTTGACTCGCTCGGCGGCGACATGATGATGATTTCGAATGAACTGGAGAAGCTCCTGCTCTATGTGGGAGAGAAGAAGCGCATCACCCTGGGCGACGTGGAGACCATGGTGCTGGCCGCCAAGCAACGCACTCTGTACGAACTTACCGATGCGCTCTCCTCGCACAATCGCGCCCGCTCACTGGAGATTCTCGATGCCATGCTCTCCACCGGGGACGGCGACGAAGCCGCCATCGGCCATCTCTACATGCTGGCCCGCACCTTCCGCCAGATGCTGGTGATTCTAGAGCGCAACGTGCGCGACACTCGCGCCCTATACCAGGTGCTGTGGCAGGGTTTCCGCATCCCGCCCTTCGCCGCCGACGACGTGATCCGCCAGTCGCGCCGATACAAATCGCGTCGCGAACTAACCCGGGCCATCCGCCTGATCTCCCGCGCCGATGCCGCACTGCGCTCTAATCCTCCCAGTAAGCGTTTGATTCTGGAGAATTTGATCCTCGACCTCGCCGCTGAGCCCAGAGAACTCGTCCCAGCCTGGCGGCAGGAAGCGCTGCTCGACTAAGGAACAATATGGGTTGGGCACACAAGCAAAACGGCAGGCCGAAGCCTGCCGTCGCAAATGCCGGAAAGTTTTACTTGGTTGCGGTTGCAGCCTTCACGCGAGCCGAGAGGCGGCTCTTGTAGCGCGATGCTGTGTTCTTGTGCAGGATACCTTTCTGCACGCTCTTATCCAGAGCCGAAACCGTCTCGCGGAACGTCGTATCCAGCGTAGCCTTATCGCCGGAGGTCAGTGCGGTGCGCAGAGAGCGCAGCGCCGAACGCATACGCGACTTATTGGCGCGATTGGTCGCCGTCTTGGTTTCCGTCTGTCGTGCGCGCTTCAGCGCCGAAACATGATTCGCCATACTTAACCTATGTCCTTAATAGTCAAAACTGGAACTCGTCCTGAACAATTCATTTTACGGTAAATTCTCGGTTTGTCGCAACCCGGCCACCGTAACTTGCAATTCGCAGGAGATATTTTCCGCGATATGAGATGATTACATCCCAACACGAAAGCAAATGATGTTCACAGAAAGCGGTACAGAATGTCGGGAAATATTGGTGACAAGGCACGATTCAATCGTCTCCGCAAACAGAAGCTTCTGAAACGCACCAAGAAGGCAGCCGTACTCGCCGCCCGAGCCGCGAGCGCAGCCCCGGTGGTTGAAACCAAGCAGGAGTAGTCCTCCAACCAAGTTCCAGCAGTTGCCCAGCCCCGTACGAACTTACCTCGTGCGGGGCTTTCCTCATGCAATGCTTGATTTTGCGGCTGCCGGGCGCCTACCGTTTATAC
Source organism: uncultured Acidobacteriaceae bacterium (assembly GCA_964563875.1). Taxonomy (GTDB): domain Bacteria; phylum Acidobacteriota; class Terriglobia; order Terriglobales; family Acidobacteriaceae; genus TOLSYN. The sequence goes on from CAZLZA010000022.1 coordinate 43,829, forward strand.
TTACATTCTTATGCTGAGAGTTCGATTCGCGCCCTCTCCCACGGGCTTCCTTCATGTGGGCAGCGCGCGCACCTTCATTTTCAATTGGCTTTATGCCCGCCACAACGGTGGCACCATGGTGCTCCGCCTCGACGATACCGATGTCGAGCGCAACTCCGACGCCAGCGTTCAATCGATCTTCGAAGGTTTGCGCTGGCTGGGCCTGAGCTGGGATGAGGAGTACAAGCAATCCGAGCGCCTGGCCCTGCACCGGCAGCTGGCCGAGGCGATCTTCGCCAAGGGCTTGGCCTACCGCGATTTCACCCCCGCCCATTGCGCTGACAGAGACAGGAGTGGGGCATTATCCGGAAATCAATCCGGAAACCAGGGAGCATGGCTATTTAACCCCGGAATGCGAGAGCTCTCACGCACCGAGAGCGACCGCCGCGCCGCCAGCGGGGAAGCGTTCGCGCTCCGCTTCCGGGTGCCGCGCGGCAATAACCGTGTGCTGCGCTTCGTCGACCTGGTGTACGGCGAGCAAACCAAGCTGGCGGATGAAGTCGAAGACTTCGCGCTACTGCGCAGCGATGGGATGCCTACTTATCATCTGGCCTCCTGCGCGGACGACGCCGACCTCGGTATCAGCCACATCATTCGCGGCCAGGATCATCTCTCGAACACCTACAAACATCTGCTGATCTTTGAGGCTGCGGCATCCTCCACCGGAGCCGAGCCCCCGCGGTTTGCGCATCTTCCGCTGCTGGTGGCTCCGGACGGGACCAAGCTTTCCAAACGCCGCCACGGTCCGGTGGTCAGCGTCACCACTTATCGCGACGCGGGCTTCCTGCCGGAGGCGTTCGTCAACTTTCTCTGCCTGCTGGGCTGGTCGCCTAAGAACGATCGTGACTTCCTGACCTTGCCGGAGTTGAGTTCGGCGTTCACCCTGGAAGGCGTCAACCGCGCCAACGCGGTCGTAAACTTCAGCCCGGAAGACCCGTTCGATCCCAAGGCCGTGTGGCTGAATGCAGAGCACATACGGGCGCTGCCGGTGGAACAGCTTTCGGCTCGACTGCTGCCGTTTTTGCAGCAGGCAGAGCTGCCCGCGGCGGCGGAAAAACTGCGCCAGGTGACGCCGCTGATTCGCGAGCGCATCAAGTTTCTTGCCGACGTGAGTACCGCCGCCGACTTCTTCTTTGTCGAGCAACTTCCGCCGTATGATGGCCTTGAGCTGATCCCTCAGAAGGGTGATGCGGCGCTGGCCCACAAGATTCTCAGTGAAGCCGGCGAACTGCTGGCCGCCACGCCGTTCGATCATGCATCGCTCGAATCCGCGCTGCGCATGGCCGCCGAACGTCTGGAAGTGAAAGCCGGACCGATGTTCCAGCCCATCCGGGTTGCCGTGTGCGGACGCAAGAATGCCCCGCCACTGTTTGAGACCATGGAAGCTCTGGGCCGTGAAGTTTGCCTGGAGCGTATCGCCCAGGCCATCAGCAAACTGCGATGCCAAGTTTGAGACAGCTATAATCGTTGCTTCTACGCCAAGGAATGTGAGTGATGACCACGACGAATAAGGAAAGTAAGAATGCTGCAACCGTGCCGGCGGAATCCGCGCCGCGTCCCTCCAACTTCATTCGCGAGATATTCATCGAGGACCTGCGGACGAAGAAGTACGGCGACGCAGTGGTGCAGACACGCTTTCCTCCGGAGCCCAACGGATACCTGCACATCGGCCATGCCAAGGCTATCTGCCTCGACTTCGGTCTGGCTGACGAGTTCGGGGGAAAGACCAACCTGCGCTTCGACGATACCAACCCCGAGAAGGAAGAGCAGGAGTACGTGGACTCGATCCAGGAGGATGTGCGCTGGCTGGGCTTTGAGTGGGACCGTCTCTGCTACGCCTCGGATTACTTTGACCAGCTCTTCGAGTGGGCGGTGCAACTCATTAAGGTCGGCAAAGCTTATGTGGATGACCTCACCGCGGATGAGATTCGCGAGCATCGTGGCACCCTCACCGAACCCGGGCAGGACAGCCCGTATCGCAACCGCAGCATCGAGGAGAACCTCGAACTCTTTGAGCGCATGAGACAAGGCGAGTTTCCCGACGGCACCCGTGTGCTGCGCGCCAAGATCGACATGGCTTCGCCCAACCTCAACATGCGCGACCCGGTGATGTACCGCATCCTGCACGCCGAACATCACCGCACCGGGACCAAGTGGTGCATCTATCCGATGTACGATTTCGCGCACGGGCAATCGGATTCACTCGAAAAGGTCACGCACTCCATCTGCACGCTGGAGTTCACCGACCATCAGCCCCTGTACAAGTGGTACATTGAGCAGCTTGGCATTTTCCCTTCGCAACAGATTGAATTCGACCGGCTGAACCTTACCTACACCTTGCTGAGCAAGCGCAAGCTACTGCAACTGGTGCAGGAAAGACGCATCCACGGATGGGACGATCCGCGGATGCCAACGATCTCCGGACTCCGCCGCCGGGGCTTCACGGCAGAGGCAATCCGCAATTTCTGCGCCGCCATAGGAGCTTCGCGCACCAATGGCTCGACCGACATCGAGATGCTGGAGCACTTTCAGCGGGATGACTTGAACCGGCGTGTCCCGCGGGCCATGGCCGTTTTGCGACCGCTGAAAGTCGTGATCGATAACTATCCGGAAGGACAGGAAGAGTTCGTCGAAGTGGCAAACAATCCCGAAGACCCGAGCGCGGGAATCCGGCAAGTACCCTTCTCGGGCGAAATCTACATTGAGCAGGACGATTTCCGCGAAGCGCCGCCGCCGAAGTATTACCGGCTCTCGCCGGGAAAGGAAGTGCGGCTGCGTAATGCGTACTTTATAACGGCAAACCGGGCGGTGAAGAATCCCCAGGGCGAGGTTGTGGAGGTGCACTGCACCTATGATCCAGCGAGCCGCGGCGGCAACTCGCCGGACGGACGCAAGGTAAAATCGACGATCCACTGGGTCTCCGCCCGGCACGCCATCGAAGCGGAGATTCGGATCTACGACAAGCTCTTCACCAAGGCTGATCCCGGGCAACTTGCCGAGGGCGAGGACTTCACCAGCAATCTCAATCCAAATTCGTTGGAGACGCTGGGGGACGCGAAGCTGGAACCCTCGCTGGCGAGCGCGGCAGCGGGAGACCGTTATCAGTTCGAGCGCGTCGGCTACTTCTGCGTCGATCCCGATTCCAAGCCCGGCAGCCTGGTATTCAACCGAACCCTGCCGCTCAAAGACAGCTGGGCGAGGATTGAAAAGAAGGCAGGAGCGTAATTTGCACGCGACCGAATGCCACCCGCAGCTGACGTGGGGCGTTGTGCGTTCCGGCCTATCAGTCGCAATTCCCACCGGCTTAATCCTTTGTGGCCGCTTCTCTTGCTACAATCGCAGCGGTGCCTAGTGTCCACCTCCAGCGAGCAGCATCCCGCACAGTCCACGCCGCGCCCCTGGCCTCTCGCTCCCGAGCCGGAGCCGGTCTTTGGAATGCTTGTCGTGAGTTCCGCCTTTGTGGCGATGCTGCTGGCAGTGCTGTTTTGTGGCGCCGTTGCCATTGCCATCGCGCTCCATGTCGCTTCCCTCAGCCATGTGCCCGTGGTGAATCTTGCTACCGACCCGCGAGTGCTTTTGCCAGCCCAACTGGCGGCCTATCTGTTGGTGTTCGGCGCACTTTGGAGGTTGTTCGCCCACCACTTCCGCATCGGATTCTTTCGTGCGCTCTCCTGGCGTTGGCCCGTGCGCTGGCCGATGTTTCTGGCCGGGGGAGTGTTGCTGGCGCTGGCGGTTGAGTTCGGCGCGCGCTTGCTGCCCACACCACCCGAGCTCCCGATCGACAAGATGCTGCGCACGCCCCTCGATGCGTGGCTGATGTGCGTCTTCGGGGTACTCATTGCACCTTTTGCGGAGGAGGTATTCTTTCGCGGGCTGCTGTTTCCGGCGCTGGCACGCCACGCGGGGGCAGTCGCCTCGCTGATTATGACTTCCGTGCTCTTTGGCGTGATCCACGGGCAGCAACTCGCGGGAGCCTGGATACAGGTCACCTGCATCATCCTCGTAAGTATGGTGCTGACCGTGATCCGCTGGCGTTTCCGCTCGCTGGCTTCCTCCACGCTGGTTCACGTTGGCTACAACGGCGCGCTGTTTGTTGCGCTGTTTGTGCAAACGCGGGGCTTTACGAGTTTTTCAGTACGGTAGAAGAAGAACGACTATAGGCTGCCGCTTGCTCCCTCTGTTCACCTCTTGCTATGGTGAAGTTTATGTCCGACGTTCGCCAGCAGCTCCTTACCCTGCTCTCGCAGCAGTCCTTCCGCCTAGGCCAATTCAAGCTCTCCAGCGGCGGCACCAGCGACTACTACATTGACTGCCGCGCAACCACGTTGCACGCCGAGGGCGCGCGCCTGACCGCCCGCGTCTTTCTCGACGAAATTGAGCGCCGCAACTGGCGTCCGCGAGCCATCGGCGGACTGACCATGGGAGCGGACCCGATCGTGGTCTCGGTTGCCATGCTCAGCGCGCAGGAAGCTCATCTGCGCTGGACCGACGTCGCCGTTATTCCTGAGCAGGAATGGATCCACGGTTTTCTGGTGCGCAAATCCGAGAAGGCTCACGGCACTGGGCAGCGGGTCGAAGGCTTCCGCGAAAAGGGGGCGCGCGTCGTCATCGTCGATGATGTTTGCACCACCGGCGCCTCCACGGTGCAGGCGATTGAGGCCGCGATGCAATTTGGATTTGAGATTGTGGGCGTGATGTGCCTGGTGGAGCGCGAAGAAGCCGGGGGGCGACCGGCGGTGGAAAGCGCAGCGGGCGGGGTGCCATTCGTGTCGATCTTTACGGCTTCGGAGGTGCGCGCTGAGCACGTTCGCCATCTCGCCTGAGCTGCGTAAGTGAGTGCGGCATTGCCTCCGCTGCCGGGCCGGGCTACGATGCAAGCAACGGCCGTATTCAGTAAGCATGGTCAGGGAGTTCTACGCAATGATGTTCGGCAAACTTGGTCTCGTCATGATTGTCGTGCGCGATATGGAGCGCAGCTTCGCGTTTTACCGGGATGTGCTTGGCCTCAAGCCTCTCATCCATCAAGCCAACTGGTCACAGTTGGATGCTGGCAACATCATCATCGGCCTGCATCCGGATGGCGATGAGGTCAAGGTAAGTCCTACCACCGGGATGAGCATCGGCATTTACGTTGACGATATGGATCAGGCAGTGGCCGAGATCCGCCGCCGCTTCGGTAAGATTGCGATTGGTCCGCGGCAGGACCCGTTTGGCCGCTGGGCACTGGTGTTTGACCCGGACGGCTACAGCATCCAGATTATCGAGATGGCGCGAAATCTCCGGGCGCAGCACAAACTTGCACCGCAGCCCGAAGAGGATTGATTGGAGCGCACAAAGCAAAGCCCTCCGCCGTGGCGGAGGGCTTTGTGGAGTAAAGCAAATCTCTGCAGTGCGCCTGGGTTACTGTGCGCGCTGTGAAGTGGCCTGTGCGTGATGATGATGGTGGTGATGTCTGTGGTGCTTGGCAAAAGCCGGCATGGCTGCGCTGAGCAGCAGAACACCAGCCAATACGGCGATTACGGACTTCTTCATTGCGATATTCCTCCCGCGAACGCCCCTTGGAGCGCCCACTCTGTTTCTAGCACTTTGCCGGTATTCTTTCCATGGGCTAAGGTTTATTTTTTTGATACTGATGGCAACCCCGCTGGCATAAGCCTCTTTCCTTCCACCATTCCGCGAGCAAACGATTTACACTAAGATTAATTTATAGGGAGTGGACGAAACTCTGTGCTCGAAACCCTTAAGTGGACCGATTCTGGCGTTCTATTCATTGACCAAACCAAGCTGCCGACCGAGGAAACCTGGGTCCTCTGCAGCAAGTATGAAGCCGTGGCCGATGCCATTCGCACCATGATCGTGCGCGGCGCACCGGCGATTGGCGTGGCGGCTGCGATGGGTATCGCATTGGGAGCACGTGACTTGGACGTCACCAGCATCTCGGAATTCCGCAATGGCTTTGGCCAGATCTGCCGGGTGATGGGAGAGACCCGGCCCACCGCAGTGAATCTTTTCTGGGCGATCCGGCGCATGCAGCGCCGCTTTGAGGAGATCAGCGGCCGTCCCATTCCGCTCATCAAGCAAGCGCTCATTGACGAATCGCTCAACATCTACGCCCAAGACATTGCCGCCAATCGAGCCATGGGAACCAACGGGGCCGCGCTCCTGCCTGAAGTCGGCGGAGTGCTCACGCATTGCAACGCAGGAGCCCTGGCCACGGCAGGCTACGGCACCGCACTCGGCGTGATTCGCGCAGCAGTCGAGGCCGGGAAGAAAATTCACGTCTTCGCTGATGAAACCCGTCCCTTCCTCCAGGGATCACGCCTTACTGCCTGGGAGTTGATGAAAGACAACATTCCCGTGACCTTGATTGCCGATAACATGGCGGGAGCGATGATGGCCCAGGGCAAAATTCAGGCCGTCATTGTAGGAGCCGACCGCATCGCCGCCAACGGCGATACAGCCAACAAGATCGGTACCTACTCGGTCGCCATCCTTGCCAGGGAGCACGGTATTCCCATGTACATCGCTGCGCCGTTCTCCACGGTGGACCTGGAAACCGCGGATGGCTCCGGAATTCCTATCGAACAGCGGGCCGCCAGCGAGGTCACGCACATCGGGGGTAAGCAGATTGCTCCTACTGGAGTTCTGGTCGAAAATCCCGCCTTCGACGTGACTCCCGCGCGTTACATTAGCGCCATCATCACGGAGCGCGGCGTTGCGACCGCGCCCTTTGGGGACTCGCTACGGAGACTGGCAGAGACAACGGTTGCGGCCGTCTAGCTAGCATCGGCAGCCCACAAGTTTAGAGCAGCCTGATGGCTGCTCTTTGTGTTATCAGCGTACGTCAGCGATGGCAATAATTGAACTGCTCGCGGGCGGCTATGCCGGATTTGCCTTGATAAACCTGTCGATTATCGCCGCTTCCTCAGCGCTCAGACGGAACGTGGCTGCCGGCAGAATTCCGTCCACTTGAGCCGCTCTGCGCGCACCCACAATGGCCGCGGTCACTGCCGGATTGCGCAACGTCCAGGCAATCGCCACAACTCCGGGTTGCACCTGGTGAGCGTTTCCAATCTCACGCAACAACTCCACCAGCTTCAGGTTGCGTGAGAGCTTCGGCTCCTGGAACTGTGGAGCGCGGCGCCGCCAGTCGTCTTCCGGCATTGCCGCAATCCGCTCCGCCGTCATCTTCCCTGAAAGTAGGCCGCTGGCCATCGGGGAATAGTTAATCACGCCGATGTTGTTCGCCTTGCAGAAGGGCAGAATCTCTTTCTCCACCTCTGGACTCACGAGAGAATACGGCGGTTGGAGAGAAGTGATCGGGGCAATCTTCATCGCCCGCTTCATTTGCTCCACGTTGAAGTTGGAGACACCGATGTAGCGCACTTTGCCCTCTTCCTTGAATCGCGCCAGCGCCTCCCACCCTTCTTCGATTTCCGCCTCCGGTTCGGGCCAGTGAATCTGGTAGAGATCGATCACGTCCCGCTTTAAGCGTCGCAGTGAGTTTTCCAATTCTTCACGCAGCGAATCTCTTTTCAGGCTTCTATAAATCTGCCGATTTTCATTCCAGCGCATCGAGCACTTGGTGAAAACATAAGGCTTCTTTGTCGTTTCGGCCAGAGCCTTGGCCACGATCTCCTCGGAATGCCCCAGGCCATAGATGGCAGCGGTATCGATCCAGTTGAGACCGCCATCGAGCGCGCGCAGAATTGCCTCGACGGATTCGCGGTCATCTTGCGGACCCCAGCCAAAATCCCAGTTGCCACCGCCGATGGCCCAGGCTCCGAATCCAATCGGCGTGAGCCTTAAGTCTGAGTTTCCAAGTTGACGAGTTTCCAATGAAGCGCGATTTCTTTCCAATGTGGTCGCCATACTTTCTTGATGACAGGCGCAATGTGCCCGTTACAAAACTATGCGGCGCTCACGTTCCGCTGCTCTCCGGGCAAACGGCTGCGCGCGCGCAAGTAGTCCAGCGCGTCGTGATAGCCCTCCATGGTACCTACATCCATGTAGTGCTCGCCGTTTGCCGTGGCGTGCACCTGATTTCCGGCGGCGATATAGGCGTTGAGCAGATGGCCCAGGTATTCATCCTCGTGGTGGCGCGACTCCCAGAGCATGCGGAGGTCCTGAAAGACACGTCCCGAGGCAGTCACCGCTCCCCATATCCAGTGCGACCCGGGGTTCGGTTGCTTCACTTCAACGCGTTCGACGAGACCGTTTTCATCGCAGAGCACGGAATCGAAGGCGCTGGGATTCTCGACCGGGAAGAGCACTAGGTTCACCCCCGGATCGCGATCGACCGAGGCACGAAAGGCGTTCTCAGGAAACCAGATGGTATCAGGAAGGCCAATGAGCACCGGCTCGTCGGAACCAACGAAGGGCGCGGCGCGGAACAGAGCGTCGCACAAGCCGCGCGGGCGCTGCTGCACGGCGTAGAAGATATCCGCCGCGTAGTCGCGCTCGGCATAATAGCGCACGATGTCGCTTTTTTCGGCCGAGATCACTATGCAGATCCGGCGAGCACCGGCCGCAATCATGCGCTCCACCAAGTACTCCGAAACGGCTTTCGGCCGTTCGGCGCCCCCAACATCACGGGAGCCGACGGGCAACAGCTCTTTGCTGCATCCGAGAGGCTGGATTCGCAGTCCGGCGCCAGCCGCGGGTATGATCCCGATCATGCAGCCTCCATCTGGGACCTGCGTGGCGAGCGGGCCGCGTCGAAAGCAGCCAGCATGGTGAGCGCACGCTGGTAGCCCGTGTGCTCGTCCAGGGTACGCTGGCGGGCGAAACGCGCCATGCGCAACAGGTCCGCGTCCGGACGCCTGAGCGCGCGCATGACATCCCCTGTATCGCTGGCGACGATTAGCTCCTTGCCGGGTTCGAAGAATGAATCGAGTCCGCGAAACCAGTCGGTAATGATTGGAGTGCCACAGGCGGAGGCTTCGAAGAATCGCCCGGAAGGGCAGTAACCGGAAGTTACCATGGCCTCCCGGGTGAGATTGAGCGTGAGGCGGGAGGAACAATAAAGCGCCGGGTGTTCGTTCGGACGGAGGTGTTCGGAGTGGCACACATTCGAGGCACATTTCCACTCGGGATAAAGGGAACCGGCGAGCAGAAACCGCGAGGAAGGACACCGCCGTGCGGGTTCCAGGAACATGGATTCGAGCTTGGCCTGGCGGTCTGGAGCGTAGGTGCCCATGTAGCTGAGCTCGCAACGCATGTCGGGACGAGGCAGCACTGGGCGATAGACATCCGGGTCCACACAACCAAAGACAGGGCAGGCCAGCTTGACGCCGAAATCACGCTCCAACGCGGTGAGCGCCTCGCCGCCCGTCCAGGAGAGTACAAGGTCGAAGGCCGCGAGCTGCCGGACGCGAAGATAGTCGAGATCGCCTTTGGCCAGGTGCTGCAAGGTGACGGGTGTATCGAGATCATAGAAGACATGCAGCGGACCCGCAATCGAGAGGAGCGCGTCGGCGATGAGCGCACCCTCCGGGACGTAGCTGGCAGTCACGACTACATCGGACTCCGCCGCTTCGGCCACGGCCTGGGCGCGGATGGAGTCCCAGGAAGAGTAGAGTTTGAGATCGCAGTAGTCGCACTGCCACAGATCACGATGCTTGGCGTAGTACGGCACATCGCATTCGTAGAAAGTGACTCGATGCCCGAGCCGGTGCAGCGCCCGCAGAATCGCACGATACGGTGTGGCATGACCGTTGCCCCAGGAAGACGACAGGGTCAAGCCAAAAAGGGTGATTTTCAAGGCGCACCATCCGGTTCTGCAGCCAAATAAGTCCTGCTCACGTTTGGATGATAGGAACGTGCAAAGTGTTTGCTTGCATTATTCAACGATGGTGTGCAGAAGCCCGGCAGAACTCAGGAAACTGGGGTTCGGTTAGAACCGAACCCCGGCGCTGACGCTACGGCTCAGACCAGCTTTGCGTCCAGCGTGATCTCCGCGTTGAGCACACGTGAGACTGGACAGCCAGCCTTGGCGTCGGCAGCGGCTTTCTGGAACTTGGCATCATCTGCGTTTGGAACTTTGGCGCGCAGCTCCAGATGAATTTTTGTGATGGTGAAGTTCTCGCCAACTTTTTCAAAGGTGAGCTTGGCCGTGGTATCGATGGCGTCCGCCTTCAACCCAGCGCCTTCCAGTTGCGCGGAGAGCGCCATGGAGAAGCATCCGGCGTGTGCGGCTGCGATCAGTTCTTCAGGATTAGTACCCACGCCATTTTCAAAGCGCGTGCTGAATGAGTATTGCGTCTGCGAGAGTACACCACTGGCGGTGGTGACCGTGCCTCGTCCGTCCTTCAATCCGCCCTGCCAATGGGCGCTTGCCGATCTTTGCATTGCGATAGCTCCTAGCGGGCGCACGGAAGTGCGCGACCGATCATCCTACACCTAGTGATGCTCTCTATGGGATGTCGCAGCATGTACAAAGGTCGCAGCGGCAGGTTACCTTTGAGGGCGGGCGAACGGGTTTGCGACTGCCTCGCGACTATCTCGCAAACAGGGCGCGGTGAATTATACTTTCCGGCAACCCTATGACGAACGATAAACGGCTAGTCTTCGGTGGCATGGCTCTGGTTCTGTTGCTTACGCTTTCCTGTCACCGTTCCGGCGAAAAGAAGTTTCAACCGAGCCCCGTGGCGGGAAAACTGTATAGCGGCCAGAGTCTCGAAACAGTGGAACGGAAGCTTGACATGATGGCCGGCAACTTTGACATACTTATGGATCGCACCCCACTGCCGAGTGACACTCGGCCGCCCTATCGGCTGCTGATAATCTCAAAGAAGAACGCGCGGATCGAGGGACAGACGGGCGAGCTGGTACTGACGTTTTTCAATGACCGCCTGATGACCTCTCAGTTCTATCCGTCGGATATGCCCGCTGCGCAGGCTGCGGTGCAAGCGGTCCAGCAACTTTCGGGCAGCGAAGGCCACATCGCGCCTTCCACCAGGGTCTGGGTGGGCAAAGACGAAAACGGCCGTAGCTACATCGGCTGGATTGACAAGACCTTACAGGCCGATCAGGATGCCTGGGTGAAACAGTACGGACAATGAAGGATTGCAGGAGTGAAATGACCCCGACCGACCTGAATCAATTGCGCAGGGATATCGACTCGATCGACGAAAAACTAGTCGAGTTGTTCAATCAGCGGGCCCACTGCGTGCTGGAGATTGGACGCTACAAGCAGCAAAACCACTTGGCCGTGTACGAACCCAAGCGCGAGGCGGTGGTGATGGCCAACGTGGCGCGCTGCAATAACGGTCCGCTGCCGGACGAGGAACTGGCGACGATTTACACCGCCGTTCTGGCCGCCATGCGAAGGCTGCAATCCCCCGATGTGCTGGAGCGTTCGTGAGCCTGAACCGTGTCACCATCATCGGTCTTGGATTGATGGGGGGCTCGCTGGCGCTGGCGTTGCGCCGCGCCGGGCTAGCCACGCACATCGTGGGCTGCGGCCGTGCGGAGCGACTCCGTCAGGCGCTGGAACTGGGTGCGATTGACTCAGGCTGCGAGAATGCGGGCGAATCGGTTGCCGAAAGCGATTACGTCTTTCTTTGCACTCCGGTGGAGACCAGCATCAAGCTGCTGGCGCAGATCGCGCCGCGGCTGCGACCTGGGGCGCTGGTCAGCGACGTGGGCAGCACCAAAAACGCATTCGCCACGGCGGCCCGAGAGATATTTGGCGAGTCCGCGGGTAAGCGCGTCATGCCCGGGCATCCATTGGCAGGACGCGAGGTTTCAGGCTTGGCGCATGCTACTGCGGACCTCTACGCAGGCTGCCTTTGGATTTTGACCCCGATCGCCGCCAGACTGCAGGACTGCCTGGTTCCGTCGCACTACACTCTGCTCTCGGCGCTCCAAGCCATCGGAGCACGGGTGGTTTTCAGCACTCCGGTAGAGCATGACCGCACCTTGGCTTACACCAGCCACCTGCCGCAACTGCTCTCGACCGCCCTGGCGCTCACCCTCGAAAGCGCATTCGGCGAAGGTAATCCGGCGCTGCGGGTGCATGCTGGCGGATTGCAATCCATGCTGCGGCTGGCCGGAAGCGAGCCCACCATGTGGGAGCAGATCGCCACCAGCAACCAGCAGAACCTGGCCGCAGCCCTGGAGAGCATGGAAACCCAGTTGAGAACTCTGCGCCAGAGCTTGGGGAGTCCTGAATTCCGCAGTAAATTTGAGCAGGCAAGAGAGTTTTCAAAATCGCTAAAGAGCTGAAGATTTTGCAGCTTGAGCACGCCTGTTAGTTCCCCATCCGGCCACAGGAGGACGGGGCCGCGATAGCTTTCTCCATTCAAAATTCATCTTCCAGAACAACTCTGCATCTAAATTCGCGGCGGGCTTCGCGGGTGGAGTCTGTATCTTCTAAGCGAACGAGCGAGACAAGATGAAGAAAGTGTTTGGGAACGCCGATGCGGCGGTCTTTGATATTCCCGATGGCGCAACGATCATGGTGGGCGGCTTTGGTCTCTGCGGAATTCCAGAAAACCTGATTGCGGCGCTGCAGAAGAAAGGCGTGGGCAATCTGAACACCATCAGCAACAACATGGGCGTGGATGATTTTGGACTAGGGTTGCTGTTGCGGCAGGGACAGATACGCAGTCACAAGGGAAGCTATGTGGGAGAAAACCGGCTCTTCGAAGAAATGGTACTGAGCGGAAAGCTGGACCTGGAGTTGATCCCACAGGGAACGCTCGCCGAACGTATCCGCGCCGGTGGGGCTGGGATTCCTGCATTCTTTACGCCGACCGGGGTGGGCACGATGGTTGCCGAAGGCAAGGAGATCCGCGAGTTCGAGGGCCGGAGCTATGTGATGGAGCGCTGGCTGAAGGCGGACTTTTCGCTGGTGAAGGCTTGGAAGGGCGACACCTGGGGAAACCTCATTTATCGCAAGACGGCGCAGAACTTCAATCCGATGATTGCCACGGCCGGAAAAGTCACCATCGCCGAAGTCGAAGAACTGGTGCAACCGGGAGAACTTGAGCCGGACCAGATTCATACGCCGGGGATTTACGTGCAGCGCATCTTTCAAGCGGTTGGCGAGGAGAAACGGATTGAGCGGCGCCGGGTACGCAAGGCCACGGCCTGAGAGGACAATGATGAGCCCAACCGAAGGTTTGATAGTCGACAAACGTGAATTGATTGTGCACCGGATCGCACGCGAGCTGCGGGACGGTTTCTATGTGAATCTCGGCATTGGCATGCCGACCTTGGTTGCCAGCCACGTTCCCACCGGAATGCAGGTGGTATTGCAAAGTGAGAACGGGATGCTGGGGGTTGGTCCTTATCCGCTCGAAGGCGCGGAGGACCCGGATTTAATCAATGCCGGCAAGGAAACGGTAAGCGAGATGGCGGGGACCGCATATTTTTCTTCGGTCGAATCGTTCGCCATGATTCGCGGCGGGCACGTCGATCTGTCGATCCTGGGTGCAATGGAGGTGGACGCCGAGGGAAACCTTGCTAACTGGATGATTCCGGGAAAGATGGTGAAGGGCATGGGCGGCGCCATGGACCTGGTGGCGGCGGCGCGGCGGGTCATTGTCGCCATGGAACACACGACCAAAGAGGGCCGCTCGAAGATCCTGAACCACTGCACCCTGCCAATCACTGGACTGGGCGTGGTGGACACCATCGTTACCGAGCTTTGCTACCTCCGGGTGCAGGCCGGAGTAGGACTGGTGCTGGAGGAGATTGCGCTAGGGGTGAGTGTGGAACAAGTGCAGGCCGTGACCGAACCGAAGCTCACGATCAGCCCGAAGCTGTGCACCATGCGAGTCGACTGAGCGGACGGCGATCAATCCGGACTATCCGAGGATCTGGCCAAGAAGAAATCGAACGATGAGGCAGCCGCAGCCAATCACGAGCAGGGCCACGGCGATCAGCAACGCGGCATAGATGCCTTCCGTGCCGGGCCTCGGGGGAGTGACACCCAGGTACAGGGCGAAGAAATTGTAGATCGCGGTCTGGAAGAAGTTGCGCTTGGGTTCTGCCATTGTCCTGCTCTCGTGCTCTCATCATAGCGGCGCCGATGGCACAGTCCAAGGATTCCGCGATCCCAACGGAAAAGGACGTCGGCACTCCGGCAACCCGGCTCCGGTTTTGGTTGGACGGCGGAGTTATTTACAATCAATCCCCGATGGACGTTCTCAAGAAATTATTCGAGCAGCACTTTCATTCCGCGCCTTCGCTGGTGCGCCCGGTGCAGGGGGACCTCGGTGGATCCGGACGCACTATCGTCCGCCTCCGCAATGACGATTGCACCGCCATTGGCGTCCTCCATGACGTCCGGGAAGAGAATATCGCCTTTATCGAATTCTCTAAGCACTTTCGCCGTCATGGTCTTCCAGTACCGGAAATTTATGCGGAAGATCTCAGCCAGGGGGCCTACATTGAGGAGGATTTCGGAGACACCACGCTGTTCGAGTATCTCTCCCAACGCCGCGCAGGCGCGGAGATTGCTCCTGAAGTGGTGACGGCCTACCGCAAGGCGGTGGAAGCGTTGCCGCGATTCCAGGTAGAAGCCGGGCGGGATTTGAATTACAAGGTCTGCTATCCGCGGGCGAGCTTCGACCGGCAATCGATCGCGTGGGATTTGAATTACTTCAAGTATTACTTCCTTCGCCTCGCCGGAATTCCCTTCAACGAACAGGCACTGGAGGAAGATTTCAGCCGGTTGACAAAGTTTCTGTTGAGCGCCGATCGCAGCTACTTTCTCTATCGGGATTTTCAATCGCGAAATATTATGCTACGCGACGGGCAGCCCTATTTCCTTGACTATCAGGGCGGGCGCAAAGGCGCTTTGCAATACGACATTGCCTCTATTTTGTTCGACGGCAAGGCCGATCTGCCGCCTGAACTGCGGCAGCAGTTGCTCGACCATTATCTCGACTCGCTCAGCGGATTCATCGGGTTGGATCGCGCAGCGTTTCTACATCACTACTACGCCTATGTGTACGTTCGCATGATGCAGGCGCTAGGGGCATACGGATTCCGCGGTTTCTATGAGCGCAAGCCGCACTTTCTGCAATCGGTGCCCTATGCGCTGAAGAATTTGCGCTGGCTGTTGCACAATGTAACGCTGCCGGTGGCGCTGCCCACGCTGACGGACGCATTCACCAGCATGGTTGGCTCGGAAAAGCTGCGGAGCATGGCGCGGGTGGCGGAAGAACTTACGGTGATGGTTTCGAGTTTTTCGTTTCACCGCGGCCCACTGCCGGACGACAGCGGTAACGGCGGAGGATTCGTCTTCGATGCGCGCAGCCTTCCCAATCCGGGGCGTGAAGAGCGCTTCAAAACGCTGTCCGGCAAGGATGCGGCGGTGATCGAATATCTCAGCCAGCAGGAGGGCGTGCAGCAGTTTCTGGCCAACGCAATGGCATTGGTGGAAGCCAGCGTGAGCAATTATCAGCTCCGCGGCTTCCAACATCTGATGGTTTCGTTTGGCTGTACGGGCGGCCAGCATCGCTCGGTTTACCTGGCGGAGCAGGTGGCCAAACGCCTGGGCGGCAGGCCCGGAGTCCGGGTCGTGTTGCAGCATCGCGAGCAGGAGATGTGGGTGCGATGAAAGCGATGATTCTGGCTGCCGGACTCGGAACCCGTCTCCGGCCTCTTACTGATGACCGTCCCAAGGCACTGGTGGAAATCGCGGGATGCACGCTGCTCGAGATTACGCTGCGCCGCCTGCACAGTTTCGGAATCCGCGATGTGATCGTCAACGTTCATCACTTCGCCGACATGATTGTGGAGTATCTGCGGGCAAACGATCAGTTTGGGATGCAGATTGAGATTTCGCGGGAAGACGAATTGCTCGACACTGGCGGCGGCTTGAAGAAAGCCGCACATTTTTTTCTGCGCGACTCCGCCGATGAGCCGTTCGTGGTTCATAACGTCGACGTGCTCAGCGCAATCGACCTTGAGCAGATGGCAAGTTTTCACCGCGAACAGCATGCGCTGGCAACGCTGGCGGTGCAGCAGCGCAAAAGCTCGCGCTATCTGCTCTTTGATGCACAACCTAATCAGCTTCAGTTATGCGGACGGCGCACGGCGGGCAAGGCGGACGAGGTGGTTCGCACCGCGGTGCAGGCGCAACCGTGGGGCTTCGCGGGCATTCACGTAATCTCGCCACGCATCTTTGGTTCATTGGGTCAGGCGTTCATCGGCGAGAACGGCAGCCAGGCATTCTCAATCATTCCGGAATATCTACGGCTGGCGTCTGAGGGAGAGAAGATCCTCGGCTTCCGGGCAGATGGCTCGTACTGGCGCGACCTCGGGACACCGGCAAATCTGGAGCAAGCCGCTAAGGATATGGAACAGAAGGTTTTCGAGTAGGATGGCAGTCACGCCGGGAGACCTCCGGCATTTCCAGCGCAACGCAAAGCGCGTAGACTGGTGGATATGTCACAGCAAAGTGAAGAGCGCAACCGCCAAAAGTTCGCCGAGAAGATGCGCAAGAAGAGCCTTACCGCCAGGAACGCAAAGGTGGCGGTGAAGAAGGCACCTGGGACAGCAACTCCGTCCGCCGATGCGGATGGCAACAAGAAAGACTAATCGGCTCCGTTTCCCGGGAACGGCTTAGGGCTGCCTTCGGAAAGCGCTTCAACGCCGCCGCGAGCAGCTCTCAGATTTTTATCTTCCGCGATCGTGCGCGCACGGTACAATCTCCCGGTGCGAGCCGCCGCCATAGCACATTCGTATGTGAAATCGAACGTCATGGAGCCCTTCTGCGACGCGCGCGTCACTGTGTTTCGCGGCAGTACGCTGGAACCCTATGACCTGCCCGATGTGGCTATGGTTTTTGGAGGCGACGGCGCAGTACATCGCGTACTCTCTTCGTTGGCTTACGCGCAGACGCCACTGCTCGTGGTTCCCACCGGCAGCGCCAATGATTTTGCACGCTGCCTCGGCATTCCCAATCAGAGTGAGGCTTTGCGCGCTTGGCACCGCTACCTGGACCGTGGCGACAATGTCCTCACCATCGACCTGGGGACGGTTCACCCCATGGCCGACCCCATGCCCAGCACGTCTGATCCTCCTGACTCCACGACCCTCGCCGATGCCGATAGCCGCAACGCACGCCCCGCGAGTCCACTCGACCCGGTGCTCGCGCGCCACCCCCTGCTCCACGCGGAAGAAGACTACGAGCAGCAGCGCACGATCTACTTCAGTGGGATTGCCGGTATCGGTATCGACGCTGAGACCAATCGGCGGGCCAATCGCATGCCAAGCTGGTTGCGCCGGCACGGAGGCTACATGCTCGCCGCGCTCCGAGCGCTAGCCGCCTATTGCCCACCCGTTGTGCGCCTGCACAGCTATGACGCCAACGGCCAGGAGACCTGTCTGGACGGCCCTGTTCTGCTCGCCGCGATCGGCAATGCTCCTGAGTACGGAAGCGGCATCAGAATGCTGCCGCAGGCCAAACTGGATGACGGCCAGCTTGATCTCTGTTTCGTCCCAGCCATGCCCAAGAGCCTCGTCCTGCTCAACTTCCATCGCATCTACTCTGGAACTCACCTGCGGGTGTCCCGGATACGTTACTTCCAGACCAGTCAGGTTTTTCTGGAAAGCGATCAGCCCATTCCCATTTATGCAGATGGCGAGTACCTTTGCCAGACTCCGGCCGAGATCTCGGCCGCTCCCAAGGCACTACGCGTTATCGTTCCCTAGAATTTTCCCAGCTCTGGTGGCGATTCCAGATTCTCTAATTTGCAGCATGCCCGGTGCTCTTGTCTGGAGAACCTCGTGCGCCGGTGTTTTTCTGCGGCGGTTCCTCATGCCACCGATTTATACTCAGAGGTACGCTCATGTCCAGTCCCGAACTCAAGAAATCGCGGCTCCAGGAGCCCCCATCTGAGCAGACGCACGATGTTCTACCGACTCTGTTTGGAGATGGCTATGGGCTTTACGAAGTCCGTAAGGGTTCCTTCGTCGTTTCGTTCGTCTTGAATACCGCCATTCTCGCCCTGCTGATCTGGCTGGGAAGCTGGACTGCTTCCCATGCTCCGCAGATCAAGCAGGCGGTCGGCGAATCATTGGACATCAGCCCCTACGTCATGCCGGCAGCCAAGGACGTTTCCGGCGGTGGCGGGGGTGGCGGCTCGCATGACCTGATTCCCGCATCCAAGGGCGCGCTTCCCAAGCTTGCCAAGACCCAGTTGGCTCCCCCGACCGTACTTCCCATGGAGCAGCCTAAATTACCGGTCATGCCCACTGTGGTCGTCCCTCCGGAGATGAAACTGCCGCAGGTTGGACCCATGGGTGACCCGTTGGCAAAGCTCAGCGGCCCGCTGTCAAACGGTACCGGCGTGGGCGGTGGAATCGGCTCGGGAAGCGGCGGTGGCGTTGGCTCAGGGCGAGGACCCGGCGTCGGCCCCGGCTGGGGAGGCGGCATTGGCGGCGGAGCTTACCATGTTGGCGGCGGGGTCAGCGCTCCTAAAATCCTCTACCGGGTTGAGCCCGAGTTCAGCGAAGAGGCCCGCAAAAATAAGTGGCAGGGAGTTGTCGTTCTGCGCGTGATCATCGGCACCGACGGCAAGGCTCACGATATCAGAGTGCAGCGCTCGCTGGGCATGGGACTTGATGAAAAGGCGGTTGAAGCCGTGAACCAGTGGCGCTTCGATCCCGGTCACAAAGACGGACAGCCGGTTCCCGTCGAAGTCAGCTTTGAAGTCAGCTTCCGTCTCTACTAAAGTTATGATCTTAGCTTCCTAGCCTCTGCGAAAGGCTCGGGTCACGGGCTCCGCCTTGCGCCGCGCAGCGTCTGCCCATTCTTCGCCCTTTTCCCAAATATCACCGGCACGTTCAGTCCACTGCCCCACAGCATCGCGGGCATCTTCGTACTTGCGACGTACATCCTTGCGAACTTGCTTACCGGTTTTAGGAGTGATCAGCAGAGCAGCCAGCGCACCCAGCCCGAGTCCAATCGCCAAAAAACCTAATGCCGTGGTGAAATTTCTCTGACGGCGCGAAAACTCATAATCTCCAAAACGGAAGTCTGCCATATAGAACGATTCCCTTCAGCGAACGGTTCTTCCAACCTGGATTCATGGTTAGAGGGATGTTTCACCGACCCCGTTGCCTGAATCCACCAGCACCCGCCTGCCCTCGATCCGGTAGTTGCCTGCGGCCACCAGCGCAATTGCCTCGCTATATGCCAAGTGCTCCTGCGCCAGGATGCGCGCGGCCAGCGTGTGCTCGTCGTCGGAGGGCAGCACAGGGACCGCCTTTTGCAGCACGATTGCCCCGTGGTCCAGGTGCTCGTCCACAAAGTGCACGGTGCAACCGCTAACCCGCACTCCATATTCGAGGGCTTGCTTCTGTGCCTCCAGTCCAGGAAAAGAGGGCAGCAGAGAAGGATGAATGTTCAAGATTTTGCCTGGAAACTGCTGCACAAACCATGGTGAGAGGAGCCGCAGATATCCAGCCAGCACCACCAGTTCGACTCCAGCCTCGCGCAAAGCGGCAACTACGGAGCAGTCATGCTCCTCGCGCTTGCGCCCTTTGCTGGGCAGCACCAAGGTCTTCAATCCACGAGCCTTGGCGGCGGCAATTCCGCCCGCGTCTTCGCGGTTGCTGACCACGAGGGCGATCTCCGCCTGGAGTTTGCCGAGCGCAATATTGCCGGCGATGGTGACAAAGTTGGAGCCGCGTCCGGAAAGGAGAATGCCGAGTCGAGTCATTGCTATTCAGAATATAGCCCAGTGCCAGCACCGCTCAAGGTCGGGCCGCAATTTGTCTCCACCGCTTCTGCTCCAAGGCCGCGAGGCATCGCAGGCTTCCGCCAATCAATCTATTTCCCGAGGAGGCCTTTTTCATGCCAAGTGAGTTGGACGCGGTGCTCCGCAAAGAACTGATTGCGGCTCTCAAAGGTGGTAACGCCCACGCCCGTTTCGAAGAGGTTGTAGCGGATTTCCCTACCCATCTCCAGGCCGAGCGAAGCGGACTGCCCTACTCCGCATGGCAACTGCTGGAGCATATCCGCCTGGCCCAGAATGACATCCTTCGCTTCAGCACCAATCACGACGGGAGCTACAAAGAATCAGTGTTTCCGGACGATTACTGGCCGAAGTCTGCCGCTCCGCCCAGCGCCCACGCATGGGAAAAATCAGTTGCATCGGTACTTGCGGACCGGGACGCCTTGATTCAACTACTTGGCGTTTCGCATCAAGATCTGGCCGCTGCATTCCCCTGGGGTGACGGCCAGAATCTGCTTCGCGAAGTCATCCTGGTGATCGACCACACTTCCTATCATGTAGGGGAGTTGCTGACCTTGCGCCGTCTACTCGGCATCTGGCCCGCGCGCTGAACCCTGGGCAGCGCCGGGCAGTATTCCGAATCCGCATTCATCCCTCGGTGTTTCCGAAGGAACTAGGTGTACTGCACCTTCCGTTCGCCCTTCACGATCCGGCCAATGACGTATCCCTTTTCGCCGGCGCGGTCCAGAATGGTTTGCACCTTCTTGAACTTCTTGGCCGGAACCACCAGGATCATGCCGATGCCCATATTGAAGGTCCGCATCATCTCGGATTGCTCGACGTTCCCAATTTTTTGCATATGCTCAAAGATCGGCAATACCGGCCAACTTCCCATCTCCACCAGCGCGCCCATACCTTTTGGCAACACGCGGGGAAGGTTTTCCGTGATGCCGCCGCCAGTGATGTGTGCCATGGCGCTCACGGCTTCGCCATCGACCACGCGGCGTACGATCGGCCAGTAGCTCTTGTGCTGCTTCATCAACTCGGAGCCGACCTTGCCCTTCATCTCGTTGACATAAGTATCCGGCGTATAGCCCGCCACGGCGAACATCAGTTTCCGGGCCAGCGAATAGCCGTTGGTGTGCAGTCCGGTCGACGGCAGTCCCATCAGCACATCGCCCACCTGCACGTCCTTGCCGGTAAGAACCTTTTCGCGGTCCACCGCGCCCACGATGAAGCCCGCCAGGTCGTATTCGCCGTCGGGATAGAAGCCCGGCATCTCAGCGGTTTCGCCGCCAGTCAGCGCGCAGCCGCTGTGTTTGCAGGCCTCGG
>CAZLZA010000023.1:0-64640 GCA_964563875.1 uncultured Acidobacteriaceae bacterium
TCGATCTTTTGCGTAATACCCAGCAACCCTTGCTTGCCATCTGCGTTGGTCCAGTCCTGGAGCACGTGCTGGCTCCAGACTTGCCTGCGTCTGCGCTGCCGCAAGCTCCGAAAAAGAGTTCTCAACCGGTACGCCCGGCCCGCGCCGCTCGTGCCTTGGTAAGGAAATAAAGCTACGGCCATCAACAGGCAGTCTTTTCCAGAGACTGTGGAGGTGACACATGATCGTCGAGATCAACTATCTCCCCCAGTGGATCCCCGAACAGATGAGTCCCGGAACGGTTTTTGTCCTCGACAACGCCGGTGAAACCGGAGACGAGCGCGATCCCTACTGGGCCGTCCTCGCCTGCCCGCGCTGTGCCACCCTGGGCCTGATCACTCGCAAACAGATGGCCGGAGTTGTTCCCATTATCTGCGGTTCGGATCAATGCTCCGCCCAGTTCCACATCCACGGAGACGACATTATTCCGCGACCCGCCAGTTGATGCGTCGCGGAGAACGATCGCCGGAAGCCGCAGCACCCCCGGCTCTAGCATTCCGCGCTTCTTCTGCGGCACAATGGATCGCATGACGGATCCCAAACTGGCGCGTGACCCGTTGCCGCCCATTCCCGACGGTTGCGGGATCCTGCCCATTGCAGAAAACCGGATCGCCCACAGCCCGGACCCCGCTTCGCACTCTGGTCCGCAACTTGGTTCGCAAGTAAAGCTGCTCGAAGTTCCTCCGGAAGGCTCCGCCCCACCCTCTGCCGAATCCACCTTCGCGCCTGAGTCCGAACCTCCTGAACGCGAACTCCCTGAACCCGAACTCAACGACGCGCTGGAGCAGCACTATCGCCGGGTTCTGTTTCGGGCCCTGGCTCTTGCAGCCTGCGCCCTGCTTTTGGCTTCCGTCGCGGCCGCGTCGCTAATCGATAATTCGTCTCTGCAGCAGAGTTTTCTGGGCGTGCAACTGCTGTTCCGCGTTGTCCTCGTTACCCAGGTTCTGTTCCTTGGAGTCTGCAGCCGGTACGTCGAAAAACTCGCCATGGCCCCGGCTGCGGTGCTGCTGTTTGCCTACGCCGCCTTCTGCGCCTTGGAGTTTTCCGTGCTTCTGTCGCCGGCAACTCTGGCCGTTGCCTTCCTCTGCGCTGCCCTCATGTACGGAGCCACCGCGCTTTGGGGATACTTCGCCCGCGCCGACCTCGCCCGCCCCGTCACCGCTGTCTTCATGATCCTGGTCGGAGGCTTGATCCTGGTTGCTGTCAACCTCCTGCTTCGCACCCCGTCCTTCGCGTGGACGCTAAGCTCGCTGGCGGTCGTCATCTTTGCCCGCTTGGTCGCCTCCCATGCCCAGCAGATTCGCGATTTCTATCAGGATTTCGACGATGACAATGTCGAGGGCTGGAAGGCCTCGGTCCTCGGAGCCTTGCTGCTGCTCGTCAATTCGGTGAACCTCTATCTGCTGGCGGCGAGTTTCCTGGGTCGCTTTTTGAACGAGGAGGGCGAGCGCACCGACGAATCGCGTTAGTTCCTCACCAGTATCCAGGATTCTCCGATCCGCACTTCGCCGTCCCCAACCGCCTTTCCTCCGCCGGCATCTCACTTTTTGTGGAACTAACCCGTCCGCTGTCGGTAATACTGGTAGGACTCAGGTTGTAAGCAATGCCGTGAGCTCGATGCCGTTGACCGACACTCTTTCGGAGTCCCAACTCCTCCGTCGCGCCGTAGCCGGCGACGAAGAAGCCTTTGCTGTGCTCTACGAGAGGTGCAAATCAAACGTGTATCGCTTCGCCTTGCACATGACCGGATCGGCATCGACCGCGGAGGATATTACGCACGACGCCTTCCTTACGCTGATTGAGGAGGGTGACAAGTTCGACGAGTCGAGGGGGCAAGTGCTCGCGTTTCTTCTCGGCATCGCGCGCAACCTGGTTCGACGCACGTATCGTTCCCAAGCCCGCGTTACATCGCTGGTCAGCGAGAACGAAAATGGAGAGGAGGTCGAACTTGCGTTGGAAAGTGGACACGATACCGTCGCCGATGTACTTCGCGGCGAAGTGGTTGATCTGGTTCGCGACGCCGTCCAGTCCCTGCCTCCTCATTATCGCGAAGTGGTCGTCCTCTGCGATCTCTGCGAAATGTCTTACGCCGAGGCCAGTGCTCAACTCGAATGCAACTTGGGGACTATCCGTTCCCGGCTCAATCGGGCTCATGGTCTGCTCGCCAAGAAACTTGAAACACGCATCCAGCCCTCGGGCAAACAGGCTGGCGGAATCATTCAAGGGTGTTTGCTATGAGATGTAACGATTTTGACGCTCACATCGACGAGATGCTCTCCGGCATCCTTCATCCGGACGCCAACCAGCACATGCGCCAGTGCGAACGCTGCACCTCGTACTTCCGCGCCCGTGCCGCGGTGCAGAACGGCCTTCACAAACTGGCCTCCGTCACAATGTCCGGCCCCTCGCGTGCCACCGATCGCGCGGTCCTGGCCTCCTATCGCCGCCTTCAGTCGCAACGTGCCGCCGCCACGGGGTCACTGCCGGTCGAGCCTCCTGCGCGCCTGTTCACGTTTCCCGCCCGCATTCTGACTCCGGCCTGGGCCTCGCGCACTTGGTGGACCGGTGCCGCCGTCGCTGCCATCTTCCTCGCAGTCATGGGTTCGGCAGTGCATCTGTGGATCGGTGTTCCGGCGGTGAATGCCCCCGTTGTCGCCACCGTATCTCCGGCGTCCACTTCCCAGCAGAGCGCATCCGCCAGCCCAGCCCAGCCTTCTGCTGTGGCGGTTCTTTCGGCCTCGCGGAGGTCATTGCAGCGCCCGGCTTCATCGCAATCCCGCAGCTCTCGAACGGGAGCAACCCAGCCCCCGGCTTCTTACTCTGAAGCTGCCGCCGCAGCGCCTTCCGGCGCGCCGGTACTTTCGGCCAAAGCCAGCCCGGATCGTCCCGCAGTTGCCTACGGGGAGGGCGCGAACTATGACTCAACGCCGGTGACGCAGTTGTCCTCCAGTGCCGCTCCCGTTCTGCGGCTGGCTAGCTCGGGAATCGCCAGCAACGTGGCTGAGTCGGCCAGTTCCACTTGGCCGGGATATTCGAATCTTATGTACTGTGATCCCGTGGTCTGTTCCGGACCGATGCAGGTGGTGCATATCAGGGTTCCGGTCGGGCAGGTCAAGCCCAACCTCGGCCAGACGGTAGGCAATACTTTTGTAAATGCGGAAGTTGTGGTCGGTCCCGACGGCGTTGCCCGCGCCATCCGGGTGGCTCAATAGGGCGTGATCCGGCTCCCGGAATCATACCGCAGTGAATGCTGTGATGGGTGAACGTTACGTTGAAGGTTTGCAAATCATGCCGTGACCGGTGCCAATGGCTACCGTGAGCGGATGCACCAATTGGAAGTGGTCATGAATCAGGAGTTACACCGGATGAGCTATCGTTCGATCAGCGCAGCTTCGCTTATGCTCGCTTTGCTCGCATTTGCCTGGCCGCACCGGCTTTGGGCGCAGGCCGCGGCCACTCCGGCCGCAAACAATAGCGCTTCCCCTATTACCGTACAGATCGCTCCTCCGCCTATTTCGATCTCGTCGGCCATCCTCGGAGTCTCCAGTCCGCTCGGGGCGCAGGCGGTTCCCGGCAAGCCCATGTTTGCCGAATGTGTCACCGAGCATCACCAGAGCTTTACCGACGGCAACCGTATCTCCCGCTCCACCACTTCCAGCATCTATCGCGATGCTCAAGGACGCATCCGGCGCGAGTCCCAGCTCTCCTTGCCCGGAATGCCGGCAGGCGTTTCAGCCTCCGTCTTCATCACCATCGTGGATCACCAGCTCGGCTTCGGCTATGTTCTCGACCCCCAGGAGATGGTCGCGCATCGCTATGAGCTGAACAGCGCTGGCCCATCCTACATCGCGCGTCTCATCGCCCAAGCCAATGGCAGTGTGCTCCTGTCGCCCGACCCGAAATCGTCCGCTGTTGGGGCCGCCAACTCCGCCTCTCCCAGCGCCGCTGCCGGCGAATCATCGCATTGGCGGTTGCATCCGTTTTCTGCACATCGCGACCGTCCATCCTCGGATTCCAAGGGCTCTCCCACAGCCGCGAGCGCCAGCAACTCCAGCTCTCTCGCTTCCGGCTTTCTGCCCGCAGATCCAGGTTCGGCCGGCGCTCCCAACATGCGCATCGATCAGCCCTTCCTGGCCGCGCCCAACCCGGTCCGTACGGAAAATCTTGGCGAGCAGATCATCCTCGGCTTCCGCGCCCGAGGCACCCGTGTGATCACCACCTTGCCCGCCGGACAGATCGGCAATGATCGTCCTATCAACATTGTCAGCGAGCAGTGGTTCTCCCCCGAACTCGAACTCGTCATGCGCAGCATGCATCACGACCCCTGGGCGGGCGAATTCACCACCACCGTCACCCGCGTCAGTCGTGGCGATCAACCGGCGTCGCTCTTCGAAGTCCCGATTCCCTACAAAATCATTGACGCTGCCACGGAAGGCGAGCACCACGTCCTCGACGGCCACGGCGGACACACCCCCGGCCCTGCGCCCTGGTAGCTCAGTTGCTCCCGTCGTTATCAATTATTCTTGCGTTTGTTTTATTTTTTTCTTTTTTGCTTTGGTCTTGTAGTTGTTTTTGTTTCTTTTGCTTCCGTGCGTCGTCAGAGGCACTTCTACCCGCAATCGATTCTTATCGTCGATTGTGCGACACCGAACCAGCGCAGCGGAGCCTGGGATGCTTCAATCTGGCTGCGTGATCGTTTTCCCTGCGATGCTCTAAAGGCAGTCTTTCGATTCTGACGTTCCATGCCATTGCGCGGTCAGAGTCTCTTCCTCTTGCAGTTCATCGGATACTTTCTGCGCCCACATTTTCTTCGCCAGGGCCAAATCCACTGACCCCGTAATTTCAAAGTTGATCTGCTCATCCACTGCCATACGATAATTCCTTTCAAATAAGACAAGCTTTATAGCCGACATGGGGTGATAAGTCCACACGCAACTACCCCCAAGTCTGCTGAAATTCCTAGATTGGTCTTTCCAGATTGTCTGATTTGAGTGGTTGCCGTCTTTTTACCGCGTCGCCTGCAATTTCTTCAGCCGCTGCCCGGTCAAAAAAACGTAGTGAATCGCCGAAGCCAGGGTGAAGGCGAAGACTCCATAGAGCAGTACATCCCGCGTCATCCACACCGCTTCGACTCGGTACACCTTTACCAGCAGGGCAAAGAACACTGCTGCAATCTGGCATGCCGTGTTGATCTTGCCGAAGATTCCCGGCCGGAAATCTCTCAATCCCACCGTGTATAACAGCGCCGAAATAATCAGGATCGACAGGTCACGCGAAAACACCATCACCGTGTATGGCCATGGAATCATGTGGTTGGAGGACATCACCAGGAACAACGAACTCAGCAGCAGCTTATCGGCAATCGGGTCCAGGTATTCGCCCAGCTTGGTCTTTTGGTGCAGCAGCCGAGCGGCCAGTCCATCCAGTCCATCGCTCAGTCCGGCGATCACCACCAGCACCAGCGCCGCGCGGTAGCGCTGCTCCACGATGCAGATGACGATAAATGGTATGAAGAACAGACGCATCAGCGTCAACTGGTTCGGGGTCGTCCAGAACTCGCTCTTCAACGGCATTGATCCCCAATCCCATCCTCGCCGAAGACGTCTTCCACCGTGCGCCCCGCCTGAGCCGCAAAGCTGTCTCCCAGCGACGGCAGCTCTCCTGCCGGTGCGTCCAGTTCCATTCGCTCTACCCGATGCATGGGGAAGAACAAGGTGGAAGCGCTCGCCCGCTCCCCGGCGCGGATCTGCCTTGCCAGGTCCTCCAGCGACTCCAGCGGAACCCCGCGCAACTCGACTCCCGCCTCCGCCAACTTCAGCAGCACGCCAAAGTACTTCTGCTGCGGAGAGTGCAGCATCAGCAGCACCACGGAACCGGTTTCGAAGCCTCGTCCTTGCATATCCATTGATTCTCCTGCTTGCGCCCCCTACTTACAAGTGCGCCCCGGGCAATTCCTCACTTTGGTGCCGTCCCTCACTTGTTCGTGTGCCAAACTGATAAAGTTAATTCGATCTCATGACTCCCAACCCTCCCAGAAGGCTGCACGTCGTCATCGCCTTTGCATTGGTCTACGTTCTCTGGGGCTCAACCTACCTTGCCATACGCATCTCGGTTGAGCACCTCACCCCGCTGCTCATGGGAGCGCTTCGTTTCACCGCCGCCGGTCTGCTCATGCTCGGCTTCCGCGCCGTCTGCGGGCACCGCATCGCCGTCCCGCGCCGCGATCTGCTCCGCCTGGCCATCATCGGAATCCTTCTGCTCATCACCGCCAACGTCGTCCTCGGATGGGCGGAAACCTACATCCCCACCGGTCTTGCCGCACTGTTCATTGCCGTCACTCCGCTCTGGTTCCTGATCCTCGAGCGTCTCAGCCACAGCACCGACCGTCTTTCCCCGCGAGGAATCACCGGCATTGCCCTCGGAGTCGCCGGGGTCGCCGTTCTACTCTGGCCTGATCTCTCCGGCCACACCAACTTCGGTACCCGCCAGCTCTTCGGCTCCATCCTTGTCCTCTTCTCCAGCATGAGCTGGGCCGCCGGTTCCACCCTGACTAGGCGCTGGCACATGCCCGTCGACCCCTTCACCGCCAGCGGCTGGCAAATGCTCTTCGCCGGATTGATCAGCGGCCTCCTTGCCCTGCTCTTCGGAGACTTGCACCGCGCCACCTGGGCTGCCGATTCTCTCTGGGCCATCGTCTATCTCATCTTCGCCGGGTCGCTCGTCGGCTTCACTGCCTACGTCTGGTTGCTCAAGAATGTTCCCATTGCAAAGGTCGCGACTTACGCCTACGTCAATCCGATCATCGCCCTCATTCTCGGCTGCCTCTTTCATGGCGAAAAAATGGATGGCTACATGTTCGCAGGCTCCGCCGTCGTCATCTTCTCCGTGATCCTGGTCACCGGAGCCAAAGTCCGCAGCCACACCTCGCAAGCGGAAGCCCTCGAACTCGAACCCCTCGAACCCGCCGACTGATCTCCGCGCACTTTTTATCGTGCACAACAAAGGCGACCCGCGGGCCGCCTCCGTCTCGCGCGCTTTTCCAGCTTACTTCCGCTTCCACCGCACGCCGTCCTTGGTGTTTTCCAGAATAATCCCCTGCGCCAGCAACTCATCGCGAACCGCGTCGCTCGCCTTGAAATCCTTAGCCTTGCGTGCGGCGGAGTGTTTCGCCACCAGTTCTTCCACCTGCGCATCGCTCAGCGCTGCGCTCTTGGCCATCTCTAGCGTCGCCGGGCTGATCTTCTCCGCCAACCCTTCGGCCTTGGCCCAATCCACAATCGCTTTCACGTGCGCTGCGTCTTCGTCCACCAGCACGGCAAAAATCTCGTCGAACTTGCCCAGTGCTCCCAGCAGCGCGGCTATGTCGTCTTTCTTCACCTTGCCGTGATCGGCTGCCGCGTTTACATCCCTCACCAAGTCGAAGATTGCGGCCAGCGCCTGTGCCGTATTCAGGTCGTCGTCCAGCGCTGCGCGCATCTCGCACACTGCTTTCTGTGCCAGCTCGGCAATCGCCGGATTCGCTCCCGCATCCCAGTGCTCGGTCTCCAGCCGCAGCTTGAAGTTGCGCAGCCGCTCCACCGAATTGGCCGATTGCGTCAGTCCGTCGAAGGTAAAGTTCAGTTGCTTGCGATAAGGAACCGAGGTCAGCAGCAGCCGGATCGACGAAGGCTTGTGTCCCATCAGCACCAGATCGCGCAAGGTGTAGAAGTTTCCCAGCGATTTTGACATCTTCTGCCCTTCCACCAGCAGAAAACGCACATGCATCCAGTGCCGCGCGAAGGGCTTTCCGGTCAACGCCTCGCTCTGCGCGATCTCGTTCTCGTGGTGCGGAAACATCAGGTCTTCGCCGCCCGCGTGCAGATCGAAGGTCTCGCCCAGATACTCCATCGCCATCGTCGAGCATTCAATATGCCAGCCCGGACGTCCCGGCCCAATCTCGGTCTGCCAGCTCGCCTCGCCCTCTTTCGGAGCCTTCCACAGGGCAAAGTCGCGGGCGTTGTCCTTCTCGTACTCATCGGCATCCATGCGACCGCCGCCGTCCACAATCATTCCAGCGAAGTCCTTCTTGCTCAGCTTGCCGTACTCAGGAAACTTCGCGATGCTGAAGTACCATGAGCCGTCCTCCGCCTGGTAGGCGAACCCCTTTTCCGCCAGCTCGCGAATGAAATGCGCCATCTCCGGGATGTGCTCGGTGGCCCGCGAAAGCTTCTCCGGCTGCTCAATTTCCAGCGTCGCCATGTCTTCCAGGAACGCTTTCTCGAACTTCTTCGTGTAGTCGCCAATCGGCACTCCGCGCTGGTTCGCATTGCGGATGATCTTATCGTCCACGTCCGTAATGTTCATGACGTGCATGAGCTGAAATCCGCTCTGGCGCAGGTAGCGGCGCAGCACATCCACGGCCACAAACGTGCGGAAATTGCCGATGTGGCCGTAGTCATAAACCGTGGGCCCGCAGGCGTAGAAGCGAACCGTATTGCCGTCCGCCGGGGCAAATTCTTCAATCCTGCCGCTAAGCGAGTTGAATAGATCGAGCGCCATTATTTTCCTATCCGCAAATCAGATCAAAATCCAGTGTATATGTTCGATCGCACTACGATTCTAAGGGGCGGCCCTCCGCCGCCGCAATCCATCCCGCATCGCACTCCGTCCCGTCATCCGGATTTCTTCTCCGCCCGCTCCAGAAACCCTGTTCGCCCCTCTGGAATCGCGCTATAATCAGCCCCACCTCGTGTGAGAGGAGGGCGCCGTATGCGGTCTTCTGTCATCATTCGTCAGCCGCGCTCGCACCGCAACCCATCGGTTGTGCGAACCCTCTCCGCCCGCGCCATCTGGTCGCGCTTTGCCTCTTCCCGCGCCGAACTCATCGGGTCTCCCTCGCTTTCCCGTCCCAACCTCTTCGCCGGCGATTAATCTTCTTCCTCCCTCCGTTCAACCTTGCCGGTCTTCATTCCGCATCGTCTTTCGCGAATCGAAGCCGGGCACCTGTGTTGGTTGCATCCAACCCATCAGCTTCAGGAGGAAAGCATGCCACCCTCAGCTCTCGCCGCCACGGACAGCCCCATCCTTCGCACCCAGCTTCCTGGTCCCAATGCCCGGCGCATCATCGCCGCCGATGAACGCCTCATCTCGCCCTCCTACACCCGCTCCTACCCGTTGGTCGCCCAGCGCGGACGCGGCATCGTGGTTGAGGACGTGGATGGCAACGAGTTCTTCGACTTCTCCGCCGGAATCGCCGTGACCTCGACCGGCCACTGCCATCCCGAGGTCGTCGCCGCCATCCAGAAGCAGGCCGCCGAGCTGATTCACATGTCTGGCACAGATTTCTATTACCCCCAGCTCACCGAACTCGCCGCCCGCCTCTCGCGGATCGCGCCCATGCCCGGCCCGCATCGCGTCCACTACGGCAACTCCGGCGCCGAAGCCGTCGAGGCCGCCTTCAAGCTCGCTCGCTACCACACCAAGCGCCAGCACATTATCGCTTTCCACGGAGCCTTTCACGGCCGCACCATGGGCGCGCTCTCGCTCACCTGCTCCAAGGTCCAGCAGCGCCGCCGTTTCGCGCCGCTGGTTCCCGGAGTTGTCCACGTCCCCTACCCCAATCTCTATCGCCGTCCCGCTGGAACCGAGCCCGAGCAGTATGCACGCGACACCGCGCGCTACATCGAAGACTGGGTCTTCCGCACCGAAGTTCCGCCCGAGGAGTGTGCCGCCATCATCGTCGAAGCCATCCAGGGCGAAGGCGGATACCTTCCCGCGCCCTCCGCATTTCTCCAGGAACTCCGCCGCATCTGCGACAAACACGGCATCCTGCTGATCATCGACGAGGTTCAGTCCGGCATGGGACGCACCGGCAAATGGTGGGCCATCGAACACTCCGGCGTCGCGCCCGACATGATCGCCGTAGCCAAGGGCATCGCTAGCGGCCTGCCGCTCTCGGTCCTCATCACCCGCGCCGAAATCATGGACTGGCTCCCCGGTTCGCACGCGTCCACCTTTGGAGGAAATCCAGTCGCCATCGCAGCCGCCCTAGCCACCATTGACATCATCGAGCGCGAAGCCATGCAGAACGCCAAGGAAGTTGGCGACCACATCCTTAACCGTATCTACGATTGGCCGCAGCGTCTCCCACTCGTGGGCGATGTCCGCGGCAAGGGCCTCATGATCGGCGTCGAGTTCGTTGCCGACAAGCACACCAAGGCCCCCGCTGGAGAACAGCGCGATCACATCGTCGAACTGGCCTTCGAAAAGGGAATTCTCTTCCTCGGCTGCGGTCCCAATACCTTGCGCATCTGCCCTCCGCTCATCGTCACCATACCCCAGGCCGATCTCGCTCTCGATGTCCTCGAAGACTGCATCAAGCGTGTCGGTTCCGGCAAATACCACCGCCCCAGCTGGGGCGAGGAAGTAGGCTCGTAGGTCAGATAGCGTTTGGAAAATGGTTCGGGTGCCCCATCTTCGACGCGCTGCTTTTGCGCGGCTAAGGTGGGGTGTTTAACTTTGCAGTTTTTGACTCTGTAGTTTTTGAATTGAGGTGTCATTCCGAGCATCGCGAGGAATCCCCGTACCGCGCGAATCTCCCGTGCGGCTCCAAGCTTTTCAACCCGAACCGCCGCCCTTGCTCTTGATCTTCCCCGTGATATAAAGTTTGCGCCATGTTCGAAGCCATCTCCCCGGCCATGCGCTCGCGGATGCGCGAATTGGAGGCCATCGACCTACGCGACCGCACCGACGGAACCCCGCAAAGCAAGCGCCTCCGCCAGATCCCGCCCGAGGTCGGCAAGTTCATCGCCCTGCTCGCAGCGTCGTCCCCCGCTGGCCCCATCCTTGAGATTGGCACCAGCGCGGGATACTCCACTCTGTGGCTCGCTCTGGCTGCCCGTGCCACCGCCCGCAAGGTCACAACTTTCGAGGTCGATCCCGGCAAAGTTGAGCTAGCGCGCGCCAGCTTCGCTGCCGCCGGAGTCACCGATCTCATCGACCTGGTGCACGGCGATGCCCTGACCCATCTCTCCCAATACAACGGCATCGGCTTCTGCTTCCTCGACGCTGAGAAAGATCTCTACCATCCCTGTTACGAATTAGCCGTGCCGCGCATGGTGCCCGGAGGCATTCTCGTCGCCGACAACGCCATCAGCCACCAGGCGGAGCTACGCCCCATGCTCAACCGTGTTCTGCGCGATGAGCGGGTCGATGCCGTCCTGGTGCCCATCGGCACCGGAGACCTCATCTGCCGCAAGAAATGACGAACATACCGCGGATCGCACCGGGGTTTTGCTGCCACGTCTTGTTCGCCCGTTTTTGGCTAACGTGGGAATGCTGATCTTGTTTTTTCTGGTTCCCTGGCTTCCCACGCTTTTACTGGAGAGCAGGTTGTTAACCCTGCTTTCGCCTAATCCAGCCGCCATCGCTGTATCATCAAAGCAATGCCTCCGATTCTCAACGCCCAATCTCTGTCGAAATCCTTCGGCGCTGAGCCGCTCTTCCGCAACGTCTCCTTCACGGTCAATGACCGTGACCGCATTGCCCTGATTGGTCCCAATGGCTCCGGCAAATCGACCCTGCTGCGCATCCTTGCCGCCCTGGTATCGCCCGACACCGGCGAGGTCGCCTTGCGCAAGCGCGCCACGCTCGCCTACGTGCCGCAGGAATCCGTCTTCCCACCCGGCCTCAGCATCACGCAAGTCATCGAGGCTGCACTGTCCGGCTCCGGAGTTCCCGCCCTGGAGCGCGATGCGCGCCTGCACGAGACCTTAGGCCGCGCCGGTTTCGAAGATTTCGAGGCGGACGCACAATCCCTCTCCGGAGGCTGGCGTAAGCGCCTTGCCATCGCTGAAGCGCTGGTCACCGCCCCCGAGATTCTGCTTCTCGACGAGCCGACCAACCACCTCGACCTCGCCGGAATCGAGTGGCTCGAACAGCTTCTCGCCCAGGCCGCATTCGCCTGTGTCGTCGTCTCCCACGATCGATATTTCCTCGAAAACGTAGCCAACGAAACCGCCGAACTCGCCCGTATCTATCCCGACGGAATTTTCCGCGTCTCCGGCGCCTACTCCCACTTTCTCGAAATGAAAGAGCAGTGGATGCACGCCCAGGCGCGCCATCAGGAGGCGCTCGAAAACCGTGTCCACTCGGAAATCGAATGGCTCCGCCGAGGCCCTCGCGCCCGCCGTGGAAAATCGAAAGCCCGCATCGACCGCGCCCACGAACTCATCGGCGAGCTTGGCGATCTTCGCTCCCGAACTCGCACCGCCAGCACCGATCTGGATTTCTCCAGCACCGGACGCCAGAGCAAGCGCCTCGTCGAAATAGAAGACCTCGCCTATACCTTCGACGATGAGCGCCCGCTCCTCAACGGCCTGAGTTTCGTCATCACCAACGGAATGCGGGTCGGCCTGGTCGGTCCCAACGGCAGCGGCAAAACCACCCTGCTGCGTCTTTTGCAGGGCGAGCTCAAACCCGACGCCGGCACCATCCGCACCGCCGACCATCTCAAGATCGTGTACTTTGAGCAGCAGCGAGAACTCGATCCTTCGCTCACCCTGCGCCGCGCCCTGGCCCCGGACTCCGATGCCGTCATCTTCCAGGACCGTGTGATTCACGTCGCGGCTTGGGCTGACCGTTTTCTCTTCACCGCCGAGCAACTCAATCAGCCCGTCAGCCGCCTCAGTGGAGGAGAGCGCGCCCGCGTCCTGATCGCGCGCCTCATGCTCCGACCCGCCGACATCCTTCTGCTCGACGAGCCCACCAATGACCTCGACATTCCCACTCTGGAGGTCCTCGAAGAAACGCTCCTCGAATTCCAGGGCGCGCTCGTCCTGGTCACTCACGACCGCTATCTGCTCGACCGCATCTCCACCATCGTCCTCGGCCTCGATGGCCGGGGTAATGCTTCCACCT
Organism: uncultured Acidobacteriaceae bacterium; assembly: GCA_964563875.1. Lineage (GTDB taxonomy): Bacteria > Acidobacteriota > Terriglobia > Terriglobales > Acidobacteriaceae > TOLSYN. The sequence continues at coordinate 12,937 of CAZLZA010000023.1, forward strand.
TTGCCGATTACCTGCAATGGGAAGAGTGGCGCGATCAACAGCGCAGCCAGAAGCGCAACGCATCCCGGCCCATATCAGACGCAAGCGGGTGGCCCGCATCCGCCCCGCCGCCGGGCGAATGTGGGGTCGAAAGCCCTGCCTCAGCGCCCGCCAGGAAAAAGCTCTCCTACAAAGAGGCTCGCGAGTACGCCGCCATCGAGCAGCAGATTGCCCAAGCCGAATCGCGCCAAGCCGCCGCGCAGGCCACTCTCAACGATCCCGCCATTCAAACCGATGCACCCGCGCTCATCGCCGCCCAGTCCGAGCTGGAGGAGGCTGAATCCGCTCTCGACCAGCTCCTCACCCGCTGGACCGAGTTGGAGGATCGCCAGAAATAGTCCCTCTGAAGCATGACTGCGGGTGGCTGTCGAAAACCCAGTCCCCGCGTCAGCTGATGTGGGTCTTTCAGAAGATGTGGGTCTCTTGCAGATGCAGGTCTTCTCGATTTCGTCGAACCGTGTTCTTCTACGCTGCCTTGCATTCCTTCGCCGTCTTATCCACCCGTAGCCCCTCAAACACCGGAGCCCGCATCTTCACCCCGCCCTTCAGTCCCTCGTGCGTCCATTCCGTAAACTTGATCTGTGCCACCAGCTCGGGCCGCACAAAGTGAACCTCGCGCAACGACTCCACCTTATTCGCAAACGGATTCTTCTTCGTCTCCCGCGCCTTCAGCAGCTTCCATATCTCCGCCTCGCTCTCGCGCGTAAACCCTGTCCCCGCCTGCCCCACATGCAGCAGCCGCCCATCTTTATCGTAGAGTCCCAGCACCAGCGAGCCAAAGTATTCGCGACTGCCTTTCGGTTCCGTCCAGCCGCCGATCACGCACTCTTCCGTCTGCGTGATCTTCACCTTGCACCATGCCCGTGAGCGCTTCTGTTCATACGCGGAGTCCCGACGTTTCGCCACAATCCCTTCCAGTCCCTGCTCCTTCGCCGCCGCCAGCAGCTTCACTCCGTCGTCAAAATCCTCGGAATACCGCACCCGCGCATCAGTCTCCAGCGCCTCGCGCAGCAAACGCTTCCGCTCCTCCAACGCCACTCCCATCAGCGACCACTCGTCCACGTGCAACAAGTCAAAGGCATAAAACGCAATCGGAGCAGCCGTGGCTTGGTGGCCCACAACCGCCTTCTTTTGGCGATTGTGGGGTGTCAGCGAAATCCCACTCCCACTCTTGCCCACTCCCGTCCGCTGTTGCATCAGGCTAAAGCTGGAACGCCCATGCTCGTCGAGGGCCACAATCTCCCCGTCGATCAGCGCCCGCCGTGCCCGCACCCGTGCCGGCAACTCTGCCGCCAGCTCCGCAAACGTTGCGGTCAAATCGTTCTGATTGCGCGATACCAGCCGCGCCTTGCCGTCTTCCACAAATGCCAGCGCCCGGTATCCATCCCACTTGATCTCATACAGCCACTCGTGCGACGTAAACGGCTTGTCCACCAAAGTCGCCAGCATTGGCGTCACCTGCTTCGGCATCGCTGCCTTGCGCGCTCCCTTCACCGCGCCAGCCAACTCCGCCCAGTCCGGAGCTGGATGCATCGACACATGCCGATCTTTTCCCTCGGCCATCGCGCTTCGGCCTCTGCCTTTTACTCCCGAATCTTTCCGCTCGCCCCACTCTGCCGATTTCTTGTCCTCCGCAATTTCCTCCATCGTCCGTCCGGTCAGCACCGAGCCGTCATGCGCGCCGATATCGTAGCCGCGCTCCACCGCATCGTCGTTATGCTTGATCAGCAGCCACTCCGTTCCCTTGCTTCCCGGCCTGCGCGAGCGCATCTTCGCCAGCACCCAGCTTCCCCGCAGCTTCTTTCCGTGCAACTCGAATTTCAGATCGCCCTTTTCGAGCATCACCCGCGTCTGTGCCTCGCGCTCGATGGCCGCCATCCCTGCGCTCCCATACGGTTCCCATGTTCCCGCGTCCCAGACCATCACCGTTCCCGCGCCGTAGTTGCCCTCCGGAATCCGACCCTCAAAGCTGATGTACTCCACCGGATGGTCTTCCACCTCCATCGCCAGCCGCTTCTCCGCCGGATCAAGCGATGGCCCTTTCGGCACCGCCCAGGATTTCAGCACTCCATCCAACTCCAACCGGAAGTCGTAATGCAGGTTCCGTGCCTTGTGCTTCTGCACCACGAAACGCCATCCTGCCTGCTCCGCCAGCACCGGCTTCGGCTCCGGAGTCTCCGCGAATTTTCTCTTCCGCTCGTATTCTGCCAACGGCATCGTTCGCTCCCGTCCAACCCTTCTGTAAGATGCGAAGACGCGCGTCCGCATTTTTCTGAACACATCGTACGCCCGCCTGTTTTATTCTCATTGTTTCAATAGGTATTCAGGGAGATCCCTACGTGACTAGACGCGCTCTTACTCTCGTCCCCTTCATTCTGCTCGCCGGCGTTCTCTCGCTCACGTCCCGGCAGCAACCCGCGCCCGCTTCGGATGCGCCGTCAGACGCCGCCTCCGCGCCGCAGAACCAAAAGCCGCAGACGGCAGACGCCGAGGTATTTGACGAGCGCGCCGCCGCCCAGGTCCTCGGTACCATTCGTGATGGCCTTGAGGGTCACTCCTCCCGCCGTCTTCTCTCCGCCTTTGACGCCGATAAGATGGACGGCTACCTGACCTTTCAAGATCAGATTGAGGCCTACTTCACCCGCTATGAAGCCACCCGCGTCACCCTTCGCATCCTGCAGACTTCAGAGGAGAACAATCGTGGCGTTATCCTCGTCGATTTCCAATTGGAAAACACGCCGCGCGACGGAGGCCGCATCTCTACTCATCAGGCTCAGCTCCGCTTCGAACTAGAGCGCGGCCCCAAAGGCTGGAAGATCGTCGACCTCGACCCGCGCAGCTTTTTCTCCTGACTTCGCTCCAACTTTGAAACCTGCGAAACCTTGAAACCTTGTACCCTTGCACTATGTCCCGTCTCTATCCTGCGCTTCCTATCGTTGGAGTTGGTGCCGTCATCCTGCGCGATGGCGAGGTACTCATCGTTCGACGCGCCAACCCCCCATTGCAGGGCGAGTGGTCCATCCCCGGAGGCGCGCTCGATCTCGGAGAAAAGCTGCGCGATGGCGTCGCTCGCGAGGTTCGCGAGGAAACTGGACTGGATGTGGAAGTTGCCCAGTGCTCGATGTCCTCGATTCCATCTTTCCCGACAGTGAAGGCCGCACCCAGTATCATTACGTTCTCATCGACTATCTCTGCCATTCGTTATCCGGAACCCTGGCTGCGGCCACCGATGTCAGCGAGGTCCGCTGGGCTCAGCCCGAAGAATTGGAAGCCCTTGGCATGAAGCCGGTCACGATCGAAGTGATCCGCAAAGCCCTGGCCCTCGACTCCCAAAAGATTTTGTAGAGCGGTGCTGAAAATGAGAAGCGCCCCGCACTGTAGCCATGCGGGGCGCCGGTTAGCTGTGTTGGATTGGCCTGAGGCGGGCTCGCTCCCGCCGCATCCGCGCAACCCAATCTGCGCGCCATGCGGAATGAAACGCAACCCAGCGACAAACTCCAAAAATACGGGAAGTCTGGCGAGTGGTTAGAGCGATTCCGCCCTAAGCCTCAGCCACCTCACTAGTCACGAATTGTCTGCTACAGTCGCCTGAACTTTTTTCCATCGGACCACCTCCTCTCCAGTGTGAAGGCATCCTAGACCCGCGCCGAGCCCGTTGTCAAATAGCCATTAAGCCATTAAGGTGATGTCAGTAGCACATGATATCGGAGACACCTGAACATGAGGAAGGCTCCGAGTTCTTGGACTGTAACCCACCTTGGTTGTGGAAGGCTATCCGTGCGCACCCTGCGTTTTCTCCTGCCCCTGCTGTTCTTCGCCACCCTCTGCGTTGCGCAAACCGCTGCCGCGATCGCTCCTGACGCCGAGCGGGAGATCGTCCGCCTGGTGAACCGCGAGCGCCAGTCGCGTGGCCTCGCCACGCTGGTCATCGACGACCGGTTGGTGGAGGCGGCGCGCCAACACAGCCAGCGCATGGCCGCGGCTGACATGGTGGAGCATCAATGTCCAGGCGAACCAAAACTCTCGCTCCGTTTAGGCGAGACCGCGCTGCGCTTTGATGTCAGCGGAGAGAATGTGGCTTTCGCCGCCGACGCACTGCGCGCGCACACGGCACTCATGCACTCGCCCGGCCATCGCGCCAACATTCTCGACGGGCAATTTACCGCCATCGGCGTGGGCGTTGTCCGCACTCCGGAAGGAATCTTTGTTACCCAGGATTTCGCTAGGCGTCTTCCCGAGGCCAGCGTCGATGAGGCGGAAGCGCAGGTGTCCTCCAACCTTAACCGGATGCGGCGCAAGGCGGGTATGCCCATCTTGAATCGAGTGGCTTCCCCCGAGTTGCGCAGGCAGGCCTGTGAGATGGCGGCCAACAACCGGTTGAATCCGCGCGCCGGACTCTCATCGAAAAGAGTGAGTAACTCAGTCGCCTTCACCGCAATCGATCTGGCGCAAATTCCCGAATCTCTGGAGCGCCTCAAGAAGCAACCCGCCAGTGCATTTTCCGTCGGTGCCTGCTACCGGACCAGCGCTTCCTATGACACCCCGGTCTTCTGGATCGTCGTCGTTACTTACTTTTAAGGCCACTTGCTTTTGAGCCGATAAATTTCCGTCAATAAATTTCTTTTTTTCTGCGGAACCGTCGAGGATGTGCCGCCGTATCTGTTCCCATGCGCCACCAATCAACCGTGCAGGAGGGAAAAGAGATGGAAGCCAAATACAACTGGATTATCGACAGCGTACCGATTCGCATCGCCATGAACATTACTGCCTTTGTCGTGTGGTTTGCCGCGGCCTTCGGACTCATGTCCATCGCCGTAAGAGGATAGAGTGAAAGCCCCGCGGATTCCGGCCAATGAAAACGCGGGCCATCAAGCCCGCGTTCTTTGCCTTCGCACCGGTGTCAGACTTTGGCAGGCTCCGCCTTTTTCGCGTACCGCGTCTCCACGTACTGGTTCAGAATCTGCTTGAACTCCTCGACAATGTGATCGCCTTTCAGCGTGGTTGCCAGGCGTCCGTCGATAAACACCGGAGCCTTCGGATCTTCGAATGTGCCAGGCAGTGAAATTCCGATGTTCGCATGCTTGGATTCGCCCGGTCCGTTTACGATGCAGCCCATCACCGCCAGCTTCAACTCTTCCACGCCGTCGAACTCTTTGCGCCACGCGGGCATCTGCTCGCGCACATAGAACTGAATTTGCTGCGCTAACTCCTGGAAGTACGTCGAAGTGGTGCGCCCGCAGCCTGGGCAGGCCGTAACCTGCGGCAAAAAGCTGCGAATCCCTAGCGACTGCAGCACCTGCTGCGCCACCTGCACCTCTTCCGTGCGGTCGCCTCCCGGCGCCGGCGTCAGCGAGACGCGGATGGTATCGCCGATGCCTTCCTGCAACAGGATGGAGAGCCCGGCCGTGCTACTGACAATTCCCTTGGCGCCCATGCCCGCTTCGGTCAATCCCAGGTGCAAAGGATATTCACAGCGCTCGGCTAGGTCGCGATACACGTCCACCAGGTCTTGCACGCCGCTCACCTTCGCACTCAGCAGAATGTGATCGCCCGGCAGTCCGTAGCTCTCCGCCAGCTCCGCCGAGTGCAGCGCGCTGGTGATCATCGCCTCGATCATCACGTCGCGAGTTTCCTTCGGTGCGGCGGATTTCGCATTTTCATCCATCATGCGCGCCAGCAACTGCTGGTCCAGCGAGCCCCAGTTCACGCCGATGCGCACCGGTTTCTCATTCTCAATCGCGCACTCAATCATAGTGCGGAAGTTGTCGTCGTTCTTTTTTCCAATCGAGACGTTTCCGGGATTGATCCGGTACTTGGCCAGCGCTCGCGCGCATTCCGGAAACTTCTTGAGCAGAAGGTGTCCGTTGTAGTGGAAGTCGCCCACAATGGGCACATGCACACCCATCGCTGCAAGCTCTTCCACAATGGGCCGAACCGCTGCGGCGGCTGAGTCGTTGTTCACCGTGACCCGTACGACCTCGGAGCCCGCGTGAGCCAAGGCCGCAACCTGCTTCACGGTCGAGGCCACGTCCGCCGTATCCGTGTTGGTCATCGACTGCACCATGATTGGCGCGTCGCCGCCCACCCGTATGTTTGCAATTTTTGCTGTGTAACTTTTTCTGCGTTTAATGATTGCCATGGAGAGCTCTTCTCTTCAAGTTTATCAGCACTCTGCGGATTTCCGGGAAGGGTTGCGAAAAGGGCGCCCGCAGGCGCCCTTGCCGAACTTTTCTGCTCGCACTATTGGCCGGGCAGCATTTTCACCACGTCGTTGAAGATCACCATGCCCGCAAACAGCACCAGGCAAACGAACGCCGCCTGGTAGAGCCGGATTTTGATTCCCTCATTGATGTCGCGCCGCATTACGGATTCCACCAGCAGCATGGCAATCAGTCCACCGTCGAGTATGGGGATCGGCAACAAATTGAACAGCCCGAGTTGCAAGCTGATCATCGCCATGAAGTCCATCAGGTCATTGACGCTGCGATGGTGCACCATCTCGCCGGAGACTCGGACGATCTCAATCGGTCCTGACATTTGCTTCACCGAGACCTTGCGCTCAGCCATCCGCCCGACCAGCTCAAAGATCAGTCCGGAAAGTTTCTTGCATTCATCCACCGAGCGGCCGAGGGCGTCGAGCACCGGCAATTTTTCAACCTGCGTAGGCTCGGAGACAAAGCCAATGCGATAGCTCTCGGTCTGCGCATCCACCGGAGTCAGCTTCGGCGTGATGGTCAGCGCAACCTGCTTGTTGTGGCGCAAAACTTCCAGGTGTACCGGCTTGTCCTTCGTTGTCTGGAGATAACTCTGCATGGCGCCGGTGGCACGGATCGGAGTTCCGTCGACGGCGATGATTTCATCGCCCACTTGCAATCCGCTCAGGATGCCAGGCATATCCGGTTCCAGAGCGGTCACCAGAAATGGTTGCCGCGGCAACCAGCCCGCCTCACCGGTCTGCTGCTTGCCTTCAGCTTTCGGAATCAGGGTGATCGGCAGCACTTGGTTGCCGCGCTTCACCCGTATGGCCAGAGGCTGGTTGGGGCTGATCAGGATCTTGTTGTGCACATCCTGCCAGGTGGGATTCTGCGTATCCCCAATCTGTAGAATCTGATCGCCTTCTTTCAGTCCGGCCTGCGCTGCCGGATACCCGGGTACGCACCAGCCCACCACGGCCGGTTCGTACATCCCAAAGGGGATCTCATGATGCACCGCAAACACCACGGTCAGCAGCGCGACTGCCAGAACGATATTGGCCACCGGACCGGCCACGGCAATGATCAGCCTTTGCCAGCGCGGATGCTTCAGGAACTCGCCTTCATCGTCGCCAGTCGCACCCTCCGGGCGTTCCTCCGGCATTTCGACCGCGTTGACTCCGGTCATCTTCACATAACCGCCAAGCGGCAGGGCTGAGATGCGGTAGTCGGTATCTCCTCGCCGGAAGCCCAGCAGACGTTTGCCAAAGCCGATGGAGAAAACTTCCACGCGCACGCCCAGCAATTTGGCCGCGGCAAAGTGGCCGAACTCGTGCACCAGAATCATGACTCCCAGCACGAGAACCGCACCGACCAGACTATAGAAAGCGCTAATCATAAACGGGATATGTTCTCTCCAGTACCAGAGTTCTTATTTCGTAGCGGCCACTTGCGAACCACTCGCACCAGCATGAAGCAATCGTCGTGCCAGCTCGCGGGCTGCACAGTCCATTTCAAGAACCTCAGATATAGATTCCGGTTTATGCGCTGGCGTTTCATTCAAAACCGCCTGAATCGTAGCAGGAATGCCTAAAAATGGAATTTCGCCATCCAGGAAAGCCGCAACCGCGACTTCATCTGCCGCATTCAGGGCCACGGTTTGGGCGCCGCCAGCCTCCACCGCCTCATACGCCAGCCGCAGACAGGGGAATTTATCCAGGTCGGGCGGGCTGAAATCCAGATGCTTCAGCGACAGTACGTCAAAGCGCAAATCGCTGGCGACCCGCTCCGGCCAGGTCAGCGCGTACAGAATCGGCAACCGCATATCGGTTACGCTCACCTGCGCCAGGATGCTCCCGTCCACAAACTCCACCATGCTGTGCACGGTGCTCTGCGGGTGCACCACCACCTTGACCCGCGAGGGCGGCGTGTTGAACAGCCTCACTGCCTCGATCACCTCAAAACCCTTGTTCATCAGCGTTGCCGAATCAATCGTGATCCGCCGCCCCATCTTCCAGGTCGGATGGTTCAGTGCCTCGGCAACCGTGATGCTCTCGAACTTTTCGCGTGGGGTGTGCAGGAACGGGCCGCCCGAGGCGGTCAGCCATACCCGCTCGACCTCATCCATCCGTCCGCCGCGCAGGCACTGGTGTACCGCGTTGTGCTCGCTATCGATCGGCAGCAGGGGTTTCCCGTGGCGCCGTGCCTCGGCCGTGATCAACTCACCGGCGGCCACCAGACATTCCTTGTTGGCCAGCCCAATCTCTTTTCCCGCCTTGACGGCCTCGTAGGTGGCTTCCAGCCCGGCAACCCCGACAATCGCGCTGACCACGAAATCCACTTCCGGATGGGTTGCCACCGCCACGGTTCCAGCCGTGCCCCACACCACCTCGGTCTCGCTCACTCCGGCGTCGCGCAGCCGCTTCCGCAGGGCCTCCGCCGATGCCTCGTGGGCTACCGAGAGCAGCTTGGGACGCCAGCGCAGGGTTTGCTCAAAGGCGAGTTCCAGATTCGAGCCCGCCGCCAGGGTTGCAACCGCGAAGCGGTCCGGATAACTTTCAACGATTTTGAGGGTGCTGCAACCAATCGAGCCGGTCGAGCCTAAAATTGCGATACGTTTCATCACGGTATACAACTAGTCTACCCTGCCCGGCTACCCTTGCACGAATTTCTGTCCAAAAGCCAGAAACAGCACAAACGCCACCGGAAGTGCCAGCAGCAGCGCATCGATCCGGTCCAGAATTCCCCCATGGCCCGGCAGCAGATTGCCCGAGTCCTTCACCCCTGCGCCGCGCTTCAGCGCCGACTCCAGCAAATCCCCTACTTGGGCCGCGACGTTGATGACCCCCGCCAGCAACGCGGCCAGCCAGAGTGGTGCCCGGCCATAAGGCGGAGCGTCGATCAGCAGCGACTCTCGCGGATCTGCCAGCAGGTGTGCCTTGCCCAGGGCTGCCGCAATCTCCGGTAAAAAGTGGGCGAACAGGCAGCACACCCCCACGGCAAAAACCAGCGAAGCCACTGTGCCCTCAACGGTTTTGCCGGGACTGATCCGCGGCGCCAGTTTATGCCGTCCCACGCTCTTTCCCACGTACATCGCGGCGGTGTCTCCCACCCACACGGCAAAGAACGTAAACAGCACGTAAACCCATCCCCGCCTCGAGTCGCGCAACATGGCCATCAGGAGCAACGGCAAACCAATGTAGGGAATCGCCAGGTAACTCATCGCCACCCCCGGCAGTGCGGCCTTCAGATCCTCCCGCCCCATGGCCGCGATCATCAGCAGGAAGGGCGCACACAGGAAGAGCAGGAGAATTCCCGCCAGCAGCGCGGCTCCTCCAAATCCTTGGGCGTAAAAATAGACCACAAAGAGCGCGGCGGTGTAGAGGTAGGTCAGTAATCGGAAGGGTTCAAAGCCGTAGCCAGCCGCAATGCCCAGATATTCAAAAACCGCGGCCAGCGCCACCACCACGGTAATCAGCAGGAATAGCCAGAGCGGCGCGCGGAAGACGGCCAGCAACACCAGGGGAATCAGGATCGCAGCGGTAAGAATGCGTTTCATGTCGATACCAGCAGGGTACCTTCTGATGTGTGCAGGAAGCAAAGAGGAAAGGAAAATCACCCCGTCTGAAACGATTCTTTACACTTCGAGACGGAATCCTTAAACCGCAGCGCCTACGTTGCCATAGCGGCGCTCGCGTTTCTGGAAGTCAGCCAACGCCTCCAGCAGATGGACGCCATCAAAGTCCGGCCACAGTGTCGGGGTCACGTAAATTTCCGTGTAGGCCAACTGCCATAGCAGGAAGTTCGAGAGCCGCATCTCGCCGCTGGTACGGATGACCAGATCCGGGTCCGGCAGGTCTGCCGCATACATGTGTCGCGAAATCAGCTCTTCGTCGATCTTCAGGTCGGCCAGTCCACCGTTATTGGCCGCTGCCTGAACAATCGCGCGGAAGGCGTCGATCAATTCTGCTCGCGCTCCATAGTTCAGCGCCAGGGTCATGATCATGCCGGTGTTCTTCGAGGTCTGTTCCGTCGCCCAGGCCATGCGCTCCTGCACCGCAGGCGGCAGTTCGTGAATGCGGCCAATGTAACGAAGCTGAATATTGTGCTCGTTCATCAGCGAAACTTCCCGCTTCAGGTAGGTCCGCAGCAATGCCATCAGGAAGCTGGTCTCGGTCTTGGGACGCTTCCAGTTCTCGGCGGAAAACGCATACAACGTCATCGCCCGGAGATTGATGTTCGAGCCCAGCGTTATCACATCGCGCACCGCCTTGACCCCTTGCTTATGTCCAGCAATGCGAGGGAGATGGCGGCGGCGGGCCCAACGCCCGTTGCCGTCCATAATAACCGCGATGTGTTGTGGTAGCCGATCTGGATCGAGCTTGGCGAATAGTTCTGCTTGCTTGCGAGTCAGCCCGGCAGGGACGGTGGTGTGCAAAGCATTCCCTCAAGAACGAGTAATCTGAAGCTAGCACACGGTTCGGCATCTTGCAATGGATGGAATAGTCTAGGCAACCCGGCGGTGCCGGACCAGATGGAATTCATGCTGGCGCCGGTCATAACGCAAATCGAATTGCTGCGCGCAGGCCGGACACAACCACAGCGTCTTCTGTGCCACTCCGCCGTCATTCTGCCCGGACGGCCTTACAAACAATTTACCCTCCCCCAGACGCTTGAACTCCCGTTCGCATTGCGGGTTCGCGCATCGGGAGACGTTCGCGTCCGCGTTCTTCATAATTCACCCCGATGAAGGCTATGCCCACTAAGAAGCCTCCCGCCGTCTCGGAGTTATCCATCGGTCCAAGCCGCCTTCCGCCCATACCAACGCCCGCTCTGGCCGTCTCGCCAGAGTGGGCTCACCAATACTGCTTCAGGCGGAGCGCCGGGGCATCGCCGTGAGCTCGCGTACTTGGTTCAGCACGCTCGTCCACTGCGTTCCATTCAGCTTGCGCATGTAGGGCATCAGTTCGGAGATGAATTCATCCTGCGACAGTTCGCGGATGTCGTCTTCGGTGGTGCGTCCCGTCGTCAACAGGTCGCATACCCGAACCCGCAGTGCTCCCGCAAGCCGTTCCAGCGAACCCAGGGTCGGGCAGGCTTTCTCATTTTCAATCTTTGAGACATAGGTGCGAGGCACGCTCATGCGCAGCGCTAGTTGTCGCTGGCTCAGCCCCGCCCGCATGCGCAGAGACCGGATTGCAGCCGCTACCGGCAACTGCGACGGCATCGTCTGCACGGTGTGAGTTACAGTCGCCGGAGTACGTACGGCGACCACCTCTGGAACTGCGTCCAGAAGAGTCTTGCATCGACGGCAAACATTGTTAGATGTCCGGAACTGGACCAGTTGACACTCGTCGCAACGAACCACTTCTCGTGAATCCACGGGTGCTAGCATCGTAGCCATGCGAATTGTACGGAGCCGCCAGAGCGGGGGCAAACTCCCGTCACCTATCCAAAAAATTGGTAACCAGTGACAATGTAATGTGCTGGTTTCCGGAGACAATGTCAACAACTAATGTCAGGCAATTCTCTGCAATACCCCACCGCAGACGGTCAATATCCAACAATATCCGAAGAAAATCCGCGCCAGAGCTCGTACTCTGGATGCGCATGCAGTGTTTACCAATCAGGTTCGCACTCACAAAATGACGTAGAAAATTCGGAATGTCCACAAAAAAACGAGCCAGCCGATTGGGCTGGCCCCGTGCTAACTATTCCCTGACTAAGGCAAGTATGCACAAAAATTTCAGATGACGTCGGCTGCTTCCGTAGGCAACGAATCGATCGCCGCCAAGCTCCGGGTCACACACACCGATCCGCGCCTCAACAAATCTGGCTTCCGGGATCGACGCGTTAAAGAACGTTGTTGAGAGTGCAATCCACCGGCCAAAAACGCACAGAACAACTCTCTTCAATTCAGCAACTTGCATCGCGTCTGTGGATTCTTCCTTTCGAAATCCATACTTATCTTCCACAAAGCTCCCGAATCCGGTAGAAATTGCGCTCATCGCAGGGCCAAATTGCGGCGCTCAGCGCAACACCACCGCCAGCTTTCCCTGCCGGATCACCTCGTCGACCTTCGCTATATCCTGTGCCAGCGAGCGGTCCTGGACCACCATTGGCGATACCGCCCGAATTGCCCGCAGCGCCTGTTGCGCCCGCTTTCCCGGCTTCAGCGGAGCCAGCAGGTCCACTGCCTGCGCTGCCGCCAGTGCCTCAATGGCCAGCACGTAGCGAACGTTCTGGATTACGCGCTTCAACTTCAGCGCCGCCGTCATTCCCATCGAAACGAAATCTTCCTTGTTCCCGCTGGTCGTAATCGAATCGACCGATGCCGGATGACCCAGCACCTTGTTCTCGCTCACCAGGGCGGCCGCTGTCACCTGCGGCATCATGAAGCCGGAATTCAGTCCCGCGCCCATTGCCAGGAAAGCAGGCAGCCCTTCGCTCAGCGCCGGATTTACCATCCGCTCAATGCGCCGTTCACTAATGCCCGCCAGGGCTGAGACGGAGATCGCCAAAAAGTCGAGGGCGAACGCGATCGGCTGTCCGTGGAAGTTTCCTCCCGAGATAACCTCGCCTTCCGCCACTTCGTGGTGGCCCACATCCGCTGCCTTTGGCGTACGGCGGGTTGCCGAAAGCTCTCCCTTGGCATGCGCTCTGACGAACACCAGCGGATTGTCCACCGCCGAGTTCATCTCGGTCTCAAACACTTGCCGCGCATATTCAAGAACATCGCGTACCGCTCCGTGCACCTGTGGAATGCAGCGCATCGAATAAGCGTCCTGCACTCTCTTGCAGTCGCGATGCCGCTCGCGCAGCAATGAGCCTTCCAGCATGGTGCGCATATGTTTCGCCACCAGCGTTTGCCCGGCATGGGGGCGCGCCAGATGAATTCGCTCGTCGAAGGCCACGTCCGTGCCCTGCAGTGCGTCCAGCGAAATTGCCGACACCACATCGGCCGTCTCCGCCAGGGTCAGCGCATCCAGCAGCGCCAGCGATCCCACGGCCAGCATCGCTTGGGTTCCGTTAATCAGCGAAATCGCCTCTTTGGCCTCCAGTCGGATGGTCGCAATCTGTGCCGCTTTCATGGCCTCGCCGCCGTTCATGCGGCGACCCTCATACCACGCTTCTCCCTCGCCGATCAGCACCAGCGCCAGGTGCGCCAGCGGCGCCAGATCTCCAGAGGCGCCCACTGATCCCTGTGACGGAATCACCGGATGCACGCCGCGGTTCAGCATGTTGCACAGGGTGTCGATCACCTCCGTGCGCACCCCGCTCAGCCCTTTGGACAGTGAGTTGGCGCGCAGCAGCATCATCGCCCGGGCTTCCTGCTCCGCCAGCGGTTCCCCTACTCCCACGGCGTGCGAGCGCACCAGGTTGATCTGCAACTCCCGCGCCTGGTCGGCCGAGATGCGCACATCCGCCAGATGTCCGACGCCGGTCGTAATCGCGTAAGCCACGCCGTCTCCTGCCACCAGCGCATCCACCACCTCGCGCGCTCGCCTCACTCGCTCCCGCGCATCCGGTTCCAGCAGTACGGGCTGCCGGTGTAACACCACTTGCTCAAAACTTTCCAACGTCAGATCGTTTCCATTCAAATGCAGTGCAGCCATCGATTCCCCTTTTATGATTGTGCCGCCGGCTCCGCAACTTCGGCTGCGGTGTGGAACGTCTCCCGGTATTTTTCCGTCAGATGAGTGCGCTTCAAGTCGCGTCCCACCACAACGTGTACGCTTTCACCCTCGGCCAGCAGCCGCCCATCGGACTTGCGCACCACCTCATATTCGAAGCGCAGCAACGAGGTCCTCATCTGCGCGATCCAGGTCCGAATCGTAATCTCGTCGTCGTAGCGCGCCGGATGCTTGTACCGGCACCGTGCCTCGACCACCGGAAGGTTCAGCCCGTCCTGCTCCATCTCCAGATAGCTGAAGCCCAGTTGCCGCAGCAGTTCAACTCGTCCCACCTCGAACCAGATGAGGTAATTCGAGTGATACACCACCGACATCTGATCGGTCTCGGCGTAGCGCACCCGTAGCGTTGTCTCGCAGATTGTGCTCATGTACTTAGGTTACATCACGCAAAGACTTCAGCCTTCCACAGCCGGATTGCGCGATGCCGAAGTGGCAAACGTCCGAGGGTGGCCCACATCCGCCATCTTTTGGCGATTGTGGGATGCAACGGCAGCTTGCGGAACCGCACGGCGGATTGTCCGCTCCTTCCCTTACTCGCTCCACTGCGGCTTCCGCCGCTCCAAAAAGCTGCGCACGCCTTCCTTGAAATCCGCGCTCATGCGCAGCGACGCGTTTGCCTCCATGCCGCTCTGAATATCGCGCTCCAGCCCATCCTTTGCGTAGCCCCGAAGCAAAGCCTTGGTCGCGCGCAGCGAGCTCGGCGAATTCTCCAGCAACTGTTCCGCCAGCTGCCGCGCTCCCGCCTCCAGATGAACCGGTTCCACCACTTCGTTGACCAGCCCCATGCGGTAGGCTTCTTCCGCGGTGATAATGCGCCCCGTCAGCAGCAGATCGCGGGCATGTTTTTCTCCCACCTGCCGCAGCAAATATGCCGAAACAATCGCCGGCACAAATCCAATCCGCACCTCGGTGTAACCGAAACTCGCCGCCGTCGATGCCAGGGTAAAGTCGCATAACGTAGCCAGCCCAGCACCTCCCGCAATGGCCGCACCGTTCACCGCCGCAATCGTCGTCTTCGGAAACTCGTACAGCGAGCGGCAGAGAGTTGCGATGCGCTGGCTGTGGCGATGGTTCTCCTCCGCCGTGTGCGTCACCAGCGCCTGCAAATCTTCCAGGTCTAGGCCTGCGCAGAACGCCTTGCCCTCGGCCGCCACAATCAGCACCTGCGCCGGAGAGTGCTCCACCTCCAGCAGTGCCGCCAGAAACTCATCGATCAACGGGTGACTGATCGCGTTGCGCTTCTCCGCGCGGCTCAGCGTCACGGTTGCAATTTTCGCTTCCAATGTAAGCTTGAGTGTCGTGTACATCCTTTTCACCTCCGCATCTAGTGCCGCCTCATAGGTATTTCGACCAGCAATCGATTTTTGATTGTATTGATGATTTCTTCCCAAGCTTACCGGAACAGGTGTGGCACAAACCGGCTGCGATTATTCGTGATCATCGTCTCGCTCTCACGAATCCCCATCCCCGCCGCGCCCTGATCGGCAATCATCCACGAGCCCAGCACGGGATAGTTTCCATCGCAGCAGGGAATCGGCGCCAGCGCCTGGTAGACGAATCCCTCCTCGCCATACGGTCCATACGACTGTTCCTTCGCGCCGTTGCGAATCACCTGTACGTTGGCTCCTTCGCGGCCCAGCAGCGGTTTGCGCACGTAATCTTTCATCCCGCGAGGTCCATCGAAGTACGCCGGCAGCAGCAACTCATGCCCCGGATACATCTCCCACAGAATCGCCAGCAGCCCCTTGTTGCTGAACATCATCTTCCAGATCGGTTCAATCCACTGCGTCTTGTCCATAAAGTCCAGCGCCCGGTTGCCGAACTTCTCCCGCAGAATCCACTCCCACGGATACAGTTTGAAGATCGTTTTGATCGGCTGATTCGAAAGATCGACAAATGTGAATGTGTTGACGTCGAAGCCGATGTCCGTCATCTTCAGCGCCTGGGTTTTGATCCCTGCCTGCTCGGCCGTATCGCGCAGATATCCGGTCGTGAACTCATCTTCCACGGTCTCCACATACCCAAAGGAGACCGGTTCGTTCACGTAGTCCTTCAAGTCTTTCCACTTTGCAATCAGCTTCTCGTGGATCGAGTTCCACTGGTCTGCCTCTGGAAACGAATCCTGCAACCAGTACCACTGCACAACTGCCGCCTCCAGCAGCGCCGTCGGAGTGTCGGCGTTGTACTCCAGCAACTTGATCTGCTTGCCGTCATAGGCCAGATCGAAGCGTCCATAGAGCGCCGGAGGCTCGTCGTTCCAGGTCTTCTTGATCTTCGCAATCGCCTCCACTGGAATCTTCAAATCACTCCAGCGATTTTTGTCGATGATGTACTGTCCCGCCGCCAGGCACATCTCCTGCAGCTTCTCGGTAGCCGTCTCCAGCCGGTCCACCTCGGCTGCGGTGAACTCGTAGTACGCCGACTCATCCCAGTAATTGCCGCCATCTCCGTCGAGCGAATGGAACACCAGCCCAACTTTTTCGACCTTCGCTTTCCAGTCTTTCCGAGGCGTCGTCGCATGGCGCTTCATCATTCGCCTCCCGAGCCACCGTGCCCGGCGCTTCCCGTCGCACCAAATCCGCCGCGCATGATTCCGCCGAAGAATCCGCCGATCCCGCCGCCGGATCGCATCCCCGGTACCGGGTCCCCGTTGACCACCGCATCGCCCAGGTGTCCCCCGGAGCTACCGCCGTAAAGATAGTGATAGTACGGCATCGAACCGTGGTAGCCCGAACTCCGGCGCTGCTCCGCTGTCTGGCAGTTCTGGTCGTTGGTAATGCGCCCCGATTCATCCACGCAGTCGCGCCGCTCCGCGTGGCGGCAACCCGAGGTAAACGCCAGTGCCATCCCCGCCAACAGACCCAGAGTGATATGTTGAGTTCGTTTCATGATCGGCGCGATTGTATCGCAAGCTGGACGGAGTTGCACCGGTTGGTTTGCTGAATCCTGATTGGTTACGGGCTTCGTCTTTGCGAGGTTGGTTATGCGGGTGTCCCACATCTGCCGCCGTTAGCAGATGTGGGTAGCAGGCAACTCTATCGCACAAACCTCAGCGCGATATCTTCGTTCATCCGCAGTACATTCTCCAGCGGTTTGCGGATAGGCACCTGCGCGCCGTGGTCTGCCAGCGCCCGCAGCACAACTTCGGTCGGCACATTTCCCACCAGCGCATCCTGCGCAAATGGACATCCGCCCAGCCCGCCCAGCGCCGAATCAAAGCGCCGGCAGCCCGCGTCGTAGGCAGCCAAAACCTTCGCCGCCGCGTCTTCCTTGCGTCCGTGCAGATGCGCGCCCACCTCGATGTAATCGAACTCCTCGATCACTGCGCCCACAATTTGCGCAACCATCTCCGGCGTGGCCAGTCCCACGGTGTCCGCCAGCGAAACGGTCTGGATTCCCAGGTCGGCAATATTCTGTACCGCCTGCAAAACTTCATCCACGTCCCACACGTCGCCGTAGGGATTCCCAAACGCCATCGACACGTAGGCCACCATCGTCAGCCCACCCTCATCGGCCTTGCGCCAAACCGCTTCCAGCGCGTCGCTGTTTTCTTCCGCCGACTGATTCTGGTTCTTCTTGAGGAATGTCTCGCTGATCGAGTAGGGAAAGCCCAGTGTGCGCACCGCATCGGTGGCCAGTGCCCGCTCCGCGCCTTTCTCGTTCACCACAATCCCGATGATCTCCACGTCGTCCGGCGGGTCCAGCCGTTTCAGTACGTCCTCGCTGTCGGCCATCTGCGGCACTGCTCGCGGTGAGACAAACGAAACCGCGTCGATCTGCTTGAATCCCGCGCCCACCAGCGCCCGCAAATATTCCGCCTTGGTCTCGGCCGGAATCTGCCGGCTCAATCCCTGCCACGCATCGCGCGGACACTCCACGATCTTCACAACGTTTTCTGCCATAAGTTTTCAGAATACATCTGGTTGCCGGATAACGAAAAGCCGAGGACAGGACACGCTGCTCAGCCGTGAGACTTGAGCGGGCTGGCCATCGCAATCGATGTATATCTAATACCGCAGCCCACGAATAGCTTCAGTCCCCAGAACACGAATATCAGCGCTGCATCCTTGCGCAATGTTGGTCCACATCCGACGATGAAAATCCATGCAGTTATTGCAAGGCTGACTCCAGCGCTCGACAGGATCATTAGCGAGCCGAGGCGTGGTTTTACAAACGAAATCGCCAAAGAAGGAACGTCCAGAAGACAGGCCAGCAACATAAATAGAAAGTGGATAATCTTGAAAGGGGCGGTAACGCCCAATCCGCGTGCAACGGCGAGATCCATTGGGATAAGAATTATGATTCCTACAGACAAGAAGAAGTACCTGGCTGTGATTTTCATACAATTCCTTTCCGCTACGTCTGCAATATCCCCACGCTGAATTTCTCCACCACAGGATTGCACCGCGCCGCCGCCAGCGCCCATGCCAGCGCCTCGCGCGTCTCTGCCGGATCGATGATCTTGTCGATCCACAGCCGTGCCGCGCCATACTGCGGCGTCATCTGCTCCGTGTAGCTCGCTCGAATCGAATCATAGAGCTCCTTGCGCGCCACCTCGTCCACTGCTTTGCCTTCGCGCTCCAGTTGCTTCAACTTGATCTCCACCAGCGTGCTCGCCGCAGACTCCCCGCTCATCACCGAGTACCGCGCCGTCGGCCAGGCAAACACAAATCGCGGATCGTAGGCCTTGCCGCACATCGCGTAATGTCCCGCGCCAAACGATCCCCCCACGATCACCGTAATCTTCGGCACCACCGAGTTCGAGACCGCGTTCACCATCTTTGCCCCGGCGCGGATAATCCCACTCCACTCCGCATCCCGGCCCACCATGAAGCCGTTCACGTCGTGCAGAAACACCAGTGGAATCCGCCCCTGGTTGCAGTCCATGACGAACCGCGCCGCCTTCTCCGCGCTCTCCGTGTAGATCACGCCGCCGAACTCCGTATGCCGGTCGCCGCTATGATGATCGATCTGGGTCGCGTGCAGTTTCTGGTTGGCCACAATCCCCACCGCGTGCCCGTCGATGCGCGCATACCCGCACAGCAGCGTCTCGCCGTATCCCGCCTTGTATTCATCAAAGCGGGAGCCATCCACCACCCGCGCAATAATTTCGCGCATGTCGTATTGCCGCGACGGATCGCTCTCATAAATTCCGTACATCTCTTCCGCCGCATAGAGCGGAGCCACAGCCGCGCAACGGTCGAACGGCGCTTCCCCGCGCGCTCCCATCTTCTCCACCAGCGAGCGCACCCGGGCGATGCACGCCTCGTCATTGGCTTCGCGGAAGTCCACCGTGCCGCTGATCTCCGCGTGCATCCGGGCTCCGCCCAACTCTTCCGCGCTCACCTTCTGCCCGATCGCCGCCTGCACCAGCGCCGGCCCGGCCAGGAACAACCCGCTTCCCTCGGTCATCAGAATGTGGTCGCACATCACCGGCAGATACGCGCCCCCGGCGACGCACATTCCCATGATCGCCGTGATCTGCGGAATTCCCCTCGCTGACATTACCGCGTTGTTGCGAAACACCCGCCCAAAGTCGTCCTGATCCGGAAACACATCTTCCTGCAGCGGCAGAAACACCCCGGCGCTGTCCACCAGGTAAATCGTCGGCAAACTGTTTTCCATCGCAATGTTCTGCGCCCGTATCACCTTCTTGGCGGTCATCGGGAAGAAGGCTCCGGCCTTCACCGTGGCATCGTTCACAATCAGCATGAAGAGCCGTCCATGCACCCGCCCCAGCCCGGTCACCACGCCTGCCGCCGGAGCCCCGCCCCATTCCTGATACATCCCGTGCGCCGCGTGCATTCCCAGCTCGAACAGCTCTGTTCCCGCGTCCAGCAGCAGCCCAATCCGTTCCCGGGCGGTCAGCCGCTGCTTGGCGTGTTGAGCCTCCACGGCCTTGGCGCCGCCGCCCTCGCGAATCTTCGCTTCTTCGCCGCGCAGCCTGGCCACCAGCGCCCGCATCGCCTCCAGATTGCGCCGATACCGCGGCGCGTCAATTTTCACCGCAGTCGTCAGTTGATTGTCGAGGGAAGTAGTTTTCAAATCGCTCATCAGTTCCTCGCCAGACAGGTGCTAGATGCGAACGCACCAGCCTACCCGAGCCCGGGCCAACAAGCAATGCGCGGCATTCAAAAGAGTGGCCCACATCCGCCCGCTTTTGGCGAATGTGGCGAACGTAAGTGTCGCACCACTCTGCCGCTTACGATTGCAGACAAACTTTTCGGGGAGAAAGCGCTCTAATTCGACAGACTAACGGAATGGCGACCGGTTTTTATCGTTTCCTGGTCTCGGGTGCATCGAAGGAGAACGGTGTGACAGATGTCCACATTCCATAACCGGGTCCGGCAGAGCCGTTGAGCTCACGGTCTCTGCCGGCGCCGCTCATAGCCAGCGCACAAAGTCTCTTCCATTCTCCGCCAACTCAAACACTCCCGCCCGCGCCAACTCGCCCACGATGCGATAAGTCTCCGGGTCGCGTGCCGTGCGCGTGATCCAGTGGTTGGTGAGGTCATAGTTCACCTGGGTGATCCAGTTCTGCGGCAGAACCTCCACCAGCCCCGTCTGCGGGTACAACACAAAGATCGCGAATGCCGGATCGTTTTTCCCTGTCGCCCGATAGGCTGAGGGCGCCAGCAACTCATCTACCGTCCGGAAGCATTGCGGCACGTTCACCGGGTAAACTCCCGCCTCCAGTTCCGTACTCACTTCGAACTCTGCCGCCGGAGGTGTGGTGGCATACAACCGTTCGTTCGAGGCCGCGAACCACCCGGTGATCTCCTCGAAATCGAATGGTTGCATCCGGTCCGGTTCAAAGCAAACAAAGCGCAGCGTGCGCCCTTCCGGATACCACACGCCAATCTTGCCGTGACTGATAGGAAATGGCCGGCAGTAGGTATTCAGCGCCAGCCGAGGCCTGTCCGGTTCGCCCTCCCGGTCCAGAGTCACCAGGAAATTCAAACCTTCCCGCTGTCCATGGAAGCGCCACCGGTAACGTCGTGAACCGGCGCCGCACACTTCCGGGAATGTCTCCCAGAACCACGGCGACGGTCCCGTCGTTGATTGCACCAGCTTGTTCAACTGCTCGGGGAGAGACATGCGCTCCCTCTTACGCGGTCACCCCGCGCGGCTTTACGTTGTCGCGAATGAACTGAACAATGTCATCCATGGGTGTGCCGGGCTGGAAAATGCCCTTCACCCCCACCGCCTTCAGTGCTGGGATGTCTTGATCGGGAATGATGCCGCCCACCAGTACCAGCACGTCATCCATCTTTTGCTCTTTCATCAGCTCCGCCACCCGCGGAACGATCGCGTTGTGCGCGCCGGAAAGAATGGACAGTCCAATCACGTCCACATCTTCCTGCAGCGCCGCGTTCACCACCATCTCCGGCGTTTGCCGTAGTCCTGTGTAGATGACTTCCATGCCTGCGTCGCGCAAGGCGCGGGCAATTACCTTGGCGCCCCGGTCGTGCCCATCCAGACCAGGTTTCGCCACCAGTACGCGAATTATGCCTTCTTTTGCCATAGGAATGCGTCGAGTCCCCAAAAAAACACGTGGAAATACTCACTTCTCATACTATCGTGCATCGTTGCAATATCGCAAAACACTCCTCATGTCCAGTGAAAACTCACCGTCACTCAGATGATCAGAGAATCCATCCCTCAAAAGCGCTGCTGGCGGTTTGAACTTTGAAACTTTGAAACCTTGGTTCTTTACGTAATCGACGCCTCTTCGTAAGTCCCGTAAACCTCCCGCAGCGCCTCGCAGATCTCTCCCACCGTCGCGTAGGCCCGCACCGCCTCTAGGATATAAGGCATGGTGTTCGCCTCGGAGATCGTTCCGTCAGTTCCCGCCGAACCCGCGTCCGGAGTCATTGCCGCCGCACCCTTCAGCGCCTCCAGCGCCAGCCGCACCCTTGCGTTGTCGCGCCGCGCTCGCAGTGCTTGCAGTTTGGCCTTCTGCCTCTCTCCCACGCCCTCGCCAATGTGGAGAATTGTCGGCGGCTCCTCTTCGATCACAAACTCGTTCACTCCCACCGTGATCTTCTCTCGCGCCTCGTTCGCCCTCTGGAACCCGTAGCTGGCCTCGGCGATCTCCTTTTGCGGAAAGCCGCGCTCGATGGCCTTCACCATTCCGCCCATCGCGTCCAGTTTGTCGAAGTACGCCAGGGCTCCGTTCTCCATGTCCAGCGTCAGCCGTTCCACAAAATACGAGCCTGCCAGCGGATCGATCGTGTTCGCTACTCCGCTCTCGTAGGCAATCACCTGCTGGGTCCGCAGCGCGATCCGCGCCGCCTCCGCCGTCGGCAAGGCCAGCGCCTCGTCATAGCTGTCCGTGTGCAGGCTCTGGGTCCCGCCCAGCACTGCGGCCAGCCCTTGCAGCGCCACTCTGGCAATATTGTTCATCGGCTGCTGAGCCGTCAGTGAAACCCCTGCCGTCTGGGTATGGAAGCGCATCAGCCAGCTTCGCTCCTGCTTGGCCCCAAAGCGCTCCTTCATCAGCCGATACCACAGCTTGCGCGCCGCCCGGAACTTCGCAATCTCCTCAAAAAAGTCGTTATGCGAATTGAAAAAGAAGCTCAGCCGTGGTGCGAACTCATCGACGTCCAGACCGCGCCGCTTCGCCCACTCCACGTATTCCACTCCGTCGTAGATGGTAAACGCCAGCTCCTGCAGCGCCGTCGAACCCGCCTCGCGGATGTGATAACCAGAAATCGAAATCGTGTTGAAGCGCGGCGTGTACCTCGCCCCGAACTCGAAGGTGTCAATCACGAGCCGCATCGATTCCGCCGGCGGATAGATGTACTCCTTTTGCGCGATGTATTCCTTTAGGATGTCGTTCTGCAGCGTCCCGGAGATCTTCTTCCAGTCCGCTCCCTGCTTCTCGGCCACCACCAGGTACATCGCCCACAGCACGCTGGCCGGAGAGTTAATCGTCATCGAGACCGTAGTCTTCTCCAAGTCGATTCCGCGGAACAGAATCTCCATGTCCTCCAGCGAATCGATGGCCACGCCGCACTTGCCCACCTCACCCTCGCTGAACGCATGATCGCTGTCATACCCCATCAGTGTCGGCAGATCGAAGGCCACCGACAGCCCGTCAACCCCGTGCTCCAACAGATACAGATAGCGTTCGTTCGTCTCCTCCGGCGAGGCAAATCCCGAGAACTGCCGCATCGTCCACAGCTTCCCCCGGTATCCGGTAGCGTGAATTCCCCTTGTGTAGGGCGCCTCGCCCGGATATCCCAGGTACTTTTCCTCCGACCAGTCTTCCGGCAGATCCGCCTTGGTGTACAGCCTCCGCACCGGAGTCCCTGAAATTGTGGTAAACCGGGCCGCCCCATGTTCATCCAGATTCGTTCCTGTGGCCGCGCCAATCGGCTTCTCCGGCTGCCGCTCCAAGGCCGCCGCCAGAGTAGTTTCCGCCCAGCGGCGCTCGTTCGCACTCGGTCGGCACTCCCGCGGTACTTCCTCCACCGGATTCATCGCGGCTTTCTTCTCGATCATTTCACGATCCTCAACTCACTCTCTGTCAGATGCTTCCCACCCCAGCGCGGCACCACACGAAAAACACGGGCCCCATATTTGCCGTAGTTGGCAAATGCGGGGTCGTTGACCTTTATTTTTGTGGCTTAGTTTTTGCTCGTGACTTGGCTTTTGTTCTTGTCCAGCCTTGAAACTTTGAAAACCTTGAAACCCGCCTCTTACCCTCGACCTTTTTCCCAGGCCTTCGCATACTTCCAGCTCACGTATGCCGAGTGGTACAGATGCAGGAGCAATCCCTCGCGGCCATCCAGAAATCCCAGCCGGAAGATGTAGTTTTTCAAGAAAGTCGCCGCCGGATTCACCACGATGTTGACCACAAACGCGGCCAGCGAGCGGCTCGTCCGCCGCTTGCGCAGCAACCCTGGAACGCTCGCCGAACTATAGCGGTCCATATGCTCAATGTATTGAGCCAGCGTGGGATACTGATAATGCAGCAGGTCGTGCCGCAGCTCTCCGGTGGCCTCGGTGGTCTTCGGAGTTTCATGCACATCCATCTCTTCCGGCAGCCGCGCCGATCCCTTGCGGAAGAGCCGCAGCTTGCGGTCGGGATAGAATCCCCCGTGCCGTATCCAGCGCCCGAAGATCTGATTCAGCCGTGGCGTCCGATAGGCGTTGTATCTCGGCTCTCCGGTCAGTAGCTTCTGGATCTCCGCCGCCAGCTCTGGAGACACCACCTCATCGGCATCCAGCAGCAGCACCCAACCACCCGTAGACTTATCGATTGCGGAATTCTTCTGCCGTGCAAAACCCTTCCACGGCTCCTCGAAAATCCTGACCTTGGGTCCAAACGACCGTGCAATCTCCAGCGTGCGATCCGTGGAACCGTTGTCCACCAGATTGATCTCATCGGCCAGCCCAATCACGCTGGCCAGCGACCGGGCGATATTCTCCTCCTCGTTGCAGGCCACCATGGCAATGGAGAGTTCCTGACGCACGCACGCTCCCGGCCTTTCGGTTGAATGTTCGGTCGTACTCTCGTCTGGCATCGACCCATCCTAACAAACGCCATGGTGCCCCACATTTGCCGCAGTTTGCAGGTGTGGGTTCGCAAATTGCACAAAAAATTAAGGCCGGTGTGCCCTCTTTCGAGGAACCCATCCGGCCTGAATGATTCATCAGGAGGTTACACGTGATAGACGTGCCCCCCGGGAAAAGGTTAGCAATCATTTCGAGGCGGACTGAGCGCAGATTTGTTTTTGCACCCAAAAAATTAAGGCCAGTGTGCCCTCTTTCGAGGAACCCATCCGGCCTGAATGATTCATCAGGAGGTTACACGTGATAGACGCGCCTCCCGGGAAAAGGTTAGCAAATCATTTCGAGAGCGGCTGCACCGTCACCGTCGAGGGCGTCAGATTCGGCTGTAACCCTGGAACCGCCGGCATATGCGTTACATGACCGCTGGTCGCGTCTTCCATCGATATCCCATTGCGGTCGAGAATCGTCGCCGTAACCTGATCCAGCGCCACCCGGGCTTTTTCGTAGGTCGAGAGCGCCGCCACGTAGTTCGATGCCGCCTGCGTCTCGTTACTCTGCTGTTGCAGCACCAGGTAGCTTGTCGAAGCCCCCAGCGCGTACTTTTTCTGTTCGGCGTCCAGGCTTTGCAGGGCGTAATCGCGGGCCGCGCGAGCCGAATCCACCCCGGCGCGGGCCTGTTGCAGCGCGAATGCCGCGTTGCGGACCTGCAGGTTGATCTGGTTCTTCTGCTGCTGGAAGTTCAACTGGTTCTGCCGGTACTCCAGCTCGGAGCGGATCTGGTTCGCCTGGGCCGCGCGATTGTGCAGCGGCACCGTCAGAGAAACGTACGCGCCCTTGTCCGGAATGTTCCGGTTTGCCAGTTGGGTGAAGGCGTCGCCGTAGTTGCTTGCCTGCCCTACGCTGGCGTAATACCCAACCAGGTCCAGAGTAGGCAGCAGCGCATTTTTCGCGGCTTTATTATTAATCTCGTTGTTGCGCAGGTTCAGCTCGCTCTCCAGCAACTCCGGACGATTGGCCAGGGCGTAGCTCACCAACTCCTCTGCCGGAGGCTCCGGTTCACTGCTCAGTACCATCGTGTCGGTCGGAATGACTTCGGCGGCCGTTAGCTGCGGGTCGTTGAAGTTCCGCGCAATCGCGTTCTTTGTGATCAGTTGTTGATATTGCAGATTGGTCTGCGATGTAATCAGATTCTGCGTCGCCAGCGCCACCGAAGACTGCGCCGAAACCACCTCGATCGGAGCCAGCGTCCCGATTTCCACCTGCTTCTTGTTATCGATCAGCGTGCGTTGGGCAAACTCCAGCGCCGTCTGCTTTACCTTCAGATCTTCGTAGGCGTTGACCAGGTCCCAGTAAATATTCTGGATCTGCGCCACCGTCGCGATCACCTGCGCCCGGAAGCTCGCATCGGTCACCATGCGGTCGTTGCGCGCAATGATGATCTGCCGGCGATTGTTGTCAATCCCCCAGCCTTGCAGCAGATGCTGCCGCACCGACAACTTCCACCCGGCATCCAGCTCCGGATTGTAGAAGCTGGCACCCAGTGCCGTACGCGAGATATTGTTCGTCAGCCGCTGGTTGTTGTAGCTCACATTGGCCAGCGTGCCCGTCGCCCATCCCTGCGCGTAGTTGAAGTTGTATTGATTCGTGTTCTGGTGAATCGAGTTGATGTTGCCGTAGTAAAACACCGAATTCGCCGGACTCAGTTGCAGGGGCGAGGTCGCGCGATCTCCCGAAAGCGTTGCCGTCAAAATCGGATCGTACGAATCGATGGGCGAGCCCACTGAGTTTTGCGTTGACACCACGAGGCCGCCCGAGCCCGAAGCCGAGCCGCCGGTTCCGCTCGAAGTTCCGCCCGATCCGCTGCCCGTCGCGCCCGTCGTGCTGGTTGTCGCCGGATTGCCGCCCGGCGTGCCGGTCAGCAGCCCGGTCGCCACGCCGCGTACCGTGCCGCCTGACCTGGCGAGCAGAACATCGGTGTTCGCGATGTCCAGGTTGTAGCGGGCAATCGCAATATCAAAGTTATTTTCCAGCGCCAGCGCCACGGCATCGTTCAGTGACAGCATCAGCTTGCCATCCTTCAGCAGGCTGTGCAGCCGGTCGCTATTGCGCAGTACCGGTTGCGGAAGTCCATGCGGCGCATAAGGCTTCCAAACGCTCAAAATCGAGTGCGGCTGCGTGTAAGGCTGCAATGGCGCCACGTATTCGGTCTGGCCTTGCGCACTGGTCGGCGCACTGGTTTGCGAGTTCTGCTGCGGACTGTTCGGCACGCTCGTCTGCCCCGCCAGATTCGAAGCCAGTAAAGCCAGAATCGATAAGCACGCAACCATCCGCTGAAGTTCGTGTACTGGACGCGAAACCAACATTCGCTCTTCTCCGTTATAAGTTCGGCATTTCTGTATAAGTCCGCTAATCTGTCTCAGCTTCCAGGCACGTCCGGCAGCCTGGAATATGGCCGGGCGCACCTGCCGCTCACGCTTGCTGCTAATGACTGATACGCGATTCTCCCACCCCAGAGTTCCCGTCCACGGAAACTTTTCCAATCCGTCGGGACAGCGATGGTGCGGCTCCAACCATCGAGTATAGCTGACCAGCTTTGCCCCGAACCTGCCTCTCAACTTGCGAAACCCGGGAAACTTTGAAACCTTGAAACCTGTGATCCTCCGCAATCTCAAACTCACCCTCGCCTATGACGGCTCTGCCTTCCACGGCTGGCAGGTCCAACCCGGCAAGTCCACCATCCAGGGAGCCCTGGCCGCCGCCATCGAGAGCCTCACCGGAGAGAAACTTCTGCCCCAGGGCTCCGGACGCACCGATGCCGGAGTGCACGCCCTTGCGCAGATCGCAACCTTTCAAACCGCCAGCTCCATTCCCACCGCCAACATCCGCACGGTGCTCAATGACCGCCTGCCCGCCGCCATCCGAGTGCTCGCCGTCGATGAAATGCCGGAAGGTTTTCACGCCCGCCACTCGGCCTGCGCCAAGAGCTATCACTACCGTCTCTGGCGCGGTGACGTCGTTCCGCCTTTCCTGGCCCGCTACGTCACCCACCATCCCTATCCGTTGCATGAGACCGCCATGCAGCAGGCCGCCGCGCTGGTCGCCGGAGAGCACGACTTTACCTCGTTTGCCGCCGTTGATCCCGACCGCGCCCTGCGCCTTGCTGAAGCCTCCGGCGATCTCCAGCACACCACCAACATCCGCACCATTCACGAGTCGCACTTCGAGCGCCATGCCGATGAGTTGCTTTATATTGTTCGCGGCAGCGGCTTCCTCCACCACATGGTCCGCAACCTCGTTGGCACGTTCCTCCTCGTAGGCAAAGGAAGTATCGTTCCTTCGGCAATCCCTCGCATCCTCGAAGCCTGCGACCGCCGCGCCGCCGGTCCCACCGCCCCCGCCGAAGGCCTCTACCTCGTCGAAGTCGAATACTAAGGTATTAAGGTTCTGATTTTTGGTGTTAAGGCTTTAAGCTGTGGTGTCATCCTGTGCAGCGCGAAGGACCCCTACCCGGCTCAAATCTTCCATGCCTTTCCAAGCTTTTCAGCATCGATTTGCCGTTTCAATCAGACATCGATTTTCCCTTTCAATTTACCCGGAGCGTTCTACTTCCCTCCGCATCCAATGGGCAGTGAAGATGGGTTCCCGCATTCATCTCGTCGATCGGCCTGGTTACAACGACCGCTTCTCTACCTTCAATCCCGTAACCGGCAAGCCTCTCTCCGATTACCTGATCGCCGGTGACGAGGAGGTCTCCGCCGCGGTTGCCCAGGCACGGCAGGCACAACTATGGTGGGCGCGCTTGCCACAACTCCGCCGCTCCGCGGTTCTCCGCCGTCTGGCGCAACTGCTCTGTGCGGAGAAAGAATCGCTGGCCCGCGTCATTACCTCCGAATCCGGCAAGCCGCTGCAGGAAGCGCTCCTCAACGACGTTCTGGTCTCTGCCGATGCCGCCGTCTTCTGCGCCGACAATGCCGCCGCGGTTCTCCGCACCCGGCAGATTCCTCACTCCAATCCGGCCTTGCGCTTCAAGCGCGGCCAGCTCTCCTGGCAACCGCTCGGCGTCATCGGCATCATCTCTCCCTGGAACTACCCGCTCTCCATTCCTGCGGTTGATACCTTTGCCGCCCTCGCCACCGGCAACGCCGTCGTCCTCAAGCCCAGCGAACTCACTCCCCAGTCCGCGCTCGAACTCGACCGTCTCATCGCCGTCGCCCTCGATGCCGAAGGCCTCACCACCACCCCGCGTCCTTTCCAGGTCATCACCGGACTCGGACCCACCGGCCAGTCTCTGCTTGCCAGCGCCATCGATAAGCTGATTTTTACCGGCAGTGTCGCCACCGGACGCCGGGTCGCCGCCGCCGCCGGAGAGCGCCTCCTGCCCGTAACTCTCGAACTTGGCGGCAAAGACGCCATGATCGTGCTGGAGGACGCCGATCTCGATACCGCTTCTAGTGCCGCCGTCTGGGGCTCCATGATGAACGCAGGACAGAGCTGTATCGCCGTCGAACGCTGTTACGTGCACCGCAGTATTTATTCGCGATTCCTCGCCCGCTGTCTGGAAAAAATCTCCAAACTCAAGGTCGGCGACGGTTCTCTCCCCGATACTGATCTCGGTCCGCTCATCAGCTTGAAGCAGCTCCAGATCGTCGCCCGTCAGGTTGAGGAAGCCCGCGCTCATGGCGCCACCGTGCACGCCGGCGGAGAGCCACTTGCTCACCTTGGCCCCAATTTTTACGCCCCCACGCTCATCACCGATGTCGACCACTCCATGCGCCTGATGCGCGAGGAAACCTTCGGCCCCGTCCTCCCCATCCTGCCCTTCAGTTCTGATCAGGAAGCCATCGCGCTCGCCAATGATAGTGATTTCGGCCTCGCCGCCAGTGTCTGGGGCCGCACCGCTCATGCCGCTGCGGTCGCCCGCCGTGTCGCTGCCGGTGCCGTCCTGGTCAACGATCTGCTCTCCGGCTTCGCCGTCAGCGCCGCGCCTCACGGAGGCCTCAAGCAAAGCGGCATCGGACGCACCCACGGCCTCCTCGGTATGCAGGAACTGGTTCGCCCCAGCTACCTCGATGTCGATCGCACTCCCCGGATGAAAAAACTCTGGTGGTATCCCTATGAAGGAAACTTCGCCCCAATGGCGGCCTTCACCGATTTTGTCCACGCCACCGGACTCCGTCGCCGTATTACGGCCGCCCTCCGTTCTATCCCGGCTTTCCTGCATCCCCGCCGGTAAATGCACGGCCTGTCACCTGCCCGCATCCCGCGGTAATGTCTCGCACCATTACTGCCCGCATCTTGCAGTAATGTTGCGCACGATTACGCCGGTTACTTGCATCCCATCCGGCCGTGAACGATAGTGCATGAACGATAGTTCCTGCCCGTAATGTGCTAGCTGCTGCGCGGTTGGTCAGAGGAAATCAAGTGACGCGATTGAAGGCATTCAGCAAGGTTCTCGACGTTAACAAGGAATTGTGGCTGCTGTTGTCCATGTTCGTGATTGCCGCCGCAATCAACTTTGTGGTGGCCTCTCATCGAGTGCTTCTCGGCTTCTATGGTCTGCCCACGCTCTTCTCTGCATATTTTTATGGACGCCGTCATGCCGTGCTCACGGCGGTCGCCAGCATCCTCATGGTTTTGCTCATCCTGCACTTCAGTCCATTCATCGTTCAGGAACACACGGATCGGATTCAGCAGTGGCAGGATCTCACCATCTGGGCTGGCATACTGCTGATCACTGCCTACGGAATGGGAACGCTCTACGAACACAAGACAAGACAATACAGCGAGCTTCGAGAGACCTACGATGGCGTGCTGATGATCTTGTGTCATTTTGTCTCCAAGGACAGCTACACCCAGAATCATTCCTACCGCGTGTCAGTCTACGCAACCCAGATCGCGCAGGATTTGGGAGCCTCGGCCGAACTCATCGAGGATGTGCGCGCCGCCGGCTTGCTGCATGACATTGGTAAGCTTGAGGTCAGTCGCCAGGTCCTCTACAAAAGTGCCCGGCTCACCGCCCATGAGCATGACGAGATGGCCCAGCACGCCAGCCGTGGCGGAGATCTTGTAGATCTGGCCAGAGGCTCACTGCGGCGCGTGGTGCCGCTGATTCTGGCGCATCATGACAGGTTCGATGGCTCGGGCGAAATTGAACCGGCCGGAAAAGACATTCCACTAGGCGCTCGCATCATCACGGTGGCCGATGTCTACGACGCCCTGACCAGTGATCGCCCTTACCGCAAGGCCATGCCACCGTTTGAGGTCCGGGACTACATCGTGAACCGGGCAGGAACCGACTTTGATCCGGCGGTCGTTGACGCCTTCGCCCGAACTTTCAACCGGGGCCTTCTGGAAGTCCCCGAATTGTTGGTCTAGTCAGGAGCTTTGTTATGCGCTATGAGACTGCGACACTGCGAGTAGACTCGCCTCCGGCGAGCGATCCGTCTAATCGGCGGCGCTTCGTTCGCCATCACCTTGATACCAGGCTGGTCGTACGCCCCAAAGACCGAAGCCGGTCGATTCACGGACGTATTGTCGATCTAAGCCAAGGTGGCATCTCCGCCGTGATCGCTGCGGACCTGCCGTTAGGCGACGTGATTGAACTGCAGTTCGAGCTGCCCTATGCCGCCACCGGTGTGCTGCTGCAAGCGATCATTCGCCGCCGCGAAAGTTACCAGTACAGCCTGGAATTTGTGCACGTAATCGCCGCTGACCAAGAGAAGATCAATCGAACCTGTGCGGCCTTGTCACTCCTAAAGTAAGTTAATGTCCCGGTATGTATGCCCGCGCCTGAGTCGGCCCATTTCTTTCGTCTATGTCTGCCATCAGATCGCAACTCTACGGAGACAGTGTTAACGTTTACGGGAACACTTAGCACCAAGTGGGGTGTTATGATTTCCGGGGCCAAGGCGCTTGTAGTGGATGATGAACCCTTCCTTGCCGATACGCTGGTCCTCATTCTCAATAGGGCTGGCTTTCAGGCTTCCGCCGCCTATTCAGGCATTGAAGCCGTTGAAGTCGCTGAGAACCTGGAACCCAATCTCATTATCAGTGACATCTTCATGCCGTATCTTAGTGGGATTGAGGCCATGATTGTCATTCGCGGCTTCCTTCCCGCCTGCAAAATACTTCTTTTCTCGGGTCACACTAGTGCAACCACTGGAAAGTGCCCGCGCACGTGGCTATGATTTCGAGTTTCTGCCCAAGCCCATCTACCCTAAGAACCTGCTTGAAATGCTGAGAACGGTATGAGAATAGGCTTCGACGTTTGGTCTGAGTGGAGTTGACGGCGCAGGGAACCAAACATAACATCTCAGGACGGTATCATTATGATTCCACAATAGTTGGAAGCATAGGATATCATTTCTGAAATGCCATTCCGCCCCTGGATACGATGGAAGTCCGAGCGTACTCAGCCCAGTACGTTCGCCGAGGATCTCGTGCGCCTCGCTGCCGACCCCCGTGTCCACCGCCTCTTCGAATGGTTTTCCCGCCATGAGCGCGACATTGCCGACTTCCAACTCGCCATCACCGCCATTCCTGCGCCGCCCTTTGCCGAGCAAACTCGCGCCTTCTGGCTCAGCGAGCGTCTCCAACCCTTCGGCCTGACCGCTACCATCGATGCCGTAGGGAACCTGCTCGCCGCCCGTCCCGGTGGTGGCCAACATCCGCCCGCGGTTGGCGAATGTGGGGGCGAGACGAAAGCCCCAGCCGTCGTCGCCGTCAGCGCTCATCTGGACACCGTTTTTCCCGCCTCCACCCTCCTTTCCGCTGCCGTGGTGCAGCGCGAGCAAAACCGCCTTATCGGTCCCGGCATCAGTGACAATGGCTGCGGACTCGCCGCTCTCTGGGCCTTGGCCGCGGCCTTACACGAGGTGGCAATCGTCACCTCCGCTCCCTTACTCTTCGTTGCCAATGTCGGAGAAGAGGGCGAAGGCAATCTGCGTGGCATCCGCCACCTCTACCGCGCATGCCTCGCCTCGCATTCCACCGCCGCGGATGACCTCGCACCGAGGTTGGCATGCCTCATTGCGCTCGACGGCGCCGGGAATGGCAACATCATCTCGCAGGCGCTGGGCAGCCGCCGCTTTGAGATCGACATTACCGGCCCCGGCGGCCATTCCTGGAGCGATCACGGTGCGCCCAACCCCATCGTTGCCGCAGCCCTCGCCGTGGAAGCGCTGTTCCGCATCCCTCTGCCCTCCAATCCCCGCACCACGCTCAATGTCGGAACCATCGAGGGTGGCACCTCGGTCAATACCATTCCCGAGCGCGCCACTCTCAAGGTCGATCTCCGTTCCGCCGATCCCAGGCGTCTCGACGATCTCGAGCAGCAGCTTCGCCGCGTGGTTGCCGACGCCTGCGCGGAAGCCGAGTCTCGCGCGCCGCAGCCCCACGCCCGCCTCAGCCATTCCATCACCAAAATCGGCGAGCGCCCGGCTGGCGAGTTACCTGCCTCCTCGCCTCTGTTGGCTGCGATCCGCGCCGTGGACGCCCAGCTCGGAATCCAGTCGCAACTTCTCCGCGCTTCCACCGATGCCAACGTCCCGCTCTCCCTCGGTCTGGAGGCGATCTCCCTTGGCGGCGGAGGCACCGGTGGCGGAGCCCATACGTTGCACGAGTGGTACGAGCCCGCCGGACGCGAGCAGGCGCTCAAGCGTCTCACTCTGCTCATTCTTCTTCTTGCCGGTCTCCCGCCCGCCGTTCGCCCACGCGACGCCGAGCCCAATCCAAGGGAGCCCCGCTGATGTCGCGTTCGCTCAAGGCTCATCTCCTGCTGTTGGCCGCAACTTTTGTCTGGGGTTCCACCTTCATCGTCATCAAGTCGGCGCTCGCCGACGCCACCCCGCTGGTCTTCAACGCCGTGCGCATGACCTTTGCCGCCATTGTCCTCTGCCTCATCTTCTTCCGCCGCTTGCGCCACCTCCCCGTTGGAGCCCTGCGCGCCGGCTTTGAGATCGGAACCCTGATGTGGCTCGGCTATGAATTCCAAACCGCCGGCCTGCTCTACACCTCGGCCTCCAAGTCCGCCTTCCTCACCGGAATCTCCGTCGTACTGGTCCCGCTGCTGCTCGCCATCCTCTGGCGGCGTCATGTCAACCGCTACACCCTCGCCGGAGTTTGCGCCGCCTTCATCGGCCTCTACCTGCTCTGCGTCCCGCCCGGCCAGGGACTTTCCCTCGCCTCGCTCAATCGCGGAGACCTCCTCACCCTTGCCTGTGCCGTAGCCTTTGCCTTCCAAATCATCATCCTCGGACGCAGTGCCCAGCACTACGACTTTGCCCACCTCGTCCCTGTCGAAATTGCCGTCTGTGCGCTCTGGATGCTGATTTCCATCCCCATTGCCGACCGTCATGGCTTCATCCGCTTTAATCCCGCCATGCTGTGGGCGCTCACGGTCACCGCCCTGCTCGGAACCGTCGCCTGCTTCATCGTCCAAGCCTGGGCGCAGCGCTTCACGCCGCCGACTCACACCGCCCTCATCTTTTCCCTGGAGCCGGTCTTTGCCGGACTCACCTCCTACATCCTTATCGGGGAGCGCCTCGGCTCCAGAGGCCTGCTCGGAGCCGCCCTCATCCTCACCGGCGTCCTCGCCAGCGAACTCCTCGGCCACGTCCAAAAGCCCGAAGAAGAACTCGCTGAAGAAGCCAGTTAACGCAGTCACCTATGACCACAGTCCCCACCCGAGACCGCCTCATCCTCCTCCAGTCCGTCACCCTCGCCTGGATGCTCATCGAGTGTGCCGTCGCGCTTTTCTCTGCTGTCCGCGCGCATAGCCCGGCGCTCCTCGCCTTTGGTTTTGACAGTTTTGTCGAACTGCTCTCCGCCTCGCTCGTCATCCTTGCCGTGGCTCCCCGCTTCCGCCTCAACCACCACCAAATCGACACCGCCTCCGGCGTTCTGCTCTTCATTCTCGCCGCGGTTGTCGCCTTCACTTCCGTGGCGGCCTTGGCCGGCAAGGTTCAACCTGAGGCAAGCCCCTTGGGAATCGCCATCACCATGGCGGCTCTGCTCGTCATGCCTCTGCTTGCGTGGCAAAAGCGCAAACTCGCGCGCCGAACCGCTAACAATGCTCTCGCCGCCGACGCGGTCCAATCCGCCACCTGCGCCTATCTCGCCCTCATGGCGCTCGCCGGACTCGCCCTCAACGCCGCCTTCCATATCGCCTCGGCAGATTCCCTCGCCGCCCTCGCCGCCACTCCCATTCTGATTCTTGAAGGCCGTCGTGCCATGCGCGGACAGAGTTGCGGCTGTTGTTGAGGAGGTTTTTGCCTTTCAACTTTGAAACTTTGAAATCTTGAAACTTTGAACCTGACTTTCCCCTCAGCTCTTTTCCCTAATTCCGATAACTGCCCCCTAGTCCGAAATTTGTTAACGAATTCCCACACTTGCGCGTCTAACCAACCTGAACCGGCGTGGAATTTCTACGCCCGGCCCAGCGCACGCCTTTCTTTCCACCGGGTTAAGATAGGTTGCAGATTGACTTTGCCGGAGGGCACATGGAACCGCTGAAAGATGCAAGCGGATTGCCGCAGGATCAGATGACCAACAAGAAGAGAAATCGTTTTGCCCCACTTTTCGTAGGATCAGTCACTATGGCGTTGGTGCTGATGATCGGCACCGTTCTCACCTACACGGCTCGCGCCAAGGCCGTAGACAGCGCCGACGCACCTCAGTTGAGTGTGCCCGCCGTCCACCAGCATGACAATGAATTCGCTCGCGTCGCCAAGGCCGTCGAGCCCACGGTCGTCAACATCAATACGGAATCCACCATTAAAAACCCTCACAAGCGTCTTCACCGCATGCCCTCGCCGAACAATCCGGACGACGATCAGGACAACGGCGGCAACGGCAACCTGCAGGATTGGTTCGACCGCTTTTTCGGTCAGGAGCCCAATGGCAATGCTCCCGGAGGAGTACCCGACGGCGGTGATATGACCTCGCAGTCGCTCGGCTCTGGCGTCATCGTCAGCCCCAACGGCTATATCGTTACCAACTTCCACGTGGTGGATAAAGCCGACCGCATCCGCGTCAGCCTCATGGGTGAACCCGCGACGGTCAGCTATCCTGCCAAGGTCATCGGCACGGATCGCGAGACCGATCTCGCCGTCCTCAAGATCGATGTCAACCACCCGCTGCCCGCTGCCAAACTCGGCAACTCTGACAGCATGCAGGTCGGCGATTGGGTTCTAGCCATCGGCAGCCCCTTCGGACTCAAGTCCACCGTCACGGCCGGAATAATCAGCGCCAAGGGCCGCAATATCGTCCCCGGACGCCAGTTCCAGTCCTTCCTCCAGACCGATGCCGCCATCAACCCCGGTAACTCCGGCGGTCCCTTGGTGAACATGGATGGTGAGGTCATCGGTATCAACACCGCCATTTACACGGAAAGCTCCGGATATCAGGGCGTGGGCTTTGCTCTCCCATCCGATACCGTCGCCCAGGTCTTC
The DNA here is from genome assembly GCA_964563875.1 of uncultured Acidobacteriaceae bacterium. GTDB lineage: Bacteria > Acidobacteriota > Terriglobia > Terriglobales > Acidobacteriaceae > TOLSYN. The sequence continues at coordinate 48,832 of CAZLZA010000023.1, forward strand.
AACCAATTGGTCTCGCCCGCGCACAAAGTCGAGCGTGGCTCCATCGGCATCACCTTCAGTGCGGAGCCCAACCCCGCGGTCACGCGTATGTATGGCGGCGGCAAAGGCATCATCGTGCAGGACGTCACACCCGGCGGCCCCGCCGCGCAAGGCGGTCTCAGACCCGGTGACGCCATTACCTCCGTGGGCGGCAAAAACGTCACCACTGGCGATGAACTTGTCTCCGAGGTCAGTGCCCATCATCCCGGCGACAAACTGAGGATCGGATACCTTCGTAATGGGAAACCAGAGGAGACCACCGTAACCGTGGCCGACCGTCAGAAGCTCTTCGGGGCGCAGTTAGGTACCAACGAAGAGGAAAACGAAGAGCAGGCGCCCAAGGAAGGCAAGCTCGGAGTGACCGTGAAACCGGTTCCCGCCGCTGCTGCCAAACGCCTGAATTTGCCGCCTAATCAGGGTGTTTTGGTAATCGATGTCAAGCCCGGAGGCTTCGCCGATTCGGTCCAGATCGGACGCGGTGATGTCATCCTTGAAATCAATCGTCAGCCAGTCACCGATCCCGATTCCTTTACCAAAATCGAATCCGGATTGAAGTCAGGACAGGACGTTGTTTTCGTCGTTCGCCAAGCCGGACAGGGCCAGAACGCAACAAATACCTTTCTCGGGGGCACCCTTCCGTAGTAGGCTATAGAAATCCCCACCATGCCGCTGGACATCAAACTCTCGATGTCCAGCGGCGTGCGGGAAATCGACCGAAGCCTACAACACTTCCACCCGGTCGAATTCTGATACGCCACGGGGCATCTTTTTACCCCGGAGAGGTGTGTTGATGTTGTCAATTACGAAGTTAAAAACCACGGCCCTGATCGCCTCGGTTGCTCTCCTATGCACCTCGCCTTTAGTAGCGGCTCTCAAAACCAGGCCCAGCGCAATTGTGCGCACTTCATCGCACACACACTTGAAAGCCTCAACCGCGCGCGCCTCTTCCAGAACGTATTCGCACAAATCCTCGAAGACGGTTGTTGCGAGCACCCGCTGGGGACATACCGGCAAAGTTCAAAGCGTTAAATATCAAGCCGCCGCCAAACCCAAGTTCCATGGCCAGCAGGCTATCGATGAAGCCCGCACCCTGGAAATTCAGCAGGCTCTGATCCGTGAGCACTACCTTGATGGCGAAGCTACCGGTGAGTGGGATCAGGCCACCCGCGACGCCTTGACCCGCCTCCAGAATGATAATCACTGGCAGACGAAGATCATTCCCGACGCCCGTGCTCTTATCAAACTCGGCCTTGGCCCCAGCCAGCAGAATCTCCTCAATCCGGAGAGTGCAGCCATGGCCATGCCGTATCAGAGTGGAATCGAGAAACCCACAAACGGCGGATCAAATTAGTCTCCCTTAGCAGCCATCCAAAAGCGCGGCCCACTGGCCGCGCTTTTTACTCATATTATTGCCCTTGATTTGCTCTTGCCTTGTTATGAGATCAAACGAACTAAGAAATCCCCACGGCGACCAGATCTCCAGCGCGGCTTTTTCTCCGACCGCCCATAGATTGCTTTTATTGCCAACAGTTGTCCCCGAAGTAGTACTAGGCAGGCAATCGTTGAGAGACTCTCGCAACCATTAACAAAGCAGTAATTTGCCCCTCCCGGCGCGTATCCTTCCAGTCAATCGTTGGCTGCTTATTCCGAGTAAAACCCCTCTCGCGTCTGGACCGTCAAATCTCCATTTCGAGTACTCAAATGCAGTTTGTGATAACCGTTCTCCGCCTTGTCCGGCGTATAGCTCAAGCTATACTGATGCCGCATCTCTTCCTCGATCTGCGCATAGATCTGCGCTGCCGTCAGCTTTTTTGAAAGCTCAAAATATCTTCCGCCGGTTTCTTTTGCAATCTGCTGCAGAATCTTTTTGCCATCGGTCTTGTTCTCGCGCGGAGTGCTCTCTGGTCCCCGCCGCCGCCCGCCGCCGCCCGGATAACCGCCGCCGGGAAATGGCCCGCCACCGCCAGGATAGCCACCGCCACCAGGATAGCCGCCGCCTCCTCCGCGCCGTCCACCACCGCCCTGCGGTTGTTGTTCTTCGCGCTCCGGCGCAACGTACACGCAGTAAACGAGAGTGTCCGCGCGCTGTGCTGATTCAATGGCGCGCGGCAACGATGTCTTGCTGTCGCGGTCCACTCCATCGGAGAACAGCACTACCGCCTTGCGTCCCTGCTGGCTCTTGAGCACTTCATTGGAAGAGAGAAAGATGGCGTCGTACAACATGCTGCCGCCGAAAAAGAAATGCTGCTGCTGCGGATCTTGATCGTCGCGGCGGCGTCCGCTGCCGGAGTTGTGCGGCGCGTCACCGACCGAGATTTCGTCGATCCCTTTGGCAAGTTTGTCGTGCGACGTCGTCACGTCCTGCAGCAGTTCCACCTCTTTGTCAAAGTGCAGCACAAAAGCTCTGTCCTTGTTTTCGCGCAGCAGACGATTGACGAAGTCGGTGCTTGCCTTGCGCTCATCAGCCAGTGCCTTACGTTGTCCTGGGCCGGTGTCCGCGAGTACGCCAAAAGTCAGCGGTAGATCGCTTTCATGCACCAACCGGGTGATCGTCTGCGCACGGCCATCCTGCTCCAAGACAAAGTCATGTTGGTCGAGATTGTTTACCGGTTGTCCCTTCTTGTCGCGCACAATCGCAAGCAGGTTGACCTCTTTCACTTTCACGGAAAACGTTGGCGGCGGGGCAGCATTCGGCGCAACCGCGGGAGGCTGCTGCGCAATCGCCGCTAATGCACAGACGAAGACTGGAAGCGTAAGGCTCAGAGCGCGAATGGACCGTAGGATTTGCATGGTACAAAGAATCGCACATGCCGAGCGCCATGGGAACCTGCGTCAGAGATGCTGATTGGCGATTCCCAACGCTGAATAGGGGGACACATCTCAACAAGGAATTAGTGAAGGGGATTCAGCAACGCTGCAATGATAGGCCAAAGCGAGGCCCGCCAGCACAGGCGGGCCTTGCTCTGGGAATGAGTGCAGTTCAGGTTGTGGTTTCCATTTTTTGCGAGTTGCGGGCAAGGGTGGAATATAACGCCGCAACCGCCACGATAACATTTGCCACGACGACCGGCATCGCATGGATGAGCAATCCGTAAGTGATCCATAGAATCGCGGCGCCAGCTTGTATCAAGCGAAGGGTTGCGGGTTTCTTGAAGAAATAGGAGAAGCCGAAGCAAGCCGTTGCGATCCAGCCAATCCAACTGAGCATCACTGCGCCTCCGCGGTGGCCACCGCGCCCGAAGGTGCAGCGGCGGAAGTCGAGCGCAGAGTGAGAACATCGGTGCGCATGCGCGCCCACTCCTGCACCAGAAAACCTTGTGACTCAAAGAAGCGGCGAATCTGCGGCTGCGTCCAATGGGCCACCTCTTCGAGGATGGGAACCAGCACACTCAGGGCGTTATCGCTGAGCACGGTGCGCCGGGCAATCTGGGTCACGCAACGGGATTCGGAAACCGCGATGGTGAGGCCATCCCCTTCATTTACGTGCAGCATGGCGTTCATATCAGAGCTGCCATCGCCGGCATAGACCACGTGATCGGGGCCGATGGCATGCTCGGCCTGGAGTTGCGCGATGCGCGTCACCTTGCCGTAACCGGCCGTGCAGCGAATGAGCCGCTCGATCGCACCACTGGAGCCGTATTGGAATTCGGTACCGTAGATGTGATCGGCCGGCACAATGCCTTCGAGCGCCGACTGCACGATTTCCACCGGCGCGGCGGAGAGTACGTAGAAGTCGAACTCATAGCCGGGAATGCCTCCCCGCAATGTCCGGTAGAGAAGTTCGATGTTTTCCTTGAGCGGAATGCGCTTACCGGTTTCGACCAAATGCTCGCGGCGAACACGTGAGCTGAACGCCGGATCGTGCAGGAGCAAGTATGCGAGTTCCGCGCCCTGCTGCACGAGATTTAACTGCGCCATACCCGCCGCTTTTTCCTGAAACTCCTCAACCGGAATTCCAAGAAGTTCGGTGAGGACCAGGCCAGAGTCGTTGAAGCTCAAGGTCTGGTCAAAGTCGCTGGCGAACAAATACTGCTTAATCATTGCTTCACTCATATTACTTACTATGATATGCCCCCGGGCTATGGGGATGGTGAATTAGAGGTTAAGCGGTTATTGAATGTATTGATGGAATCTATGGCGTTGCGTGATAGCTGTTCTGGTGCAGTGTTTATAGTGGTTTGCGGCGCTTGACAAAATTATTTATATGAATTTTGCATCCCATTCTGGACGGCGAATGGCGAGTTAGAGTGGGGAGAATAAGGGGTGACCGGGGAGAGCGAACTCTCACCCGCACATGGCGGGTGAGAGGGCTCAGTCTCAATAACGTTGCGAGATGAAATCCGTAATGTTGTTGTAGGCCTGCACAAGCGTTTCTTCCTGCGGCAGAAAAACGATTCTCATGTGGCGCGTGCCGGGGCGTTGTCCGAAGCCTGCGCCGTGGACGCATAAGACATGTTTCTGCGTGAGCAACTCGGTGACAAACGTGAGGTCGTCCTCGGGAATGTCGAGTTTAGGGAAGGCGTAAAAAGCTCCCCGCGGAGTGACCAGTGAAACGCGCGGAGTGCGTGCCGCCCACTCGACCGTGAGGTCCCGGCGGCGGCGCAACTTCTCGCGCACGATTTTCAGATGGTCCTGCGGCCCCTCAAGAGCAGGAGCGATCGCGCGCATGAATGGGTGGGGAGCTGATAACCGGGCGCGCAATAATTTGTAGACGGCCTCCAGATAATCGCGGAGCGACTCCGCCGGACCGGTCGCAACCGCCCACCCAATGCGCCAACCCGGGACGAGATATGCCTTCGACAGCCCATTGAAGGTAATGACCGGAACGTCGGGCGCAAGGGCTGCGATCGAGAGGTGCTCGCAGTCGTCGTCGAGAATGAGTTTGTCGTAGATCTCGTCAGCGAGAATCAGCAAATTGTGGCGGCGGGCCAGTTCGGCTACCCGCTCCAGTGTGGCGCGCGAATAGATGGCGCCCGTGGGATTGTTGGGATTGATCAGCAGAATTGCCTTGGTGCGCGGGTTGATACGTGCCGCAAGGTCTTCGAGGTCAGGCTGCCAACCGTTCTCCTCACTCACCATGTACGGGTTGGGTTCGGCTGATATTTTTCCGAGCACCGCTCCGTAGAGGGGATAATCCGGGCAGGGCGTGAGCACATTGTCGCCAGGATTGATCAGCGCAGTAAGGCAGTGGTCGATGACTTCACCGGAGCCGAAGCCAACCATGATGCCCTGAATATTCTGAAATCCCCGGGCCTCGGCTTGGGCGCGGATGGCCTTGACGGCCGAGGCTTCGCCGAGCGATTCGCCATAGCCATTGAAGCCCTCGCGCATGGCGCGCTCCACGGCTTCGATCATGTGCGGCGGAGTAGGGAAGTCGAACTTACCGGGGTCACCGATATTGAGGTAGAGAATCTTGTGACCTTGGCGCGCAACCTGATCGGCAACGACGGCGAGATCGCGGATAGCATAGCTCACGTTCGCCATGCGGGTTGCTGGCGCTATATGGTACGTCACGTTGGTAGTCATTCAATAAGAGGCTCTGTATTTATTGAACCCTATGCTGGAGCGAAGTGCAAGCGCGAGTCGCTCCGCGAGTAGATTTCTATCGCGCGGAACTATGCTTTGAGCGATTTAGAAGAATTTTATGAAGGTTTTAGTTATCGTTTAGGTCCTCCAACATCCAAAGCAGTAAATTGATTGCCTATCGGAGCCTCGATAGGGGTGCGGAAGGCCCGAGTGGGAGTAAGGCCGCTCTGGTTACGAGACGTCCAGCGCACTAGAAGAAAGGCGACACGCCCGGAAAAGCGTGAAAGAAAGGGTGTCGATATGCCGAACAAAACAGTTAAAAATCTAACTCTTGTCGTGGCCGTTGTAGCGTTAGCCTCAGCGTTCGCGATCGCGCAGTCGCAAGCTCCGGTGGGGCAAACTCTGACCGGAACGGTGACCTGTGAGGGCCGAGTCACGCATCACTACACATGCCAAAGGAATCAGACGCAGCAAACCTGCACTCTGGACTGCGTGCAGCAGGGGTCGAGGTTCGTGCTGGTGGTCGGGGACAAACCATATTTGCTCGAAGGAGATACCCACGACCTGAGAACTTATGCTGGCGGAAAGGCGACCGTCACTGGGGTTGCCGTGAACGACCAGATTGAAGTGCAGACAGCTTCAAACGCGAACCACAATCTGAACGACGCCGGACACAAGATGCCGGATGCGATGGCGAGTCCCTTGCGCTAGACGAGGCCGCACGGATACGGACAGCCGCGATAAGCGACAGAGTCGCAACCCCTAACCTGGTACTGACTGAGATTAGGGGTTGCTGTTTGCCTGGCGAGTGAAATCGCTACATATGTTGTACGAGTCCTATTTAAAGAAGTCAGCGTTCTTCTCTGCAAAATTCTTCTTTTCCTCCGGAAGTTCATCGGCAGGGAAGATGGAATTTGTCGGACAGACCTCGACGCAAGCGCCGCAATCAAGGCATTCTTCCGGATTAATGTTCAACCGCACTTGACGTTGCCACGCGGTGTCGTTTTTGGCGGGGCGAATACATTCGTTAGGACAAACATCGACGCACAGCGCGTCCTTCGTGCAGGTGTCTATGATTACATGAGTCATGGAGCCGGGCCTCCTCTAAAACGTTATGGCGACCGAACATCGCATCAGGCAAGATAAATTAGCTTATTTAAGTTTTATTGGAGCGTGATTGCCGTCACAACTCAACGGTTTTGCAACCAACGTCTGGGAACAGAGGTAAAGGGGTGGGTTGGACAATCTGTAAGGGCCGTGGAAAAGACTTTTACCACGGCCCTGCGATAGCGTTGTAATCCGCAGATATTGAAGAGGTTTCTGATGAAAGCAAAAGTCTATTCCGGCCGGTCGATCTGGGCACGTTGCAGACGGTCAGAGTAATCGACGTAGACGGCCTTCCATTCGGTATAGAAGTCGAATGCGCCAACGCCGCCCTCGCGATGGCCGTTGCCGGTCTGCTTGACGCCGCCGAAGGGAAGATGGACCTCGGCCCCGATGGTGGGCGCGTTGATGTAAGTGATTCCGGCGTCGAGGTCGCGGATGGCGGCGAAGGCGCGGTTCACGTCCCTGGTATACAGGGCGGAGGAGAGTCCGTATTTCACATCGTTGGCGATCTCAATTCCATCTTCGAGTGAATCGCACGGGATGCAGGATACGACCGGCCCAAAAATTTCCTCCTGGGCGATGCGCATTTTGGGATCAACATCGGAGAAGACCGTGGGCTCGATGAAAAATCCGCGGGCGTATTCGGCGCGGTCCAATCGATTCCCGCCAGAGGCCAGGCGCGCGCCTTCGTTTCTGCCGATCTCAATATAGCGGAGAACGGTTTCCATTTGCTGCTGGTTGACGACCGGGCCCACGTCCACGCTCTCATCCAGACCATTGCCAAGGCGCAGCTTCTGCGACCGCTGCACGAGTTCCTCGACGAAGCGCTGGAACACACCCTTCTGGAGAATGATGCGGCTGGTGGCCGTACAGCGCTGTCCGGCGGTGCCGAAGGCTCCCCAGAGCGCGCCTTCGAGGGCCAATTCGAGATTGGCGTCGTTGAGTACGATCATAGGGTTCTTGCCACCGAGTTCGAGCGAGCAGCGCTTGAAGGTTCGGGCGCAGCTCTCGCCAATGATGCGGCCAACCTCGCTCGATCCGGTGAAGGAAATGGCGCGCACCAGGGGATGCTCGGTGAGCGGCGTGCCGATGTCGGCGCCATGGCCGGTGACGATGTTGACGGCTCCGCCGGGGACTCCAGCTTCGGTGAGCGCGCTGACAAAGTTAAAGACCGACAGAGGAGTGTCCTCCGCAGGCTTAATGACACAGGTGTTGCCGGCGACAAGGGCAGGGAAGAGCTTCCACGAAGGGATCGCCATGGGGAAGTTCCAGGGGCAGATCATGCCGATGACGCCGACCGGCTGGCGGGTACACATGGCGAACTTGTTGGGCAGCTCGCTGGGAGTGGTGAAGCCGTACATGCGGCGGCCTTCGCCGGCGAAATAGTAACCGGTGTCGATGGCTTCCTGGGTATCGCCGCGAGTCTCCTTGAGGACTTTTCCCATTTCGCGGGTCATGTCGCGGGAGAAGACTTCCTTCTGGCGCTCCAGAATGGATGCAGCTTTCATAATGATTTCGGCGCGGCGGGGGGCGGGCACGCGGCTCCACTTTTTGAAGGCGGCGTGAGCAGCCTGGACGGCGAGGTCCACTTCTACGGCACCAGAGCGCTGGAAGATGCCGACGAGCTCGCGAGTGTCGGCCGGATTGCGATTCTCACAGGTGTCGCCGGAGCTGGCTGGAACCCATTGTCCATCAATGAAGTTGCTGAAGGTCTTGGTTTCGGGAGCGGTGGTAGCCATGGAAGCAATTCTCCAGGAACGAGTTAGGTAGGGATCGACCGCTCGGCCGCGGTGAGGCCGCAGAGCAGGCAAAACAATGAACCGGCCATGGTAGTCGGCAGCGCGGGCCGATGGCAAGTGCGGATTTCCGGGCTGGCGATTTTCTCGCGATATTTTTGCGCAATGCGATGAAGTCGGTCAAACTAAGGCTGTGAAGCGGCCTCAGCCGGGTGGATTGCTCTCTCAAATAGCTGTTCATCTCTGGCTTTTACGGCAATGAAATTTACGCGATGGCTTTTTCAGGAGCGTGGGAGTAGTAAGATAAGGGATGAGTCCCGGCTAGTGCTCTTAACGCATTGGTATGCAGCTGTCCTACCCGTACTATTCTGAGAGCAGATCTAAGACTGAATTTTCCTGGACGGGAAGGGCTGGCGCCGGGGGGGTGAGTTCCGCATGGGCGGCCTTGCCGGCGTGATACTTTTCGGACGGAAAAAAGAGAGACAGTAAAGAAGATGTCAAACAACGGCTTCCACACCGGTTCGCGTTTCGGGAATTTGCGCTCGTTATTCAGCATGTTCTCAAGCGACCTTGCAATTGACCTGGGCACGGCGAATACGCTTGTCTATGCGCGAGGCAAAGGCATCGTAGTCAATGAGCCATCGATTGTCGCGATCAACAAGAACACCAATGAAGTGGAAGCGGTGGGCAAGGAAGCCAAGGAGATGCTTGGCCGCACGCCCGGCAATATCGTTGCCATTAAACCGATGAAGGATGGCGTGATCGCCGATTTCAAGATCACGGAAAAGATGTTGAACTATTTCATTCAGAAGGCGCATAACCGCAAGATGCTGGTGCATCCGCGAATTGTCATCGGGGTTCCGAGCGAGATTACGCAGGTGGAAAAGCGTGCGGTCATGGACTCGGCGTATCGCGCCAAAGCCAGCGAGGTGCATCTGGTGGAGCAGGCAATGGTGGCCGCCATCGGCGCGGGTCTTCCGATCACCGAACCCAGTGGCAACATGGTGGTGGATATTGGCGGTGGCACCACGGACATCGCCGTGATTTCGCTGAGCGGCATCGTGTACTCGCGTTCGGTTCGCATGGCCGGCAACCAGATGGATGAAGCCGTGATGAACTATCTGAAGCGCAAATACAACCTGCTGATCGGTGAGCGAACGGCGGAACAGATCAAAATCGAAATTGGCTCAGGCTATCCCCTGGAGAAGCCGTTGACCATGGAGATTAAAGGGCGCAATCTGATTGAGGGTGTGCCCAAGACGATTACCATCGATGACAGCGAAATTCGCGAGTCCCTGAGCGAATGCGTTGGTACGATCATGAACGCGATTCGAGTCGCGCTGGAACGGACCCCACCGGAGTTGAGCGCTGACATCAGCGACCGCGGTATCGTGCTCACGGGCGGCGGCGCACTGCTCAAAAATCTTGATAAGCGCATCCGCGAAGAGACCGGTCTGCCGGTTTCCATTGCCGATGATCCGCTGGCCAGCGTGGTATTAGGCACAGGCAAAATGCTCAGTGATTTCAAACTTCTGCGCAAGATCAGCATCGAGTAAAACCACAGGGGGCCGGAGCGGTGCTCCGGCCTTGCGCTTTGCGGGGGCGGTGAGCTGCCGGCAGGTGCGAAGCTCCGCTCGGCGGTGGTTATTTATGGCCTGGAATGCCGCAGGCAATGAAGGCCGACAGCACTGAAAACCTGAACTCATGAATTTTTTCTCGCGGCACAAGAATACGGTGGTTCTGACGACGGTGCTGCTGGCACAGTTTCTGCTCCTGGCGGTGCAGGTGAAGCGTCAGACGGCGGAGGGGCCGGTGCGGTTGATCCGGTTGCTGACCGTGAGCGCTTTTGCACCTTTCGAACGCCTGTCCATTCATTTGGGCGAGAATGTCCGCGGAATCTGGACGAACTACATCGATCTACGCAATGTGCGGAGCGAGAACGCGCGGCTCAAGGCTGAATCCGAACGGATGCGTCTGGATCGCGCCCGAGAGCAGGAAGACGCTCGCCAGGCGCGCCGCATACAGGCGCTACTGGGATTCAAGGAACAATGGATCGATGCCACGGTCGCTGCCCAGGTGATCGGAACCAGCGGTACCGAAAGCTCGCGGGTGCTGTATCTCGACAAGGGAACCAAGGATGGAATCCGGGCGGACATGCCGGTGATTACGCCGGATGGAGTTGTGGGCAAGGTGCTGACGGTGTATGGCGAAACGGCGCAGGTTCTGGTGATGAATGATCCGACCAGCGGCGTGGGCGCGACCCTGGTGAACTCGCGGCTGCAAGGTATTGTGAAGGGAACCTCAACCGGCGAGTTGCAACTCAACTACATTATGGGAGACGAAGCCGTGCAGCCCGGCGAGGCGCTGGTAACCAGCGGCGGCGACCGGGTCTTCCCGAAGGGGTTGCCGATCGGCACGGTAGCCGGCGTTTCTCCGGGGCGGAACCTGTTTCTCGAAATCAAGGTGAAACCGGCGGCGGATTTGGATCGCCTGGAAGAGGTACTGGTCATCACCGAGCAGAAATTGCGCGCGCCGGACACAGCCGGTCTGGGGCCGATTCGCGCCTCTGATATTCTTGCGCAGCATTTGCCAGGAGTTCCGCAGCCTCCGCCCGGCGTTGTCCCGCCATCGCAATCCGTGCCCGGTGGGCAGCCTGCCACGGGAGCGGGTACGATACCGCAGGGCGCACCGCAAAAACCAGTGACGGCCAAGCCTCAGACGGTTGCCGAGGCCGCAGGCGCGAGCGCAGCTAAACCACCAATCGCAAAGCCCGCCAAAATCAGCACAAGCGCGACCAAGGCAGTTCAGAAGCCGTCTGCGCCGAAGTCCGCAACGCCGAAGCCGGTGTCTGCGGGTGCGAGTGGAGTGAAACCAAAGTCCGCTGGAGCAAGTGCTGGCGCGTATACGGCAGTTCAGAAGGTGTCCACGCCGAGGTCCGCAACGCCGAAGCCGGTGTCTGCGAGTGCGAGTGGAGCGAAGCCCAAGCCTGCTGGAGGAAGTGCTGGCGCAACCACGGCAGTTCAGAAGGCGTCCACGCCGAAGTCCGCAACGCCAAAACCGGTGTCTCCAAGTGCGAGTGGAGTGAAGCCAAAGCCTGCCGCCGGTGGGGGGACACGTCAACCATGAGAGCCACGAATCTGAGCTACACATCGCGGGAGCAGGTGGAGGTCTATCGCTTCTCCTGGCCGATGTCGGTGGGCTTGCCGGTGCTGCTGGTGGGACTGCAGGCGTTTTTGCCGGTGAGGCTACCCGTCTTTCGGATCTTCGATTTTGGATTGTTACTCACGATCTTCTTTGCGGTCTCGCGGCGAAGCCAGTTGAGCGGAACTCTGACCGGTGCTGCCATTGGATTGCTGCAGGATGCATTCACGCACACGCCTTTCGGGGTATTCGGAATTGCGAAAACGCTAGTTGGCTACGGCGCCTCATCGATTGGAATCCGGATCGACGTGGAGAATCCAGGCTCGCGCTTCCTGCTGGCATTTTTCTTTTACGGAGTGCATCAGGCGGTATTTGTGGCCATTGAACGTGAGTTGATGGGGCAGTCGATCCATCTTAATCTAGGGCAAGAGGCGGGAGCGGCGGTTGCTAACTCGGTGATGGCAGTGTTTCTGTTTGCCTTGTTGAATCGCTTCAAGATCAGGGATTAGGAATATTTCCGGATTGCAATCACCATGTATGGTCGCGAAGAAAAAGTTCCAATAATTCGTCTGGCAGTGGCGCAGTACATCATACTGGGCATTTTCCTGGTGCTGGTGTTTGGGCTCTGGCGGTTGCAGGTGCTGCACTCGGATTACTATACGAGCCTGGCCGAGCAGAACCGGGTGAAGGAAGTTCCAATCCTGGCGCCGCGCGGCAAACTGCTGGACCGCGAGGGCCGTCCCATCGTTGATAACTATCCTTCATTTTCGGCGCTCTTGCTGCGCTCGCAAGGCAAGGTCACTGACGCCAACCTGGATGCGATTGCCGACGGATTACATCTCGATCCCGCCGACCTGAAGGCGCGAGTGAAGCGGCTCTCGGCGATGCCTGGCTATCAGCCGATCTTTATCAAATTTGACATCACCCCGGACGAACTGGCATTTGTCGAATCGCATCGCAATGAATTTCCGGAATTGGAGACGATTACGGTGCACCGACGTCTCTATCCGAAAAACGGATTCATGGCGCACCTGATTGGCTACGTCGGCGAGGTCAGCGAAGACATGCTGAACAACCCGCGCTTTGAACTGTATAACTCCGGAGATGTCGTTGGGCAGAGTGGGGTGGAAGCCGAGTACAACGACATGCTGATGGGCAAGAATGGATCACGGCGGGTGCTGGTAAACAGCAAGGGGAAAGAAGTCGGTGAGTTGAGCGATACTCCGGCGATTCCCGGCAAGTCACTGCAGTTGACCGTCGATCTGGACTTGCAGATCGCCGCCGAAGAGGCACTGGGGGACAAGCCGGGGGCGATCGTGGCGATGGACCCGAAGACCGGTGAAATCCTTGCGATGGCGAGCCGTCCGACCTTCGACCCGAACGCATTTGCGGTGCGCATCTCGCCGAAAGAATGGAACGGCCTGCTGACCGATCCAGGCAAGCCATTGTTGAACAAGGCAATCCAGGCGCAGTTGGCGCCGGGTTCGGTGTTCAAAATCATCATGAGCGTGGCGGGCTGGCAGGAGGGCATTGCGCAGACGTTACACGTGAACTGCGGGGGCGGAGCATCGTTTTATGGCCGCTACTTCAAGTGTTGGCAAAAGGGCGGGCACGGTTCGGTAACTCTGACGAAGGGCATCTACCAGTCCTGCGACGTTTACTTCTATACCCTCGCGGAGCGGCTGGGCATTGAGCGCATTGCAAAGTACGCGACGGCTTTAGGATTGGGGCAAAAGACAGGCATTGACCTTCCCCAGGAAGTCAGCGGCGTGATGCCGAGCGAAGAATGGAAGCTGAAGAACTACCGGCAGAAGTGGTTCGCTGGCGAGACGATTTCGGTCGGTATCGGACAGGGTGCGGTGGCGGTGACTCCCGTGCAACTGATACGCGCGATTAGCGCGGTCTCGATGGGCGGGCTTATGGTGCGTCCGCATGTGGTCTTCCCGGATAAGGTTCCGGAAACCTATCGCAGCGCGCTACGTTACACAGATACCAAAGAAATTTCCATCGACCCGAACGGCTGGAACGCCATCACCGACGCTATGGGCGAGGTATTGATGCCCGGGGGTACGGCGCCGAGCGCACATATCCCCGGTATCGATATTGCAGGCAAGACCGGATCAGCCCAGACGATCTCCAACGCCATGAAGGCGAAGATGTCCAACAAGGAAGCCTACAAGGACAATGGATGGTTCGTCGGTTTCACCCCACGGCGGAATCCGGATATCATCGTCTGCGTTCTGTTCGAGGGCGGCGAACACGGAAAGCTGGCGGCACGACTGGCGACCCAAGTCATCAAGGCATACGAGGACAAGAAGAATCACAGACCTATCGAGCACCTGAAGCCGCCGTCCGACGAAGGGACACCGGAGGAGCAGACACCGGAAGCCCCGCCACCACCCTCGACCGAAGTGACTGGAATGTGGAGTGATGGCGGCAGCGACTCCGGACGCCTGCAGGCAGCCCGCTTCCGCGCGGAACCGACAAAACGCGAATTTCGCCGGGCCGAGGCGGCGCCGGGGATGGAGCAGTTTGCGCTGAATGCGCCGCAGCGCCCGAGCGGTCCTCCGCAGCCGAAGCAGCGTGCTGCGTGGCGGGATTTTCCCGGAGTGGTGGCCGCGCTGCCGGAGCCTTCATGGCGGGCAGGAGTTGGACATTGAGCCGCTATGTACGCTTTCGTGATTTTGATTGGGTGTTGCTCATCTTTGTCCTGATCATCTGCATACTTGGCGTGTCGGAAATCTACTCGGCGACGCTGCATACCAAGTTCGAGGGAATGCACATCAAGCAGGTGTACTGGATACTAACCGGTGTGATCCTGATGTTTCTGGTCAGCCTGATCAACTATCAGGCGCTGCTGGAGTGGGTGCCTTGGATGTACGGCTTCAGCCTGGTCTCGCTGCTTTCAGTGCTGCTTTTTGGCAAGCGCTACCTGGGCGCAAAGCGCTGGATCGATTTCAAGGTCTTCCATTTTCAACCTTCGGAATGGGTCAAACTGATTCTGATCCTGACCATGGCGAAATACTTCGCGGAGTACCGGGAAAACGACCTGCCGTTCCGCGAGTTGGTGAAGGCTGGGCTGATTGTGCTGTTCCCGATCCTGCTGGTGTTGAAGCAACCGGACCTGGGTACGGCGCTGACCTACATACCGATTGCGATCATGGCGCTGGCGCTGGGAGGCATGAGGCCCAAACACGGGATTGTGCTGCTGGTGATCGCGGCCGTGCTGATGCCAGCCATGTGGAAGTGGGGTCTGAAGCCGTACCAGAAGGAGCGGCTTTCCACCTTTGTTGCGCCCGAGGAGGATTCACACGGCTCGGGCTATCAGGTGATTCAGTCGCTGGTGGCCGTGGGTTCGGGTGGCGTCTGGGGTAAGGGCGTGGCCAAAGGGACGCAAACGCAGGGGCAATTTCTCCCTGTTCCGCACACTGATTTCATCTTTGCGGCCTGGAGCGAGGAGCATGGCTTTGTGGGCGCGCTGGTAGTAATGCTGCTATACTTCGGGGTGTTGATGCGTTTGATTCATGACGCACAAACGGCGCCGGACCGGGCCGGAGTCTTCCTTATCATGGGAGTGGTCGCGGTGTTGGCGTTCCACGTCTTGGTGAACGTGGGGATGGTTGTGGGATTCATGCCCGTGACGGGTATTCCGCTTCCATTAATGAGCTATGGAGGATCGTCGATCCTGTTTACGTTCCTGGCACTGGGGATTGTAATGAATGTCCGCATGCGCCGGTTTGTGAATTAGGATGACGCGTAATGCGCGCGAAGGCTCTGGAACCACGGAAGCTCTTGGCTGCGTCCGCGCCAAGCCTTGACCACAAGCGAGGCTCGCGGAAGACAATTTTTCTGCAAAATCCCAGGAGAGCCGCCGCAAGCAGGCGGATGGAATGGGTCTTCGGCGGTGATCGCCGGGGCTTTCGGCGGGGGAATTCCCAAGCCGCTTACACGAGATGGAGCCCTCGATGGGAGGGCAAAGCCGGCTAAGAAGGCAATCAAGCCGGTCAGGATTGAAGATTGCGCTGTGAAGCAAGGGCAGGGAACGGCCCCATCCAACATTCCGAAAGCTGAAGTTCCAGGAATGCAGGAGAGAAGTGGCCACAAAACCCAGGCGTAGCGCAACCGGAACCGGGCGAATAGACCCGGGGAGTACGGAATCGGTGCATAGGTTCATATCAATCGCTGGAGCCCTGCATGGCGCTATTCGCCACGGCGGATCTGACGGCATGATCCCCTCGAATCAACTGAGTGGGCGAACTC
>CAZLZA010000024.1:0-64291 GCA_964563875.1 uncultured Acidobacteriaceae bacterium
GTGGCGGCGCGTGGACTCGAACCACGGACCTACGGATTATGAGACCGTCGCTCTAACCGGCTGAGCTACGCCGCCACGGGCTATCTGCCAGAAGGGCCTGCGAGTGCAAGCGGGCAGACATCATGCGGTCAGGATGCGACCGACAACACTGATTCTATTGGGCCTTGGGTACACTGTCAAACCCCTCCGCCGGGGCCTTTCCGGGCGGTTGCGGAAGCGGCATTGTCTTCAACACATTCAGTGCTGACTGATCGGCAGCCCACCGCTTGAAATCGCATGAATTGCGCAGCTTCGGCTGGAAATTTGTGAAGTAGTTGACCATCGTCGCTTGTAGCTCGGCACCGGTGTGGGCGAAATTGTCCTTTTGTAGTCGCCGCAACAATTCACGATACGTCTCGTCCGCCAGGCTGTATTCACCCGCGCGGGTGGGCGCGCCGGTGTCGAGGTCGACGGCCGCAAAATTAATATTGTCCTGCCTCGCCTGATTCAATTCGGCGCGCAACGCCGCGACGGTCTGATTCACGCTCTCCATGTAGAGGTCTTCGGTCTTGGGCGTTGGATCCTTATAGGAGAGTCCGCGGAAGGGGCCGACTTTGGGCACAAAGCGCAGCAGAAATGCGATGACCCGCGCGCCAGGTCCCGGCGTTGTAAAGTCGCGCCCCCACTTCTTTTCGTAATCCGCGCGCGAAAGGTGATACAGAAATAATTTGCGGTTGAAGTTCGGAATCTCTCGCGCCATTTGCTTGCCGCGACTTGCCAATGCCACCTTCGTCATCTCGGGAATGACCTTGCTGACAGCCCGCCGGTAGCTTCCGATTGCCAGGTCTTCATGGGTGAGCACGGAGTTCAGGGGAATCCCATAGGTTCGCAAAAATGCCCGCTCCAACTGCTCCTTGGCCACCTGAAAATCAATAAAGTCATGGTAGCTTTGCGGCGCATACCGATGGTGCGCCACCTGCAACACATCGAATCCGAACTCGGTTCGCAGGTGTTCGGTGCGCCCTTGGTCATAGGTCACCACCGGACCGAACTTTTTGCGCAGCTTGGGGAACTCGATAGGCACGGCGCGGTTGATAAATGGATGGCCATGAATATCGGAAACATAGTGCGCCAGCGTTCCCGCCGCGAACGCCAGTTCATTGACGTTGGTAGCTTCGAGAAACAGATTCTTCTCGAATTCACCGGTGCGCACATAATGCGTCAAGTCGCTGAACAGGTGGCTTCCAAAGGGATAGTAGCCCATATCCTGCAGCACCGAACCGCCGTAGGCGTAGGCGTGCGCCTGGCGCAGTTCCTCCGGAGTTGTCTGCGGATAGCGGCTTAGCAGCAGAGGCCGAATACTATCGTCCCATACCAGATCGATCAGTTCTTCATGGGTTAAAACGGAGTAGGCATTCGCGGGCGGGGTACAGACCAAACAGGCCAGCAGGCAGGCGAGGACGAGGGTTGTTGCGTGGATCAGCCTCGATCTTGAGCCCGCCCGCCGTGGCTTAGAGTTTCGAAAAATAGCGCGGCGATGGCTGCCAACAGGAGAAGGTGCAACCCGCCTCCATAAAAATTTCCGGTGACTACGCCTGCGGTCCAACCAACCAGCAGAGCTACAAAGAGTGTCCAAATCAACGCTACCTTCCTCATTTCTCTTCGAATAGTTGCGCGCGAATGTGTTGCTGGTTGTATGAAGCCGCGCGCAGTTCTGCCCCGGCTGGTGTACGTCGTCAGCGCGACGCCGTACGCAATGCGTTCCAGCGCCGGCTTCCCCACATCAGGGCATTGGCGATCTCCGGCCCTTCGCTGCCGGCGGCGTAGTTGGGAAATTGCGGCTTTGGCAGCTGTCCCCACGCCTGCTCTATCGGAGTAACGATGCGCCACTCGGCTTCCACTTCGTCGCCACGGGTGAACAGGGTTGCATCGCCCATCATCACGTCCAGCAGCAGAGTCTCGTAGGCCACTGGGGTATTCATTCCAAATGCGGCGCGATAGCTGAAATCAGCTTTCACGGTGATGCCGTTCATCCCCAGTCCGGGCCGCTTTGCCCCGAACGAAATGGCGATGCCTTCGTCGGGCTGAATCCTCAGGCTGATGATGTTCGGCTCAGGTTGCCGGTTTTGCGAGCTAACGAACAGCGCCTCCGGAGTCGGCTGGAAATGAACCCGGATCTCCGTCGTGTGCGATGCCAGCCGCTTGCCGGTGCGAATGTAGAAGGGCACGCCCGACCAGCGCCAGTTATCGACGTGCAACTCCAAGGCCACGAAAGTCTCGATCAGCGAATCCTCGGACACGCCCGGCTCCTGACGATAGCCCCGGACCAGATTTCCCTCCAGAACGCCGGGGCCGTACTGTCCCCGCACGGTGCGCCGCGCCACTTCCTCCAGGGTCATCGGGCGGATTGCCTTCAGGACTTGCACCTTCTGTTCGCGGACTGCATCGGCGTCCAGGCTGAAAGGTGGCTCCATCGCGGTCAGGGACAGCAGTTGCAGCAAGTGGTTCGCGACCATATCGCGCAGGGCACCGGTCTCTTCGTAAAACTTTGTGCGGTTCTCCACGCCCAGTGGTTCGGCCGCCGTAATCTCAACGTAGTCGATAAAGTTGCGATTCCACAGCGGCTCGAAGAGCGAATTTCCAAAGCGGAACATCAGGATGTTCTGTACCGTCTCTTTGCCAAGGTAGTGGTCGATGCGGTACACCGAGCTTTCCTCGAAGACTCCCAGCACCGTCTTGTTCAGCGAGCGCGCGGTCTCCAGATCACGTCCGAATGGTTTCTCCACCACCACGCGCGACCAGCCGTTTTCATTGTCGTTCAGCCCTGCCGCACCCAGCCCGGTAATCACCTTGGGGGCGATGGATGCGGGCACCGATAAATAAAATAGATGATTGCCGCTGGCACCCGCTGCACGCATCTCTTCCAGGCGCTTCGCCAAGTCCGTATACGTAGTATCGGAGTTCAGATCGCCGGACAGATAATTCAGCTTGCCGGCAAACCTTTGCCAGTTCTCCTCGCTGAAGGTCCGCGCGTCGTTGGAGATCTCGACCGCCTGCCGGATGGTGGTGCGGAACTCCTCATCGTTCATCACCGGCAGGCCCACGCCGAGAATGTCGAAGCCATGCCTAGTGGCGCCCACCGAAGTCAGATCAAACACCGCGGGCAGCAACTTGCGGCGCGTCAGGTCGCCTGAGCCACCAAAGATAATCAGTACGCAAGGCTCAGCCGTGGGTAGTGGCTGCACCTCGGTAGGCGCGGTCGGAGTCGCGGGAATCACTGTGCTCATGGTTGTAGTCTGATCCAATCCAGAGGTACATTGACGCTCTGCGTTCGCCGCAAGCCTCGAGGCATCGCGACACTAAGAAATAGAGATTTCGTATTTTAATGCTGGAGCGAAGGTTTAGGCCTAACAATTTGGCGCAGCCCTCGGGCCGCGCCGCTTGCTCGCAATCGTCTTCTGAGCTGTCAGCGCTCGCAGCGCGGATTCAAAATCCGTCCGCACCGCGAGCGCGACTGCGCTTTCCTCAGACATGAGCAACCTCATGCCGCCGCCGTTCGATGACCGCAATCAGGTCGTTGTAGGATTCCGAGAAGCTTGCAACGCCCGCCACCGTAAGTTCCGTAGTGATGGCCGTAATATCGATTCCCAACTCCTTCAGTTTGTCGAACACCTCGTGCGCGCCCTTCAGGTCATCCGTGATCGTTACCACCGGCTTGCCATGTTCGCGGAATGCGTTGTAGGTCGCCGGAGGCATCGTGTTTACGGTGTGCGGCCCAATCAGTGAATCAATGTACAGCACATCGGAGTACTTCGGATTCTTGGTTCCGGTGGAAGCCCACAGTGGCCGCTGAAGCTGAGCCCCGGCGGCGGCCAACTTCTCCCAGCGCGGGCCGCTGAACAGCTGCTGAAACTTCTCATAGGCCAACTTCGCATTGGCAATGGCGGCCTTGCCCTCAAGCTCTGCTGCCTCCGGTCGCCCGGCCTTGACCATCTCTTCCAGTTTCTTATCCACCGCCGTATCAATGCGGCTGACGAAAAAGCTAGCCACGGAAGCCACGCGGTTGACTGCGCCGCCCTTGGCGATTCGCTTTTCCAGACCCCTCAGATAGGCCTCGACCACTTGGCTGTAAACTTCTACAGAAAAGATCAGGGTCACGTTCACGCTGACGCCTTCCGAGATCAGCTCTTCGAATGCCGGCAATCCTTCGGGCGTCGCCGGAACCTTGATCATCACGTTCGGTCGGGCCAGCTTGGCGTGCAAGCGCTTGGCTTCCTGCACGGTGCCTGCCGTGTCGTGCGCCAGCAGCGGAGACACTTCGATGCTGACGAATCCGTCTTTGCCGTCCGCATTCTCGTAAACGGGGCGGAAGACGTCGGCCGCGTTGGCGATATCCACCACCACCAGCGCATCATAAATCTCGTCCACACTCTTGCCCACCAGCTCCCGCAGCGCTTCTTCGTAATCCTTGCTGCCGGAAATCGCCTTTTCGAAGATCGTCGGGTTCGAGGTGAGTCCGCGCAGCCCATCTTCTTCGATCATGTTTTTCAGCGTGCCCTGGGTAACCAGCGAACGCGTCATCTGGTCGTACCACGGGCTCTGTCCCAACTTGCTCAACTGCACTAAAGAATTGCTGGCCATCACTGATCTCCTCGTTAGTTTCCTTCGATGCCGCAGAACCGTGCTTCCATGGCGGCGATCTTTTCCACCCGCCGCCGATGCCGGGGCTCGGCGCTGATTTGGGCGGCCAGAAAAGTCCGCACCAGTTCCAATGCCAAGGCGTCGCCAACCACTCGCCCACCCAGGCAAAGCACGTTCATCTGGTCGTGCTCCACGCCCTGGTGCGCTGAATAGGTGTCATGGCAAAGCGCGGCCCGGATGCCGCGTACTTTGTTGGCCGCCACCGACGCGCCCACCCCGCTGCCGCAGATGAGAATGCCGCGCTCGGCTCGGCCGTCGGTCAGCGCCGCCGCCAAATCGGCAGCGCGATCCGGATAGTCGTCCGGCGACACGCTATCGTGCGTTCCCAGATCCAGGGTTTCATGACCCAACCGACGAGCCTCCTCCAACACGGGAGTCAGCAACAATGAACCTGCGTGGTCTGCCGCGACGGCAACTTTCATCTATTTCTTCCCTGAGCCTTTCACCGCCGCAATGGTTTCGTGGGCGCGCTCCACTACGGCTTCCGCGGTGAAGCCGAAGTGCTTGAAGACGTCCTTGGCCGGGCCCGAGGCGCCGAACTGCGTTTGCCCCTTGATTCTTCCGTCCAACCCCACGTAGCGCTCCCAGCCAATCGGAATCCCGGCCTCCACGGCAACGCGCGCCCGCACTGCGGCAGGCAGAACGCTCTCCTTGTACTCTGCGCTCTGCTCGTCAAACAAATCCCAGCAGGGCATGCTTACCACGCGCGCCTTGATTCCTTCGCCAGCCAGCTTTTCCTGGGCTGCCAACGCAAGCTGCAACTCGCTTCCCGTGCCGATCAGGATCACGTCCGGAGTGCCCGCCACATCGCTGAAGACATATGCACCTTGGCGGACGCCTTCCGCATCGGCATACTTCGTGCGGTCAAACGTGGGGACCGCCTGCCGCGTCAGTGACAGAGCCGTCGGATGCTTCTTGCTCTCGACCGCCAGCTTCCATGCCACTGCTGTCTCGTTCGCATCCGCAGGACGGATCACTCGCATGTGAGGCATGAGGCGCAATGACATCACCTGCTCAACCGGTTCATGGGTCGGACCATCCTCACCCACGGCGATCGAGTCATGAGTGAAAACGTAGGTCACCGGCAACTCCATGATGGCGGCCAGTCGCAACGCTCCGCGCATGTAATCGCTGAACACCATGAAGGTCCCACCGAAGGCTCGCAGCCCACTCACGGCGATGCCGTTCAGGATTCCCCCCATGCCCATTTCACGCACCCCGAAGCGCAGGACGCGTCCGCCGTAATGGCCGGCCTCAAAATCCGTTTCGCCATCGATATGGGTTTTATTCGAGGTCTCCAGATCAGCCGAGCCGCCGATCAGCCAGGGCAGGTTCCTGGCGATCGCGTTCATTGCCTTGTTACTGGCCTCGCGGGTGGCCATGCCCTTGGCGTCGGCGGGAAAGACCGGAACGTCCTTATCCCAACCCTCGGGCAGCTTGCCGGTCATGATTCCGTCCCACTGCTTTGCCAGCTCAGGATTCTTCTTTGCCCAGATTTCGTGTTTCGCCTTCCATTCGGCTTCCATTTTTTTGCCGCGCTCGACGGCTTCGCCCATATGCGCCGCCACATCTTTCGGGATCAGGAACTGCGCGTCCTCCGGCCAGCCATAGAAGCGCTTTGTTTCCTTCACTTCTTCCACGCCCAGCGGTTCGCCGTGCGCCGCGCTCTTGTCCTGCTTGTGCGGTGAGCCGTAGCCGATGTGGGTGTGCACAATGATCAGCGTAGGCCGCTCGGTCTCCGCCTGTGCCTGGCGGATGGCGGATTCGACCGCCTCCAGATTGTTGGCATCGTCCACCGTCAACACGTTCCAGTGGTAGCCCTTAAAGCGCGATTCCACATCATCGCTGTAGGCCAGCGTCGTCGGCCCGTCCAGACTGACGTGGTTCGAGTCGTACAGCCAGATCAGGTTTGAGAGCTTCAGATGCCCCGCCAAGGCAGCCGCTTCGTGCGAAATCCCTTCCATCATGTCGCCATCGGAGCAGATGGAATAGACGCGGTAATCGACCGTCTTATCGTCGGCCTGATTGAAGTGAGCAGCCAGCCAGCGCTCGGCCATCGCCATGCCCACCGAGTTTGCAACCCCTTGCCCCAGCGGTCCGGTCGTCGTTTCCACGCCCGGCGTGTCGCGATACTCCGGGTGGCCGGGAGTTTTTGAGCCGAGTTGGCGGAAGCGCTCGATCTCGGAGAGCGGAAGGTCATAGCCGGTCAGGTGCAGTATCGAGTAGAGCAGCATGGAGGCATGCCCCGCGGAGAGCACCACCCGGTCGCGATTCGGCCAGCGCGGGTTCGCCGGGCTGTGCCGCAGGAAGCGGTCCCACAGAACGTATGCCACCGGAGCCAGTCCCATCGGGGCTCCTGGATGTCCGCTATTGGCCTTCTGAACCGCGTCGATGGACAGCGTCCGAATGGTGTTTACCGCGAGTTGGTCGAGCGCCGAGCTCTTCGCTGCTTCAAGTTGCTGCACATTCGCTGACATGTAGTTTGAGTTGCCTTTCTGCCCCGGCGCGCCGCCGGGTGCTCCGTCACTTTTTTGCTGAATGATGAATGCCGGGCAGGTACTTTACCGCGCACCTAACAATAATGCAGTGTGCCGCTGTACCAAGTCGAGCCGTACTCTCAACTTTCGGTGCCTTTACTTGTTTTCAGATGCGGCGGGGGCGGCGGGGGAATCAGGGTTGCCGCCTCTCCGCCGCGTTTTCCCGAGGAATCCGGAGTGTCAGGCAGCTTTGCCCGGCGGAATCCGTTCCGGGAACCTGCGGCAAATTCTCCCCCGCCGACATCAAGCCGGACACTGATCGCAAAACCGGAAAAATCATTTCCGCCCTGTGGTATCTCTGGTGCGTCTAAACAAAGCAGAGCCGGGTGTCGTTGGCCATATCGCTTCCGCCGTATAATGTCCATAGTTCAGGCTGGCTTCGAAGGGTCCATGTCAAAAAGCGTAAAAACATCACTTCTCCTGTTGTCGTTTGTCATCCTCGCTTTCGCCGTAGCTGGCGCGGTTGGCGTCAAACCGGGCACCGGCAACGACGGTGCATACCGCCAACTCAGCGTATACAGCGAAGTTCTCTCGCGCATCCGTTCTGACTACGTCGAGGATCCGAACATCCCAGAGGTCAGCAATGGAGCTCTGCACGGATTGCTCGAAGCACTGGATTCCGACTCCAGCTATCTGAGCCCGGATGAATATAAGCTCTACAAGCAGATTGGCCAGCCAACCGCGGGCATCGACGCGGCCGTCTCCAAGCGTTTCGGCTACGGCGACGTGATCTCAGTGATACCGGGAGGGGCTGCCGACAAGGCCGGGCTTCTCGCCGGCGACATTGTTGAAGCCCTGAACGATAAGAGCACCCGCGAAATGTCGCTGGCCGAACTCGATGCATTGCTCAAAGGACAGGTCGGCTCCGTCGTCACACTCAGCGTCGTGCGCCCTACCAAGGTCCAGCCGCAAGAAATTTCCATTACCCGCGAAGTGGCAAAGTACCCGACAGTCTCCGCCAAGATGCTGGATAGCGGGATTGGTTACATTCGCGCCGAGGGCTTCCCCAAGGGCCGCACCCAGGAGATCGCCGCGGCGGTCCGTGAACTGCAGAAGAACGGCGCGAAAAAGTTGATCCTCGATCTTCGCAACTCCGGCGATGGCGAGAGCGCCGAGGGCGTCTCGACCGCAAACCTGTTCCTGAATCATGGACAGATTGCCTATCTGGAAGGGCAAAAGTATCCGCGCCAGAACTATGCTGCCGATCCATCGAAGGCGATTTCGAACTTGCCTCTGGTCGTGATCGTCAACAAATCCACCGCTGGAGCCGCTGAAATCGTCGCCGGTGCGATTCTGGATAATGCCCGTGGTGACGTTCTTGGCGATAAGACATTCGGCGCCGGCTCTATCCAAAAAACCATTGATCTTCAGGACGGGGGCGCGCTGATTCTTTCGGTTGCCAAGTACTACACCCCGGGCGGCAAAGCGATTCAAGATGTGTCGATCACGCCCAATGTCCTGGTGGCCGACAAGGCGGACGATTTCATCGCGCCGGAGGATTCCGACATTACCCCCGATGAGAACGAGAAGCCCGAGCCCCAGAAAAATCAGCCCGACGAACAACTTCGCCGCGCCATTGAACAGCTCACCAAACAGGACCAAAAGGCCGCTGTAGCTGGCTAGACACCTTGGCAGCCATGGACTTAGCCCCGGTCTGAATCAGACTGGGGCTTTTACTTTGTTAGTTTTATGATTGAGCAAAGGCGCTACAAGGGGGCACAGAAGCAAAAGCCGCGGATCTTCTCCGCGGCTTCGAACCATCACTCCGAGCTAGCTATCGCTTGCCCTTCTTACCCTTTTTATCTTTTGCTTTTACTTTCTTCTCAGGCTTCTTAGGAGCCTTCTTCGTGTCGGTTTTCTTCGCCAGTTTCTTGTCGGCCCGAACCGCCTTTACCGCCTTCTTGACCGCTTTCTTCGCCGCTTTCTTCGCGGGCTTTGCTACTTTTTGCGCAGCCTTCTTGGCCACAGCCTTCTTCGCGGGGGCCTTCTTTGCGGCCTTTTTCGCTACGCTCTTGACGGCAGCCTTTTTGGCGGCCATCTTGGCAGGTGCCTTCGCAACTACCTTCTTGGCAGCGGGTTTCCGGGCTGCTTTCTTGGCAGGTTTCTTTTCCGGAGGCGCTGGCTCGGCTTCCGCTTCGCTGGCTTCCTCGTCGCGCTGAGCGCGGCTGGCCGAAGGCGCTACCGCATCGTCTTCCGCGTAGCCCTCTTCCTCTTCTTCCGGCTCGTCTTCTTCGTCCTCCAACTCTTCTTCTTCTTCTTCTTCGTCGTCAATTACATCATCGAAAGATTCGTTATCGCCGAAGTCATCCCCATCATCACTGCCGCGACCGTAAAGAGTTTCGTCGAACGTCATGTCTCCTCCTGGTATCTTTTTCCGCTCCGCGCCCGCGGACTGCTGAGCACAGGTACAACACGACTGCCGCTTCTTGGCTAATGCGTGCACAGTGCTTGAATTTCATGCACGCCCCTGCACCCGAACACAATAACTCAGCCTCGTTTGCGATGCAACGGAATGAAGTATTTCCATGCGCAAAACTATTCCCGGAAAGTCAGCCCCGCTGCTTATGCTTCTTGCTGGAATGCGATGTCTTCGCCAGATCTTTCGCTTGGGGCCTCTTTGCGGCCGGTGTTTCGGCAGTGCCTTTGCGCCTGCCTTTCCCCTTGCCGCCTGACTTTGTCGCTGGGTGCGCCGTGTGTTCCGGTTCGGCCTTGGCCTCACGTGTCCGGAGCCGCCGGTGGCTGCTGGCAACCGCGGTCCGCTCCACCACGGCTTCGCCGGCAGTCTTGAAGATGGTCAGCGATCGTCCTGCTCGCAGCTCGTTGCCGTGCAGGCGATTCCACTGCCGGACCTTCTCCGCAGGAACTCCGAAATCATCGGCTACCGACAGAACCGTGTCGCCTTTGCGTACGGTGTAGTGCGACGGATGCTGGTTGTAGCTCAGGCTGGCGCTGTGGCTTCCCGCTTCCGTAGGCGGTGCCGCGGCCGCCTTGGCTGGCGAAACCGGAATAATCAGCTTGCTGCCCTGGGCTAATTCGTCCCCTTCCAGATTATTCGCCTCGGCGATGGCCGTGGCCGTGGTGTGATAACGGCGGGCGATGTCGCTCAGGTTTTCCCCGTTTTCCACCCGGTGATATCGCCAGTACACGCGCATCTCTTCGGGGATTGCCGCGACTGCCTTTTCGAATGTTTCGGCCATTCCACTGGGCAGGTGCAGGTCGAAATCCATATCCTTCGGGGTGGTCATGCGCAGCAGGCTCGGGTTCAGCTCCTGCAGCACCGTTGTGGATGAGTCGGTGCACTCGGCGATCAGCCGCAGATCGATCGGATAGTGAATGCGCACCGTGTCGGATGAGATGGGCAAGTCCAGCGGGAGATGATCCAGCCCGTACTGGCTAGGATTTTTCGCCATGATGGTCATGGCCAGAATGATCGGCACATAGTTTCGCGTCTCGCCCGGCAACACGTTGCGCCGGTAGAGTTCCCAGAAGTCGGCGTAGCCGGTGCGCTGCACCGCGCGCTGCACCGTGCCGGGACCGGAATTGTAGGCCGCCATTGCCAGATACCAGTCGCCAAACTGGTTGTGGAGATCCTTGAGCAGACGGGCGGCCGCGCGCGTAGCCTTCTCCGGATCTTGCCGTTCGTCCACCCACCAGTTGCGCTGGAGCCCAGCGTGCATGCCGTCCCAGGGCATGAACTGCCACATTCCGCGCGCTCCCATGCGCGACAGCGCGAGGGGCTGGAAGCCCGATTCCGCCTGCGCCAGAAACATCAGATCTTGCGGCACGCCCTCTTCGCGAAAAATTCGCGAGATCATGGTGCTGTAACGTCCGCGCCGGATCAGGGCGCGCTCGATGGTGCCGTGGCCGCGAGAAGAGAAGTAATTGATGTAGCTGACGACGGGATCGGTCAGCATCAGCGGAAGATCGCTGTGGGTGTTTGCCAATTCGGCTTGCGCCTTGGCCTTAATCGAGGGATCGACCGGGAAGGTGATGTTGTTCACCTCGTCGATGGGCGCGGGTTCGGCTCGCTGCTCGGTAAATCCATCGCCAGCCTTGAGCGCCTGCAACTCCAACTCGTGGGTGGCCTCCACAATCCTGTCGAACTCGTTTTGCAGCCTCTCATCGCTCTGCAATCCGATGGGGCCGCGCAGCAAAAGATTAAAGGCGGCATCGAAGTTGTCCTTGGCCGCCTCCATGTGCCCGGCCGCGTAGTTTGCCTGACCGCGGGCGTACTCGGCCTCGGCGCGCGCGATCAAATGCTCCACGGTCTCGGTGGCAGGCTTGGCTGCGGTCGTACTCTGCGGACGCCGCGGTGCGGGAGCGGCGGCAGGAGGCGGCGCAGGAAGCGTAGGCGCGATGGCCGCCGGCGCCGGCAAGGTGGATGCCTTCTCCTTCTCGGGCGCACAGGAAGTGAGAAGCAGGTAGGAGAGCAACAGGGACGGCAGGAGTACGCGACAAAAAGGTTTCATTGGTTTATACGGCGAGTTCCGGCGAATGCCACCATCGGAGTACGCGCTTCCTCAAATCTACGAACGATTCACCGAAGGGTCAATCGTGGACGAGCCATAGTTACTGTCTTAGTAATGGTTGCGGGAGCTCAGAAACCATATACTACAGTGCAACCCTGCGCTTGTCCGATATTGACCCCCGGGTCAATGTTTGGCAAATGCCTGCTCCAGATCATCGATCAGGTTGGCGGCTTCTTCGATGCCCACGGACAGACGAATGGTGGCAGGTGAGACTCCCAGGAGTTTCAGTTCACGACGGGGAGCGCTGGAGTGGGAAGAGAGCACGGGATAGGAGACAGTCGATTCTACCCCGCCCAGGCTGGTGGCGAGATACCACAGCTTGAGCGCATCAATGAAGCGCTCGGCCGCCGGACCTCCGCCGCGGATATCAAAAGAGACGATGGCTCCAAAGTCTTTCATCTGCTTTGCAGCCAGTTGGTGCGAGGGGGAATCAGGCAACCCAGGATAGAAAACCTGGGCTACGCGGCGATGCCCGGCGAGATACGCTGCAATGTTTGCGGCGTTGCGGCAGGCGCGCTCGACACGCAGCGCAAGGGTCTTCAGTCCGCGGAGCAGCAGGTAGGCAACGCCGGGATCGGAGCAACCGCCGGTGAGAATCATGGTGTCGCGGATGGGGGCGGCCCAGCGGTGGGACGTAACGACGGCCCCGGCCGTCAGGTCGCTATGTCCGCCCAAATATTTGGTGGCCGAGTGCACGACGATGTCGGCCCCCAGCGTGAGCGGCTTCTGGAGAATGGGAGTTGCGAAGGTGTTGTCCACGACCACGGCAATCTTGCGCTTATGGGCGGACGCGGCGAGCGCTGCAATGTCAGCACAGCGCAGGGTTGGGTTGGTGGGAGTTTCCAAGAACAAGAATTTTGTCTTGCGCGTGTAATATTTCTCAATCCCGGACAGCTCAGTGAACGGAACGAAGTGAGTGCGAATGCCGCAGCGCGCCAGTAGATGAGAGAACAGTTTCGTGGTGCCGCCGTAGAGGTCCAGCATGGCGACGATTTCGTCTCCACTTTGGCACAAGGTCATGGCGACGGCGAGTTCAGCGGCCAAGCCGCTAGCCGTCAGGACACAATCTTCACCCTGTTCGAGGGCCGCGATCTTTTGTTCAGCAGCGCGAAGGGTCGGATTCCCGTAACGAGAGTAAAGGAAGACCTCGGGGTCTCCGGCAGCATGGCGACGCAGTTGCTCTGTATTTTTCAGAGCGAAGACCGCAGCCTGTTGAATCGCGGTAGTGAGTGGAGCATTGCGGCCGTGGCGGTCTTCTCCAGCGTGAACGGAGAGGGTGGCGTCGGATGCGGGAAGAGGCTTGTTCATGCTCGATTTGAAATAGACCGGACCTTCATGGAGTGTACCGGATCTGTACCGATTGCAAAAGGAAGAGGCGAAACGGCGCTCACGGACAAGCCTGCCCGGAGACTCTCTCTGGAAGAGAGTCGGGTTGCGCGGAGTAGGTATCTGTCTAACGCTTGGATCTTATGGCTTCGAGGCACTGGCCGTACAGATCAATGAGATGTTTGGCATAGTCTTCGGCGCGCGAGACGGTGCCACCCTGGAAGCCCGCGCCGGGGGTTCCGGTGCGGCCAAAGCCGGTAGTGGTAGCGACGAACTTCATCATTTCCAGTGCGATTTCTTCATCGCGGCGCAACGGGGGAGCAGCAGGAATGGGATTGACAGGAACATCACTCACGGGAATTCTCCGGGGATGAATTGATAACACCGCGTCACCCTGATCAAAAGGCGGCGCGGTGCCGATGATAACAGATATAGAGATTATGGCGAAGAACACTGAAAGATCGCAGAGCCTTTTGGGGAGCAGACGATGGACGCCTACTCCCTTTCGGCTGCTACTGGATTTCTGCCAGGGAACACTGCCGATAGTCCGAAGCCTGAGCGTCGATCCGCGCGGAGACCGGCGGTTTCTTTGGCGGCAGGGCATCTTCTGGATGAATGGAGTAGCCCGGATTGTCCTCGTCATCAGACGTGAAGACCGGGCGCAACAAACCGACCTCCAGCAAGACGGCAGAGAGGGCATCGAGCGCGGCGGCATAGCGGCGCTCGGCGCGCTGCACGGTGATACCGAGACGCAGCGCCGCTTCAGGGATGCTGTAGTCGAGCAGGATAACGCCTGCGATGATCTCCAGCAAGTGACGCTCGATGCGGTCGAAGACCTTCTCGATGTCATGGACGAAGATCACGGCATCCTCGAAGGTGTGCAACTTGTAGGAACTGACGCGCGCACGAAAGCAGAGACCTCCGAGGATGCTGGGCAAGCGTCCGATGTCGATCGACATGCGGAAGTAGCGGCGCAGCAAAGCGCGGGTGTAGGGGCGATAGGCACCCAGGTTGGTGGTGTCCACCGGTTTCCGGCGCCCGCCGGGTACGAGTTCCAATCGGACGTTAGCAGGATGATCGTTCATGCCTGCACCTCCGCCCGGAGCCTGGTCCAGATCCGCAAAAAGGAGACTGGACCGTCCAGGCGAAGGGAAGCCTCCGCCTTCGCGCAAGGTGCGCATTGTGTTCGCTCGCTGCCTGCGCGGCGAAGCCAGATGTTTCCGCAGCGTTCGCAATACTTGAGTTCCATATTGCGGAGCTGCGATGTTTTCGACATTACATTCATTACTGTTTTCCCCTTTGCAAAAAAAACCTGCCGCCGGCAGGAGGCGAAGATTGCGGGAGTTGGACTCCAGGCAAGGATCACATGTGTGCCGGCGACAGGGCTCGATTCGTTTGCGATGACCTGTTTGTTATCGATTGGAGGCGGCGCACTCTTGGGTGCATCGCCATAACTAAACTGCTCTCATACCTACTATTAAGATCAGAGAAGCCTGCGGTCGTCCTTACGCGTAAAGTAACCCTCTTCATAACCGGATTTGAGAACAGTGCCGTTTTGAACGACAACACTAAGACGGCCGGTAAAGCTTATTTCCCGAAGAAGTTGTGAGACACCCAACGCAAGGAGTTCGGATTCCCGAACCTTACGACGAAACTCGACAAACATAGTTTCGCTCGAAGCCGTATTGCTCTGCCGCATGCTTCTGCTCCTGACCCGTTATTCAAATGTGTTGTTGGGGAATCATGGAGCGCAGGCGAAAGTAAGTCAAGGGTTATTGCTGTAAGTTGTTACTAAAGTGTTTTTCTATTTCTTAAAGATATAACTCAGATCATTAGAGATGTCTGCGGGGCGGCCAATGTTGATTACGGAATTGCAGAATCGTTTACGGGCTCTCCTACGGGAACGCATTGACTCAGGCGAGTTGACGGGGACGGAGGTGGCGGGCCGTGCCGGATTTCAGCAGGCTCATGTTTCCAATTTTATGAACCAGCGCCGGGGCTTGAGCGTTGAGGCGATGGACCGAATCATGGAGGTCCTCCAGTTGGAAGTTCACGACCTGTTGCCGGAAGAGCGCAGCAGGACGCGGGTGGCGGACCGCGGCGACGCAGGGTTCGAACCGGTTCCTGTGGTGGGGTGCAACGTGCTGCTGCAGGACGATTTCCGCCCGGTTGAGATTGTGGAATTTCTGCGCTTTAAGAAAAGCTTTCTGCGACGGATTCGTCCTGAGATGGCGAACCAACGCAGGAACTGGCAACGATTCGTGTTGATAAAAGCGGACAAGGATTCTGGTCTGGCGATGCGTCCGAGATTTTTGCCGGGAGCGACGTTATTGATCGACCGCCATTACAACTCGCTGCGCAGTTATCGGAGGCGCGAGCCGAATCTATATGTGGTAAAGAACGGTGAGGGTTGTAATGTTCGCTATGTGGAATTGCAGGGGAGCCAACTTACGCTTCGTCCAGAAAATCAGCAGTGTGCCCTGGGATACGTACAACTAAGCAAGGGTGAGACGTTTGCGGACTACGTGGTGGGCCGGGTGGCGCATATCGCGATGGAGACATAAGTTGTCAAGCGTAGAAATTTTCGAATCATAAACTAAGTAACTGATAGTAAGGCAAATAGAATTTGTGCCTTGAGTGAGGGGATGAGGGGGGTGGAATTGATATCCTGAAGATAAGAGACAGGAAGAGGGGCGGTGGCGGTGGCATCGACAAAAAAGCCAAAGGCGAAGGCGGGGAAGAAACGGGGCGGCAAGGTCGATCAAGACAAGGGGCAGGCCGCGTCCACGACAGCGAAACCAAAGAAGGCGGCGAGCAAGAAAGCGGCAAAAAAGAGCAAGCAGATCACGAAGATCGATTCGGCAAAGAGGAATTCTGCAAAGCAGCGTAGAATACGAGTTCCTGACGTGACGGGGCGGGGCGCGACGGACGGGACGAGCGTGCAGGAACCGGACCCGTTTGAAGTTGCGAAGCGCACGATGAAGGGCTCGGTTCCGGCGATTGTGGAAGCGATGGTGGAGTTGGCAAAGCAGGGAAGCTGCACCCACGCCAAGACGCTATTGGAGATGACCGGGGCGAAGCATATGTTCGACGGCGAAGCGGAAGCGCAGGACGGCGGCGCACCGTGGGCAAAGCTGGTGCTGGAACGCTTGGACGAAGCAGAATCTGAAGCCGAGAGTTTGCCAAAAGTTGCGATGGTCAGGGTCGCGGCAGGCGAAGACGGGAATCGGTAGAGGGCGGACGCTGGCATGGACATGACGTGGGTCACGGAGCGGATAGCGCTCGGCGGCGGCATCTGGGTGGAAGAACGAATGGTCGAGGTCGCCGAGGCCGGAGTAACTCACGTCATCGACATGCAGATTGAATTTGACGACACCGCGTTGGGCGAGCGGGTTGGGGTGGAAGTGCTGTGGAATCCGGTGGACGACGACTTTCAGCCGAAGGACCGAAAGGTATTTGAGCGGGGAGTGAAGTTTGCGTTACGGGCTCTGGAAGATCCTCGGGCGAAGCTGTTTGTGCATTGCGCGGCGGGAGTACACCGCGCTCCGATGATGGCGCTGGCGGTACTGTGCGCGACGGGATATTCGCTGGAGCAGGCCAAGCAGTTGATCCAGACGAAACGGTATGTAGTGGATTTTGCCGAAGTTTATGTGCGCAGTGTGGAGGACTTTTTGAAGAGCTACACGGGAACGAATGGCAAAGCGGGGAAGAGCCGAAAGGACGGCGACAAAAAAGCATGAATACGAGAGCGATGGGAATTTCAAGCCGCCTAGCCAGGCGGCTTTTGGTTTTTGTGTGGGCGGCGCTGTTGGTTGGTGCGACGGGCGCGAAAGCAGAGCCGGTGAAGACCCTGGTGCAGGACACCTTGTATCGCGCGGATGGAAGTGCGGGGGTCGGAAACATTACGATCCGCTGGAATGGGTTTTCAACGAGCGCGGGAGAAGCGGTGGCCGCCGGAGAGATGACGGTGGCGACCGATGCCAACGGAGGCATTTCGATTCCACTGATTCCGAATACGGGCTCGAATCCATCCGGAACTTATTACAAGGTTATGATCAAGCTGAGCGACGGAACCATCAGCGAAGAGCAATGGGTGGTGCCCGTGGCAACGAGCGCGACATTGGCCGCGATCCGCGCGAAGGTTGTGCCGCAGGCGGTAGCGGCGCAGTTTGTAAGTCTCGATTACCTGAACTCAGCGCTCAATAAAATCTCGACAAGTATGCCTGTTCCACAGGTCAATACAGATTGGAATTCGACCTCGGGTGTGAGCCAGATCTTGAACAAACCAGCTTTGGCTGCAGTTGCGAGTTCGGGTAACTACAGGGATCTCAGCAATACCCCAGTTATCCCGAACCTTGCGGCTCCGGGTGCAATCGGTTCGGTGACTCCGGGGATAATCAATGGTGCGGGGTATGAGGTAAGCGGAACACCGTTGGCAAGCTCGAACTTGAGTGACAGTGGCACCTTGGTGCGGAATACAAGCAGCTATGCCAATCCGGCGTGGCTCGCCAGTTTGGATGGAGGGAAGATCAGCGGCGCACTCAACAATGTGTCGATTGGTGCTACCGCCCCAAACACGATCAACGCCACAAATGTGACCGCGCAGAGCGTGGTCACGAGCCAGAGTCCGTTGGTTGATATCCGTGCGTTTGGCGCGGTGATCGACAATGCGACTCCGATTGATACCGCTTTGCAGGCGGCGATCAACTCGGCGGTGAGCACTACAGGCGTAGTATTTCTGCCATGCGAAGCGGGATGTTACTTGCAGAACGGATCGTCGATTAGCCATCCTGGTAATAACAACATCCTATTCAAGATTCAGGGTACGCTGCGCTTGGGCAGCACATTTGTCACGCCTGACCATACCGACTGGGTCTGCGACGGCGGAGGACTTTCCGCACCGTTTCAAATGAATGGCCCGACTTGCGCGATTACCGCGCCTCCGGTCTATGGCGCGATGGGAACGGCGGTAACGACCAACAATACGGCAGTGACCTTTACTCCCACCTTTGCTGGCGGAACGGTCGCCAATATGCCGGTGAACTCGGCTATCACGGTGGCGGGTACGACAACTTGTACGATCACTTCGATCACCCGGACCACGGCTGCTTTGGCCAACGTAACCGCCACGCTATCCTCTTCGTGCCGGATTCCTGTGGGTGCAGGTGTGACGGTGGCGGGAGTGACGGACAGCAGCTTTAACACCACACCAGAGGTTACCGCTTCAGACTACCCGGCACAGACCTTGACCTGGACACAAACAGGCGCGGCCAGCACGTCCAGCGGCGGCACGGTAACCGGCTTCAACGAAGACAGCTTTGAGTCGGTGCGCATTACCGCGGTTTCTGGCTCGACGGTGACGGCTACGTTCGCGCACACCCATTCTGCGAGCGATGTGTGGGGCATGGTGGCGCTTGCGCCTGCGTATAGCACCTACCAGCATCACGGCTTTGAGAACATCAATGTGGGCTACAACTACGGAGCCGGATTCTGGGCGGAGCATCTTGCCTTTTTCTCACTCAAGAACATGGCGTTCGGTGAGATGTTCTACATGGCCTCGGTCCCGGTAGAGATGTCGAACTCATGGTGGTGGTCCATCGAGCGGTCATCTTTGTTGCCAACAATGAATTATCCCTGCACGAATAACTGCGGTCAGCAGGGGTATCCGTATGGTCTGCGATTAACCGGGATGCCGGCCTCTCGCGGAGGTGTGGATGGTTCTGGCGGTTCGATGTCTTACGTTGGCGATAACAGTGTGATCGGGCGTGGCATCAAGATCGACACCAATGGCGAGACGGAAATGGAAGGCGGGCTGAAGATTACCAACACGGTGGTCGAGCAACCCGGGGCCAACGCCGTAACCATCGACCCGCGCTATCCTTATGGCGTCCTGCCAATCACCTTTGACAACGTATTTTTGCAAGACAACTTCATGGGTTT
This sequence comes from uncultured Acidobacteriaceae bacterium, assembly GCA_964563875.1. Lineage (GTDB taxonomy): Bacteria > Acidobacteriota > Terriglobia > Terriglobales > Acidobacteriaceae > TOLSYN. Next base: position 19,013 of record CAZLZA010000024.1, read on the forward strand.
CACCCCATCCTGGATTGGGTATACAGATCCGAAGGAGGGTATGGGTGAAGCGGACATTCGCGGTCTGAGCACGGTCCTCACGAGCAGTGTAGCGAATAGGTACTATGGCGGACGCTTGAAGGTCGATGGCGTGGATTACTGGCAGGGTCTCATCAATCTTCCGGTGGGTCGCCAGATGCCTCCTGGAACAATCAATGATGGAAGTTTTATAAAGACGGAATTGGACGGCATCGGCGCGAGCATGTCGCCGTCAGTGATTCCTTTTGCCACGCAGCCTGTTACCACCAGTCCGGCATCGTGGACATGCGGCGGAGGATGCTCGGTGGCCACGGGAATCCTTGCCCCGGATGGTACGGCTACGGCGGGGGAGATCGACTCGGGTAGCGCGGGCAACTCATCGGCGCAGGTGAATTGGTTGAGCACGACGACTTCCGCAGGAGACTGGATTCTGTTCGGTGCGTGGGTAAGACGGGGAGCAAACAACACTTTGCCTTCCAGCCAGTTCGGCCCAATCACTGTTCATAGCTATGGAGCGACGGATGTGTTTGACCAGGGCAGCAACACCGCTTACGGCAATGCGTTTCAGATGCAAGTGTCGGGTGACTGGTGGCATCCGATGGTGGTGGCGAGCAAGCTCACCTCCGGCACTGCCGTTTCTCACGGCATCGCGATGGCCTTGTATGGCGGTGGCGGCAGCGGGCAGGGCAATCAATTCTGGATGCCATTCATGATCTACATTCCGGCGTCGGCGGGAATCTCGCTGGATGAGGTGGAACGCATCCGGCAAGAGCTGTTGCATGGGGTGGTGCCCCCGGGGATGCCAGCAGGCGGCGGAGTGCTCGCCATGAACCCGGCGCACAAGCTGTATTGGGGCAGCGACACGAACCTCTATCGCGGGGCGGCGGGCGTGGTGCAGACGGACGGGACAGTCAACGCGGCGAACGGCTATCAGGTTGGAGGAAACCCAATCAAGACGACCAATCTCGGAGATTTCTCGACTGCTACACCAACAAATAACCAAGTTCCTGTTTTTAATTCAGCTACAGGTAAGTACACGCCGGGAACTGTTTCCGGCGGCGGGGGAACAATTGCCAAGCTTGCGCCCACAACGTACACAGGGACAGGTGGCCTCAGTCCAACGGTGGTGCTTTATACAACGACAGGAGCGGTCGGACAGTACCGCATCTGTGGCACACAAACCGTGACGGTTGCGGGATCGGCAGGCTATCTTGGGCTGGACTTCTCGTACACCTACGCAGGACACGCCTTTAATAACGTGTATGTCTTCGGGCAGCAAAATGACACCACGCAATGGGCAGAAATGGATGGATGCAAAAACTTTCTTGCCGATGCAGGAACCCCGATCTACTGGGGGATTGGAAGCACGGCAACGGGGACTTCACCAACTCTCGCCTACGGCTTGACGCTGGAGCAGTTGCAGTAACGCGGGGGTTTGCAATTCCGTAGAATGCGGTACCCGTTCAGTTCAACCAAACTGGCGGCCAATGCAAAGACATCTCGATGAAAAGGTGGAATCGGCGGAGTTTGCCGCGCTCCGTCGCGGGCCGGCGAGGCGCTGCCGACGCTCGGATAGAGCCGCAAGGAGGCGGCCAAGGATATGAAAAGCAATTGGAAGACATCGGTGGCGGGAGCGGCTTCGGCAGCGGTCTACGCCTGGGCCAATGCCGGCAACCTTGACGTGAAACATCTGGCCGTGGCGATCGGTATCGCCGTCTTTGGCTCACTCGCCAAGGACGCCTGAGCCGGGGAGACCATCAATGGACCCGTTTCAAGGGCTGGCGGATTTCGTACTTGGCCGGTTGAAGCAGTCGGCGGTCGCGCTCTGGCTGAAGCTGCTGTTTACGCTCAGCCTTTCCGCGACCATCGCCTTCCTCTTTGTGGCCGGCACGGTGATGCTGAAGACCGGCTCGGAGCTGATAGGGATGGCGACGGGCATGATCTCGGCCTCGATTTGTATGTTGGGCGTATTCAAGAGCAGCAAGCTTACAAGGGGATTGCTGGTGGTAGTCCCGAAAGCGGTCACCGAGGTAGAAGCACAAACCGCAACGCAGGTAATTTCGAAATAAGGAGCAAGGAATGAGCGCAAGCACACTGGTAATGAACGTGGAAAAGGGAGTGGAAGTCTCGGCTGCCGATGTCTTGAAGTTTCTCACCAAAGCCGAGACCGTCACGGCGACGGCTGGCCCCATGGTGATCGCAGGTCTGGGCACTTTGCTGGGCGCGGTGGGGACGGCGATTGCCACGGGTCAGGCGGCGGCGGCCGCTGGCGGAGTTAGCGTCACCCTCGATGCGCAGACGGTCACGGCCGTCAAGAGCGTGTGGACCGACATCGAAGCCTTCGCCAAGTCGCTCGGGATCAAGATCTGAGCTGGGCTCGGTGCGGAATAAGCCAGCCTTTTGGCTGGCTTTCGATGTCGGTGGAGATGTGGCGGGGATTCTGAGCGCGGCTGATGCGACAGGTGGGCCTGCGAGTGGTCCTGCCGGTCGCGGCCGCCCGGCGAGGTGAGCGGGGATGAAGGCGATACGGCGGGCGGGGACAATCAACCAGGCAAAAAAACAGGTGATGAACCTGGAGGCGCTGAAGGCACTGGGCAAGCGGCTGGACAAGCGGGCGGGACGGGGCAGCTATCGCGAGGTTCTGGCGGCCAGCCTGCTGCAGATTCGCAGCAAGCACGGCCGGTTGGTGCCGCTGGAGATCAACCCGGTGCAGCGGGAATTTGAATTGAGGTGCGGGCCGAAGAATATTGTGCTGAAGGCGAGACAGATGGGGATCTCGACGTGGGTGGCGGCGAGATTCTTCCTGAGCACAATTACCCGGCCCGGCACTTTGACAGTGCAGGTGGCGCACACGCAAGAGGCGGCGGAGGAAATTTTCCGCCTGGTGCACAGGTTCGTGGAAAACCTGCCACCGGACCTGAAGCGGGTGCTGCGGCGGTCGAGGTCAAACCGGAGGCAGTTGGTGTTTCCGGGGCTGGACAGCGAATATCGCGTGGAGACCGCGGGGGACGCGAACGCTGGACGGGGGCTGACGATCCAGAACCTGCACTGCTCGGAGGTGGCACGGTGGGGAGCGAATGCCGCAGAAGTTCTGGCGTCGCTGCGCGCCGCCGTGCCACCGGGCGGGGAGATCGTACTGGAGTCGACGGCAAATGGCATGGGCGGGTGTTTTTATCGCGAGTGGCAGAGGGCAAATGAGACGGGGTACGTGCGGCACTTCTTTCCCTGGTGGATGGACGCCGGATACCGGATGGCGGGCAGGCGGGCGGAGGAACTGTTGGAGGGCTCGCTGAATTCGAAGGAACGGCGGCTGGTGGAGGGCTTCGGGCTGGATCTGGAGCAGATCGCCTTCCGGCGGCAGGTGGAGAATGACTTTGGCGAACGCGCGGCCGAGGAGTTTGCCGAAGATCCGGCGACGTGCTTTCTGGCCAGCGGCTCGGCGGTGTTTGATACGGCGAAGATCGAGACCCGGATGCACGGTCTGAGTGCTCCGCTGGAGAGCCGGGAAAACGGACGCATCCTGGTGTGGCTGCCTCCGGCGGCGGGCCGGGCCTACATCCTGGGGGTTGATGCGGCGGGTGGGGGCTCGGGCGGCGACTACGCCTGCGTTCAGGTGATTGACCGGGCGAGCGGACTGCAATGCGCCGAGCTTTACGGGCACTACACGCCAGAGGAGCTGGCGACGCAGGCGGCGCGGCTGGGCCGGGAATATAACGGCGCGCTGATGGTAGTGGAGCGCAACAATCATGGACACGCGGTGCTGGCGATGCTGGAACGGGTGGAGCAATACCAGCCGCTGTTTGGCAATCCGCGGTTTGCCGGCTGGGTGACCACGGTGTTGACCCGTCCGACGATGCTGGAGCGCTTCGGAGCGATTCTGGTGACCAGTCCGGAGCTGTTTCAGAGCCGGAGGTTGCTGGAGGAGTGCCGGACCTTTGTGCGCGGTGCCGATGGGCGGATAGCGGCAGCGGAGGGATCGCACGACGACGCGATCATGGCCATGGCGATGGCGTTGGCAGTGCGGGATGGGGGATAAGGTTGCGTCGCGGATCGAGTGTTTGGGGTCGATGCACCGGCGCAACTTTAGAAGCAAGGTCAAAAACCCCACTTCTGCCAATGACGGCAGAAATGGGCGCCGGTACCGGTGGCGTGATGAGAAGGGTACGGATGGATGGACGGCGGGTAGGGGCAGCAGGTTAGAGTATAGCTTCAGGAAAAGTTCTGGGAAAAGTTCAGGGAAAAGTTCAGGGCGGAAGTTCGGGGGCAGGCTTGGCGGTGGCGGCCGTACAGCACGTGCGAAGGATGCGGGGCGGGGCGCAGAGTCATCTGATGCGCTGCTCGGACGGGAATTTCTACGTGGTGAAATTCCAGGACAATCCGCAGCATACGCGGGTGCTGGCCAACGAGATGCTGGCGACGCGACTGGCGCAGTCGGCCGGGTTGCCGGTGCCGGCCACGGAGGTGATCGAGGTCAACTCCTGGCTGATCGAGCACACCCCGGAGCTGCGCTTCGAGCTGCTGCATGGCTCGAAGGCGTGCACTCCGGGGCTGCAGTTTGGCTCCCGCTTCGTGGTACCGCCGATGCAGGGGATGATTTACGACTATCTGCCGGAGCATCTGCTGGACCGGGTGCGGAACCTGGGAGCATTTGCCGGCATCTTGGCGCTGGACAAGTGGACCTGCAACGCCAATGGGCGGCAGGCGGCGTTCTGGAAGAAGAGCCGGGAGCGGAAGTTTACGGTTTCGTTCATCGACCAGGGATACTGCTTCAACGCGGGCGAGTGGTCCTTTCCGGATTCGCCGCTACGCGGGGTGTACGCTCGCAATGAAGTGTATCGCGAGGTGACCGGTTGGGAGAGCTTTCAGCCCTGGCTGTCGAACATCGAGCGCATGGACGAGCAGGCGATGTGGCGCTGTGCGGAGGAGATTCCGACGGCATGGTACGGCGAGAGCTGCGAGCTGGAGCGGCTGGTGGAGGCCTTGGGACGGCGGCGCGCGCGGGTGGCCGAACTGATCCTGGATTTCAGGAACTCGAGCCGGGCGCCATTCCCAAAGTGGAGGGATGTGGTCAACTGAGGGAAGCGGAGAGCGAAGATGGTTGGGAAGGTGGTTGCGATGGGGGAGCGGGATTGTAGGATGCAGGGGTAGGGCACCTGCGCGAATTGGGAACCGGATGAAAGAGCGCCGACAATGCGAGTTCTTCCTGCTGCGGTATGTGCCGGACGCGGTGAAGGATGAGTTTGTGAACGTGGGGGTCGTGCTGTTTGAGAGCAGCGGCGGCTGGGCCGACGTGCGCTTTACCAAGGACTGGAAGCGGGTGCGGTGCCTGGACCCCGATGCCGACGTGGAGATGCTGGAAGGGCTGGAACAGGAGATCAAGCAGCGGATTCTGGAGGGGGCGAGTAGCCAGGAATGGCTGCTGAAGCGGATGGAAGACACGTTCTCGAACGCGATCCGGATGACTCCGGCCAAGGCGGTGCTGGCGGATTCGCCGCAGGAGGAGCTGGGGCGGCTGGCCGAGATGTATCTGGAGCGCGCGAAAAGAGGTGGGCGCACGGTGAGCGGAAGGATGCAGATCTTCCAGACCATGCGCGGCGAATTTGAGCGCCAGGGGGTGTGGGCCATGATGCGGCACAACATCGCGGCCAGCGAGTACACGCATCGCGGCGATCCGCTGAAGATCGACGCGGCGTACCGGCCCAATGGCACGGTGCACATGTACCAGGCGCTCTCGCTGGAGGCGGATGTGAACGCGGCCAAGGTGCTGGCCTTCACCTATCCGAAGCTGCGGGAAGGCGTGCTGCGGGCGGAGCAGGCGGAGACCGCGCTGACGGCCATCGTGGAAAGCGAGCTGGACCGCGAGGACGATGTCACCATGTTTGCCTTGGAGACCCTGGCGGCCTGCCGGATCATGGTGGCGACCACCGCGGAGCTGCCGAGGATCGCTGCCAGTGTGCGGCAGAAGATGGGGCTGCAATAAGCGAGCTAAAGGTTTCAAGGTTTCAAAGATGAAAGCAGGGGAGAGACGGAAGACCCAGCTTTTTCCTTAAGGATCATCGAATCAAGAGTTTTCAAAGGACGCTTCGGCGTCCTTTTTTATTGCGCGGGGAGGCACCCGGCGCGGGGGAGCAAATGAACATAGCAGAGAAGATCTGGGAGCCGGTGCGACGGGCGGGACTGCGGGTGCTGGGGGGCAACGACGCCTCGGCGCCAAAGCGCAAGACCGCCCCGCTGCCATCGATTCTACAGACGTATGGGACACGGGTGGAGTTGCTGCCCAAGCGGACGCCGGAGGCGCTGCGCCGCTTTGCCGAGACGCCGATCGCGCGCAAAGCAATCAATACTATCAAGGACCGGGTGGCGGGAATGAGCTGGCGCATCCAGCCGCGGCGGGGACGCGTGCTGGACGAGGAGATGCAACAGCGCATCCAAGTGCTGACGGAGACCTTGGAGCAGCCGAATCCGGATGATTCGTTTCGCTCCTTTGCCGAGCAGATTCTGGAGGACATCATCGTCGGCGGATATGGCGCGATGGAGCTGCGGTTGACCGGCGACCCGCAAAAGCCGCTCGGGCTGTATCCGGTAGACGGAGCGACGATTCAGATGCGGACGGATTGGAACGGCGATCCGGACGCGCCTCGCTATGTGCAGATGACTTCCGCCGTCGGGCCGGGGCAGGGCATCGAGCTGAACGACAACGAACTGTCCTACATCCGGCTGAACGGGCGCAGCTACACGCCGTTCGGACTGGGCCGGCTGGAGGTGGCGTTTGAGACCATTCACGAATTCCTGGGAGCGCATCGCTTTGCCGCCAAACTGGCGAGCAACTCGGTGGTGCAGTACGCCCTATGGATGCAGGAGATGGACCCGGGACAGCATGAACGCTTGATTCGCTGGTGGCAGGATGAGATTGAAGGCACCGGGCGGGTTCCCATCCTGACGGCGGAGAACAAGCCGGAGGTGTTGCGCTTCGGGGTGGGAACAGATGCGGATCTGCGCTTGGCCTGGCAGGAGTTTCTGATCCGGGTGATCGCCAGCGCCTTTGACCTGCCGCCGCTGCTGCTGGGAGTGGAGGCGGACGTCAATCGCTCGACCGCCGTGGAGTTGACCGACCAGGCTTTTCGTACGGCGATTGTGCCGACCGCAAGACTGCTGGCCGAGCATATCACGCGCGATGCGATTGCCAAGCGGCTGGGCTGGAACGATCTGGAATTTGCCTTCCTCGACCTGGATGCGACGGACCCGCTGGAGCAGGCGCAGATCGACCAGATTCTACTGGGCTGCGGGGTACTGACGGTGAACGAGGCGCGGGCGGCGCGAGGATGGCAGCCGCTCGAAAGCGTCGGGCTGGTAAGCGCAGGAACGGAAAGCACGGGGGCGGAGGCGCAATGAGGATGCAGTGGGAAGCGATGGCGTTGGCGATGCCGCGGGTGGATGGTCATCCCAACCGGCGGAGTTTTCGCGGAGTGCTGACGGTGGCGAATGCGCCATCGGACCGGGCTCCGAGCGGAGCACGGGGGCACAAGGTGATGTTGACGGCGCAGGCGACCGAGCGGGCTCTGCCATCGCTGCTGGGTATGGCCGTGGACTACGCGCCGGAGCTGGACCGGCACGATGCCCAGAGAAAGGTAGGCATCATTACCTCGGCGGATCTGCGGCCGATGGCGGGAAAGGTTCACTGCCTCGACATCACGGGTTATCTGTTTGAACGCGACTTTCCCGAGGTGGTGGATGAGATGGCGCGGCGCAAGGGTGAACTGGGTATGAGTTACGAGATCGCCGACGTCCGGGTGGTGGACGCCGCCGCCGCCGTATGGGTGGCAACCGACTTCACGTTCACCGGCGCGGCGGTGTTGCTGCGGGAGAAGGCGGCTTACCAGGGTACGAACGTGGAGTTGGCGGATTAGGCCGTCTCCGCGGAAGATGGCGCGGCGGTGAAGTAAACCAGGATGTACGCAACGAAGTGTGGCCGGCAGCAGCCGGCTTTTTCTATTGGGAGAAGAAATGAACGAAGAGAACAGTGCAGCGGAGAAGAATCCGATGGACGAGTGTGCGGCGCAGCTGGGCAGTGCGGCGCAGGCTCTGGAACGGGTCATCGGCAAACTGGAGGCGCAGTACGAAGCGATCAACCAGAAGATCGACCGCATTATCGCCACCGTGGAAAAACCAGTCCCGGAGAAGAGCGCTGAACCCGAGATTGCGGCCAGTGCGCAGTTGACCAAGCTAGAAAAAGAGAATCGTGAACTGCGGCACCGCGCGGGACGCAAAACCCTGGTTCCGCTGGTGGGCGCGTTGCTGGCCAAGAGCGGCGTAGGCGAGAGCACGCAGATTGACTCGGGCACGCTGGAAAAGGCCCTGGGTGCATTGACCATCGAGCAGCGCATCGCGGTGAAAGCCGAACTGGCGCGCGCCGGGATCATCGCTTAAAGCGGACATTCGGGTGGCGGACGATACCTCCGCTGGGTGGATGGGCGGGAAGGGTTTGAACAACCGGGGCACGGCAGTGCGACGGGATAACGAAGCCGGACAGCAGGTCCGGCAGAGAAGGAAAACACAGAATGAATACGCAATTTGTGGATTTGCACGCCGCAGCAGACTTCATGGGACCGGGTGCAATCGAGATCGATCGTTACCAGACGGAGATCTTTGACATCGTGCGGCGCCGCGGCGCGTTCGGACAGCGCATCAAGAACGTTCCGGCCACCGGGCATCCGTCGCGCTTCTTTGAAGAGACGGCGATTCCCGCGCCCTCGGCTGCCAGCGGCTTTGTCGATCCGCGCAACATCGTGGCGGCGGTGAATTCGCCGACCCGTCTGGAACGTTCGGTGCCGCTGAAGGCCTTGGTGTCGCAGATCAACTACAACCTCTTCGATATCGAAGTCGGCAGCCAACAGGAGCAGTTTGCTTTCCTGCAGGCAAAGGACCTGGCGGACTCCGTTACTGGGGTGATGCGCACCCACGATGTTGCGTTGTGGAATGGCAACGACACTTCGCTCAGCGCACCCGTCACGCTGCAGTACTACGGCGCGGCGGCACAGATCAATGCTGGCGGCAACGTCGCCACGGTGACCACCAACGAGAGCATTGTCGACGGCTTGAAATCGCAAATTGCGGCGATGGTATCGAACTCGAACTACGAGGTTCGTCCGACTGCCATCTACGCCAATCCGGTGCTGCTGGACCTGATTGACCGCGAGATGAAGACGGAGTTCAACGTTGTGCTCTCAACCACGAAAGTGGAAGGCGGCATGACGGTGAAAGCGCTTTCGACGCAGGCTGGCGATCTGCCGCTGATTCCGGAATGGGCGCTGCCGTACAGCGGCACTCCGGGCAGCGGTTCGGCGGTGCTTCCCGCCTACATCGTCACCGAAGACCTGATCGAGTATCACTGGCTGACCGATGCCAATCCTCGCGTCTTCCAGCTTGGATTGACCGGTACGCTGGCTCGTCAGTTGATGGTCGTGAAGTTCGGCGCGGTGGTGGTAAAGGGCGCCGGATATGCCCACGCTCAGGTGAATGTGAACCGCTAATCCGGGTGGCAAAGCTGGGGGACCGCCGCAGAGGTGGTCCCCTGACTTTGTCCGGAAGGCGGCGATGAGTATGAACGGAAGCGAGCGGTTGCGTAATCCAGACGCGCCTGGGGAGGGCCGAAGCCCTCCCCGAAGTGCGGGAAAAGAGCAAAGATGGCATACCTGTCAGCGGGAGAATATGCGCTGTTCGGGCTGGAGGAGGCGACTCCGGACAGCCTGGTGAGTGCGGCGTCAGACTTGATTGATGCACATTGCCGGAGGAACGGCTTCGGCATTGCACAGTACATGGAACGATTTCGGGTGGGCAGGTCGAGGACGGTGAGGCTCTCCTATCTTCCGCTGGCCTCGCCGGATGGTGTGGCATCGCCGATTGTGCTGGCGCGCGGACGTTACACGCAACGCGGCGGCGAGTGGGCGGGAGCGATGGAACTGGCCGCGGAGGTGGCACAGACGTTTACCGCCCCCAACACCTGGTTCAGCGTGCCCATCAATTCCCTCGATGTAGACCCGCAAAGCGGCGAGGTGATTGTGTGCAGCGGACTGCTGGCACCGGTGTTGGGCGATCTGGAATTGACCTACACGGCCGGATACCTGGTTACCCCGGAAGCCGTGAAGCAGGCCTGCGCCAAGTTGGTGAAGAACGCGCTGGCAACTCCGGCGCTGAACGTCTCCAAGCAAAAAATTGACACCATGTATCTGCAGTATTTCGCCGACTCGCTGATGGACGCCGACGTCAAGCGATTGCTGGCTCCGTACGTGGCGCAGAGGATGTCGTCATGAGCGCGGCGGCGGCAGGGTTGGAACGGGCGGCGCTGGCGATGCTCCGCACCGTGGGCGCGGGCAGAGCATCCCTGCTGGTGCCACAACCGGTTACGGCGAGTACGCAGACCGGGCTCGGGCTGATGGCTCCGCTGGTAAACGAGGTGGAGATGGAGCCGGTGCTGTTGCAGGCCACGGCGAATGGAAAAACTCTGTTCGCCAGGATGACTCGCGGCACAGTGCAGAAAGCGCTTAACAGCGCAGGCGCGATCAATACGGACGAAACCGCCACCAAGCAAACCCTGGAGACCTCGATGCTGCGGGCGGACGGAACCGAGTACCGCATCGTCGCGGTGATTGTGAAGCGCTTCGGCGGCGCAGAGCTGCTCTACGAGCTGGAAATCGAGGAATAAATGCAGGCGGCAAAAGACACGTTTCTGAACACCCTCGCAGCCCGGCTGGCGGTGCTGAACCCGGCCCGGACGGTGACACTCGATGGGGCGTCGCGTCCGGCGGTCATGGCCGTGGAGAATGAAACTCCAGTGCCGGCAAATACATTTCTGGAGACCTTCCTGCTGAGTTGGGAAGGAGCCGGCAGGATATCGCCGGACGCTCCGCTGATGTACATGGATTGCAAGCTGAGCTACGGCAGTCAGGGCACGAATGACATGCTGCGCACCGATCGCGGACGAACCGTAACCGCCATGGACGTTGAACTGCTGCAGCTGTGCGAGCCGCGCCAGACGCCAAAGTACGATTACACCTCAACCCCGCCGTCGGCGCTGGGAACCAACATTTTCTGGGCATTGCCGGTGCTGGAACCTTCCAGTGAAGTGAACGGAGTATTGCTGCGAACGGCAACGATCAGGCTGTTCTTCTTTCCGGAGGTGGTGTGATGGTAGGAACCGGAGTGCAGGAGTATTTCGGGGAGGTGCGCGCATATTTTGCTCCCGTGAATCGGACCACGGAGACGGGCACGGTGTTTGATCCGTCGCTCGGCTTTGATCCGAACAATCCTCCGTCTCCATGGGTGAGCTTAGGCCTGGTGCGCAACTTCAAGCGCGTGGCCAAGTCCACCATGGGAACGCTGAGGAGCGGGCCGGCAGGGGTGGCGCAAGCCCAATTCCGCAATCTCACAGACGCGCGGGTGAGCCTGGATTTTTGCGAGTGGGGCAAGCTGCAGATGGCGTTGGCGGCAAGCTCGCAGCACATGAACGTTCTGGAAAGCGCAGGCACCGCAGCGCGGGCGTCAGGTGGAGTTGCCAAGCCCGGCCAACCGGTCTTGCCGGGTTCGTCGGCCAGCCAGGTTCTGCTCGACCCATCGGTGTTGAGCAACTACACGGTTGGGGAGTTGGTGGTAGTGGATGTGGATTACGCCGCCGGGATCACCGACCTGGGTACGGGAATTACCGGAGGCGTGGCCAGCGCCGGTGCGGCACTCGATGCCGATGCGGTACGCCGCGTGAGCTACAACGTCGGATCGGTGGCGGCGATTACCTCCGCCGGCTTGCAACTCGGCGCGTCGTTGCTGGGAGGCACTCCGGCGAGCGGAGCGCGGGTGCAAAAGGTCATGGCCTTCGTAGACCGCGAGGGCGCGAGCTTCTTCCAGGAATGGTCGGCGCTCTTCGCGCTGGAGGAAACCGGCGGTGGCCAAGTGTTCTTTTACTATCCGCGGCTGCAGGCGGCGGCTCCGGCCGAGGAGACCACGACGGCACTGGCAACTGGGGTGAATTCGATCCTGCTGCACGCCGAGTTCGCGGCCCTGGTGTCGACCGATGCGAACGACGGAGAGAGCGTGGTGTGCTACCGCTCCTACATTCCGTCTGCAATCCCGGCCATCGCATCGACCCCGCCAGCCACCGGATCGACCCCGCCAGCTACCGGATCACCGTGGCCCGAGTAGTTGCATGAGCGTGACCAAGTCGGGTTCAACGTCGGTGAGGGCATCGCGTAGCTCGTCCAGATCGCACTTTAGCGACACGCTGAGGCGAGCCAGCGAATCATTATGTTCCGGTGCGATGGTGAGGAACAAGGGTAACGTGTGCTCGGCGAAATTGCGCCCGAGAACGGAAATATGGGCAAGCTGGCGGCTGAGACTTTCCAGCGGTGAGCCAGGCGGCAAACCGAGATCGATGAGCCGCTGACGCAGTTGGCTTTGCAGAGAAACGATGGCGGCGGTTTCAGCGTCGGACATAGACCAGAGGGGCGAAGCACTTCGCCCCTTTCGATTTGGATGCGAATGCCGCAAATAGGGTGCGGGTGAGAGGCGAGATGAAACTAACGATCGATAATTTGAACGGCGCTGGAGAGACGGATTACAGCGCGCAGCTCGATGCCGCGGCGCCGCCGAAAATCGTGCGCAAGCTAAACCAGCCGCCGGTGCTTACCGCGCGGCTGGTATGCCAGGGAACCGGCATAACCGCCGCGCCGGGCAGCAAAGTGCGCCTTTATCAGGACTCGGGAGAGTTGTGGTTCAGCGGATATCTGCAGGATGTACCGCAACTTGAGTTCGCCGGTGAATCCATGGGAGCGCCGGTTTTCCGCGCCGTGCTGAACGCCAAGGGAGAGCTGTCCGCACTGGATCGTCGAGCCCTGAGCGAACACGCGGCCATGGGCGGCTACACCGCGGGGCAAGCGGTCTCCGCCCTGACCACGGAAGAGAATGCCGCCATCGATGTTTCGGCCGTCGAGGCTTTGGCCGGTGCTGGAAGCATTACGGTGGAGGCCGGCGAACTCTGGAGTGCCGCCGCCGGTGCGGTCGCCAACAACGCGCGCGCCGTACTGTCTGCCGCCAATTGCGCCCTGACGATGGCGCCCGTGGGCGCGGTCACCCGAACCCTTACCGATAGCGATCCCGGATTTTCGCCAAACCTGCTGCAACTCGCCGTGAGTGGACCGGTAGCCAATGACATCACCGTCGTCGGCCAGACCGAGCCCGCCATGTATTGGCGCGATTGCATTACTTCGACCGGGACCGAAAAGTATTTTTACCTGTCGAAGACCGCGTTCCGATCCAAGACCTCGGTTTTGGTGGCGGACGACTTCTGTGGCACCGCCCTCGACCCCGACAAGTGGGTGAGCGACGTTCCCGTGCCGCTCAGTTTTACCCCGGGCGGCGTGGCGTGCGCCGGAGCGGTGGCTCTGCGCTTCCGCGACCGGCTGGAAATCGGCGGCCTCAACATCCTGGAGCAAACCGGCATCAGCTATGTCAGCGGCCAGGGCATTGTCGGCGGTCTGTTCAGTGGTGGCTTCGCCGCTAATCTCTGCCTTGCCGGCGTCATGCTGACGAATGGAACTATTTGTCCGGTCATCAACGGCGTGACCAATACTTCGGTGGGCCAGCTCGCGCCGAATCTGCTCTACGAATTTCGCACCCTGATCTTTCATCCGGAGCCAATCCGCGCCGGACAAGTGTATTCCAGCAGCGTTTGCAACGGCGCCAATGCCCGCACCTCGCAGGTCTGGGTGGGCACCACGCATGTGGTGCTGACCATGCGCGCAATTGATCCGGCGAATCCGTCAACCACCAGCACTCCGCAGGTGGTCATCTACGACGGAACCCTGCAGAACGTTCCGGCCTATGCCGATTACGAGCCGCTCTGGGGCCAGAACTTGAGCTGTACCCTGGGTCACGCTCAAGCGGCCAACTACGGTGCCGTCTGGGTGCAATCCGCTGCCCCGGGACAACCCTGGCGCACCCGGGTCATTGGCGACGTCTCGGCCGGTGCGGAGTGTTACTTGACCGCCAATGAGTTGTATTTCACCGCCGCCTCCGAGCCGGTTCTGAACGAGCAGATCGAGGTCTTTTACCGTACCGGGGCGCTGGCTTGCGGCAGGGTGGTAGATGCGCCCGCCGCTCAGGCGCTGGCCAACAGCGAAGACAATGGAACGCGTGCCATGGTGGTCCACGTTACCTCTCCGGCGCCCCGTACCTCGCTCGACTGCGAGCAGGCGGCACGGGCGCTGCTCGACGATCTGACGCAGGTAGGTTACAGCGGCGAATACCAGTGCTGGGCGGGAGCGCTTCCGCTGGGTGCCAGCGATGTCCAGCCAGGCGAGCAATGGAACATCACGGCAGCTTCCTGGAAACTGAGTTTCCCGGCCATCGTGCGCGAGGTCGAGATCGCCTTCCCCAACCTCTCCGATGAATTCGCGCAATTCAAGCTGCGATTCGCCAATGACGCGGCGCAGCCGTTCACCATCCATTTTGTGCGCAGCCAGCACAACGCGCTGCTCACGGTAGTTTCCAGCAACCTGCAGGACAACGTCTCGACGCGTCCCGCAGGACTGCCCGATGCGCGCATCACGAAGTGGAGCGCAACCAGCTTGACGCTCGACGCGGGCACGGTTCCGCTGCCGGGCGGCGGCATTGAAGTGCGCGTCGAAGGAGATTGGGGATGGGGGATGACCACCAACCGGAACCTGTTGGGCCGCTATACCAGCCAGACGATTACCTTGCCCTTTACCGGAGTGACACAGACCCTTTATCTGCGGCAGTACGACGGCAGCACTCCGGCGCAGTATTCACCCTACTCGAGCGTGCTGAATCTGGAAGTGTGACCATGACAAATTTCGAAGAGCGAGTGCTGCGGGATCTCGGCGAGTTGAAAGCGCATATGCGCTGGATCGTCGGCAACGGCAACGAAGGAAAAATTCAGGAACTGGAAGTCAGAATCCAGAAACATGAAGCGGCGTTGCAACGCACCGCCGGGCTCGGTGTGGCCGCAGGAATATTGCTGACCATCATGCACCTTGCTCTGGACTCGATAAGGACGATACACCACTAATGACAAAACAAGAGTTTGTGCGCCAAGCCTACGCAGCGGCCATCCAGAGCTCGGAGCAAAGCGGAATGCCTGCCATGGTGACCGTGGCCCAGGCTTCGCTGGAGAGCAACTGGGGCCAGTCCAAGCTTTCAAAACAGGCAAATAACTATTTCGGAATCAAAGCCCACGGCACCCATGCCCGCGTTCAAATGCCTACCGAAGAATGCGAAAACGGTGCCACCATCGCGGTCGAGGCTGAGTTCGCCAAGTATCTCTCCATGCTGGATTGCTTCCAGTGCAGAGATCGGATTCTTCAGCGAGCCGCGGTTTACGCCGCCGCACGGGAGAAGCGTAGCGATGAAGCTGGTTTTATTGCCGAAATCGCAAAACACTGGGCGACCGATCCGAAGTATGCGGAGAAATTACTGGCGGTCTTAAGTGAAGTGAAAGAAATGTCGAAGTGATATATATGTGTAATTTTTCTCGCCGGTATCGACCGTGCCCGCGGGGTGCATGGTCGCGAACGGCGTGCGGATGATAGGTCCGTTTCAGTTTGAGCCGACACAACACGGTGGGCAACTCCTGATGACTGGCGGCAGACCTTCGGGTCTGCCGCCTTTTTTGCGTCTACGCGTGTCGTCGCTAGATCGGCTCGCTCCACCCCTCCAAAACCGACTTCACAACCATCATGAACTGATCGGCCACTGCACCGTCCACCACGCGATGATCGAAGCCGATTGCCATCGTGATCATGTAGCGAATCGCGATGCTGTCATTGCCTTCCTTGTCCGTGACCACTGCCGGCTTCTTTACAATCGCCCCGAGATCCAGAATCGCGACCTGCGGCTGGTTGATGATGGGCAGCCCAAAGCTTGCCCCAAAAATCCCCGGATTGGTGATCGTAAATGTCCCACCGCTTACTTCCTCGGGCTTCAACTTCTTACTTCGCGCGCGCTCACCCAAATCGTTGAGCGCTCGTTGCAGTCCCACAAAGCTGAGTTCGTCGGCGTGCTTGATCACCGGAACCAGCAATCCCCAGTCCAGCGCCACCGCGATGCCGATGTTAATGTCGCGCTTGTAGTGAATGTTGTCGCCCTCCACCGAAGAGTTCATGATGGGCCACGCGCGCAGACCCTGGGCCACGGCGCGAATGAAAAATGGCGTATAGGTCAGCTTGAGTCCGGTAGATTGCTGGAAGCTGTTCCGGCTCTTTTCGCGCAGTTTCACAATGCGCGTCATGTCCACATCGAACACGGTATGCACGTGTGCGCTGGTGCGACGTGACGCGATCATGTGCTCGGCAATCTTCTTCCGCATCACCGACATCGGTTCCACCGCACCGGGCGTGCCCGCGAATTTGCTGGGAGTCGAAGGCGCGGCACCCGCCGCTGCCTTTTCAGCCGCAGGCGGAGCTGCCGCCGGGGGCGCGGTCTTGGCACGCTCCACAAAGGCCAGGATGTCGTCCCTCGTGACCCGGCCACCGCTTCCACTGCCCGCGACCCGCCGCAAATCCACGTTGTGTTCAGCCGCCAGCTTGCGCACCAGTGGAGACGTGCGAACCTCTTCACCGGACGCGTCAGCAGCCTCGCGCTCTATTGCGGATGGGGTTGCGGATGGGGTCGCGGATAACGTCGCCGATAACGCTTTCTCCGCCGCCGGAGCTTTTACCGTCGTGGGAGGCGCAACCGCCGCACCCGTCGCCGGAGCCGCACCGCCAATTACGGCGACCACGCTGTTCACCGCAACGGTCGCACCTTTCTCGGCCTTGATCTGGCTCAGCACGCCCGCCGCCGGTGCGGGAATTTCCGCGTCCACCTTATCGGTTGAGATCTCAAACAATGGTTCGTCGCGCGCCACCTGCTCGCCCACCTTCTTGAGCCACTTGGTGATCGTGCCCTCGAAGACGGATTCGCCCATCTGCGGCATCACTACCTCGGTTGCCGGTCCATCGGGCGCGGTCCCGCTGCCTTGATCCTGATTCGCTGGAGACTCGTTCGCGGAAACTTGATTTACGGAAATCGGTTCCGGCGAGCTGCTCGCCGCCGCGTTCGCCGTCGTCGCTGACTCCGCAGCCTCTCCGGCAGCGTCGGGAGTTGTCCCGGCGGCTGCCCCGGATTCGTCAATCACCGCGACCACCGAGTTAACCTCTACCGTCTGTCCCTCTTGCGCCAGGATTCGTTTCAGTACCCCGGATGCAGGCGCCGGAATCTCGGCATCGACCTTATCGGTTGAGATTTCAAATAAAGGTTCGTCCCGCGTGATCTTGTCACCGGGGTGCTTGAGCCACTTGGTGATAGTGCCTTCAAAGATAGATTCGCCCATCTGAGGCATAACTACGTCAGTCGGCATGTCTTCCTTCCGCACAATGGCAGTTTCTTCTGTTCCCGACACCACCGCGATTATAGCGAACCTTCGCCTGTCCGCACCCTGCACCCTACCTCTGCGCAGAGCTATCGTTGTCCCACCACGATGTAGGTCCAGGCGGTGACCACGTCGCTCTTCACTACGCCCCAGTCGCTCTCCTCCAGCATCCGCTCCACCTCCGCACGGCTAATGCGATGTTCCAGCGGCGGTCCCGGCGGACGGCTGGCGTCCGGGCTCCAGTCCACAATGGCCAGCTTGGCGTTGGGTGCCGCAATCCGCGAAAATTCGCGCAAGGCGGCGGCGTGGTCGTCAATCTCATGCCATACGGCGGAGAGAAATATCAAATCGCACGATGCCTCCGCCAAGCCGGTCGCCGTGTCCTCGCCCTTCACCAGTTCCACATTTTTCGGAGCATCAGTGGCCGCGAGTTTGCCGCGAATCACCTCCAGCAACTCTGCGGAAAGATCGACGGCATACACCTTTCCAGGAGCCACGCGCCGCGCCATTGGCAGGGTAAAGTAGCCGCTCCCCGCGCCGATGTCGGCCACGTTCAGCATTCCGCAAACTCCGGAGGCGTCCAGAATCGCATCCACCGGAAACTGCTGGCCGCGCTCCGGGGCCTCCAACTTGTCCAAACTCTTGGGGTCAAAACGGCGTTCGTTGCTCATGCGAAGAGTCTATGCCTTTCAGCGCACCAGGAAGGGTTTGCCGGGATCGTCCAGAATGGCGCGCGCATCGACCTCGTCTTCCCGCCGTACCTTCAACGCGATCCCGCCGGTCATCCCGTTATAGATGCCGCTGCTGATTCGGCTGAGGTATTCATTGGAGCAAAAACACTCGATTCCCGCCGATTCCAGCCGTCCCCGAGCAAACAGAAACTCCTGTTCCATCAGGAACTGAGCCACCACCACCAGCTCGGAGTCGGATTCAAAGTCCATGCGGGCGATTATCCCACATCACCGCGCTGCCTAACTTCCAATCCTCCCTGTGACCCTCATCACAGCTTGCCATTGCTACGCCGGGACTATACTTTTCCAGTATGGCTTTTCCTATTAATCGTCAACGCCGTCTGCGCCGCACCGAAGCCTTGCGCTCGTTCGTGCGGGAGACCCGGCTTACTCCTGCCGGGTTCGTCTATCCTCTCTTCATCTGTCCCGGCGAAGGCATCCGCAAGCCGGTCGGTTCCATGCCCGGCGTCTTCAATCTCTCCGTCGATGAGGCGGTGAATGAATGCCGCACCGTCCACTCCCTCGGCATTCCCGCCGTCATTCTCTTCGGCCTGCCGGAGACCAAGGACGAAGCTGCCTCCGGTGCCTGGGCTGAAGATGGCATCGTGCAGCGGGCGGCCCGAGCCATCAAGGCGGCCGTCCCCGACCTGCTCATCATGGGCGATGTCTGCCTCTGCGAGTACATGTCGCACGGGCATTGCGGCATCGTCAAAAAAGTGCACGGCGCCACGCCCGAGACCGAGTACGAGATCGTCAATGACGCTTCGCTCGACATCCTCGCCAAAACCGCCGTCTCCCAAGCCCGGGCCGGCATCGATATCATCGCCCCGTCCGACATGATGGATGGCCGCATCGAGGCTCTGCGCACCGCGCTCGACGCTGATGGTTTCGAAAACACCCCCATCATGAGCTACGCCGCCAAGTTTGCCAGCGGCTTCTACGGACCTTTCCGTGAGGCCGCCGACTCCGCCCCATCCTTCGGCGACCGCCGCAGCTACCAGATGGACCCGGCCAACGCCCGCGAAGCCATGCGTGAAATCGAACTCGACATGCAGGAGGGCGCCGACATGATCATGGTCAAGCCCGCCATCGCCTACCTCGATGTCATCGCCGAAGCCCGCATGCGCTTTGATGTTCCGCTCGGTGCCTACCAGGTCAGCGGCGAATACGCCATGGTCAAGGCCGCCGCCCAGAATGGTTGGATCGACCACGACCGCGTCATGCTCGAATCGCTCCTCAGTATCCAGCGCGCCGGAGCCTCCATCATCCTCACCTACTTCGCCAAGGAAGCCGCCAAACTCCTCGGATAGTTTCCTTCGATTGCTCCAAGCGAAGGCCGCCCCCGCGGCCTTTTGCTTTTTTGCTTTTGACCTTCAACCTGCGAAACATTGAATCTTTGCAACTCAGTGTTCTAATCTTCATTCGCACATTCGAGGGTGGCCCACATCTGCCTTCCGTTGGCGAATGTGGGGTCGGAGCCCCCGTGCATTTCCGCCTTCTTCCTCCCTATGCTTTAATGTTCATTCATCCGTGGTACTCGCATTTCCGGAGGACGAATTGAATACTCATCGGCTTCGCGCCAGGTGGACTCACCTGGCGACCGTGCTCTTTGTCTGCACCTATGTCGTGCTCGCCGCGGCTCAGCCCGCCAAGCCGCCGCAGGATGAGCTCGCCGAGTGGATCAAGGCGAACTACACCAAGTTCGAGTACCGCATTCCCGTGCGCGATGGCGTCAAGCTCTTCACCTGCGTCTATGTCCCCAAGGATGCCGGCGAGCACCACACCTATCCGATTCTCTTCAATCGCACGCCTTACACGGTCGGGCCCTACGGTGAGGATAAGTACAAACCCGTCCTCGGCCCCTCCGAACTCTTCGCCCGTTCCAAGTACATCTTTGTCTATCAGGATGTGCGCGGAAGGTTTCTCAGCGAAGGCGTCTACGAGGACATGCGCCCCTACATCGCAGCCAAAAAGAGTCCCCAAGACGTCGATGAGTCCAGCGATGCCTATGACAGCATCGACTGGCTGGTCAAGAACGTCCGCTTCAACAACGGACGCGTCGGCGCCTGGGGCGTCTCCTATCCCGGCTTCTATGCCGTCATGGCGGCCGTCGACGCCCATCCCGCGCTCCAGGCTGTCTCCCCGCAGGCACCCATCGCCGACTGGTTCCTTGGTGACGACTTCCATCACAACGGTGCCCTCTACCTGTCGCAGATGTTCCGCTTCATGTTCACCTTCGGCCAGCCGCGTCCTGAGCTCACCACCAAGTGGCCAGCCCCCCTTGACCACGCGCCCACGCCCGACGGCTACAATTTCTTCCTCGGCAACGTCGAACCGCTCCCGAACGTCGATGCCCGCTACTATCACCACACAGTCGCCTGGTGGGAGGATGTCGTTCAGCATCCCAACTACGACGCGTTCTGGAAGGCCCGCTCCACTCCGCAGTACCTCAAGAACATCCGGCCCGCCATGCTCACCGTCGGAGGCTGGTTCGATGCCGAAGATCTCTGGGGAACGCTGCACTCCTTCCAGTCGGCGAATGCCGAAAGCCCTCACGGCAATGTAAAGCTCGTCATGGGCCCATGGTTCCACGGTGGCTGGGCGCGTACCGATGGCGACCATCTCGGCAACGTCTGGTTCAACGGCAAGCAAAGTATCTTCTATCGCGAGAAGATCGAGTTCCCATTCTTCGAACATCACCTCAAAGGCGCGCCCGATCCGCAACTCCCTGAGGCTTATGTCTTTGAAACCGGCAGCAACCAGTGGAAGGCCTACGATGCCTGGCCGCCCCGGCAGGCCAAGCCCGCCGCGCTCTACCTCGGACCCAACGGCCAGCTCGGCTTCGCTCAACCCGTCGCTCAGCCCGCCGCAGCCGACTTCGACGAGTACATCAGCGACCCTGCCAAGCCCGTGCCCTTCACCACCGCAACCGATATCGGCACGCCCCGCGAGCACATGACCGACGATCAGCGCCAGGCTGGCCGCCGCCCCGACGTGCTCGTCTACCAGACCGCCCCGCTCACCGGGGATCTAACCATCGTCGGGCCCATCAAGCCAGAACTCTTCGTCTCCACCTCCGGCACCGATGCGGATTTCGTCGTCAAACTCATCGACGTCTATCCCGGCGATTACCCCGACAACGAAGGCAATCCCAAGGACGTGCATCTGGGAGATTACGAGCAACTGGTTCGCGGCGAAATTTTTCGCGGACGCTTCCGCAATGGTTATGACAAGCCCGAAGCCTTCGAGCCCAACAAAGTTTCCCGGATCGCCTACGAGATGCCGGACGTGAATCACACTTTCCGCACCGGTCATCGCATCATGATCCAAGTGCAAAGCACCTGGTTCCCGCTCGTCGACCTGAACCCGCAGAAGTTCGTCCCCAACATCTACAACGCCCAACCCTCTGACTTCCAGAAGGCCGCCGAACGCGTCTATCACTCCGGCCCCAATGATTCTCACGTCAACGTCCTGCTGCTTCCCCACTAACCGGCTCGTGGGTGCTCTGCCGAGTGCCCACTTTCCGTCCGCCTTCGAAGCCTCGACCCGAGTATCCTAGTTGTGGCACAGTAACGGCATGATCTCCGTCCTCAATCTCGGCCGCTGCGATTACGCAACCGCGATGCGTCTGCAGGAAACTCTGGTTGAGCTCCGTAAGCAGAATCGCGTCGGCAACGTGCTGCTCTTCGTCGAGCACCCGCCGGTCATCACCCTGGGCCGCAATGCCCACGCCGCCAACATTGTTGCTCCCCGCGAGCTGCTCACCGCCCGAGGGGTTCAGATTCACGAGATCAATCGCGGCGGCGACGTCACCTTTCATGGCCCCGGTCAGCTCGTCGCCTACCCCATCTTCGATCTGCGCTCCTTCGAACCCAAACTCGGTGTCATCGAGTATGTCCGCCGCCTCGAAGAGGTTCTAATGCGCGTCTGCTCCCAGTACACCATTGAAACCCAACGCATCCCCTGCATGACCGGCGTCTGGACCTTCCCCACCGTTCCCCCGCGCCTCACTCCCCGCGAGATGGGACGCGACTACATCCCTTCCCGCGAAGAACCCGAGGGTGGCCCACATCCGCCCTCAGTTGGCGAATGTGGGGAACAGTGTGTGGAACAGCGTTCCCTCTGGACCGAGCGCAAAATTGCCGCTATCGGCGTGCACATCTCCCGCGGCGTCACCTCGCACGGCTTCGCTCTCAACGTCACCACCGATCTCGATTTCTTCCGCCTCATCGTTCCTTGCGGCCTCACCAAGCCCGTCACCTCCATCGCGTTTGAAACCGGCCTGCACCCCCCGCTCGACGAGGTCATGACCGTCGCTTCGCGTACTTTCGGCGACCTTTTCCGCTCCCAAGTCCTCTGGCTGGATTCCATCCACGACCTCATCCCCGCCAAACCCTCTGCCCCCGAAGCTCAGGACACTCCTGCCCGCGCCCCGGAGAACCTGCGCCGCATCGCCTCCGATGACACCCACCTGGCCTAGCTCTTCCACTCTGCGATAATGTCTCTCAGACCATGATTCTCACGCCCACCCCGCTTTCTCACACCAGCGCCGCCGTGCTGGAGTTCGATCGCCTCCGCGAAATCGTGCGCGGCTGCTGCCAAAGCGAGCTTGGCCGGCAGGCGGTCGATGCCCTTGCGCCCACCACGGACGCCGCGTGGATCGATCGCCAGCAGCAACTCACCGCCGAGGTGCGTGCCTTCTTCCGTGCCGGCGGACGCTTCGATTTCGGCGGCCTCATCGACCCGAGCCAGCTCGTGCTCCGCGCCCGCATCGCCGGAGCCACCCTGGAAACCACCGAACTCCGCGACGCCATCCTCGTCGTTGATCGTGCCGCCGAGTGGCGCGAAGCCGCCATCCATCCCCCGCAAGCCATGAAGGAACCTTGGCCCGCCGTCGAGGAACTCAGCGCCGCCATTGAGGATTTCACTCCGCTCCTGCATTACTTCGCCAACAAGCTCTCGCCCGACGGAACTCTCGACGACAATGCCTCGCCTGCCCTGGCCTCCATCCGTCGCGAGATTGAAAAGCAGCGCCGCTCCATTCAGAATTCGCTGCGCAGCTATCTCCGCCGCCTGTCGGAAGGCGACGCCCTCCAGGATGAACTGGTCACCATCCGTGGCGACCGCTTCGTGATCCCGGTCAAAACCGAGCAGAAACGCCGTGTCCAGGGCGTAGTTCACGGCGCCAGCTCCAGCGGCCAGACCGTCTTTGTCGAGCCCCTCGAAACCATCGAGCAGAACAACGAACTCGTCCGCCTCATCGAAGACGAGCAGCGCGAGATCCACCGCATCCTCCTCGAAATGACCGCCCGCCTCGGCCAGCAATCCGAGGCCATTCTCATCGCCGTCGATGTCCTCCGCGAACTGGAACTGCAATTCGCCAAGGCCCGCTTCGCCGAACAATACCAGTGCACCCGCGTCAAACTCCTCGTCGAGGATAGTGCCAACTCCCTCATCCTCCTCGCCGCCCGCCATCCGGTCATGGAGCGCAATCTGCGCTCCCGCGGCAAGTCGGTCGTCCCCCTCACCCTGGAGATGGATTCCGCTCACCGTCAGCTCATCATCAGCGGACCCAACACTGGCGGCAAAACCGTCGGCCTCAAAACCGTGGGCCTGCTCATTCTCATGGCCCAGGCCGGAATCCCCGTTCCTGCCGAGCGCGCCGACCTGCCCATCTGTGACGCCGTCCTCGCCGACATCGGTGACTCGCAATCCATCGAGCAGAATCTCTCTACTTTTTCCGCCCACGTCACCCACATCGATTTCATCTCCCACACCGCTACCCCGCGCTCGCTCGTCCTGCTCGACGAGCTCGGCTCGGCCACTGATCCCGAAGAGGGAGCCGCCCTTGCCGTCGCCATTGCCGAACACTTCCGCCGCTCCGGTGCCCTCACCATCATCTCCACCCACCACACCGCGCTCAAGATCTACGCCGCCAACTCGCCCGGTGTCCTCAACGCCGCCGTCGGCTTCAACGAGAAAACCCTCGCCCCTACCTATGAGCTGCGCGTCGGCGTTCCCGGAGCCTCCGCCGGCATCAACATCGCGCAACAGATCGGCCTCAATCCGCAGATCATCGCCGATGCCCGCCAGCGCCTCAGCACCCAGACCCAGGACATCGCCGGCTTCCTCGATCAGCTCCACACCGATCTCCGCCGGATTGAAACCGAGCGCCTCGAACTTCGCCAGCGTGAGCAGGAGGTAGCCCGCGAGCGCAGCCGTCTGGAAGCCGAGGGCCTCAAGGAGCAGCGCGAAAAGATTCGCGAACTGGAGAAGAAGCTCGACTCCCTCATGCGCGACTTCGAGTACCACGCCCGCGAGGCGGTCAGCGCCGTGCAGGATCGCGCCGCCGCCCAGAAGCTTGGCAAGGAAGCCGAGCGCCGCATCGCCAAGGCGCGCCGTGAGTTCCGCGAGCAGTTCAATCAAACCGTTGTCGCCCACACCACCGGAGCCGACGAAGGTGACGAAAACGCCCGCCCCCACGTCGTCTCCCGCGTCAGCATCGGAGACACCGTTCAGCTCAAATCCATCGGCCGCTCCGGCCGGGTCGTCCGCAAACTCGAGGGCGAGGCTCTCGAGGTCCAGGTAGGCCCCATGAAGATGCGCGTCCCGCTCGACGACATCGCCGCTGTCGTCGGACAGGCTGCCGACAATCCCGTCGCCGCCGCCCGCAACAAAGGAATCTACGTCCGCCTGCGCGACGAAGATGCCTCAGCCCCTACCGAACTCAACGTCATCGGCCGCAACGTCGAGGAAGCCACCGCCGAGGTCGAAAAATTTGTCGATCGCGCCTTCCTCGCCGGACTCGCCCACATCCGCATCGTCCACGGCTCCGGCATGGGAATCCTCCGCAAAGCCCTCCGCCAGTACCTGAAGACCCACCCCCAGGTGATTGGCGTCACTGAGCCTCCGCAAAATCAAGGTGGTGGCGGCGCCACCGAAGTCGAATTGAAGGTGTAGCAGAACAGAAAGCGCAGCCTCCTCCCAGTTACCGTCGTAACAATACGTCCGCTGTTCATTGAGGTACTCTCATCTTCGGCCAAGCAAAATCTTTTTCAGCGTTCTGAT
Organism: uncultured Acidobacteriaceae bacterium; assembly: GCA_964563875.1. GTDB lineage: Bacteria > Acidobacteriota > Terriglobia > Terriglobales > Acidobacteriaceae > TOLSYN. The sequence goes on from CAZLZA010000024.1 coordinate 44,246, forward strand.
CGTTAGTTGAGTCAGGCGGGGCCGATGCGAAGACTCCAGGAGAGTGCTATGCATAACGCCGATTCAAAAATCAGCAGCCAGATTCTGACATCGAACGATTTGACGATGGTCCGTGGCATATCGCGCCGGATGTTTGTAAAGTACTCAGCCGGGACGCTCGCATGCATCTATTTCGGAGCCTTCGAGACCGCTTGCGGCGGCAACGGCGGTGGTGGCAGTTACCCAATTGATTCCAACGTCCTCACCACGGCTCAGCGGGCGATAGTATTTCCCACGCCGGTGCAGCCTTCCGGCCCCGGCTCGGGTACCGGACTCTATAAGACCGAGCTCCCCAATGTGTCGCAGTTCGATCAGTACGGCTATGGCAGCTATACCTTCGGCGGGCCTCTCCCGGTTCAGCAGCGCTTCGATCTCATGCCGGCTGGTTATAATCCGACCCACCTTCGGCTGAAACAACTCGCTAATTTCTTCACCATCTCTGACATCCACATCACCGACAAGGAAGCTCCGAATCAGCTGATTTATATGCAACAGGCAGACGCCGCTCATGGCGCGGCCGTGACGTCGATCTATTCGCCGGTCATGTTGTACACAACTCATGTCCTTGACGCTGCTATCCAGACCATCAATGCCCTTCACAAGCAGCAAGCTCCATTTGATTTCGGCATCTCTCTCGGCGACACCTGCAACAGTACCCAATACAATGAGCTGAGATGGTACATTGACGTCATCGACGGCAAAGCCATCGCTCCTAGCTCTGGCGCCCATCTCGGAGCCTTCAGCGTCGACTACCAGAAACCCTACCAGGCCGCTGGGCTCAATAAGGACATCCCGTGGTATCAGGTCCTGGGCAACCACGATCATTTCTGCCTGGGTTCCATTCCTGTCGATGCCGACCCGACGCTCGGCATTCGCCAGTCGTACATCGCCGGCAATGTCTGGGCTGTAGGGGATGTGTTAGCTCCTAATGCAGGCTTCCCAAACTTATTCGACACCACCGCCAGCCTGAAACAAAAGTCGTTTTACATGGGCGTACTTGACGGCTCAACCCCTACCGGCAGTATCAAAGGCGCCGGAGCCGCCGCGTCCATGAATCCTCCTACGGTGGCCGCCGATCCGAATCGTCGTTCGCTCTACCGGACTGAGTGGATCAATGAATTCTTCAAAACCACTTCCACCCCGGTCGGTCACGGACTCAACCTGGTCGACCCCTCAATGGGAAGTGGCTTTGCCTGTTATAGCTTCGTGCCCAAGTCGACCATACCGCTCAAGGTGATCGTACTGGACGATACCCAGTCTGAGACGGACGGCTCTCACGACATTCACGGACATGGATTTCTGGACGCGACCCGCTGGAATTGGCTCCAGGCTGAACTCGCTGCCGGTCAAGACTCCAATCAGTTGATGATCATCGCGGCGCACATTCCGATCGCCGTCGGACAGATTGGTATCTCCGAAGTTGAGTGGTGGGAGTCTGAGAAGGATAAGAATGCAACCGAACAGAATGCGGTTTCCTTGACGAACTTGGTCGCAGTCCTTCAGAACACCCCGAACCTTCTCTTGTGGATCGCCGGGCATCGCCATGTCAACACGGTGAAAGCATTTCTAACACCCGGCGTTGGCGGAGGCCCCCCGGAAAACGGCTTCTGGCAGGTCGAAACTTCATCGCTCAGAGACTTCCCGCAACAACTCCGCACCTTCGCGATCTACCTCAACAGCGACTATACGATTTCAATCGTTACCACCAACGTCGATCCGGCAGTTGCTGACGGATCGCCAGCCGCGACATCGCGCAAATATGCCATCGCGGCACAGCAGATAATCCAAAATGATCTCGCGATCAATACTAATAATTATCTCGTGCAGCCCGGAGTTGGTATCTCGGTGGAATCCATGGACCCAACTCGGCCACAGGACGGCACGCAAGATCCAACGATCATTTATGGGACCGTGCCCGGATATGTATCGGCGGCGTCTGGAGATCCGGTTCCATATCCCTCGTACAATGCGGAATTGTTTAAGCCGCTAAGTCCGACCATGATCGAGGTGCTGCAGGCGCAGTTTCCAACTTCCGTCTAGAGTTCTGGCCGCGCCATCCGGGCATCACGGTGGTGCGGCCTTTTCACTTCCCCCTGATTGATCCGACGGTGGCCCGCATCCGTCTTCTTTTGGTGAATGTTGGTCCATCTATGCTCGCGAGCGGGGTTGTCCTCTGCCCCTCGCCAGCCATTGCCCACTCAGTAATAATCCGCTTCTACCCATTGCCGAACCGGTTATTCTTCCTGCACCGAAACCTGTGCAAACACTCCAAAATATCTCTTTTCCAGCCGCCCCCAACACCTCCCAGAATGCACTTTTTCGGCGCAAAAACCCCCGTTCGCGCTCTCAATCTGCTCTCTTTCGCACTGTGTCAAGCGAAAATTTTCGGCGAATCCTCCCAACCTGCTGATTGCAAAACACATAGAGTCATTCTCCAAATGATGGAATCCCCTCCCAAAGTTGCTATCCTGAAAGTAAGCAGAAGACAAAGCACCGAATGACATCCTGTAACTCCCATGTTTTCAGATTTTTACCGAGATATATAGGGGGAGGGTAGATGCCTTCGACAGTGAACAGGTGCCACATCCGCCTCCTGTTGGCGAATATGGGATTCGCGGGCCATTCCATAGATTTACATGCACCAATCAAGTCACATTTTTCCACACCTACTTCAGGGCCAAATTGCCCTTAGTCACAGCTTTTCCACAGAGTTGCGAAGCAATCCTGCACATCCGCCCGCGCAATCGGGCAGACTAGAAGAGTGGCAAACCCCGGAGACTTCGCTTACACCGTCAAGCAGCAGGCTGACATCGTCCGCATCGTCGGCGAGTATGTAAAGCTGCGCAAAGCCGGAGCGCAGAACTATTCGGGTCTCTGCCCCTTCCATGGCGAGAAGACGCCCTCCTTTTCCGTCCATGCCAGCCGCCAGTTCTTTCACTGCTTTGGCTGCGGAGTCTCGGGAGATGTCTTCACCTTCGTCCAGAAGATCGAGAACATCACCTTCCCCGAAGCTGTCCGCGTCGTCGCCCAGAAGCTCGGCATCGCCGCGCCCAAGGCGCAGTTCAACTCTCCCGAGGAAGCTCGCGAGGCGCGCACTCGCGGTCTCCTTCTCGATCTTCACGAGGCCGCATGTCTCTGGTTTCAGGAGCAACTCAGCCGTCCGGAAGCTGCTGCCGCCCGCGAGTATCTTCGCGGCCGCGGCCTCGACGACGAAGCCATTGCGCGCTTCCGCATCGGCTTCGCCCCGGAGTCCGGTTTCCTCCTCCGCGACAAGCTCAAACCCCTCGCCGACGAAGATGCGCTCCGCGAGAGCGGACTTTTCAGTTGGAAAGAACGCGAGGAATCGCGCACCGGCGAACCGTCCAAACCCGCGCCTGCCGCGCTCTACAGCAAGTTCCGCAACCGCATCATGTTCCCCATCTGTAACGAGACCGGCAAGGTCATTGCCTTCACCGGACGCACCCTCGCCGCGGATGACCGAGGCCCCAAGTACCTCAACTCTCCCGAGACGCCCATCTATAGCAAGTCGCGTGTGCTCTTCAACTTGCACCTCGCCAAGGAGGCAATCCGCCGCCTCGACTACGTCATCCTCGTCGAGGGACAGATGGATTGCATCTCGGTCTTCAACGCCGGATATCACAACGTCATCGCCTCCAGCGGCACCGCCTTCACCGAGCCGCAGGCCCGCCTGCTGGCCCGCTTCAGCAAGAAGATCGTCGTGAACTTCGATCCTGACACCGCTGGAGCTGCCGCCGCCGAGCGCTCGCTGGCATTACTCGTCAGCGAGGATTTCGAGATCCGCATCGTCACTCTCGACCAGGGCTACGATCCCGACCTCTACGTCCGCCGCAACGGAGCTCCCGCTTACGGCGCGGCCCTGCGAGCTTCCCAGAAGTACTTTGATTACCTCATCGAGCGTGCCCAGGCCCAGTTTCCCCGCACCGCCGAGGGCAAGGTCAAAGCGGTCAACTATCTTCTGCCGCACATCCAGCGCATCTCCAGCCGTATCGTCCGCGACGAACTCGCCGCCGACGTCTCGCAGAAATTGCAGATCGACTCGGCCGTTCTGCGCCAGGAACTTCGTCACGTCGCCGGAGCCCGCACTGCCACCAAGCTCGCGCCCGCCCCTGTATCGCCGCTCACCGAAGCCGAGCGCATTCTCCTGCAAGCTCTCGCCTCGGGCCGCGAACTCGCCTTTACCTTCGAGGACGACAACGGTAACGAGCAGGTCTACAACCCTGCCGAGCAGGCCTATTACGCCCTCAGCTCTGAGCAGCTTCACAAGGGACTGCGCGCTGAAGCCCTCATCGATGCGATTCTCAAGGCTCTCGCCGAAGGCTCCGATCTCATGACCCTCCCGCTGCCTGAGGAGGATCGCGCCGTCCTCATGTCGGTCCTCATGCAGGATCACGAACTGCTCACTGCCGAACTTCTTCACGGAGCCATTGGAGCGCTGCGCCGCCGTCAGCTTGAGCACCGCCAGCGCGAACTCCGTCGCCAGATTGCCGAGGCCGCGCACAACGGCGATCCCCTTGCGGTGGCTCGTCTCATGCAGGAAAAGCAGGAAGTCGACCGTGCTCTCCGTCACGCCGCGACCGTCTGAGAGCGTAGCGAGCCGGGGTTGGCGTGAATTGTCTGGACCGCGTGTGCCTTCCCGCGCCAGAATTGCCAGTGGAGATTGGCGAAATGGAAGAACGTCCCATGCGGCGTAAGGACCGCGAGATCAGCGAGCAAGAGGCTCGCCAGTTGCTCGCTCAAGGCGAGTACGGAGTGCTGAGTACGGTGAGCCCGGACGGCACGCCTTACGGCGTGCCTCTCAGCTACGTCTACCACCAAGGGGAGATCTTCTTTCACTCCGCCCCCGAAGGCCGCAAGGTGGAGTATCTGGCTACCGGAGCGCGGGCAAGTTTTTGCGTGGTGGGCGCGACCAGGCTACTCCCCGAAAAGTTCAGCACACGCTACGAGAGCGCGATCGCCTCGGGCGAGATCCGCGAACTTGATGGTGATGAGAAGAGAGCGGCACTCAGCAGGCTGGTGGAAAAGTACGCCCCGGAATTTCGTCCGCAAGGAGAAGAGTACATCGCCCAAGCCGAAGGTACGACGCGCGTTTACGCGCTGTGCGTGCGGCACCTTACTGGAAAACGGCGGCGCTGAATTTCCGGAAATTTTCCGCTCTGCGGTTTCACTCGCGCGAGCTCACTTCCGTTTCGCGTAGTCTCCCATGCCGGAGATGTCGATTACGACGACGGCTTCGTCCCCGACTACCCAAGCGTCGTGTCCCGGTGGAATCTCTCCAATTTCTCCCGGGCCGAATTCGTACTCGGTGCCATCGTCCATGGCGATGTGCAGCCGCCCGGAAACATGAAGATTCAGGTGTGGTACTTCGCAGCTTTGGGTCTGCGCAATCGGTTTCACGCAAGTGGACCAACGCCATCCCGGCTCGAAGACGGCGCGTCCAAAGGTCACTCCGCCGATCGAAACCGCGTCCACTTTTCCATGATCGAACTTCCGTGTCTCATCCGGCTTCGAAAAGCTGCGGTGTTCCATGGATGGTTCAGGTTCGCGCTTGAATTCTCTAACTGCCATGGCATTCTCCGTCGATAGGGTCAATAGCGTGATTAGAGAACCGCGCTGGTGCCGAGGTTGCCGCTTCCGGTGAAACGATTGGGTAACAAGCCTTTTCGCACTGCCGTATCATTACCAACAGGTGCCCATGGACTCCACCAACCGCAAAATATTCTGGATTGTCTTCACAATTCTCAGCCTTGGTGGCTATTTCTTGCCCTTTGGATGGGCAATAGCCGAGATGTTTGTGTCGTTGTTCGTAAGCTGGTGGGTCGTCTATCGCTCGGGCCTGCTGTGACTCAGCCCTTTTTCCGCATACTCCACCTTCTCTCCCGGTTACTTCCTGAAGCTGCGTAGCAGCCACAGAATCAGCGAAAACAAGAGGCTCAGAAGAATAGACGTGGCCAGGGGGAAATATACCTGGGTGTTGCCGCTGCGATTGCGCCAATGCAAGTCTCCGGGCAAGCGGCCAAGGGGAAGACCGAGGCGCGAGACCAGCAGCATCGCTGCACCCAGGGCCACCAGCACCAGACCCAATCCCAGAAATGTCTTTCCCAACTCAGCCATGGGCCGATTCTAACAATCGTACGGACGAAAGTGTGATTTGGATTCGGGATAGGGACCGCTGTGAGCCGCTGCTTCTGCATCTAAGTCAACCAGTCAGTTGGCATCGGGCCGCCGGCAGCGAGGGAATCGCGTGCCGGTTTGCATCGAGCCTTGGTGGAGTGCCCGGGTATCGCGAACCACGACAACGCTGGCTGACCCGCTCGCCTTACGGAGCTTGTGAATGGCAAGTCAGTTTCGGATATCCGTTCTGGTTGGTATTGCCACGGCGTTGATCTTCAGTGTGGCTCTGCCCTCATTTGCCGCAGACCCGGCAACGGTTTCCATCAACAGTGCACTCAGGGCGGGATTGAGTGCGGAGGAGATTGTGGCGCGGTTGAACCAGAACAACGAACAGCGCGCCGCCGCGCTCCACTCCTATGAGGGAAGGCGCTCCTACCTGTTGACCTATCACGGCTTTCCGGCAGACCGCGATGCGCAGATTGAAGTCGTCGCCCATTATCAGGCGCCAGAGAGCAAGAGCTTCGATGTGATCTCCGCGGGCGGATCGAAGATGATTCAGTCCAAAGTGTTCTCGAAATTGCTGGAGAGTGAGCGCGAAGCCGCCCAAGCCGAGAATCAGCGCCAGACCTCATTAACACCAGATAACTATACGTTTACGTTGCTCGGTTCCAGGCCCAGTTCCTACGGCGGATGCTATCGCCTGGCGGTGGAACCGCGGCGCGACAACAAGTTCCTCTATCGCGGTGAAATCTGCGTGAATGCCGCCGACTTCGCGGTGGAAACCATTGACGCCGAACCCGCCAAGAGCCCTTCGTTCTGGACCAGAAAAACTCGCATCGAACACCGTTATCAGAAGGTCGGACAGTTCTGGCTACCGGCTTTCAACCAGACCGTCGCCAACATCCGGTTGGGCGGCACGGCGGTTCTGAGCATCGTGTACTCGGACTACGAATTTCGCTGATATCCTCTCCGCCTGCAAAAAGAAAAGGCCAGAGCATCTCGCTCCGGCCTTTTAACAACTGCGCAATGAATTTTAGAAGTGGTACACGAGCTGGATCGAAGGTTCCGCCACGTGTGTTTTCAAGCTGGTTCCAAATGGCTCGCTGGCCAGCTTGAAGTTAGGATCGCCGCGCAGCAGGCCGCGATACTGCAGACGGATGGCCCAGCGTGGCTTGATCGGAAAGTCAGTTCCAAATCCGTAGGCAAACGCAGGCTTCATGTCCGCCGAAGGCGTGCCACCGGTGGTGTAATCGCTATTTGGAGAAAACCGAACCACGCCGCCGCCGAACAGCGCATAAGGTTTCACGTGTTCGTTGGAAGGAAGGCGGAAGAGGTAGGTCCCGATGATCTCGATATTGTTGCTCTGAACGCGAGTGAGGGACCCAAACCCACCATTGGAGTTATAGAAAATTTCAGAACTGCGATTGACTGTGAAGGCAAGGTTGATCGCGCTGTGGCGGCCAAAGTCATAACGCGCGTCGGCACCCACACCCACAGAATTCGTGGTCGCCTGGGTGTTCGCATTGAATACGCTGGCCTCCGCTACGCTTTTGGTAAAGGTTGCCGCCGGGAAGATTCCTTCGAAGCCTGCGCCGATCGAAAGATTAGACTTGAAACCCTGGGCGTAAGCGATGCTGCCAAAGGCCAGTACGGTGATGAGTATCAGTTTAAGTTTCAAAAAATCTCTCCTTGATTACTTGGGGACAACGGCGACGAAGTTGGGAATCACCGCAACCGAAGCTGAAGCGTCCTCTGCGCGCGTGCCTGCCGTGCCTGTTCCCGTTGATAAGTCGAAGCGATGCAGCACCGCGCCATTGGTGGGGTCGTTGGTTCCGATGTACAGTTTGCGGCCATCGTTCAGTACGCCGCCGCTCAGAGGAATGATCGGGTTTGCATCCGCGGTGGCTAGAGTGATTTCCGTTTTGTTGATTACATCGTAGCCGTGAATGACGGGCTCCGCGATCGTGCCAGTAGGACTCACCGCGGTGACGAACTCCTGCTCCAGCGTCGGAGAAAAGGTCACCTGGCTGGCAGTGCTCTTCAATGTGGATGCAGCGGAAGTGGGTGCATTGACGGTCACCGTTGATAAACAGACGTCGCCTGCTCCTCCGGATACCAAGGGAGGAAAGGTGAGTTGCGTGACCGTTTGATTGCCAACCTGTGCGGTGGTCGTTACCGAATAGTCAAACCACTGTCCGTCCGGCAGAGACAGCCCCACCACATGAGGCACACCGCCGATGACGGTTGCATCAAGATTGATTGGGGTTCCGGCAAGCGTCTTCGGGTTCTGGTCGTCGCAGGTGGAATAATTGATCAAATGGTCGCCACTGGCGAAGTAGGACTGACCATCCTGCATCCACGCCAACGCCTTTACGTTAGTGCTCAGGCCTGTATCGGGAGGGTTGATGGAGTTGATTGGCACGAATGTATCCGCCTGGAAGGTATACACACCAGAAGTGCCGTTGACCGAAGTGCCTGCGATCCAGAAGTTGGAGCTATCGGCGGCAAATGTTACAGCGTCGATGCCTGGAATGCTGTATCGCATGGCGGATTTGGTTCCGGTCGTGTCGATCAGGAAAACCAGACTGTTCGGCACGTCGGAAACCAGAACGTAGCGGCTGTCCGGCGAAACTCCCAGTACTGCGCCCGTAATCTGGTCGGTGCTGAGTCCACCAACGATGGGGAAGTTTTGAATCGTGGACTGATAGGATGTGAGATCCACCACCATCAAACCGATCGCGCTGCCCAGGTAGGCCTTGGCGCCATTCGGAGCCACCACCATCGAGTTCGGCGTATTGGCTAAGCCGACCGTCTGCGTAACCGTCAGCGCCTCGCTATCATAGGCAAGCAGAACGTGTGCCGGAGTGGTGCCGTTCGTAAGCGTGGTGCCGGTCACCAGCACGTTGCTCCCGGTGAAGCCCTGTACCGTGGCACCAATTACATTGCTGTAAATCGGATAACCAAAGCCGATCGCTTTTCCCGTACTCGCTCCCGCCGGAGAAACGAAATCGGCCACCGAATTATTGCAATTGGTTGGTTCGCAGGAGGCCATCATGGAGAACCGCCCCGCCGTGTTCGCCGTCAGCGTCGAGGTCAGCGGCAAGGTCGTGGTGAAACTGCCGGTCAGCAAATTCGATGTGATGTAGCTGAGCGGCGATGTGGTCAGTGGGTTATTGTTGGTGTCCAACATGGTCGCCGTCACAAACTTCTGGTCGCCCTTGTTCAGAACCAAATCGCCCGTAGTGTAGGTGTAAGTTGACGAAACCCGCGGCAAACCTCCACTGGTCACCGCAGAGGAAGTCAGCAGGATCGAACTGGGCGGGCACGTGACAAACGCCAGCGGCGCGCTCACGGTTCCGTTCAACTTCGCGTAGACGTTGGTTACGCCGGGATTGCGCGCCACCACGTAGCCGAAGTCGCTGACCGTAGCCACGTTGGTGTCCGCTACCGTCCAGGTGTAGTCGTTAGGAAAAATACAGCCCGCAGTCTGGGGAAGAACTAAACAACTTTTGATCCCGTTCCCGTTGGCATCCATCGGGTTGGCAACGTACTGCACCTGATTGTTCTGCGAAACACAGTTCAAAAGTCCGGTAGCAGTCGAAGGCCAGGGTTGAGCGCTGCCCGGCCATAGACCCGGGTTGGGGCTCGTGGCACCGGCGTTCAACACAATGCCGGCGGCGCGGGGGTGGATGGAAACCTCGGTCGTTCCGATGACGTTGCGGCTGGCATCGTAGGCCGTGACGGTTACGAATCCGGTGGGAAGCGTGTTCGTTGGCGTGCAGACCTGGTACTCAGTGTCCCATTGTCCGGCGCAAACCTCTCCGGCCGGGGAAACCGTTACCCGCACGTCGGAGGTGTAGAACTTGATCGTCGGCTGAGGCGCAATCGGCTTCGGAGCCTGGTTCAAGTGCGACAGATCGACCGTCGCCGTCACGGAGGACCAGTCGCCGGCGTTCAAGGTAAACTGGGTCGGCGACACGACCATCGAGTAGACGTCGTTGAGCCCAGGCTCAGTGCTGCTGCTGACCGAACTGCCGCAGCTCGCCAACAATCCGGCAAGCCCAATAAGAATGAGAGTTGACAACCGATTCATGTACCGCACCTATCGGATCGTGATCCAGCTCGGATTGCTTGAAGCAGATTCAGCGGTTACATAGGCCGGATTCAGCGCTCTGATCTGGCCGGTGTTCTGGTTAATCGCGAATTGGAAGACTTTGCCCGCGGGTGTATCGAGCAGGTACATCGCATTGTTCACCGGGGACACGGAGATAAGCGACGGTGTCGTGCAAAGGGCGCCGCAATCAAAAGGCGAAGCCGTGGATACCGGAATGCCGTTGACCGTGGTGGTAAGACCCTGAACTTCTTTCGGTTCACCCGCCGTCCCTTGGGTGCCCGAACTTGGAATGACCTGGAAGACCGAAACGTTGTGCGAGCCCTGATTGGCAATGAACAGGAAACGCGAGTCATTCGAGGTCGCGCCGGCAACTGGTTTGCTCGGAGAAATTCCGGTGATTGCATCCGCGTTCTCATGGAATGGCTGACCCGCCATTCTCACCAGAGTGGTGCCGGAGACGGTGAAGGCATAGATGGTAGGAGTGAGCACGCCGAAGTTGTTGAGGCCCACATCCTGGGTGTCCAACACGTACATGTAGGAGCCGTTCGCCGACAGTATCATCCCATTGGCCGGCGGCGCGGAGCCCACTGGCATCGTGCCTTCAAATGTCGCAACCCCGGACGAGGCGCTCAACGTAAAGAGCACGACCTGCTGCTGGGCCGGAGCAAGGCCGTAGAGAGTAGCGCCGCCCGGAGCCATCGCTAGCTGCGAAATTGAATAGCCGAGATTCGCAGAACTGCCCACCTGGGAAAGAATGCCGGTCGACTGATCAATCGAAAATACGGCCAGCTGGCCATTCTGCGAGTTCGGGAGCGAAACGTAGAGGTAGGTGCTACTGGGAGAGATCACCATCGAACTAGCGCCGTTCACAGGAATGGCGCCGTTGCTAATCGGGACGTCCAGGGTGCCGTTGCCAGCGCGGGTGTAGCCATAGATGTTCGCACCCGCCGCGTCCAGGAAATAAACCCATTTTCCGTTGGGGGTAAACTGCAGCATCTTGGGTGCCGCTGGAGTACTCTGTGGGGAAATGCTGTTCAGGGTCAGGGTGCCGTCGGTATTCACGGTGAAAACCGTGAAACCCGTGCCTGAGGAATTACTGATATAGGCCAGTGTCCCGGTGCTCGAAACCCCACCACAGCCAACCGTAATCGCTAAAAGGCAAAGTGCGGCCGTAAAGCCGATGAAGCGCTTCATGCAAGCTCCCAGGGCGGAAAGAGTGTACCCGTCCATTTTGTCGAAGATCATTGTTTGTCTTTTCCAATCATAATTCGGCAGACCACAATTCACCCGAAACTTAAGCAGCATTTCAGGTAAATGTTCCTATTGCGGATTGTGAGATTCTACTCTATTCAGCTCTTTTTCGCCGCCAGCACCACCCGGAGCTTCTTCTCGAGAGCCGTCGGTTCGCTTCCGCGCGCCCCGTTTGCCGCACCTTTCACCTCAATCGGCTTGCTCCAATCAGGCAGGGAGTCGCAGAATACAGCGATTGAGGTGGAAGGCCATGGAACTGCATCTGGACCTTGTAGAAACGCGAGTATTGGCCTCGCTGCTGGAAAAAGACATCACCACCCCGGAGTACTATCCGCTGACCCTCAACGCCTTGCTCGCCGCCTGCAATCAGAAGTCGAATCGCGAACCGGTGATGGAGTTGGATGAAGCGTCCGTGCGCGGGGCCTTGCATTCGCTGGAGGCGAAGGGCCTGGCAGGACTTGCGCGAGCCGAGGGACGGGTGGCTCGTTTTGAACACCGCATGGGAGAGGCTTTGAATCTTGGCCGGCGCGAGTACGCTTTGCTCTGCACCCTGCTGTTGCGCGGGCCGCAGACCCCGGGCGAGTTGCGCGGACGCAGCGAACGCATGCATCGCCTTGAAGATCTCGACGAAGTGCAACTGGTTCTGCAAAAACTCATCGAGCACGATCCGCCGCTGGTGAAACTCCTGCCCCGCCAGCCCGGAACCAAGGAAGCTCGATACATCGATCTGTTCGGCGGACACGCGGCTGAGTGCAGCGAACGGTTGAGCGATGGTTCCATCAGCGGGGGCACCAATCATGCTCCGGCGAGCAGCGGAGCCAACGCCGCCTCAGCTTCAGGCGAGGAGCGTATCATGACGCTCGAAGCCCAAATTGCCCAATTGCGGGCCGAATTTGAGCTTTTACGGCAGCAATTTGCCGATTTTCGCCGCCAATTTGAATCCTGATCTTCCGAATCGGCGGCGAGCGGCGTAGCATCGTAAGTTTGAGGGAACGAAGATGAGCACAATCAGTGAAAATCTAATCAACTGCGTCAAGATCTCGATTCATCCGCCCAAGCGCCTGCTCTACGGACCTGGTCCCAGCCAGGTGTATCCGCGCATTTATCAGGCGATGGCGCAGTCCATTGTCGGTCATCTCGATCCGTATTTTTTTCAAGTGTCGCAGGCCGTGCAGAAGGGGCTTCGCTCCGTCTTCGGTACGCAGAATGAACTGACCATTCCAATCTCGGCCACCGGCTCCGGCGGCATGGAAACCGCGGTCTCCAACTTTATTGAGCCAGGCACGAAGCTGGGACTGTTTGTCAGCGGTTTTTTTGCCGAACGTATCGCCGAGATGGCCAAGCGGCACGGCGCCGAAATTGTGCGCCTCGAAAAGCCGTGGGGCGAATCCTTCACCGACGATGAGGCTGCCGAGTTTATCCGGCGTGAACGTCCGCAGGTCGTGGCCTTCGTGCAGGCGGAGACCTCGACCGGTGCGTTCCAGCAGAGCAAGGCGCTCTGCGACGCCGCCCACGAGGTAGATGCCATCGTAATCGCCGATTGCGTTACTTCGCTCGGTGCCATGCCCGTGGATGTGGATGCCAACGGGATCGATGTCGCCTATAGCTGCTCGCAGAAGGGGCTCAGCGCGCCTCCCGGATTGAGCCCGATTACGATCTCACCGCGCGCGCAGGAGCGGCTCCGCCAGCGCAAGCAGCCGAACCGCAGTTGGTACTTTGACCTGACACTGATTCAGGATTACCTGACGGTCTCACACCGTTATCATCACACCGCTTCGGCAACCCTCTTCTACGCGCTGCATGAGGCACTGGCGATCATTGAGGAAGAAGGACTGGCGCTGCGCCAGCAACGCCACCAGAAAGCGCATCAACGCTTTGTCGCCGGCATCGAGCGGCTTGGCCTCGTCATGCACGTCGCTGAGCCAAACCGCATCTGGAACCTCAACACGCCGCGAGTTCCCGATGGCGTGAACGAAGCCAAAGTGCGCGCCTACTTGCTGGAAAAACACGGAATCGAAATCGCGGGAGGCTTCGGCCCGCTGGCAGGAAAGATTTTCCGTATCGGCATCATGGGGCCACTGGCAACGGATGGAGGCGTAGATCGTTTCCTGGCGAAGTTCGACGAGGCGATGAAAGAAACAGCCTGAGCAGGCTTTAAAGTTTCAAGGTTTCAAAGTTGAGCCCAAAGCGAACCCGCGGAGATTATTCAACGCACAACAAAGGGTGCCAAGTTGGCACCCTTACATTTGCTCGACATGTCAGCAGGACGGTGCAGCCCGCATTCTCGAACCTGCGAAAACCCACCGCAGGTTATAACCTTGAAACTTTGAAATCTCGCTCTCATTCCCCTCGCATCCGCTCGTCTATCGGCCTGCGTCCGGCATAGCCTTCTTCGGTTCCGTGCCAGTGCGAGATGCTCGGTTCACCCATCTTCCAGCAAAGCAGTACGATCTCGCCATCCACCTTGCAGGGAAAATCGAGCAGTCCGATGTCCAAGTCCTTTACCTGTACCCCGATGGCGTTAATTTCCGAGAGCGTATCCTTGGCGGCATGAATAGCTTTTTCGCGTTGGGCCTTGCGGGCGGCGTAGGCGCGTACGTCCACCAGCATTCCCCCGTTCAGGAAAATGCGTTCGCTTAGTTCATTGAATTCCTGGTCGATCTGTTCGATCAGGGTTTTTGATTCGATCGACTTGCGCAGCAGGCTTTCCAGAACCGGGAGCATCGACTGCGCTTCCCGCAGCGTAAAGGTTCGCATAACTTGCTCTAGTGTACTGCTATTTGGGACAATTTCCAGCACCCATCCGGCCACAACAGCGCGACCGTGGTTTTCGCCGGTGGCCCACATCCGCCCTCTTTTGGAGAATGTGGGATTCGTCCTGCGCATTCCTGTTGTCTGCCTTCGCCCTTAGCCCTTAATCAGCAGCATCCGGTCGAGCGCAACCTTGGCCATCTGCTTGACCGTCGGACGTACCTTGATCTGGTTGACGGCTCTGCCCTCCACCAGGTTCTCCAACGACCACGCCAGATGCTGTGGCGAAATGCGATACATCGTCGTGCAAAGGCATCCGGAATCGTTCAGAGTCAAGATCGTCTTGTCAGGATTTTCCTTTGCCAGACGATTGACCAGATGAATCTCGGTCCCGATGGCGAACTTAGCACCGGCCGGAGCGGCAGCTACCAGGCGGCGTAGTTTGTCGGTCGAACCGGAGTCGTCCGCCTTCTGGCAGACCTCCCACCGGCACTCGGGATGTACGATGACCTGGATTCCTGGATGGCGTTCGCGGATGCGATCCACATGCTCAGGCAGGAAGCGCTGATGCACCGAACAGTGTCCCTTCCAGAGGATCACCTTCGCTTTGCGCAGCTTTTCCGCCGACTGACCGCCCTGCAACTGATACGGGTCCCACACCACCATCTCATCGAGCGGAATGCCCATGTCATAGCCGGTGTTGCGTCCCAGATGCTGGTCGGGAAGGAAAAAGACCTTCTCATTGTGTGCGAATGCCCAATTCATCGCAGCGCGTGCGTTGCTGCTGGTGCAGACCGCTCCGCCGCGCTCACCGACAAAGGCCTTGATCGCCGCTGCCGAGTTCATGTAGGTCAGTGGAGTGATGCCGCGCCCATCGTCGCTGGTCAGGCCTAGTCGCACGAACTGATCCCAGGCGTCTTCCACCTGCGAAATCTCGGCCATGTCCGACATCGAGCAACCAGCGTTCAGGTCCGGCAGAATCACCACCTGGTCCGGACGCGCCAGAACATCGGCGGATTCGGCCATGAAGTGTACGCCGCAAAATACGATGTATTGCCCTTTGGCTTGTGAGGCCAGTTCGGAGAGACGCCAACTATCGCCCTGATAGTCGGAAAACTGTATTACTTCGTCGCGCTGGTAGTGGTGCCCCAGTACAACACATTGCTCCCCTAGAATTTCTCGGGCAGCACGAATGCGACCATCCATTGTGTGATCCGGCAGGACGAGATAATTGTCCAGGGAGCACGTTGCGTTCGTTCTAACTGCTGTAGCCACGGTTTGTCTGCCTTCAGTTCTCGTCGCCATCTGCGGACGACGCGAAAACGGGGATGTTGAAAGCGAAATCTACGGATCCAACGGATGCACATACCCTTAAGGAAAGGGTCCCATCCGCGGGGATGTTGAAGCCGTATGTCTTGCTATTCTAATGATGCATTAATACAGAGATGGAAGCAAGGCAATAATTATAGATTAATTATCGCAGCGGCGGAGAGCTTTTGCGTCATCCGCCGATGTGCACCATGGTTCTCCCAGGCTGCACAAATCCCGGCTCGCCAATGTGGTGGCGCTCTTCTTTATGCGCCACCGCATACTCAATCACACGTGCCAGTTCATCGTCTCCGCCACCGGCGCGTACCGCCGCGTGCAAGTCATGCTCGCGTAGCGAGAACAAGCAGGTACGAATCTTTCCGTCGCTGGTCAACCGGATGCGGGAGCACGCCCCGCAGAAGGGAAGGCTGACCGGGGTAATCACGCCGAATTCCGCGCTGCCATCGTCAAAGCGATAGCGGCGTGAGGTCGAGCTGGGCTCGTGTGCAACCTCATGGAAGGGCGCGAAGCGCGCCATGTGCTCCAGAATTTCCAACAGCGGGACGACCACATCCGGCCTCCACACGCGGCCCTCTTCCAGTGGCATGAACTCGATGAAGCGTACCGCGACCCGCTCCTCCTGGGCGAAGCGGCCGAAGGCCCCGATCTGATCCTCATTGAAGCCGCGCAGCAAAACGCAATTCACCTTCACCGGGCCCAGTCCTGCGCTGCGCGCCGCCCGCAGTCCCTCGAGCACTGCGGCGTAACCATTTTGCGCGCGGGTAATGCGGGCAAAGCGCTCGGGATCCACGGCGTCCATGCTCACTGTCGCGCGATCCAGGCCCGCCTGCTTCAAAGGCTCAGCCATATCCGCCAGCAAATGACCGTTGGTCGTAATCGCTAGCTCCGGCGGCCTGCCTTCTGTGGTGCGCAGGGCAGCCAGCTCGCGCACCAGTTCCACAACATCGTGCCGCATCAACGGCTCGCCTCCAGTCAGGCGAATCTTCGTGATGCCAAGCGAGACAAACACTCGCGCCATGCGCACATAGTCCGCCATGGAAAGCTCGGCGAACTGCGCGCCTTGGTTGCCGGTCCGGCAATAAACGCAACGGTAGTTACACCGGTCAGTGATCGAAATGCGAAGGTCGCAGATCCTGCGCCCGAATTTATCGATTAACGGCATGGAATGTAGAGCGTTTGGCTAGTCTCGCGGTTTAGATGAGCGAAAGTTGCCCGAATGCTCAATTAATTTGTCCCTACATTCCGTCGTAGTTTGGCCCGCCTCCACCTTCCGGTGGCACCCAGGTGATGATCTGGTATGGGTCCATGATGTCGCAGGTCTTGCAGTGTACGCAGTTCGACGGATTGAGATGAAGACGCTTCTTGCCCGGCTCCTCGGGCACCTCTTCCATCTCATAGACGTTCGCCGGACAGAAGAACTGGCAGGGGTTGCCGTACTCCCGGGTGCAGCGATTGCCGCAGAGATCGGTGTCCTGAATAATAAGGTGTGAGGGCTGGTCCTCCTCGTGTCGCGTTCCGGAGTAATACAGGTCGGTGAGTTTGTCGAAGGTCAGTTTGCCATCGCCCTTGGCCCAGCCCAGCAGCTGGTCGCGCCCTCCGGGCTGCCCCATCACATCCCAGATCGGCATCATACGCTCGTACCCGGGGTGCGCAGGATAGCGGTTGCGCAAGCCGTGCCCTCCGGTCGCCATCAGCAGCCCCGCGTTCAACATTCCACCCAGGAAGCCATGCTCGAAGCCCTGGTGAAAATTGCGCACCGGATAGAGCTCCTGCTTGATCCAACTCGCGTCCACCTTCCGCTGAAATCTTCCTAGCTGCCGCGCGCTGCTGTCGCCTGAGATCAGCGCCTCGAATGCGGTCTCGGCCGCCAGCATTCCGCTCTTGATAGCCAGGTGAATGCCCTTGAGCCGTTGCGAGTTCAGAAAGCCGGCGGAGTCGCCCACAATCATCCAGCCCTCACCGCCCAGCGGAGGCATCGACCACCAGCCGCCGTACGGCATGGTCTTGGCGCCATAGCGCACAATCTTCCCACCCTCCAGCAGCTTGGCCGCCAACGGATGCTGCTTAAAAGACTGCAGCACATGTTGCGGATCGGTGCGCGGATCGGGATAGTCGAGCCCGGTTACAAAGCCGAGCGAAACCGTGTTGTCTCTGCCGCCGTAAATCCATGCCCCGCCGTACTCCTTCGTGGTCAGCGGGTACCCCATCGTGTAGATCACCTCGCCCGGTTGAATGCGTCCGGCGGGCACCTCCCATAGCTCTTTCACCCCAACCCCGTAGGTCATGGGATTGCGGTCTCGCGTTAGCCCCAACCTCTCCGTAAGTTGCTTGGTGAGCGAACCGCGCGAACCCTCGGCCAGAATCGTCACCTTCGATTTCAGGTCGTATCCCGGCTCGAAATTCGCCTTAGGCTGGTTCGTCCTGTCCACGCCCTTGTCATCCGTGCGCACTCCTGCCACGCGCTCGTCCTCAAACAGCAACTCGCTTCCGGCAAAGCCGCTGAAGATGGTAATTCCCGCCGCTTCTACTTTGCTGCCCAGCCACTTGGCAAAGCGATTGATGCTGATCACGAAGTTCCCATGATCCTGCATCGGAGGCGGCGTCACCGGAGCCTTGAACGCACCTTTTTTCGTCAGGTAATACACACTGTCGCGAAGCACTTCGGCCTCAATGGGAGCTTCCTTCTGCCACTCCGGCAGCAGTTCATTCATTGAGCGCGGGTCCAGCAAGGCGCCGGACAGACAGTGCTGTCCAATCTCGCGTCCCTTTTCCAGTACGTAAATGTTTTCCTTGGAGAGTTGCGTTTCTGGGCGCGCCGCATTGTGCGCATCGATCAGTTGTGAAAGCCGCAGCGCGCAGGCCATTCCCGCCGGACCGCCGCCAACAATCACAACATCGGCTTCCATCTCCGGGTGTTCAATTCCTTCCAGCGGTGTGCGAAAGATCATGTCTCTCTTTCAGGTTTCAAAGTGTCTCTTTTTTCACCTGTGCGACAGTCGCCGCGCTATCCCTTCACTTTTTTGACTTCTTCTGTCAGCGCCGGAACAATCTCAAACAGATTGCCCACCACCGCCACATCTGCAATCTCAAAGATCGGAGCCTCCGCATCCTTGTTGATGGCGATGATGTTGCGCGATCCCTTCATCCCGACCAGATGCTGAATTGCACCGCTGATGCCCAGTGCCAGATAGAGCTTCGGGCTCACGGTCTGCCCGCTCGATCCGACCTGGCGCTCCATCGGCAGCCAGCCCGCGTCGCAGATCGGACGCGAGGCCGCAATCTCGCCGCCCAGCGCGTCGGCCAACGCCTTGGCGATCTCAATGTTCTTCTGCTCTTTAATGCCGCGCCCCACGGAAACAATAATCTCCGCCTGCGAAAGGTCCACCGCCTGCTTGGCCTCCCGGAACGGAGCCTCCGGCCGAGTGCGGATCTCGCCGGTGCTGGCGTCCACCTGCTCTACCGGAGCCGCAGCCCCATCCGAGCCGCTTTCCACCTGGTCGCCTCGAAACGCTCCGGTCTGGAAGCTCGCAAACCACGGCCCGTCCCCCGCCAGCGAAACATCTGCGGCAAACTTCCCCTGGAACATCTGCCGCGTGAAGAGCAGCTTTCCGCCCTCGTATTTATAGCCCACCGCGTCGCTCACCAGCACTGCACCGAGCGCGGCAGCAAGCTTCGGAGCGAAGTCGCGCACCTGATAGGTGTGGGGCAGCAGCACCAGCTTCGGCTTGTTGCCTTCGATAAACTTCTTCAGTGCGGCTACAAAGCCATCGGGTGTGTACTGCGCCAGTGCCGGACTTTCCAGGGCGTACACCTTGGCGACCGCTGTTTTTGCGACCTCGGCGGCAATCTGTGCAATGTTGCTGCCGATTACCGCAGCCTCCACCGTCCATCCGGTCTGCTTGCCCAGAAACTGTGCGCCTGTCAGGGTTTCAAAGGAGACCCGGTTCAGTTTGCCTTCGCGCTGCTCTGCCAAAACCAGAATCGTCTCTGCCATCTCGTCTTTCCTCGATCTCACGCCTAATATCGTTCCTGAATCGCTTCGCCCGGCGCGCGCTCTCCAAATGCTTATCGCAGCGCCCGAAGCCTGCGCCATCCCACCCACAGAAGTACCGTGCCGGTCGCAGCAAACAAGGCGGCCAGCACTCCCAACAGCGAATGCCCCTGCGGTGTCTCTGCCAGATGGAAAAAGTACAGCAGCAGCGCCACCATCAGCAGCATCCCGCCCAGAATGCGCAGTGTGTTGATGCGCTCTCGTGCCTGCTCACGGTCTCCCTGGTCTTCCATCTCAACCGTCCCGCTTCTCACAGCACGCGAACCTCGTCGCGCAGCTTGGCCACAATCTTCTTGGCCACCTCCTGCGGCGAGCCCTGGATCACTTCGGTCCGCTTCGTCTTTTGCGGAATGTAGAGCCGCTCGATGGTCAACTGATT
>CAZLZA010000025.1:0-61900 GCA_964563875.1 uncultured Acidobacteriaceae bacterium
CGTTGTAAACGTAGCTCGCCGCCGTGCCGCCGCTCATCGCCGTGACGTTGCCTTCCGCATCGTAGGTGTAAGTGTGGAAGCCGTCGTTGGTCACATTGCCCGCCGCGTCGTATGTGTAGCCAGCCGTGTTGATCTGGTTAGTCGCCGTGTTGTAACTCGCCGAGAAGCTATTGCCGGAACCCGTCCCCCCGGTCATCGTCTGCGAGGTGCGATTGCCCCAGCGGTCATAGCCCCAGGAGTAGTTCACTCCCGTGCCGGCTGTGACCGTGCGCGAGGTCAGCCGGTTGAATTCATCGTAGCCGTAGCTCGACGTCTGCGCAAGCACCGAATCCGAGGAGCTTTGCAACTGCTGCCCCTTCCAGCCCGCCGTGAAGCCATAAATCTGCGTCCCGCCGGAGCAGGAGGCCGACGAACTGTTCGCGCAGACCCATCCGCCGCTGACCCGCCCCAGCGTGTCAAAGCCGTTGACGCCCGTCAGCGTGTTGCCCAGTTGATAGACCGATGGGCCGTTGGGTCCATTTTGCGTGCTTGCAATGATGGTCGTCGGCGATGCGGAGGAATTCATGTAGCTGGAGATCGAGCTGGTCATCGAAGCCAGTTCGCTGGCTGGCGTGAGATTGTACGTCGTCGTGACGCCCGCGCCATCCGTCGAGGTGAGTATGTCCCCAGCCAGGTCGTAGGTGTAGTGAAGCTGGTGGTTGTTGGCGGGTGTGCCGCAGCCGGAGGGAAGGCACTCGTCCAGGTAGCTGGTTCTGCCCACGGGATCGTAGCTGAAGGCGGTCATCGCATTTGAAACCGAGGCGAGCGAAAGGCGTCCCTTGAAATTTGCCTGCGTCAGATCGGTAAAGTTCGCGCCCGCGCTCTTGTCGTAGGCAAAGGTCTTGGTGGGTGTCCCGTCGCTGTAGCTGATGCTGACCACGCGGCCGAGAAGATCATACTGCGTGGTGGTCGTCGTCGTGACCGAGGCGCTGGTCTGGTTGGCCTTGGGGCGTGTGCGCGTCACCACCATTCCAGTGGCGTTGTAGGAGTAGCTGTAGGTGGTCGTGCCCCGCTCCGGCTCTTGAACGGAGATGGGCCGCCCCAGCCAGTCAGACTTGAATACGCGTGCCTGACCGCCCTGGCTGATCGTCGTTGTGCCGTTCACGAGGCTGTAGGCGTAACTCGTGACAAAACCCGTTCCGGCAATGTCGGTTCCGCAACTGACGGGCGAACCCGAGCCGGGCATCGAGCTGTTCGAGGAGATTTCGCAGATGATCGTGGGACGCCCCAAACCGTCAACTTGCGAGATGCGCGTCACTCCATTCTCGTCGACGGATTTGGTTGCGCGGCCCAGGTAGGTGTAGGTGCGAGTTTCACCGTTGGCGCGCACCACACTGGTTAAGCGCCCGAGAACATCGTAGCTGTACGTGTCGCCCGCGCCCGAGCAGACCTTGCCGGCACTGAAGCCCGGACCTTGATAGGGATAGGAGGCAAAGGCGACATTGCCATTGGCGTCGTAGCAGGTATCCGACTGATACCAGGAGTTTCCGCTTTGCCCGTTCGCGACAGCCACGCGGCTCGGACGGCCATAGCCGTCAAGTTGCGTCTCCGTTTCAGCATTGACGCCCGAAGACTGGGCTGTTTGCTGGGTAACCAAGGTAGGCGAATAAGTGAATGTCGTCACGCCTCCATCCGGTGAGTTCACCGTAAGCGGCCGCAACAACACGTCATACGAAGAAATCTTTGAAACCTGGCCATTCGGATCGGTCGTCGTAAGCGGCAAGCCGGTGTAGGACGTGTCGTAGGTAGCGCTGCTGGAAAGCGACACACCGCTGGATGGAGTGGGCAGGGTGGTGCCAGTCGCATACGTAAAAGTAGGATCGTAGGAAACTTTGGTGATTCCGCCTGCCGGTGAAGTACTTGTCAGCACCGATCCGGTGTCCTCGTAGTTTGTACTCGATGTGTAGTACGTGCTTGGGTTGGCGTACTGCACCACCTTGGTCAAATTTCCCCGTGCGCCAGTAGCGGCAACGTGCTGCGGGACGCCTGAACTGGAAGTAAGCGTAGTGGTGTCATAACTATAATCTGTTATTCCTATCTGATTATTATTTCCATCCAAGACAAGGTCTGTGCTGAGTTCCGTAGCGGAAATATTTTGGACATAGCTCCATGTTTCCTTTCTTAGTAAAGCGCCAGGATTTGGGGCTGGCAAGAAATCACTCGCAGTCGCTAAGCCCACCGTGCCGTTGCCGTTGAATCCGATCGATCCGACGTGCGTCTCGAGGCCATCGAGAGTCTCATATGTGCTGTACGTGAGGGTGGAATCGACCGAAGTCGTAGCTGCCGGACAAGGAAAAGTCACTCCGCCCCAGCATCTCATTTGAGAGTCGACAAGGGTACCTTGATTGGAGCCATTATAGATATTGCGGGCAACCTCATAATAAGCAGCCGCCGGGACCGCTGGGGCGCCGCTGACTAAATCGAAGTCATACTCCTTGTAATTGCCATAACCATCCACCACTTCGGTATGGCTGGTTCCTGTTCCGTTAGGATCTGTCCGAGCATAGGACACGGTAGACGCCGCCGATCCCGAATCACTGGCAATGCCGCGCGTCAACCCGGCAGCGCTTCCGTCTGTGCATACGATACCGTTGTTACTGCCGGTATAGGTATAGTTAATCCAGTTTCCCTGGGGTAGTTGCACTCCTGCCAACCGCCCGGTCACATTGCCGGGGTGGCCTGGAGTAGCTTCGTAAGAAAAATTGTATGTGATATTGTCTGGAAAACTGATCGAACTAACGAGCATTTGTGGGACTGGACCGTACTCACTGACGCCGCTGCATCCAAACGCTGTCTGAACCGTGTAGCTCGCGGTGGTCAAAGTCACGGTCTGCGGATTGCCGTGGGTATCGGTGTATTTAAAAGTCATACCTGAATTGTCTTCACCCGCTACCGTCAGCGCAATCTTTCCGGTCGTATCCGTGAAGTTCCCAGAGCCGTCGAAGGAAATCTCATTCCCATTGTTGTCTGTGATCACGGTTGTCCCAAAACTAGAAGAGGATTCGTTGATGGGAAGGGTGGTTGTCGTTCCGGTTCTATTTGTAATGATGGTGGTACCGGAAACAATATTTTGAGAGTTGAACTGATAACCGGAACCGTCCGATGCATATGGACCAATGGAGCCTGATGTATTTGGATACCCCTGGCAAGTGTCCGAACTCAAAACACTGATACTTCCCCCGAACGAATGGGCCACACCGAAGCTATCGTGATAAACCATGCCTGAATACACGTTCGTGTGTCCTACCGGCCCCGGAGGTCCGTAGGGTCCTAACCAAGTACAGCTCGTTTGATTCACATTACCTGTCACATATCCCATGGCGGCATTGGAGATTCCTTGCCAGCCCCAATCTGTCACCGGCACCCAATACGATGCACCACCGACGCCAACCGGAGTCCACACCGAGCTGTCATAGCTCAGATTGTAGGAAAACGGCATTCCCCTGCCGGCCTTGTTCAAAATAGGCATAGAAAGATGAACATTCAGATTGCCGACATTGATCGTATCGAAGCCTTGGCTATCGAATGTTCCGGAAGTATAGATTCCGGTCGCAACCTGACCGATTACCATGGATGCGGGGAAAAGAAGAACAAAAGCAAATGCAAATCTGCGCAACGTAGCGTACATGGGAACCGTCCTTGTGTTTCGTGCCAAGTGTTAATTGATCACTGCGGATGTGACGTGAATATCCAACTGGAGGGAGCCGTTCACATAGCGTTCAATATGGAATGGAATTTGCGCGCCTTCGACCGCTCGGTAGTCCGAGTAACGGACCTCGAATGTCACCTGTAGAGGAGCGCCAGAATCTGGATGCACCGAGTAGGCGAGCACCGCAGGCAGATGAGTGACGGGATCAAGGCCAATATCCGTGGTGCTGCGCGCTTTATTCTCTCTGTCGATCATGCCAGAAAAGCCGCTCTGGGCAAGCCGACCCTGCACGTGACGGTAGACACCTGTGCCGGACCCGACGGCTCCCGCACCAATATCTGTAAATCTATACTGGCTGGACAAGACAGAAGGATGAAGCGCAATGGCTGGAAGAATCCATGGAATCGCTCTCCAGCAATTGCCATGATCGACGCGGTGAGCGACTCCATCTGCACCTGACCACTGGCAATTCGAACTCGACCCCACGCCGGACTGTGTCTCTGTCTTTTTGCCAGTAGCGGCCAGATTCAGTTCCATCTGCGAGGAACCGTCGGACGAGGCGGTCAACGTGACGGTGCCAGAGTCTTCCTGGCTTCCTGCATACCAAGCTGCGTCTCCAGAGATTTGAACTCTCTGGAAAGCGCGGCCACCGGAAAAAGCTGTCGAAAGCTGGCTAATGACGTTACTCGTGCTCGCATTTTGGGTAGGTGCTTCTTGAGCGGCAGCGGCGATTTGAAGCGATGAGGCAAGCGCAATTCCGAGGAAAGTGAAGCAAACAGACGATCTTTCGAATCTCAATGGACTCCTCGCTATGTAACAGAAGTATGCACTTTGGTTACACGCACGATAACGCAAGAGGCGTCTGACGTGTCAAGAGAATATTCGAAGAACGCTGTGGAAAACTTGTTCGTGACCTGCTGTAGTTCGCCAAAATTCAAGCCGGTCGTAACCAGGGCTTATGTTTGAATTTGGAGACACTTGCGAGATTTTGCCGTGTCTGAATATGTGTAGTCGAAATTGTAGCTGTCAAAGCACTCCAGACGACAAGCGCCTGGGTTATTCAGCAGTTGCGCGAGGCATTCCCTTACGACTCTGCGCCGGGTTATCTGATCTTTGATCGCGGAACGCAATTCAACAGCGAAGTCATCGAAACGATGAAATGCTTCGGCATCAAGCCCAAACGAACCAGCTTCCGCAGCCCGTGGCAGAACGGCGTTGCCGAGCGCTGGGTTGGAAACTGCCGCCGCGATCTGCTCGACCATGTGATCGTCTTGAACGAGCGGCATCTGAAACGCCTGATGAACGAGTACGTCCGTTATTACCATGACGACCGAACTCATCTTGCACTGGCTAAGGGAACGCCTGCCGGTCGTGATGCCGTAGACAAATCCGGAGCCGAGAGCAACATTATCGCGATGCCACGACTCGGCGGACTGCATCATCGCTACGATCTGGCCGCCTGAGTTACTGTAGAGGACATTTTCTCTTGAAGTCAAAGAAAAAATGCGAGGGAGGTGTGTCCGCCGACCTGCAATTCTCGACTTTGCTTTGTCTTCCTGACGCTTTATGACCACCGCACACCTCCTTCCCTTGTCGAAAATCGGTACTAAACTGCTTTCGAACTGCGAAATCAAGCTTTCGTCACGTCCAGATGGAATTTTGGCGAGGCACAAGCCACTACGCGATGCTCGACAATGGTTAATTGTGAGAAGCCTTTGCCTGCGGGTGCGTCCGGCTAATAGCCGCTCGGTATTGCTCCGCTATCGAGAGAGCTTTTCCGGTACTATGGTGCTTCACAAGAAAAGGAAAGACCATTTGTTCGACCTTCTTTTCCTTGTGCATTCCATTCAGGATGATCTTGATCTCAGAGGCAGAACCATTCTTTACGAGCCGCTGCTGGAAAGCCTCCATCATCGCGGTTGGCGGATAATCATCAAACTCGCCCTTGATCATAAAAACCGGCGTAGACAATAACTTATCCACGGACGCAAAGACATCATCCGGCCCATTGAGCTGGCTGCGCGAATACGCGCTCAGCGTTGGGGCAAAGACTCCCACTGCTGCAAAGACGCCGGGATAATGCTCCGCCAGCAACAGAGCGCGCCGTCCGCCCTCGCACGTCCCGTACAAGTAGAGCCTGCTGGTGTCAAGTGAGTAACTATTATTCAAATCGTTCAGCACTTCAAAGGCGTCTGCTTCGGCGGCGAGAGAAACTCCTGCATTGCCCCGTCCATCCGTTAGAGCTACGGCAACTCCGTTTAGATCCGCGGCATTCTGGATATCTTCTAAATCGTCTGGCCAGGCGAGGAGCGAGCTCTCCAGGAATGGACGCTCGGGCTTCTGAGCATAGGGCGTCACCAAAACCAGCGGAAGCTGGGATTGCGCCTTATAAGGAAGAAAAAGCAGATAATACTGCGTGGTGCCGTCGACTTTGGAGATATACTCGCGCAAATGCATCCCCGGAACTCTGGACCACGATGCCTCAACTGGTGCATTGAGAGTCTCAAGCCCCTCGTTCAGAACCATTAACAGCTTCTTCTGCCAGTCCGGGTTATCAGGATGAGAATACTGATCCGAGGTCAGTATCTTATATCGATGCAGAATTGGTTCGCGCTGGATGAATTCTTGAGTAGAAACTTCGTATTTCTGCTGAGCGCTATACACAGCGTCATAAACTGCGCTGGGATTCCCAAGATAGAAAGCGTCATGGAGCGCGGTGTTCCCAACTTGCAGGGTCACGTTGTAGTACCCATCGTGGAGTCTATTTAGCGCAATATCCTTCGTTCCTGTACCGGTAACGTTGGCGGCGATCACCTCGCTCCCGCTCCATCTAGAAACAGATAAATGCATTGCAAGGTTGTCCGATAGGGGTGGCAAAGATACTTGAAGGTGGTCGCCCACTTTAAGGAGTCGATTGGCAAGCAGATGTCCTTCGGCCTGGTCGATAGAAACCTGGCGCATCTGATCAAGAGGCATAAAGCTTGAAATCAGCGCCCAGGTATCTACCTTTTGATCAACTTTCATGACTAGAAGATTGTGGCCCTTTTTCAGATGCACCGGCAAAAGATGCGTATATTTGAATGCCGCACGATCCACGTCGTTGCGTGTCGCCAGCAATAGGTGACCATTCAACCACACTTGCACTCCATCATCGCTGCCAAGCTCCAATCCAACATCAGCGTCTTCAGTGCTTGTGATCTCGGAAGATGCATAAATAACAGCATAGGTCATGTTGGGAAAGATATGATCGAAGGGCAAAACGGCTCCGTGCTGGGAATAAATAGTGCAACGCGCTTTGCCTGCGCAGAGAGCTTCAATCGCATCGGCAGTCAGTCCCTCTTCGGGGTGCCCGATATCCGCCAGGAAATCGTGGTTGAGTCCTCCTTCGAGAGCATGAGGATTATCAGCACTGATGTCGCTTTTGGAAAACCTGAAAGGCCCGATCAAACGCCAGTGCGTGATCGTAACTTCATTGCCAATCGCGGATGGTGTTAGGGAGGTTGGAAATTGCAGGCAATATCCATGAAGAGAAAAGGCCGCGATCACGCCTAGAAGGAATATGCGAACAGTGAAACTGTTCAATCTGAGTCCAATATCTTGCATTCTTTCCTCGCTCAATAATCATCAGTTATGCCGTTCGGTTCGAGAGCTATCCAAACAACCGAGCACAGCCAATGTCATAGTTTTCCGGCTCAAGAGTAAACCGGATTCCAAGTGGGGGTCAAGCTATTATTCCGCTTGCCGACGAAGACGAACCAGTATCATTGAAGTCGTAAGTGAGGTGATGGAATCACTTCGCACGTTCTTGTCCTACGAGAGTATTCCGGCTTCTCGGGAAACAAACCAGAAAGCGCGCTCCATGCCTCCGACGATTCACAGGGCGAAATGAACCAAACCAACGTTGTGGGCAGCAAATCGTCGATCACTTGTCGCGGTCCGGTATAGAGCCGATTATTGTGTGCAGCGGTAATCGGGTTAACGCGCTGCCACTGCTGAACTGTCATATTCAGATCACGCACGGCGCTGTCCTTCTGTCCATTGCGAAGGTCGATTTCCCCCATTCGCAGATAAGGCCCTGCGAGCGATGAGTCGATTGCCCTGGCCCGTTGATAGCATAGTAATGCTTGCGCCTCATTGCCCTGTGCTTCGTAGACTTCGCCGAGGTTGAACCAGACCAGCGGGAGATTCGGTAATTGTTGCGCGGCCCTCTCCAGATACTCTTTAGAACGATCAAGGTTTCCTTCATACAAAAAGAGCTTGCCAAGTCTCGCTTCGAGAATCGGGTCCTTGCCTTCTCCAAGTCTGGATTCAATTTTGGCGATGCTTTCCTTCACGACAGAATCGGCCTCTTGTGGTAATCGGTTTCGATATCGCGTGAAAAACGGAGAGTCCAGTATCGTGGGCGTCAGTTCAATTGCTGATTCATACTGCTCTTTTGCGGCCCGCGTCGCGCCATTCTCCTCCAAGAACATCCCATAACTAAGATGAAACGCAGCATTATCGGGATCAATCTGGATCGATTCTCTCCAGTCTTCCTCGGCTGATGCATTATCACCAAGCAAATGCTCAAGCCATGCCAGGTTGTGGTGCGCTACGGCGTCTCGGTCATTCAACTTTAGTGCGTGACGATAGTCTCCCGCTGCTTCACGAGCCTGAGCTTGTTGTTCAACGCTCATGCCGGCATTGTCGTATTTGGATTGTTCGGAGCATTGCGAGGGTAATTGCTGACTTTCAATATATGCGCGCCATCCGTAATATCGCCCGTTGGATGGCCATAGGCGAATCGCTTCATCGATATTCTCGCGAGCAGCGGAGAACTTGGCGGAAGCAACTTGCAAATAGTACTCACTTAGCTTCGCATCCGCCTGGTTGTATCTCAAGAAAGGCCATTGCAATATCAGTACGACAACGGCAATCGCGATAACAACAGGCCTGATCTTGAATTCATTTAAACGACTCGGCGCGCACATCAAAGCAACCAGAGCAAACGCGAGCACCAGTGTCAATGTGTGTTCGAGCAGGGAAGAATATGTGATCTCCCGGAGAAGAACTGCCGCCAGACCGGCGGCGAAGCAACATTTCATCGCCCGGTGAGCGTCTTCGCTACGCAGTCGGGTTCGTTCTTCGTTGTTATTGCGGCCTGCGCTTTTCCGCGCATTCGCAATTATCTTAGTTGTTCCTGTCGTCTGCGGAACACGCGAGTTCATTCCACGATGAAACTCCCAACTTGCGAGCAGAAGAAACACCGAGTATAGCGTAAACCCAAGTACACCCTTTTCTGCCAGTACCTGGATTGGCAAGCTGAATGCACGGCTGGCGAATCCTGTCGTCTCTTCCTGATCTGCGGAAGAGAGCAGTGAGAGCGCGGCATTGGATGACCCGACTCCCCACAACCGATGATCGCGCGTCAATTCGAGAGATCGACTCCAGATGCCAATGCGTCCTTCTGTGCTGCGCGTCTGCGAAGTATGGCCGCCAGCGTAGGCTTTGAAGATTCCTGGGTACAGTGCCGTTTCGCAACCCAAAAGAAGAAGCAGTACGCCAAGGGTTCCAGCAAGTAGAAGTGAGGCAGTGCGGAGGGTAACCACCCTGTAGGCGGTCATCAATCCCCAAGCCATGAGAAAGAAGAGAATTGTACTCCAAAATACCGCGCGCGATAAGGAGAGAAGCAGTGCTCCGATGATTGGCGCGGCCGGCACAAACGCGAGAATGGCCCACCCAAACCTTCCTTTAGCCGAACCGATTCGCCATATGTAAGCGGCGGCGGCGCAAGCGAAGGGCAGAGTCAGCAGCAAGACAGTAAAGCACTCACCTGGAACCCATCCGCTAATCGGATGAATAAAACGAGAGCGGAAAGCGATAAAATCCGTCAGGCCAACTGCGGACAATTGTTCGGTGCCCATCTTGAACTGAAGAATGCTCGAAATTCCCAACCAAGCGCCGCAGAGGCCAAGCAATGCGGCAAGCCAAGCAGACCCGAGTGGTGTCCGAAGTAAAAGCCGTAGGAGAAAATACACCACAACCGCTATCGCGACAACTTCCGATGCGCGAGCGCTATTGGCGCGAACCTGAGAAAAAAACAGAGATGGGATTTCGAAAGCCAGC
Source organism: uncultured Acidobacteriaceae bacterium (assembly GCA_964563875.1). Taxonomy (GTDB): domain Bacteria; phylum Acidobacteriota; class Terriglobia; order Terriglobales; family Acidobacteriaceae; genus TOLSYN. The sequence goes on from CAZLZA010000025.1 coordinate 9,794, forward strand.
AACACCAGAGCGGCCCAATCCACCATCCGCAATTGTGTTGTGGCTGTTGAGAAGAAACGCACCTTGCCGAACCCCCTCGTGACCGAGATCAGCTGTATAGCCTCCGGTAATGTCATCAGAGTGCTTCATGCGATCCTACTTATAGTTTATATCTCCCTGCAGCACAGAGTATCGAGTAAATCAGCCGTAATCTCCGGCGCATGGAGAGAGCAAATAACTAGGCCTGCCTCGGTAGACCCCTTACATTCTGCATATTGAGCGATCACTGCGCCATCACGAGCATGAGCGTTTCCATGGCTTCACGATGCAAGGCGTACCTCTTTGCCTTGGCCGTCTCGAAAGCAGTGACTTTGCGCCGCTCTCCGCGCAGCGCAAGGAGGTGGTAGAGGCGTTCTGGACGGCGTACTTCGCCGCTGGAGGCGTACAAGCCGAGATTCATTTCGATGGCACGGGGATGTTGACTGATGCTGAGCATGGCTGTGTCGGCGGAAAGCAATAACACGCGTTCAGAGAGAGGAGTGTCACAAAATGAGTGAATCGAGTCTCATGCAAGGCTGGATAGCCCTTCTCGGGGTGTTCGCAATGATCGCGCTCATCCTGACGGCCTTCGGGATCATGCTCGGCATCGTGAAGCCTGCCGATGTCCCCAAACGCGTCGTAGCCATCGTGGGCATCGTCATTGCGCTGATGCTGGCCCCCGGCATTCTTGCGGGCGTCTGGTCGGCAATGTCCCTGTGGCAGCAAATCGGTCTCGCGGTGCTCGGGGTCGGCGCGTGGCAGTGGCTACGGCCGCGCCCACAAGCACGGAACAAGAGAGGGGAATAGAGGTCCGTCAAGAGTCGTGAAACATCTGAATTGTAGTCCCATCAATTATTTTAGGAACCTCTACTGAGAGCTTGATATGGCCTCTCAAAATGATGATGAGAGGCCGCTTGGGTTACTGGGCGAGGACGTAGGTCTGGCCCGTCAGATCGGAGCCAAGTACGGTACCGTTGCTGACCAGGACCGTTCCCAGTATTTGGCCATTGACCGTCGCGGCAGGAGTTTTGGTATCTCCTGTCATTGGATCGATCGCCAATAACGTGGTGACCGGCGCTTGAGAATGGCCGACCGTAGCGACGAACTGCGCGTTGAGCGTGTCAGTTGCGATTTGGTACGTGTTTGCCGGGACGTTAATGATTTTGGCCCCCGTTGCTTCCAGCGTGCTTGTGCTGAAAACGTCGCACACGCTGTCATACGTGGAGCAGATTGCAACCACGCCGAGGTTACTGGAGAGCGCCATAGGCCATCCTCCGGCCGTGGACCATCCATTCGCCGTCTTACTCGCCGCCGACATCGCCGAGTAGGTGGTGAAGTTGGTGAGTTGTGTCACCGTTCCGATCGTCATGGTAGCCATGTCGATCGAGACGAGGCTTGGGGTTGTGGTGGTTGCCGTTTTTTCACGGCAGAAGACGATCATGGTATCGCGTCCGGCGATGGTTGTCGCCACGCTTGACCACGGGCTTCCGCAGACCGCCGCAAGAGCTGTTGCATTGGTTGAGGTAGGAGTTGGTTCGCTCCACGGCTGGTTATCCGGGATGCAGCTTATGAGGCCTGCAGTGACGCAATATCGCCCATTGAGCATGACCGAGGACGAAACTCCCACATTTGCCCCATTACTTCCCATAAATTCATTACTCGTGCAGTAGCCATTGCCATCGAGTGTCATGGTTGTCACGCCTCCGCCAATTCCGATATAGCCATTTGAGACGTCAACAGCGATGTCGTTTCCACCACCCTCGAGTGGGCAACTTTTTTCGAGCTTGCCCGTTGCATCGGATTGGTAGAGTGAAGATCCTCCAGTTGGGTTGCTTTCCACGTGGACCCATGTTCCGTCCGAGAAGAAGGCTCCCAGGTTCTGGTCGCCCAGCGAGAGCCAGTAGAGCGCGTTGGAGGTTGGAGTTCCGCCTGCGCGTGAGTCGGTTGTTTTCACGGCCATCGGCATGGCAAGGTTGGTGCCCAGTCCGAGATCGACGGTGATTTGGTCGGCGGTGAATCCGGCTACCGATCCCCAGTTATTGACACCTGCTCCAAAGTTCATGGAAAATTGATCTCCGCTTTGGAAGCAGGCGCCGTTAACCTCGATTGGTACGATTCCCGCAAAGTTTCCGTGGGACCACCATGTTGCCGGACTGATCGAGTCCAACACCGGTGCCCCGCAGACAACGTTCAATACCGCCGACACGCTTGCGGTCGTGACATAGTTGTTGGAGTCTGTTGGGGCGAAGTCCGCTGTCAGCGTCCAGGCACCGACCGTGAGAATGGTTCCCGCGGTCGCTGTTTGTGTGGTTCCGCCCGCGGTGGGTGTCGCCGTGTAGGTGAAGCTTCCTGCGAGCGTCTTTCCGTCAACACCCAGCGCTGTCGCGTCGAGCTGTGTGGCCGAAAGCGGTGCCGGATAGGTGACTGTGCCTTCTGCTGGCAGAGTGAGTGCCGGCGTCGCTTTGTCCACCGTGAGCGGTACCGATGCGCTTGCCGTGTTGTAGTCGTTGCTGTCGCTTGGCGTAAGGGTCGCGTCGAGCGTGTAGCTTCCGGCCGTCAACACCGTTGTTGACGTGACCGTGACTGCCGAGCCGCCGGCGGGAGTCGCTGTGTAAGCGTAGCTTCCCGTGACGGTACTCGTCGCATTGAGCGCCGATGCCAATGTCGCGCCGTATATGATTGGTGCCGGGTCTGCCCATGTGATGGTGGGGTTTGTCTTGTTGACGGTTCCCGAGCTACCGGTACCGCCGCAGCCCGAAAGGGCAATTCCAATCCCTACGACCGCAATCCCTGTCCATCTGTCGAATCTCATCCAGCGCCTCTTTCATTGCATAACGTATTGAAAACAGATTGCTTATCTGCGTTCACCGTCTTCCGCGGCCCACCGACGGCATTCATAAGGCTTGAACAGATCGCCTGTCCTCTATAGAGGGTATGTCCTCGATAGAGTACATCCAGACTTGAGATATGGCAACGGATATTTGTGTTTTGGTAGGCCGCCGGGTACGAGAACTGAGGCTGGCGAAGGGCTGGACGCAGACCTATCTATCCGTGCATGCCGGTGTTGGCCGAAATTACATTTCTGATGTGGAGTTGGGAAAGAAAGAGATCGGCCTCAGAAACCTGCATTTGCTCGCGCTGAGCCTGGATGTTCCACTGGAGAGGCTTGTCCAGGGATTATAACGTCAATCAGACCTCATCCGGCTTTGGCCTACCCCGCCTCTTACCTCATATATTGTCGAGGGGCTTTTGTCTCACTCACGGAATTCTTCGAACGATTATGAGACAAAATCGGCGACTACGGGCGTTGCGCTATTGAGGAAAACGGAGCGGCAAAAGAAAATCATCTGACTGAAATGTTCATCGTAAACGAACGGAAGGTTATTCTGACGGTCTGAGCATCAAGTAGCGCAACCTTGTCAATTCAGAGCGAGGACAACCTTATGAGTTCTTTGCCGCCAAGCCAAGGAGTATTACTGCACAACAATGCTCGAATTGACGGTGTGGTTGTAACCGCTGCGAAAAATGAGGGTTCCATTTGTATAGTCCGCAAAGATCGATACGGAATCGCCGCGAGCGATATCTCCATCGCAGAGTTGCCCGTACATCCGCACGAGCCATATTCTTCCGGTGCCGTTTTCTTGCACCCGATAATCACGAATCTGCGTCCGGCTGCGATCCCACAATTTGATGCCGAACCAGTATCCGAGCACTTGGTCAAATAGGCCGTGACCGGACGACGATCTATTGTTCGACGACATGATGTCTTTCATTACCCACACTGCGATGAGTATGGGAATGATAAAGAAAATACAAAACGTCCACAGAAGAATTCGCACGAGCAGGTTTGCTCTGTCTTGCCGTGGCGCACCGGTGTATGCGTGAGAAGCGTTGACAACGACACCATCAACCCGTTGTTGCATCATGCGATCCTATCCCATTCCACCAAGAACCGACCAGCGCATATCACAACGCCTCGCTAATCTCCAGCTACCAACGAGGTCATGATCCACCGCCCATCGATTTTCTCAAACGCAGCGCGGTAATCTATCGGGCTGCGCAACGCCTTCGTTTGAATAAACCCACTATCGCCTGTTCCCGTACTGACCTTGATCCATTCCTGATCTTGTGTGCAAAGAGCGCTGGAATCCGGTTTCACCACGTCATACGAAAGCGTCTTAATCACGGTTGATCCGGTGTCCGGCAGACTATACATTGACGCCTGCGGAGCAATAACTGCGCAGTGCTCAAACGAGTCTACGCTCTTGGGCCACGCACCAAACGTGGAGCGCGCAACATATTGTTGTCTTCCGTTGAAATCGACAAAGGTTCCGCCGTTTTGCAATACTTGCAACAACACGCTCCATAATTTCGAATCAGGTGCCGTCATGTTCCACGCTTTGATGAATTCTTCGCGCGTATTCGCCTCAGCGCCAAAGCCGACGACCATGGTCGGCGAAACCGTTTGGTACAGATAGTTCGCATCCCTCCGCTTCACCGCCGCCAGCAAGTCATCACGAAACGTGACAAGGGTTGAATCGCGGTACGCTTCGTCAATCGGCATCACTTTCTGAATACTTTGATGTTCATGCGCTTCGCCGCTCTCGCCTCGTGCTTCAAAGTTCACACGGACGAAATGTCTCCCGTTCCACCGAAAGCCCGTGGTTGCGTTCCAATCGGGTTGTGCATGGCTGCCGCCAAGTCGGTATCCTACCCTCAGTTCGCCATCCTCCGCCTCGACTCCCGTCATGCTCCAGGTGATCCCGAGGCTGCTTTCGCCCCAGTCGCGCGGGGAGAACTTCTGTAAGACCTTCATTGATTTTGACGAAGGGTCAATGACATATATCTCTTCATACCCTAGCGTTTGGTTTTCCATGCCACAATATGTCTCGACGACCGCTTCTTGGCGGCCATTACCGGTGAGGTTCGCCAAAATGACTTTCTTTCCGACTATCTGGAAACTTGCCCGCTTATCGGATTCCTCTCTTCCGTTATCCCAAATCCCATTCTTTACGGTAATCACACGGCTAAACCCAGCGTCAGGATATTGTTTGACGCAGTCTGACGAATAGCTGGCGCTAAGCAGTCTCGTTTGAATGCTCTGGTTATCTAAGCCGGGCGGGATGTTCACGCTCCCTTGACTTTGTGCAACCTGAGAATTCTCCGCTTGACGCGCATAAAGAAAGTTCATGAATCCACGCACCGATATGGAAAGAATGATGAGTCCAATAATGGCAATAGCGGAATACAGCAGGATGTTCCGAGAAGACACGGGCGGCTTCGGGGGCGGGACAGGTCCACCATGATAACCAGTAGACGAACCACTCGGTGGAGCGCCATAAACTGAATTGCCAATTGGCGCTCCATCATAATCTGCGAACGACACTTCATCTAGGATGATATTTGCAGTGATAGAGATATTTAACTCAGCACCGCCATAACTAACCAAAAGCGACGAGTTAATAGCGCCTTCTGAGGTGTCATATGGGCAGTGATATATGACTGCGACATCTATACGTAAACTCCCTGCACCTCCCGTGCAATCAGCGACACATTCAAGCCCATCAACGAAAGGATGGAAGCGAATGTCTGGAGCACCAAGCTCAAGGCCTCCATCGGTGCAATGAATTGCAAATCTTATGTTGTATGTTGATCCCAGCCTTACATCTCCGAACGCGATTTGATGTATGTCCGATGTGAGATCGGGCTTAGTTGACGACGGAGAAGCATCTGGCACTGCGCTAGATGCGCTACGACCGTACACAGGATCCCATTGTTTGTTATATTTCTGGCGCTCCTTCTCATCCTTTAGAACATTCCAAGCCCAGTTAATTTCTTGAGCTTTCTTGGCCGCTTCGGGGTCTTTCTTACTCTCAGGTTTATCATCGTGATACTTCTTAATGAGGCTCCTATGCGATTTTTTGATAGTTGCGAGATCGGCGTCGCGACGAACCTTAAGCGTTTTGTAGTGATCCGGAAGCATAAACACCCTCAACTGGAGAGCATGGAAATCCACAGATCAACAGAAGCTGAGCCGAGGCCAAATGGATGGTTCATATGCTAACACATTTCTTTTATGTATGTTCTTCCAGAGCATTGCAACGAAACAGGCCAACGAGGGTGGAACATCTGCGTGGCGTAAAACTATAATTCGTATATTCGCTGCCTTGACAGCACGACTCTACTAAGTAAGATATAAGCATAACTATCTTAGCAATATGAACGAGAGATATACTGAATCATTAAAGAACGCCGAGAATAAGCCCGATTATGACCGCAAAGAGTTGATGGAGGAGATTAAGGAATTGGTATCAGACCATGGAGGCGAGTACTCGGAGAGTCTTAAGGTAGGCGCAGATGGTCGCATGCTACTCTCTTCGCGCAATAGAGATAAGGCTCTCGCTCTTCTACCAGCGCTTACAACCACGCTAAATGGAGATGCGCCAAGTATTGAGGATATGTACGGCATCTTAAAGGACATTGCAGATGACCTTCAAGGGTACGAAGTGTCAATCAACGAAGATAGAACTACTGGAAGTTTTGAGTATCACATAAGACATAAGTCGTAAGTTATAGTCGAGTGTTTAGATAGCCAATATTAGTCACGAAAACATTCTACTTAGTGAGCCTGAGATATTCTTTCACATCACCTTGAGCGAGCTTTACGACATTGGTCACGGTCATAGTGACGCTCGCCGCCATCTTCTTGAGGATGGAAAGAACGGAGTCGAGTGATCGGGTTGATTCGATATCCCACCATCCCCCTCCTGTTGCCTTGGCGAACGATTTGTAGTACGCGTCGCCCGTTGCGAACGCAAAGAGCATACATCCTTCCTCAACCAACATCCCTTGAATTCGTTGTGGGGAAAGATTGTGCTGCAACGCCGGTTCATCCGTCATAAGCACAATCACCTTTATGCATTTGGACTGAAAGGGCAGCTTCAGGGCTGCTTGAATTGCCTCAAAACTTGATTCTCCCTCATTGCCTCCACCATCATTTCTTGGAAGTTTCTTGAGATCAAGCAAGGATTTTATGGTTTGCACATTTGCCGTAAAGCTAGTGGTTTGTATCTTATCGCCAGATATCGTAAGATCGCCGAATGCTACGATAGCTGCCCGATATGAGATTCCACTTTTCGTTATATCGTCTACAAAATGCTCGCACATTGACATCAGCGCTTTGATCTTACTGGACATTGACCCTGTGGAATCGATAACAAATACTAGGTCTAACGCCGTATTTGGGGTAGACTTTTCAGATTTACCGCCATCCGAACTCGTAGGCTTGGTGGCGCGTGCTCGAGAGACAGTTGTACCCTGTTTGCCGGCGGTAATTATGAAGCGATTGGACGTGTCTGTCATCTCGGTTTCTCCGTGTGCGATTCTGTGCTCCTTGCGTTTGCGAAATCGTAAAGTTGACCGGCTGAGAATGGTTTCGAGTGTGTGGAGATCGAGCGAACAGGTCAAAGGCATTTGGACGCTGGCTTCCTCCATTAAGTCAGAAAGGTTAACCTGATATGTTCCTTGGGACGACAAGGCATCAACAGCATATATAGCTTCATTGGTAAGTCGATCTCTCGCCGATTTGTACCGGATATCGTGAAGATCAACTCCGTATGCCCGCTTGAATTGACCCATCAGCCAGCGTGTTAAAACGAGATCAATTATCTCCCGTGGAATGCATCTGCACAGCACCAAGCCGTCCGCTTGCATTTGGGCGTCTTCCCGTAGAAGTAGGGTTTGATCGGTTGAGCAGGTGAGCGCTTGGTCAAGCATGAGGCGGGAAAATGTCCGATGGAAGTGTATCCGGTCTTCATTTCTTGCAGTGATAAACGGGAGAGCAATCTCACATTCACGCGCGGTTTCCAGTGCGATTCTCACCTTACGAGCGGCGTCGGTCACTCGGACAAACGCCATTTCATGAGCAGGATGATACAAATCAACGCCGTATTCTTTGTTTATCGACTTGATGATCCAACGAACAATCGCGAATTCAATCACATCGTCAGCAACGCGCTGAGATATTGTCAGATCGCGCGGCGCTTCTGAGGACGGAGGTGATGCAGCTTCTTGTGTCTCGGCGGTTCTTCGCGAGTCGTATAAGGAGCGTCTTGCAACATTGCCCAATACGCTGCGCGCTTCGTTGATCTCTTGAGCCATCCTCAAAGCGCCAGGATTGTCGCTATTCTCTGGTATGTCAGGGTTATGTATTTTGAGAAGGCGTATGCCTGCTTTCGCGATAGCCTCCTGAGTTGCATTGGGTTTGACCCCAAGCGTTTTGTATAAATCCGTAGACATCTTCTACACGCCCTCGAAGAATTTCCGTTTGCGGCACAGAGCTTTACATCCTGGGATTACTCGCATCGGGCAGATGTCGGTATCTCAGTATGGGGATATCGCGCAATTCAAAATGTTCATGTGCATATCCAATGATGCCGCCAAACCTCATCAGAGTTACCTGTGCCGATGATGGGTTGAACCGATTAAACTTCACAACTAGGCGAGCAGGTACTCCCGCGACGAGAAGGGTTTGAACAGCACCGTAGGAATCAGCGCTCGACTTCCCGCCGAGCTGAATCGTATCAACGCCGTATTCGACACCGGCATCGTCGAATGCGTTTGTATACAAATCGTTGTCTCCTAGCCCAACTCTCAGATACAGTTTCTGGTCTTGCTCCTGGCTCGTCACTTTGAGTGTGCAGGTCAGCCTCTCGCCTTCCCCCCGGCAATTATCGACGACGACGCGTATGCCCTTTATTTCTGTCGAAGGCTGAACGAGGATAGGGCTTGGCACCTGCGGCTGAGGATTCGGCCTATTGGTAGCTGAAGTGGCATTTTGGCCTAGCAGTTCAACGATTGCCTTGGTTTTCGGGATGTCAGCGCTGGCAGCTCCGATTGTGTTCGCCGTTGCGGTGTCAAGAATCTTGACGGAGAGATGAACCGAGTCCTCAAAAGGTCTCACGGTGCCTGTAATCAATGAGTTGATTCCTGCAATCTGGCCCAGCTTCGTGACAGTCGCCGGGTCGATGATTCCAGCGGAGGCAAGTTTGTTATTTTGGATGATTGCCTTCAGCGTGAGGCGATCAACAACCTCAATACCCTTTGCATTTTCAGAAAGATTGTCTGAAAGTTCCTCTGCTAAGTAGCTCCCCAACTCGGTAACATTGCCTTGTAAATCCGTGAAATCGGCAACCGCCACCTTCTTTTTGCCTGACAGGGAAAGGCTCTCAGAGAGTTTGTCGGTAATTCCACGGATTTCCTGTGCGTTGGAAACCACTACGCCAAGGCTGCAAATGGCGAGAACGATCAGCAGCAGTCGCTTCATGGTGCATTCCTCGTTCTAAGCAGAGTTGCAAGGATGGTAGCAAATGCGCGTCCGGCGCGGCAATAGTTCAATTGTCCTTGAGATGAGAAATCGCAGTCGTAGCCCCTTGAAAGGTCAAAAGGTATTGCAGCGAATGGTTCTTGGAGGCAATGACCGCTACAAAATCGTCTACATTGGATTTCTTAATCGGGATAAAACGGCTCTAAGTTATTGAAAAATATGGTCGGGGAGAGAGGATTTGAACCTCCGACCCCCTGGTCCCGAACCAGTTTTCGCCTATTATTTCCCTTTGTTGAAATTGAGTGATTTTAACTGCTTTATATTGAATGAGTTGCGGCCATGCCGTTGAAAGTTGTAGTTCTGGATTGCTTCAGGATGCTTTGACCGCTACGATTTCGTCTACAGAGGCCTGAAATTCACCGCTATCGCTACGGCAGAAATTTGGAATCATACCCATTTGCTTCCGGATGGCATTTTGGCGAAGTGCGGTCACCGAGCAAGCCTTGGAAACCACTCCTCGACCAAGCACGCAAACGCACGTTCGTTAGAGTATCGACAGTCAACTTGATAGTGTAATTCCGAGTCGTTCTTTGATCTCAAGCGCCTCTCTGCCGTATCTGTTGCTACGATCCCGTTCCGAGTCGCGTAACAGCCTAGTCAAATCTAACAAAGTGTCGAACCTCTCCAGCGGATATTCGTCCGTGGTGAGGGTGTCCAATGCCTCTTCCAACAATGCAACGGCCTCATTCTTCTCATCCGACAGCAAAAGCGTGCGAGCCAGCCAACTCTTAGCGAAGCCACTGAGATATGGCAAAGATGGGCAATACCTCACCGCAGTTTCCTCAAAATAGAGTGCTGTCGCTTTCGTGGCGAGGATCATATCAACGACTTCAGAACTCGCGCCAGATTCGCCCTTTTCACGAGCAGCTTCAAGTGACTGTTTTTCTTCCGAAGCACGATAATATAAGAAAGGAATAGCGTCCTTGAAATTCAGAATCTCACTGGAAATACACTCCTTGCGGAAACGATCAGAATTCGTGATGATGAGAAGCTCGCCCCAATTTAGAAATCCTTCCAAATGAAGTCCAAGAAGTTTGACAAATCTGTTTTGCAATAGTGGATGATATGAATCTGTTGTCTTCAACGCATCGATCCTTCTTTTGACATCTTCAACGCAGCATTCAAGGAAGCACCGGATTTCGTTAGGAAGTTCTTCATCTAGCTTAAACTCAATCTGGCACACCAGGTTCTCGTCAATGAGCGGAGTGACAGCGTCGTCTCGATCTAGGAAGGAAGCCGGCAATGTTCCGAGCCTAAACTGCTCATAGAAGTGCGCTACGAGTGCCAAAACAGCCGCTCGTAGGAGATTACGATAGGCCTTAACCCTGAAAGCGGCCCCGCTGCTCTCTATACGCAAGAGCATTTCGTCGGTCAAACGACGCAATCGTTCCTCAGATGTCAACCTCTGGGGGTGTTCTGGAAACATCTCCTCAGCTAGTCGAAATGAGTTATGCAAAACCGTCATTTGAAACCGGACATCGGAGCTAGGAAACTTCACAACACGCATCTCGGTACTCGGATTGGAAACCGGGGCCATTTGGTAGACGATCCCAGATTTTCCTTCACCAAGAAATTTGAGCAATACCCAATCTCTCGGTTCATTATGCCCATCACGAAGGGAAATGATTGCGCCTACAAAATGTCTGGCTTCCAATGTTGGTACCTCACTTAGAATCCGCAGGCGAGTGGGTGTAGTTCATGCAGATCGTCGTTATGCCTCATCGCACCAATCCCTCGCAGCTCTAACCGCTTTTTGGAAAGGACCATCGGAAGAATAGCCGCCGTGACGGAACTAAACCTCACATACTTACGAGACAGGCTCATGGTTACCGGAAACTCACGGAGGTGTCCAGAAAATTTCAGAATCGGACATATAGAAGGATCGGGATTGGCGAAGAAACTGGTGACGGCAAAGTCCGTGGATTTGCTTGACAATGCCTTCAATCCCCCTGGAATCTTAGCTAGATCACGATCATCCAGAGTGAACGTGAATAGACCTGTGAAGTAAAATAACTCGTCATCTTTATTAGGAAGAGCACCGCCAAGTAAAAGGCGCGCGGGCAAAAATGCCAGTCGGTTCGTACTCAAGAGATAATTATGAACACTGATAACTTGTCCTTCGGGACTAAGATCGGATGCGTTTCCTACTTGCATTTCGCCTTGTAACATACGATATGCCTCTGAAACTTTCCTGATGCTTAGGTAGAAGGAGGAAACACTACCATGCCTCGGTGCACAACAATAGACAAGATGTTGAACGAACGCATCAACTGCCGAGCAAGCCTTTGCGGATTCTCCGCGCTCTTTTAGCGCATCATAGAGCGCAGGGCCTTCAGAGCGCCACAACGGCTCACTCACGCGCTGGCCAAGCCAATTCCGAATTATAGCCTCTTCCGAGGAGAGCAAATCCTTCGTACATCCCAGCCGAATCAGGCACTCCTTAATATCCAGATGCTCAATAAGCGGTACATCATAAGCGCCGCCTTTTCGATTAGCCCCGATGACTGCGTTCTGAAAGCTGCTCAGATTTGGATTGATTGCTTCGGTTAATGTAGTCGGCTTGCCAGTGGATGATATTTGAAGATGGGTCACGGGACCGAAGAATTCAAATGCGCCTGTTCCCTCAGGATCACGTTTCTTAGAAGTGTTCCTAATATATTTGCGGTACTCTGTCTTTCCCATCAACCCACGCAATTCACTCAGATACTTTGTAAGTAACCGATGCTTCTCATTTATCTCTGGCTGAGAAGATAAGGTCTCAGAAAGGCAGGTATCAGTACAACGAACCTTTTCGGGGCGATTTTCAATGAGACATTTCAGTATGTCGTAATGTCTGCGTTCAAATGGAAGGGTGATGCCATTCTTTGTGACCGTCAGCTCAAGCGAATCAAATATAAAGGGGCCGAACTGAAGGTAACGATGTTGTTGATCGTCGTGCACTATCCAAATCCTCCCCAAATACGTGGACAATTTCCGGACAAAACGGATGAAAAGCGGAGTTCTTTGAACTGGTTGATCCTGTTACCGTCATGCTACTACAACCCGCCACCATAGAGAAAAACCCGGGGGTTGGCGCCCCCGGGGTATTCACTCACTGTGGTGAGCGGTTAGGAGCATACATCACTATGCGCCCAACCGACACAACACGAGCTATTCTTAATTCCGAACCCCCTAACAGTGCCGCATCTGGCCTAGTATGTCAAGACCCGTCGGGCGGGCGCGAAGACATCCTGTGGATCGGTTCAAACACGGTTCTCAATGGTCAAGTTGCAGGCTTCCGTGATAGGCGGTCCAAGCAGCCACGCATCTACACTTCACTCGCCATGCCGTCGGCAGAACTGCTGTCGAATGCAGACGCCGTATTTGTCTATGAAGTCGAGATTCCCGGAAGATTCCAACAGCTAAAGGCCGTCTGCGAATATCAACGTCGCTGCGGCGGGATTCAGTTGATCTTCGGGCTCTCACGCTGCCTTCAGTTCAATGACGTGCCGAAGCGTGTGGTGGACGCCGGTGCCCAGTTTCTTCCTCTGTTCGTTGCGGCGTGATTGAGTTGACCACGACCGATGGAGGCGCGTTACCATGCAGGATAGCAATTTCGACCTTGCGTTACTGTATTACGATCTCGCGGCGTACCAGATCGAATCGGTGCACCGTGGCAAGGTGAGGCTGGTCATCGTGCATGAATGCGCGGGTACGAGATTGCCTGGACGTTGCGTTCCGGGAGAAGAAAAAATACTGTCCGCCTGGCTAATCCACCAGGGACGCTTATACCGGTTACCGTTATCAACAACCCATTTGATTCTGCTTGATTTTTTGGCTCGGCATAACGGCATTTCATTAAACGCAGAGCAAATACAAGAACGGCTAAATAGCGAACTGTTTTATGTCCATCTGGCCCGTGCGCGGTCGAGCCGAACAGCAGTACGGCAACAGGTGCGCCGTATTCGAGACTGCATGGCGCAATGCTTTGCGAAGGCGGATCTGGATATTGACCCGGAAGAAGTTCTCCGTTCCGAGCCGACCAGCACCAATGAAGTGAAATACCGTTTACACGCTGATGTAAGCTGGGAACATTGAATAGCCGATAAGTATAAAACCACCTTCGAAGATAAGCCCAACGCCAAGAGTAATTAAGCCACGACCAACTTACCGTCTTTACGAATGAGAGTCATCGGCTCCCCCAATGCGTCGCCTTGTAGAATATACATATCTCCAACGTATCCAGGACCGCCGCTCGTAAAATGAAACTTTGCCGCATACACCATGTCAGCAAATTCCTCTGGTGTCTCATTTTCTAATCCCCAAGACTCCCTAATGACAGGCACTCGTATAAGTTCCTTCCACTCCTCTACGGATATTTCCTTCGGCTTGTTCATAACAGATTAACTTTAGCATTTCATACATTGCACATCAAGGCGGAGCCGCAAACCACATTTTGCGCGCAACAGCATGGGCTTGGGAGGCTTTGAAGCCTATTTAGAAGTGGGCTGCTTGCCGCGCTTCTTGACAATAGATGCAGGCGCAGTACCACGTGAATACTTAATGCGCTGGAGCAGTTGCTCGGCAGATTCATAGGACCGACCTTCACGCTCGGCGAGCTCGGCTTCGGTGGGAACGAGCTCGCCACGGAAGGCTTTGGCAAGGATAGATTGCGGAAGATGGTCAACTTGCTGCTGGACTGCCTTGTATCGTGTTTCAATCTTGTCGGCGAGTATGAACAATTTATTCACGCGGCGCACGATCTCTTCTTGCTCATCCAACGGCGGCAGGGATAATCGTAGTGCACGTACCTCTTCGCTGTTGATATTGTTGACGCCGCTCGTAGACCGCGCCTGAAGTTCAATCTGCAACCGAACGTCATAGCTACTGAGCGCCAAATTGAGAAATTCAGGCGAAACGATGGTTTGATTTGGACGAATGCGGATCAAGTATCCGGCATATGAAAAGCCGCGTTCATGCTCCCCGACGAGCGCACACTTCCCGACAAAAGATACGCTGCCGTTTGAACGAACGATCAGAATATCTCCGGGTAGTAGATGGAGTTGCTTCTGTTCCTTGGCGGGCAATTCAGCATACTTTATGTCGTTATGGTCAATCACGCCTTTGGCGACGTTCGGAATTCTCAATACCGGCACACCACGTTTCTCATATCCGCATTTTTGAGAGGTTCCGTATTTAAGATCGTCAATCACGTCGCTGACACAAACGGCCTTCCATCCCAGCGGAAGATCGTCAGACTCCGCATTAGTCTCATCTGGCGCTGGTGCGCCATTTCGTTGAATTCGCCAGTCAGCGGTGAGGCGTCCAGAGCAGGCCGAAGCAAGAACAGATTGGCGGAATCGCTTGAGGAGCGCAGTAATCGTTCTTAATCGCGCATTGCAGTGGTCCACCTTATCAGCCAGCATTTCAAGTATGTTCACGATACGTTTCTGCTCTGGTAACGGTGGAAGACCTACTTGAATCTCCTCCAGATTCTTCCGGCTAATTCTTTTACGGGTAGTGCCAACTGCAGCTGCTTCAGCCTGCACGAGAACCTGAAATGAATTGCACAAATTCATCAAATAGGCTGGGATACAAACAGATTCATCACAACGCGCAATCGCCACATCGACAGCAGTTATCGCAGGAAGTCCCAAGGTCGGAAACAAACACGCGCGAGCTAATGGGTCTGCCATCCTGGAAATTAGCACATCGTTCTGGCGAAGGAATGTAACTCGAAGATCGTGAGCGGTCTTACTCGAAATATGCTTTTTGGATTTATCCTGAAATACCCCAATACCTATATCAGCAAGTTGAATTAGCCTCACATCATTCCCTGTTTTTAGGTGTTCAGACAATATCCAATCCCCATCAGTAAAGAGTCCCTCCGGCCCAACGAGGGTCTTAAGTGTTGTATATACCCACCCCTCAGGAAGCGATTCCGTCATTCCCCTATGCCCTCCTGTTTCTCAACAAGGGCGATGATTTCGCGGAGGTCATCGACAAGAGCCTCCAACTCGGTGACGGCTTCCGTCGCTAATTCCTGCGGGTCGGGCAGGTCGTCGCTATCTTCCAGAGATTCGTCTTTGAGCCAAGTGATGTCGAGTTTGTTGCCGCGCTCTTTGATGGCTTGGCGCGAGAACTTGCGGAAGCGTCCGGTCTCTCCCCCATCCGCTCGCTTGCTCTGTCCGTTCGGGTCCTTGCCGTATGCTTTCTCAAACTCGGCAAAGTGCTCTTTAGTCAGCGGACGATCTTTCTTCGTGATGCCGGGAACATTGGAGCGGGCATCGAATATCCAGACGTTCTCGGTCGGGTAGCCTTTTTGGAAGAAGATGACGTTTGCCTTGACACCCTGGCTGTACGGCGTGAATGTGCCGCGCGGCAGGCGCAGCACAGTATGCAGATTGCCGTCCTGCATGAGAATCTCGAAGACTTCTCCGGCCTTGTCTTCAAACAAGCAGTTGTCGGGCAGGACTATCGCGGCGCGACCACCAGGTTTGAGCGTATTCACAACGTGCTGCACGAAGTTCAATTGCTTGTTGCTGGTCTCGATGGTGAAGTCTTCGCGGTCCGGCGCTTGGTTGGCCCCTTTGGTGCCAAAGGGCGGATTGGTGAGCACGACATCGTAACGCTCGCCGCGATCCGGTTCATAAAGCGTATCGCCGAGGTAGATGTGCGGCTCAACGCCGTGCAAATAGAGATTCATCAGCGCCAACCGGCGCGGGCGCGCAACAAGGTCCTGGCCGAAGTATGTTTTGGTCCGTATCCGCTTGGCATCGGCGCGGTCAAAGACGCCTTTGCTCTCAGCAACCAGCCATTCATACGCGCAGATCAAAAAGCCACCGGTGCCGCAAGCAGGATCAGCAATCGTAAAATCTTTCCGACCGCGCGGGTCCGGCTTCATCAACCGGCAGATGGTCTGAATGAGAACGCGCGGCGTGAAGTATTGTCCGGCACCTTTCTTGCCTTCGCTGGCAGCTTTTTCGAGCAGTCCCTCGAAGGCCGCGCCTTTCACGTCCACATCAAGCGACGACCACTCCTCCTCATCAATCATGTCGATCAGGCGGCGGAGATTGATAGGGTTGGTAAAACGGGAAGTGGCCTGGGTAAAGATGTCGCCGAGCAGTCCATCGGCGGAGCGCAATTTGCGCAGCACTTCGTTGTAATGGTCGGTGAGGTCGGTTCCAGAGAGTCTTTTCAGGGTGTCCCAATCACAGCCTTTGGGAATCTCCACACCTTTTTCTTCGGCCATCTTCAAAAAGAGCAAATAGGTAAGCTGCTCTATATAGTCGCCGTAATCCACGCCGTCATGCCGGAGCGTGTGGCAAAACCCCCAAAGTTTTTGGACGATATCACTCATGCTGCGATGGCCTCATTTATTTCTTGCATCAACGCCGGGAGACGATTGCCGAACACCTTGACGGCACGTCCCCATCCGCCGAAGTCGCTGAAAATCGGCTGGCTCTCGAAATCGTCCTGATCGATGGAAAGGTTGCCTTGGAGGTGTGTGCGAATCCGCTCTATCCAGACTAATTGATCCTTCGTGAAGGTCTGTGCACTCGTGATTTTCCGAATGGCGCGGTCAACGCGCTCGGCAGCGTTGAGAAGCGGACTCTGCGTGTCGGCGGCATTCTTCACCATCGAGATGATGTCGGCCAATGCCTTGTTGCGCCGCAGCTCAAATGCCTTTTGCAGATTCGGCTCGGTGAATCGTTGTGGCGCGGCGGCGAGCTTTTCACGCAACGACTTGAGCGCATCCGGCCCCCAGTCCTGGGGATGCTTCAAGAGGATTGCAATGGAGTCGATGTCGGTCTGGTGGGTGGAGACGTATTCCGAGAAGGCGGTCAGGTAGTCGTCCGGCTTGTACTCTTTGCCATCCAAGCCGCGGACGAGCCACTCCGAGGAAACCTCATCCTGCGTCGTATGCGCCACGTAAAAGACGCGCGGCTTGCGCTTGTACTCCTGCAAGAGGCGCTGGAAGTCCGCATTCCGCAACAGGCCCATCGTCGGGACAAAATCTCTATGGAGCGCGGCACCCAGGTTCTTCGCGTAGGCGGCAAGATCGCCTTCCGGTACGAATGCGGCGAAATCGGCGCGCGCATCACCGTGCATCTCTTTGTCGATGCGCTGGAGCCGCTTGGTGAGGCAGCGGATGTTGTACTCGCGGTCGCGGTTCGCCCAGATGTCGTCGATGATCTCAGGGATGGTGCGCATGACGCCGGTCGGCGGATCGGCGGTGATGGCGGTCGCCTGCCGGAAGTATTCAAGCAGGGTGCCATCGAAGCAATCGAAGACGACAAAATGCGACTTGTCGGGGAACTTCTCCCCTTTCCGGGTGCCGCGTCCGAGCATCTGCTCGAACAGGATGCGCGATTTTACCGGGCGCAGGAAAACAATGAACTCAAGGTCTGGAATGTCCACGCCGGTGGTCAGCATATCCACGGAAACGACAATGCCTGGATTCGGGCGGTTGCGGAATTCACGGATACGCTGGAGTGGACGGTCAACGGTTGGGCTTCCCGTGATCTTCTGGACGAAGGAATCGCCCCGGCCAAAAATATCCCGCGCCTGGTCCACTAATTGATCCGCGTGGGAGGTGTGCGGCAGGTCGTTGGCGGCGAAGATGAGCGTTTTGGGAAAGCGGCCGTATGTCTGCTCATGCTCCTGTGCGTAGGTTCTGATCTCTTCGAGAATTTTCTTATTGGAATCCGGGGACGTGATCTCGCGCTCGACAGTCGAAGCATCGAACGCGCGTTCGTCCTCAATGCTGTCGAGTTTCTTCGAGCCGGTTTCGGGATTGATGAGGCCGACCTCTTCCCCTTCTTTGAGGAATACGCCGTTCATGCGGACATTGGAGCGAATCTTCACCACGTCGTAATCGACAAGGAAACCTTCCCGGACGGCGCGCTCATACTCGTAACGGTAAACCGTGTCCTTGAAATAGGCGGTGGTGTGCGCAGCCGGCGTCGCGGTCAAACCAATCTTGATCGCGTCGAAGTGTTCCAGCGTCTTGCGCCAGAGCGCGACCTCGGACGAGGTGTAGCCTCGGTGACATTCATCGGCGACGACCAAATCGAACGCGTGAATCGGAATGTCGAGTTTATCGGCATCGTCATCAATGGGTTCCTCTCCACCCATTGCCGCTTCGCGCCCATACAGGTTGATGGTCATTCGCTGGATGGTGGAGACGTAGACGAACGCACTGCCGGATTTCGGAGTCTGCAAATAGGATTGCGGCAAAACCTTGGGGTCGAATTTTTCATCTTCGCCAAAATCTTCTTTCTGAAATCGCTGGCTGTAGACCTCGTAGATTTTGTCGAACTTTAGTCCTTGGTCAGCATCGAACGATCCAAAAGCACGAACGGCCTGAGCCGCGAGCGCCCGACGATCCACCAAGAAAAGCACCCGACGCGCGGTGCCCGATTTCATCAAGCGGTAAATCTCGTTCACCATCGTGTACGTCTTGCCGGTGCCGGTGGCCATCGCAACCAGCATCGCCCGCTTGCGATCTGCAATCGCCTGTTCAATGGCTTCGTTGGCTTCTAGCTGGTAAGGTCGCAGTTTGGTATTTTTATTCGGGATTGAACGCAGTCGCGCAATCGCGGCGTCCAAATCAAAGCTGAGGATTTCGTTCACAGCCTCAGGCGTGTGGAATTGTGCGATCTGGCGAGAGCGGTTCAGTGGGTTCCGAACATCGTGATGCCAAATCACTTCACCGTTGGTTGAATAGAGCAAGGGAACGCCGAACGGACCAGCCTGCAACCCAGGCTGTTGAATGCCCTTTGAATAGCGCTCCGCCTGGGATAAGACATTCTGCGGCCCAAGCGTCAGTTTCTTGGCCTCCAGAATCGCCACGATCTGACCGCCGAGACAGAGTGCATAGTCGGCTGGACCGTTTGCGGTCTCAAATTCCTCGATGGCGCACCGATCGAGATCGGTCAAAGGCTTCCCCGGCGCGAATGGAATAACGCGCCACCCGGCAGCTTTCAGCTTGCCATCGATCAGGCGCTTACGGGTAAGCCACTCCGAATTTGCAGGTGTAGCCGGGAGCATATCGTCAGGTTCAGTCATCAGAAGTATAGGGAAATCAGTTAGTTGTGTAAAGAATGGTTGTTGTATGCTCACAACGGCAATGCACGAGTAGCCGCCGATTTTGCCTCACGATCATTCGAAAGATTGCGTGAGTGAGACAAAAGCCCCTCGACAATATATGAGGTAAGAGGCGGGGTAGGCCGAAGCCGGATGAGGTCTGATTGACGTTAGAGTCCCTGGACAAGCCTCTCCAGTGGAACGTCCAGGCTCAGCGCGAGTAAATGCAGGTTTCTGAGACCGATCTCTTTCTTTCCCAACTCCACATCAGAAATGTAATTTCGGCCAACGCCTGCGTGCACGGATAGGTAGGTCTGCGTCCAGCCCTTAGCCAGCCTCAGTTCTCGTACTCGGCGGCCAACCAAAACACAAATATCCGTTGCCATATCTCAAGTCTGGATGTACCCTATCGAGGACATACCCTCTATAGAGGACAGGCGATCTGTTCAAGCTTTATGAATGCCGTCGGGGAACCGCGGAAGACGGGGAACGCAGATAAACAATCTGTTTTCAATACGTTATGCAATGAAAGAGGCGCTGGATGAGACTCGACAGGTGGATAGGGATTACGCTCGTAGGGATCGGAATTTCCCTTTCGGGCTGCGGCGGTAGCGGAAATGGCGGTGGCGGCACTCCTCCATCGTCGCCCACCATCACTTCGGTCGGCGCCTCTTGCGCCCCATCTTCCATCACCACGGCGCAAACCAGCACTTGCACCACGACCGTTCAAGGGACCGGGAGCTACAGTTCCGCCGTCACATGGACGGCGACCGGCGGGACAATCACCTCGTCCGGCGTCTTCACCCCCTCCGGCGTGGGAACCGCGACCGTCACCGCGACCTCAACCGAGGATTCCAGCAAATACGGTTCGACTAATGTGACTGTGAGTGTACTGCCTTCGATTACTTCGGTGGCAGTAACCTGCTCCCCGACGACGCTCATTCTGGGGAGCGGAACAACCTCGGGATGCTCGGCAATAGTGCAAGGCACAGGGTCATTCAGTTCTGCCGTAACGTGGTCGGCAGCAAGCGGTTCAATTACATCATCGGGAACCTTTATGCCAGCCAGCGGAGGTGCTGTTACGATCACGGCCACCTCAACTCAGGACATCACCAAGTCCGGTCACGCTGTCGTGACCGTCTTGGTTCCACCATCCAGTGCGAATTTCAAAATTGTCGGCCCTGGAGGCGGTCATATCTCGTATGCTCCTGACCCGTCTTCACCCGGAAGACTCTATGCTTCCGCTTACCAATCTGGGCTATACCAAAGCACCGACAGCGGGGCCAGCTGGGAACCATTTGCGACGAATGAGCCGTTTACCTTTCAAGGCGGAATTGCCGGAGTTTCAGTAAATGGAACGATATATGTCCAATACCCCATTGATGGCACCATCTACAGTTCCGCAGATCAAGGAACTACGTGGACCCATATCGTTTCGCCCTCTGCCAACCCTATTTCGTCGCTTACGTTGGACCCCTTGAGTGCCAGTGTTCTGTACGTGTCAGACTCAAGCGGCGCTATTTATAGATCGAAGAACACCGCATCGACCTGGACTCCGCTGAGTCTTCCCGGTTCTTGTGCCAGCACGTCACTGTTTCCCGACTCATCGACGGAGGGAAAACTATACTACGAATCCATTTGTTCTGGCCTCTATGTATCCAGCGACTTCGGGAATACGTGGTCTCCCCTGAGCAGCGCGGTCAATGTCGGCGGATTCTTTGCGCAGGCTCCGAGCAATCCTCTTCGCATCTACGCAGGCGGATCAAGTCCGGCCACCACCCAGTATGACGCGCTTCTGTATGTCAGCTCAGACGGCGGAGCCACGTGGTTCGAGAGCGCACAGGTTTATCAAGGCTATGGAGGTACGGGAGTAGCAATCGATCCGACGAACCCTGATGACGCGTATTTATTTGGAGTTCAGATGGATATGAATGGGCCAAACCCCTGGAGCTACCAAGGAATGGCGAAGACGACCGATGGCGGGAAGACGTGGTCGCAGGCGAGCTATCCTACTCTCCAACCGGCGTTTAATGCTGCGACGGGATATTACATTTCTGGATTGCAGTGGCCCCAGGCCTCTTCCAGCCTGATGGGAGTTGTGGCCGAGCATCTTTGGAGTATTCCGCTTGACGGCTCGGCATGGACGGAGTCGGATCATGGCCTGACAGGAAATTATGGCTTTCAGGTTGCAGTGGACCCTAACGTACCAACTACTCTTTACGTGGCTGCGGGTAACGGTTCAGGGGTCAGCAAGAGCATGGACGGCGGAAAGACATGGACGAATACGTTCAATGTCGATGCTCAGTCCATCGCTGTCGATCCGTTCAATTCAAGGCATCTACTGGTAGGTGTCGCTACATGGGATCCATTAAGCTCGGCCAACAGCGAACTGCAAGTTTCCAATGATGGCGGCATAACATGGTCGGACGGACCGCAAACCCTCTACTTGAATTCACTCCCCACATCAATTGTCTTTGATCCCGTAACGGCCAAGACGATCTATATCGCCTCCTCATTTGGCGGCGTGTCTAAATCGACCGATGGTGGCGTCACTTGGTCACCCATCGTCAATGGCCTCAGCACGCTGTCCGCCAAGGAGGTCTATTCGCTCGCCATCGACCCATCGAACCCGCAGGTTCTCATCGCTGGAACAGGGGCCGGAACTTACAAATCGGCGGATGGGGGCGCGAGCTGGGCTTTGACAGACCAAACGCAAGTCGCCATTTCGATAGCGTTTGATCCAAACCACACCGGCTACGTGTATCAGGCTGATAACTATCTGCTCAAATCCACCGATCATGGGGATACCTGGACCAAGGTTGTACCGGAAGGAGCCAACCTTCAAAGCAATGCATCTACGACGGTGATAGTAGACCCTGAATACGCAGACAACATCTTTTTGACAGGGTATTCCCAAACAGGTTCAGGACTTTTCCCCGGAATTGTTGGATGGTCACCCGACGGTGGCGTGACCTGGGTTTGGATTCCCGATAACCTGCCCCAGGTAGCTATGCCAGCGAACTGGAGCTTATCTGCCATTGCCAAAAGCTCCCCCGAGGTTCTCTATCTACCGAGTTCGTCGGTTGGGGTATTGGCGTTGACGTTACCGCATTGAATGGCTGGGTACAACAGGTCTCGATCCTGAGACCTGGGATTCAACAGCCGCCAATAACCTGAAACGGAAAGGAACAACCACAATGAAATACGTCGCACTTCTCATGCTAACTGCTCTGCCGCTTCTTACACTCGTAGGTCAAGAGGTCAAGAAAGCGCAGGAACCTGAATACATCGGGATCGTCTTCGCTCTTGATCCAGCCGGTGCGCTAGTGCCACTGGAGAGACAACAGCCGAATACCCAAACAAAGGTGATAGGCCTGGGGTATGGAGGAGCCAAAACCTCGATCATCTTCAAAGGACCGGCGTCGCCGGTGCGTTTCAAGGCCGGTCAGGATATTCAGTTTGTCGTTCGACTGAATGCCCCAGGCGTCGATCCGGAGAGCCTGGTCAACCTGGACATTCTCAAGGTATCGAAGGACCACCGCGAGGTTGTGATTGCGAAGGCGGGGTCGATGGGAATGAACGGAAGGTCAACGAGCGGAGAATCCCTGCGTTCTTTGAATTTTGCCAAGTATGGGGAACACTCGCTGAAACTGTCTCCCGTAGAACCTCTGGCACCAGGCGAGTACATGATAATCACCAAGCTCGGACAAAGCGCCTTTCTGTTTGGCATCGACGCTAACTGATTTTCTCGTGGGGCTTGATTCGAGAATCACGGAAAGTCGAAAACGGAAACAAGATGAGGTAATAACCGCATTTGAGAACAGGAAGGAGAAAGATCGATGTCAAGGAAATTGATGGTAATTCTCGCGCTTTGCATGGGCGTCGTTGGTTGCAGTGGACAACAACTTACCCGGAGCACGGCGCAACGCATTCTTCGTGAGAATATGGCCGAGGGCCAGTTCGGGAATGAAATCACACTGGAAGTGCATACTCAAACAGGTTGGTCCATGGAAATTGCGCGCGCACAAGGGAACAACGTTGACTTTGAAACACTGAAGCGTAGCATTCAGCCAGAGCTCGATTTCCTTAATCACTTAGTAGATGCCGGAGTTCTTCAGAAAGCGCCGGACACTTTTATCTACTGCAATCCGGAACCAGACTGTAAAGAGCAAAATAAGTACTTCAACTTTTCCGTCGTTCCATCTAAAGACGTAGAGGCGCATTTGCAAGGGATGAATATACAGGGAGTCCGCTCGGAATACGGAACAGTAGTTGTGGCGAGGCCCTCCGCTCCCACTATTACCGGCATTACTCAGGAAGGAAATGACGCAACTGTCGAGTTCACATACGGATACGTTCCAACTCAGATATACACGCGCTTATCTCAGCTAACTAAGGATGACTTTGCGAGGTGCTCACCCTCTCCGGGCACATCGTCCAATCCTCCCTCCTACTGCTACTCGCGAGCAAATTGGCTCAGCGAGACCGATATCGCCGCAAAGAAGGGGAACGGAAGTTTGGAGTTCAGGAAGTATGACGACGGATGGAGGACCGTGAAACAGCCCCAGTAAGGGTATGAGGGGAAGTGGGAACCGCAACGAAAGAGGATCAGAATGGCCCGCCACAGTGTACGTAACATCTTAGCACTTGGTTGTCTGCTGCTGTTTTCTCTCGGCTGTGAAACTTCGCCAGATCCACAAAAGATTGGCGTCTTTGCTTCGACCAATCGTGGATTGTTGGAACTGACCGCGTATGGCGAACAAAACGGCATGACCAGCTACGATCTTCGCAAGCTACAAGAAGCCCCGACCGTTGCAAAGGTTGCGCGATTCTACGTCAATATGCCGGACTCTAAGATCACCAATTCGAAGATATTCTGGCTGACGAAGCTCGACAAATACTTTGATGAGAAAGGCCAACCCCACTTGAACGCGAGTGTCGAGGCTGGGAAGAACAATGTGTACCGAATCACTTGTGCAGAATTGGAAAGCAAAAAGGGCGGGTATGTTCTCCTTAAAATCTCGATGCCACTTGGAACGCCCGACCGAATGTACGGAATCCAATTGACGGAATAATCGGGAGAATAGCACGACGAATCCGTGCGGATATGGTTTCTCCAATCGTCGGTATGTGCGGTTCAGAGAGCGTATCTGTGGCTCCCGCATCAATCGAGTTTCGACACGGCTTTCAACGGTGACCTCTATTCCCCTCTCTTGTTCCGTGCTTGTCGTCGCGGTCGTAGCCACTGCCACGCGCCGACCCCGAGCACCGCGAGACCGATTCGCTGCCACAAGGACAGACTTTTCCAGGCGCTCACTAGGATGCCCGGAATGAGCATCAGCACGATTACAATGCCCACGATGGCTACGACGCGTTTGGGGACATCGGCAGGCTTCACGATGCCGAGCATGATCCCGAAGGCCGTCAGGATGAGCGCGATCATTGCGAACACCCCGAGAAGGGCTATCCAGCCTTGCATGAGACTCGATTCACTCATTTTGTGACACTCCTCTCTCTGAACGCGTGTTATTGCTTTCCGCCGACACAGCCATGCTCAGCATCAGTCAACATCCCCGTGCCATCGAAATGAATCTCGGCTTGTACACCCCCGGCGGCAAAATACGCCCTCCAGAACACCTGGACGGCCTCTTTGCGCTGTGCCGAGAGCGGTGCGAAGTCGCTGCTTTCGAGGCGACCAAGGCAAAGAGGTACACCTTGCAGCGTGAAGCCATGCTGCGCACGGATACGCGCAGCGAGCTCACGGGCACGCGCCAGACTCGTGACCGAGCCGTCCGATACGAAGCGATAGGTGCCGTCGTCTTCGAGAAAATCGCTCACGACGATGAGTCTGTGATTGACGCCAATGGGCATCACGGCAAGTTCCTGACGGGCGGCATCGAGCGCGCCGAGGATGTCGGTGCGGGCCTGATGCGGATCGAGCGATGCGACCCACGCTACGAATTGTTTCCGGGCTTGCTCCTGAAATCGGCGCAGATCGGTGTCGTAGGTCTCGCGCGTAGTCGGCGCGGAGAGGCGCAGGATGCGCCCCCCGGCATCGTTCTCTGCATCGCCGGTGATGGGGATCAGCACCAGCCGATCCCCGCGCCGCATCTGGCCGATCTGGTTTTGTACGGCATCGAGCACCGCACGCTCCGCGCGGGGCGTGATGCTGAGACTGGTGTCGATGACCTCCACAGTTGCAGTTGGTGTGCGATGGGAACAGCCTGTCGGCAGAAACAACAGGGTGACGGTGGCGTACCGGATGATGTTGATTGGGGTCATTGCGGGTCTCCCTTCGACAAGAGGCGTTGTTTGGGCGCGGGCAGTTCGCGCGGCTGTGGCGCGTCGGGAATCACCGCGAAGTGGGTGTTCTCCTGAGCGAGGTAACGCTCGTGGCTCGGATGGTGGCGGCGACGGTTGAAATGGATGAAGAGGGCGAGGGCGGGAATGACGGGGATGGCAAACTGTGCCGGGAACCACGCCACGGGAATCAGAAATCCGAGCGGCGCCGCGCACAGCCCGCCGAGCAAACTCTTGCGCACCACCGACCAGCGGGTTTCCTGGCACGCGCCGTTCCTTTGGCCGCGCTCATAGAACTGCGCAAAGATGGCGCGCCACTCAAGGCATTGCGCCTGCTTCCGTTTGTCGAAGTGATCGAGGCTCTCAGTCTCGGTCTGGACATCGCGGGCAAGCTGGATTTCGGCAGAGCGCAGCGTCGTGAACCGTTTCCGCACCCTGCGCCACTTCCGCGCATTCGATACTTCTTTCCATCCAAAGAGCAGCGCCGTCGCGCCGATGATCGGCGTCGCAAGGGTAATGAAGATATAGAAGATGGACGCGAGCATCGGATGCTCGGCGAGGAACTGCCCCAAGGGATTCCCGGCGAGGACGGCGGCATACCTCAACTGATACCCGCGCAGGAGTCCCCAAACCGTGAGGCTTATGACGCCGATGCCTCCGGCTGCGACGGCCGTCATGCGCTTGGACCAGGAACTTTCCCCCTCTATATAGAAGAGGCCGGTCAACTCGAAGTAGGCGGTACAAAGCGCCGCGAAGCCGGCAGCGGCAAGGAACTGAAGCCCCGGATCGGCGATGTTCAAAATGTCCATCGTCGGCGCAAGGAAGAGCGTATCGAGGCCGAGCGCGAAAAGGGCGAAGGCTGCCATGAGGATCGCGTGGAAATAGGGCGGCGGCGTATCGCCGAGTTCCTTGCGGATGCGAGTCCAGAGTGCTTCGGCCTCGGGCTTCTCACGGCGCACCTGTTGGAGTTTGGCTTCGAGCGCGTGAAGGGTGCGAAGTGGTTTCTGTTTTTCTTCCAAGGTATCTTGGGCGAACCGCGCTTCGATCTCTTCGAGCACCGGCGCGGGATCGTCGCCGTGCGCGCCGAGATAGAAAGCCAACGCTTCAAGCTGGCGCGGTTTCAGTTTGCCTTGATGCAATTTGCGTGTGGTAGCTGACATAGGTTCCTCCGTGTGAGTATGAAAAGGGGGAGTTGCCGCGAACGGACAACTCCCCTGGTGGTTACTGCGATTCGAGCACCTTGCGGGCCTGTTGCAGTTTGGCAAGCTCGCGTTCTTCATGGGCAAGTTCCTTGCGCATCTCGGCAACTTTCGCTTCCTCCTTGCCGAGTTGTTCAAGGACTATCTCAGTAGGAGTTTTCTTGATCCAGGCCTTCCGACCCGTGGCCGGTACTGCGGTTGATGCGGCATTCTGTGCGCTCATAAACCCTCCTTTGGGTTATGGGTTAGTTGTGAAGGTGCGGACTCCTACCGAAGCAGGAGCAGGACACTGCGAATGATGGTGAGCTGCGCCTCGATGCCGTCGAGCGCACCGAGCGCGGCGCGATACTGACCGGCTTCGAGGTCGTCTTGCGCCGTCGTGAGCCGGACCAGAATCTCTGCATTGATGGTCATGGCCCGGTCGAGAACGCGTTCGCGGATTGCCGCGTCCGGGTCATGGAGATGGGAGTGCGCGTTGGTTTCCGTCATATGGTTCATCCTTCGATTCAGTTGGTTTTTCGTGATCGTTGCCGGGAAGGGATGATTCCTCCCCGAGGTGGTGAACGGTACTAAGTGACCGCACCTTCTCCGCGTACCACTGATCGAGGCGGTGGATTGCCTCGCGCAGCACGGGGATGTCGATGTGGGTGTAGAGCGAATGCACGTCTCCGCCCCGGCTGTGCCCCATCAGTTCCTTGCGCACGTCCGCGATCACGCCCGCCTCGACCAAACGCGAGTTGAAGGTGTGGCGGAGATCGTGGAAGCGGTAGCTCGGCAGTCCGGCCCGTCGCAGTGCGCCCGTCCAGCCGGACTTCGGACGGCGGATGGGCTGGCCTTCGTAGGTGAAGATCAACCCCGACGGCTTCCGATGTTCATTGAGCATCGCGCGGACGCGGCTCGTGAGCGGGATCGGCCTGTGTTCCCCCTCGGCGGTTTTCGAGTGGCTTACCGAGAGCAGGTTGCGGTCGAAGTCCACGTGCTCCCAGAGCTGCGCGAGCAATTCTCCCCGTCGCATTCCGGTGTCGAGCGCGGCGACGACGATGGGCCAAAGATGCTCGGAGCAGGCGGCAAGGAGTTTGATCTCCTCGCCGACCGACATCACCGGGCGGCGCTTCCCGCGCTCCCGCACCATGCGGATGCGGGCGATGGGGTTCGCGGGGATGAAGCCTTCGTCAACGGCCCAGAAAAGCAGATGACGGATGACTTCGATGTCCCGGTTGACGGTGGTTTCAGAGAGCGGCTTCGCGTCCGACTGCTTCGCCTTCCGCCGATGTTCGTTATGGCGGTGCTTGCGGTACCGCGCGATGTCGTTCTTCGTGATCGTCCCGATGGGCGTCTCGGAGAAGAACGGCAATAACTGTTTCGCGCGGTCCAGGTGGTATGCTTTGACCTCTCCCTCGGCGAGGAATCGTGCATAGAGTTCGCCGAAGAGCATCTCGGGTTTGAAGTTCGGGAGTTGGAACCGCTTCGTATGCAGCTCGTCACGCAATCGCTGTTCGAGCGTCTCGGCCTGGCGTCGGTTCGAGGTCCCAAGCGAACGCATCGTGCGCTCGCCGTCGATCCAGAGCGCCGTCCAGTACACGTTGCCTCGCTTGTAGAGACTCATGGGTTCTTTCCTCCTTTCTTTGGGAATCATCCCGTTACGTTGTTTGTTGGCCACGCACGGCGCATGAGAACTCCCCGGTTGAATGAATGACTGCCGGGTCACATACTTCTCGCGTTCCGTCTCGCATGATTCGAGTTCCAGTCCGATGGCATCCCACTCCGCAGGGACGTTGCGCCCGAAGAGTTCCAACCGGGGTTCGTAACTCACGCGTTCGATGTACTCCCGCATCTGCGCCGGTTTCTCCGAGTGCGCTGATCGGGGTGCGGTGATAAGGGTGGTTCCCTGCTGGCGCTTGCCGCCCTTGACCTTGTACGGGAGAACATTCTTGACGGCAAAGATGCAGTGTTCCGTCTGGCCCCTGAAATACTGGCCGAGGCCAAAGCGATCCTTGGCCCAGGTGATGAGCGTCTTGTACTCGAAGCCCCACGCCCGCGCCAGTTCCAATCCGTCCTCCAGGAAGTTGTTCGTGACCCATAGGTACAGATGGGCGGCGGGAGCAGCGATGCGCCGGACGTGCCCGGACAGTGAGAGAAGGTCCGCCTGTTTCATCAGGCGGTAATGGGCATTAGCACCCCGCTTGATTACGCCCCCACCCGCCTCCAGCCACGGAGGGTCCGCGTAGATGGTGCGATAGTGCGCCGAAGGCATCAGCGGGAGCGCCGACCGCACATCGTTTTGGTGCCGCACACTCATCGCCTACCCTCGCGGGAATCAAAGTCCTTACCGCTGGTGTTCAAGAATCCAGCGGACGATCTGGTCATGGAAGAAGATCAGCTTGCTGCGCGGGCCGGAGCGCAGATGCGGCAATCCCTGCGGCAGGTAGCTTTGCCGTACCGTCCAGGCCGAGCAGCCGATGAGTCGCGCGACCTCGCGGATGGAGAGCGGCGCGCCCAACGGCTCGTTGCCGCACTCCGCCGTCTGCGGGTAATGCTGCGGGCAGCTCTGCCCGTAGTTCACAGGCGGAATCCCTTTGGTTTGCAAGGTGTTTCCGCGTTCCGCGAAACCCGACAATGCTCTTTCTCGCCTACTCATCTTTGTTCTCCTTCCGCTTCCAGAGCGCACGGAGCGCTTCCTGAAGCCAATCGGGCAGCTTGCTCCAGAGCCACCAGAGGCCGGCCAAGAGCAACCCGAAGAAGACCAGGACGTTCTGTCCCTCCGGGGTACGGATGAGGGCAATGACGAGGGCGAGGGACGCATAGAAGAGCACGAGTCCGATACCGAGCCGTGCAACGATGGCAAGCAATCGCCAGCTCATCGGAATCTTCGGCTGCGGCGTGGACAAATCGCGGCTGCCGCACTTCGAGCAAATTTCCACGCCGCGCGGGTTCATATGCAGGCGCGGGCACAGCTTCACGTCATACGTTCTTCCGCAGGTGGCGCAGAAGAGCGGTTCGCCCGCCGTCATCTTTCCGCATTGGTAGCAATATCTCATTGGGTTGTCTCGAAAAATGTTGTTGGTGTGTTGTCGGTTGGTCGGAACCACACGGGAGCGAAAAATCGGTGGTGAGCGGACTCGAGCGTTGCGAACCAGAAAATCTTTTGCGTGATCTCGGCAACCGTCTTCCTGATCGAATGCAGCCGCCGTTCGGAGTTCGCAACGACGAGCACCCGAAAGTGTTCATGCTTGAATTGCTTCTTGTATTTCCCGGAGAGTGCGAGTTGCACATAGCGCTGAATCTTCTTTCTCCATACCGCGAGCGATTCATGGCCGAGGTCAACTTCGAGAAAGCACGCAGCGATGCCGATGGGAGTCGCACACTCGACATAGCCATCGGGGATGAGGCTGATGCCGGGGACCACTGGCTCGTGAAACGCCAACCAGCTCATGAAGGAGACCTGCGGAACCGGGATCACTCCGTACTTCAACGCGCAGTAGATGCCGTTCACGGCGAGTTGGTGCCCCACGAAGTAGTCGGCGACGAGGAGTGCATCCTGTGGACGGCGCGGACCTCGGCAGGGAACGTCGGCTGTCTCTGCGCCTTTTGGCGACAACGCGTAGAGCGCCTTCCTTCCGCCGCCGGAGCCGAGGAAGAATCTTTTGAGCAATCCCGTGCGGGTAAGCCCTAGCAACCGGGCGTTGGCACGGGTGGTCGAACCGAATCCGGCCACGATCTTTGCCTGCTCGCGGTCTACGACGCACATCACGGAGAGTTCCCGCAACAAATGCAGGTCACGCGGCTGGAGGATGAGCCTGTCATTCCCAGTCATGGAGCACCTCGTCGGGCGTTTGTGTAAGCGCCGCATGGCGCTCCGCGATCAGAGCTTCGACCACCGTGCGCGGGCGTCCATAGTGGGCGCGGGCGCGGTTCAAGAGATCAATGAAACTCACTTGCGGGTCGTGAACCGTTGGCGTACACCCCTGAGCCCAGTGGTCGGCACCGCTCTTCATGACAAAGTGCCGAGGCGGAAGGTTCTTGAGCCGTTCCGCGAGATACTTGCCGCCGTCAAGCGCCTGTGCGATCTGCGTGGCATCCACAGGCGACAACTGGAAAAAGATATGCGTACCGACCGAGAGGATGGCCGCGCGCATTTCATCGGGATATTGGCTAAGGTACTGGTTGGCGCTCACCACCGAAACGCCGAACTTGCGGGCCTCCGAGAGCACGGTTTCGATGCCCGTGTCGTAGGCGAGGAAATTCTGCACCTCATCCACGTACACGGTAAAGAGCGTCCGTTTCGTGCGGGAGAAAAGCGCATTCTTCACGATGGTGAAGAGCAGACTGCCGAGCGTGAGCGACTGTTCGCCCAGTTTGCCCTTTTCCAAATTCGCAATGATCCAATGGCCTTCGTCCATCGCCTCCGTTACCGAGAACGTGGACTCCGGTTGACCCACGATGTGACGGAAGCTGGGATCGGCGGTGAAGGCCGATGTCTTGTTCAAGATCGGCTCGCGCATCGTCGCCTGCATCGGCTCGCTTGCCAGGTTGTACCGGGCCTCGAAGTATTGGCGCACTTCGATGTTCGGGGTTTTCTTGAGGCAACTGGCACGGAAGTCGGAATGCGTCAAGAGCGGCGCGAGTTCCAGAAGCGTGAGGCCGTTCGCGGAGAGCACGAACAAGGTATTTCGCAGCAGTTCGTCGGTACGCGCTCCAAAATGTTCCAGTCCCCAACGGCGTTTCAACACCTGCGCGAATTCCGCCACGCGAACGAAGCTCACGTCGCTCTGTTCGAGCGGATTCAGACCCACGGAGAACTCCGTGTCGGCGGGAGCGACCACGATCAGTTTCTCGTGCAATTCCTGCTCGCGCTTCGACTCCTCTGCCGCAATGGTGCTTAAGAGAAATGGCGTGGTATCGCCGTGCTGATCGAAGTACACGAACCCGCGTCCCGCTTGGATGTCTTGTTGGGCCATGAAACGAAGCAGTGAACTTTTCCCGCTCCCGGTCTTGCCGAGCACCGCAATGTGCATCGTGCGCCGGGTATGACTGAGACCCACGCGCCGCCGCGTCACCGCCTCTTCGGCAACCGAGAACCCGAGCGCAACGCCGCTCGGCTCCTTGGTGCCGCGCCGCCCTTGCAGGTGGTTCCAGAGTGAAGTCGCGAGTTTTTCGATGAAGTCGAGCATATGTGATGGATTGTGGCGGGCGGGGTGAGAATATCGGTGACAGAATGAACGCTCTGCGGAGCTAACGCACAGAAATCCAATGAGTTGTTCTCGTAAAAATATATTCGGCGGGATGGTTGCAGAGCCGTTCAGTAATTCGTGATGAGAACTTCTCGGTAGCGGCGTCCGGCGATCTTCTGCGCGGTGTAGTGGAGGTCAATATCGCGGATCACGAAATCGCCGAAGAGCGCGCGGACCTGCGGCACGTCGTTCAACGACAGCAGAAACTTGCCTTGCAATGCCTTCAATCGCTCTGCGAGCGTGGCGAAGTCTTCCGGCTTGAGGTTGTAGTTGTAGAGCTTGCGTCCATAGTAGGGCGGATCGAGGTAGAAGAATGTCGTGGGCCGGTCATACCGCTTGAGAATTTCCTCGTAAGGCAGCGATTCGATCTGGACGCGCACGAGCCGCTTGTGCGCGCGCTCGATATTCTCCGGCAGGTGGTCCAAGTTGAAGCTCGGCGGTTGCGCCACGCTCCCGGCATAGTCGAGGTTGCGAACCAACCCCGCATAGCTGTTCTTGAGGAGGTACAAGTACCGGGCCGCGCGCTGGATGTCGGTGAGCATCTTCGGATCGGTGCCCTTAAGCAGTCCATGCCACGCGCGACTCATCACCATGAAGCGGAAGTACCGGATCAGTTCTTCGTAATGCTGCTGGCAGACCCGGTAGAAATTGACGACCTCGCCGTCGAGATCGTTCAATACTTCGACCTCGGACGGTTCCTTGCGGAAGAGCACTTGTGCGCCTCCGGCAAAGGCCTCGACATACGTCGTGTGCTCCGGGAAGAGGGCGATGATTTGTTTGGCGATGGCGCGTTTGCCGCCGATATACGAAAGCGGTCCTATCATGTGCTGGCGAAAAGATAATTGTTTTGCGCGTCGATTCGACCTTTATGTATCGAAGCGTCAGGTAAGCATATAGCTGGTGCGAGAAAACAAAAGATGGCATAATCCGGCTTAGCGCGCCGGGGTTGTCATTTCATGCAGCGACTGGCATTACGACCGGCAGATTTTTTGTGAGCCTCACATGGAGATGATGGAACCGCTTTGAAGGAAAATATGGGGGGCCGTTCGTCTATACCGAGCACGGGGCGTCATTCCACAACCCTTAGACCAGGGGTGTGTGCTAGCCTCTTCGCTCCTCGAATGGTTAGCACCCGTCGAGCGGCCCCGACTCCATCTTATGCAAACGACAAACGAACAAAAGATGGCAAGAACCGGCACCGGATGCAGGATCAAGTCATTGTTTCATACCCGCGCAACGAAAGCCTCGCGTCATTCTAGGAGCGGTAATCCCGGAATATAGAACATACAAATATGCGTCCCATGACGAGTTTACGAGGCTATTGGTTCGATGTGCAGTTTGGCCCATATATTAAAAGAGGGGCCTTGGGGGTGGGCGTGTATACCGAGAGGGCTTATGATCGTTATTTTGAAAAGCGGGGTTCAGGCTGAATTCGGAGGGACTTCTCAAGTTGAGCCAATACCGATTCCAAGAATGGACGGTAAGGGCTGAAATCCCATGAGTTGCCCATTTCTTCGATCAGGTCCTCAAGATAGGCTTCGGAATAGACGGATGATAGAAAATTCGCAAGCTCAATTCTGGCCTGCTGAACACACTCGCGTCCTGCTGATTTGCAATAGAACTCAACTGCGGCTACCACCGATAACTCAAACGTGTCGGCTGGATACAGTTCCAGCATATCTTCATTGAAGCATATGCCGATGAGTTGGTTTAGCTCAGGCCAGTTATTGATGTCGTTAATCATTGCTCCTTCTTTTTACTTACCAATTTCGCAGTTACGATGCGAAATCCGCAGGGATGGCCAGAATCAATAATAACTAATATAGCGCCAGTGTTCGTCAAATAGAGATTCTTTCCACGCTTTTTTACGTAGCCAACGGCTCTCGACTCTGAGAACTTAAGCCAAAGCGGTTTTCCCTCCTCTTCTCGTGTTATCAGTTTTCGGTTCAGCAAAAGCTCTCCGTTCATGGCAAGCACCCGCCACACAACCTCCTCAGCTGTTTCTAGGTCGAAAAAGGACGATAGAATATTTTGCCGCTGTCTCTTGGGATTTGCATCTTCATCCAAGAACCTTTGTCTGAAATTATCCCTTGTCCATGCAACGTGCCTACTTATAAGGTGCCCTCCCTTGAACCCCTCATGAGATAACAGAATTCCTCTCCATGGACGGCCTGCATCACCGCGTTGGGATCGAAGCGATTTTTCAATTTTCTGTAGCTCGGAAATGCGGCTCCGGTATGCCTCTTCAGCAACATCTGCGACCGCAGTGTAATAGACTGCGTTATCTCCGAAACTATTGAACGCAGTGGGATATGCGGACAACGCAAGTGCTCGAACCCGTACGAAACCTGCGAGCCAAATGGCGTGGTCGATATGCTTGAACAACTCTAACGCAGTATCCAGGGTTGGTGGTTGGTTCAGGGAGGTAAGAATATTCTGGAATGCTACTTTGAAATCTTTGAGCGCAGAGGAGTAATCGCTCATCGCTGCCCGAGCATCTGTGCTTGCTGGGCGCGACTGATCCGGTTTCTGCGGAAGCCACCGGTCCTCAAGAATCGAATATTCGGATTCCATCGACGCGATTCTCGCACACCGGAAAGTTTCGAGTCAATCACGAACATCACCTATGATGAGCTGTGAATCGACACTCAGATATTGAGAAGACTTCCAAAGGACGCTTAAAACCAACCTTATATCGGTCGCCATTATTTGGGATTGGCCGAGATGCACACTCATGGTAGCTCGTACCAGCAGAATGTCAAATGAGAACAAACGAGTTTTCTGTGTCCAATTCACAAGAATTCCCGCCGCACGTTAATCGTTCCTCGCATCGCGGCGTCGAGCGCCGAGTCTCCGCGCAAGATGCAGGTGGCCGTGAAGAGCAGGGTGGGTGTGGGTGATTCGCTGTCCGCATCGCCCGCATGAACAGCAGCCAGATCGGACGGCATCCGGGGAAGGAAGAATAACAGTGCCGCGAGCGAATCTCGGATGAGAGATGGCAAGAGCCTGCAGTGCGTGTAGGGTTGAACCGTCTTTTCAATCATAATGCAATCTGTAGGATGGTTGGTGCATCAGGATATTCATGCGGTGTTTTCAGCAGAGGTCTCGCTCATAATCTCGCTGATGTTTTGTATGAGCGCGTGGAGTTCTGCGCTATCCTCAAAACAAAAGGTTCGGACATCCCTCACATAGGCCCGCAAACAGGAAATATCTGTTGAATCTGTCCAACGACGGAACGGTTTACGTGCGTCAATACTGAGTTTTTTGTCCTTAAGGACGAGGTTCGAACCGACTGTTGCGAGGATTATGCGTCTGCGTTGCAGATTGTTCGTTTGAAAGCGAGAAATCAAACAGTTGTTGAAGGAAACAATGCTCGCTGAGGGTGCGAACCGTTCCGTTTGTTGTGCAAGAGCGCTGAGCTTTTGGCCTAATCCAATCTGCTTCCGTTCAAGCTCCTGGCGCTCTTTGACATATTCCTCGTCGGAGAGCAGGTCACGAATCCGCAGCTTCGTCAGGTTCGCCAACTCTCTCGCCGACGCGGACTGCGCGCGACGCAGAGAATCTTTTTGTGCCGCGTGGTCGTCCCGCTTTTGTTTTATGGTGCGATTCAGGCGTTGCACCGCCCATATATGGAACCGATCCGGCAGGGTAATTTCACCGAGAAATGCCGTGATCTGGGTTTCGATATCTTCGAGCGAGAGATACGGCTGCCCACAATGACGGTCGAGGCGGCGTTTACTGCAATGGTAATAGGTGTAGTGGGTTCCGTAACGATTGACCTTCTCTTCTCCTGTGACCATGAATCCGCACTCGCCGCAGCGAATCATGCCAGTATAGGCAAAGGTGCGCGTTCTGCGTGGGCGTCCTGGGCGTCCGAAAAGATGCTGGACGTGCTCGAATTCTTCAATGGTCACAGCGGCCTGATGCTTGCCCGGATACGTCTTGCCTTTCCGTTCGAGAATCCCGGCATAGAAAGGGTTCGTGAGAATGTGATAGATGGCGCTCAGTGAAGGCGGCTTTCCACCGATTCGCTTTCGCTTTACCGTGCGCAGGCCCCAGTCTTCCGTTGCAATCTCCCAGATGCGGCGCGGCGAGTAAGTCCCAGTTGCCATGAGTTGCCACATCCGCTGGACCAAGTGGAAGCGTTCTGGATCGATGACAATCGTCCGGGTTTCTTTATCGTTAAGGTAGCCCAGTGGTACTCGTCCAGGCATCCACCCGTGCTGCAATTTTGCCCGGTTGCCCCGTTGGACGTTTTCGCTCAAGGAATCAACGTAATACTTGGAATACCCAAAGATGATCGAGAGCATGAACTTCCCCTGAGAGTTGTTCTCGAAGCTGAAGGTGGCGAACCGAAGGTCCTTGAGGCCCTTGGTATCGAGGAGATAAATAATGTGCCCGCCGTCGATGGAATTGCGCGCCAGTCGGTCCGGGTGCCACGCGATGATGCCGTCCGCCTGCCCAGCGGCGATTCTTTTGAGCATCGCGCCAAACACCGGACGGCCAGGTGCTTTTGCGCTGAAGGATTCCTCAAGAACTTCCACAATCTCAACATCCGGCCAGCCGACCGTCAGCCGTTCCATCTCCTGACGTTGGGACTCGATGGAGAGCACCTGACGGTCCTCGTCCTCACTGGATTTGCGGCAGTACAAAAAGTATTTCATGGGTGCATTGCATGGGTTATCAGTCGTCCTCTTGTAAAGCGAGGAATGCATAAAGTTCCATAAGCGCGGATGCGCTGAGTCGCGCTTCGGCCTCCGTAATCGTTTCGTGAAACTCCTCTTTCCAGAGCGCCATGAACTCTTGCAGATCGGCTTCGGTGAATTGCATCCCGCCAACGATACGCGACTAGATTCTTGAGAGAAAGATACACAAACACGCTTTGAGAACTGGGATTCAGAAAAATGGTTTGCGTGGATCGACTCATTGCTATTAACAGTACGGAGCTCAAGCAAAATGTCAACCGCTTGGGGATGAACGATAGTCGCATTCCACAGAATCCGGCTCGCCATTCCGGTTTGTGTATCTATTGCGATGGGGCATAGCTTGGTACGCTAAAAATAAAAACGTCGTACTTTGAAAACTATTATTCTATCCATGCCAAAACAAACTGAACCCGTTGTAAACCGCATTCATGCTGCGCGCCGCAAAGCCTGCCTCACCCAACGCGAACTCGCCATGCTAATCGGCTATGTTGATGAAGGAGCAATCGCACGACATGAGCGATTCTGCTCCTTGCCGCCCTTCTTGATTGCGCTCGCCTACGAGATCATTTTTCAAGCCCCGGTCGGAGAACTCTTCTTTGGTTTGCGCGATACCGTTGAGCACGTAGTCGAAGAACGGATCAACGATTTCAAAACGTCTCTTGAACAGAACGATGCTCGTGGGAGAGAGGCGACTCGCACTGCACGAAAACTTGAATGGCTTACCACGCGCCGCATATAACCCTCACCTTATCCATGTACAATCATTCACGAACTAATCGCATCATATCTTTGGATGTTCACTCAAAGACGTTAGCCTATGCCGTCTTTGACGGTTTAAGTCAACTTCTTGATTTCAGCGTGAGCGGCTCGAAGCACAGCGGATTCCAGGCGGGCCGCGTAGAGAAGCTCGTGCGTAAATTTCAGCCGGAAGTCATTGTGTTACAAAGAGTCCCTGCGGGCAGCACCAGGGACACTCAGGCTGTGCGGACGGCGATCAAGAGCATCCGTGCCAAAGCAAAGCACCTCTGCATTCCGGTCGTGTTCATCGAGAAACGCCTCATCGATGAAACATTTCGGCGCGAGAGTAAGCTCACGAAATATAAAGTCGCTCTGGTGCTTGCTGCCTGCTTTTCAACATTGACATGGTATGTACCATGCAAGCGTAAGCCGTGGATGCCCGAAGATAGACGAATGCAGTATTTCGATGCAGCCGCAGCAGGCGTTGCCTATTTCGCAATAGAAAAAGGCGCTGAGGCCATAAAGCAGTTTTTATTCAAAGCCGAATCCTGTAGCCTAAACCTCCTCGGTGGCGCATAACCAGAGAAAGGTTCACCTGCTAAACCAAATATGAGAGACCAGCAAGATTTTAACCGATGTGCCTATCTAGTACTCTCAGCCTACGTTCCGTATTTCGGCAGCGCATACCGTGCTTCGCGCAACTGGAATGCCTTCCTGCCACCTTCAAGTATTCTGCAAACGTCTTCTCTGATGCCAGGAACAAGTCCGGTAAGGGATGTATCTTCTAACGCGCCGCTGTGGTACTGCAGCTTGGGAGTACGTGTGCCGTCAAAGGACGCCACAATGACCTGCTCTGAATCTGTATTAACAACCAAGTTCGGATTGTGAGTGATAATAATGATCTGTCGCGTTCTCTTCCTTGCCCGAAAGTAGTCGATCAAATTGGGATACACAGATAAATTATCCAGATTGTCATCCGGCTGGTCGATGATTAGCGGTCGATTGTCGCCTTCCTCTGCCTCCAAATAGAGAAGTAGGAGCACAATGCCCTTTTCTCCAGGCGACAGAAATCGCAGGTCCTTGTCATCAAACTTAATCGCGTAAGTAGTCGAGAACGCCTGCACGTCGAAGAACCAATCAGCAAAGTCTTTGGCTGTCTTGTCTTTCCGAAGTTGTTCCGGGATATTTGAGGGCCGGAAGGACTCAAGAAGTTTACTTAGCGCCTGCTTTGTCGCATCCCGATTAAAATCGTTCTGCTGACAGGCCTCAAAGAAACCTGACAAGGCATTTTCCATGCTTTCTTGATCCTGGAAAATGCTCTTACGCCGATCAAATAAGTCGATTCCACGGCTAGCGTGCTTCATCACATCGAACGCGGTGCGCGAGACAAAGGTGAGTTTCTTTGCAGTTTCATTTGATTTTGCTAGAGCCTGCTTGAGCGGCTCGTAAAGCTTCTCCAAGACTGCCCGTTCTTCATTCAGCAACCCCAGCGCATCTAGGTATCGCTCCATTCGTGCTTCTTGATCTGCCTTCATCTTTGGCATGGTTACGGTCTCCAGTTCGCCAAGCTCGCGAGTAATGGACGTAATGAGGTCATCAAGTTTT
Source organism: uncultured Acidobacteriaceae bacterium (assembly GCA_964563875.1). Taxonomy (GTDB): domain Bacteria; phylum Acidobacteriota; class Terriglobia; order Terriglobales; family Acidobacteriaceae; genus TOLSYN. The sequence continues at coordinate 49,044 of CAZLZA010000025.1, forward strand.
TGCTTGTCCTGCTGAAACTTCTCATATTCTTTCTTCTTTGCTTCGGTGAGCTTAGACCGCTCCTTAATCAAGTTGATTTCTTCAACGATCTTTTCAAGAGTTCTCGATTGCCCGTCTGCTTCCCCAACTAATCCGCCGCGAATCTCGGCTATCATCGAAATAATCCGATCACGCCGCATAACTAAGAGGTCCACAACGTCAGGACAAGGCACCAAGAAGGAATTATTGAGGCTTTCATCCATACCCGCTTTTACCAACAACTCTGAGATTTCGCTATTAAAAACTCCAACCTCCTCTTTGAATACTTGGAATTTCGCTTCGATGGTGTTGAGCGCCGTTACCTGCTCGGTAAGCGCAATAACCCTTACTTCGAGTCCCTGCTTTTCCTTTCCGAGTTTCTCCAATTCCTTAAGCTCATCCGTGTTCTCTGCGGGTAGAAGTGGCGGAGACTTGAGCAAGCGATCCAACTCCTCTCGCCGATGTTTCAATTCGAGATTCTTCTGTGGCTTCAGTGCCAGTCGGGCACTTGACTCGGCTATGCTTTGGTTGAGAGATTGGATCATTCTTATAAGCCTATCCCGTTTCACCTCAATCGCCTGCACTGCCGCCTTACGGAGTTCCTGAAAGTTGGAGGCCTGTAGTCGCCCGGTAGTTTTGTTGCGCTGGTAGACAACCTTTTCAATCTCCGCCTCTAGTTCCTGAGTGTTTTCTGGAGCACATAGCCATTCAACAAACTTCTGGGGTAGATATTTTACCTTCTCTTCCGCCGCCGTGCTGCGGAGATTTGTAGGAAGTAGTGTGGCATCTGATTCGCTATTTTTCCATTGGAGACTGACTGTGGCACCAATTACCGGATTAGGATTGGCCGTTGATTTTCTTGCCGCCTTATAGAGAAAGGTGTCCTCCAGGCCTGAGGAGGCTCGGAAGAGACTTGCTCCGCCGACGAATGCGATGAGCTCTGCAAGTGCGCTCTTACCTGATCCTCGAGGACCAATCACAGAAACCAGATCGTCATTCAAGGGGACGGTCAGAGTACCAAACCAATCTGGCGCACCACTAATGGTGATGCTTTCGATTACCTGATAATCGTTTTTTAGATTTGCAGGTTTTTCACCAACGTAGACGCGACCCTCTGGTTCATATATGATCTGCTTCAACCCCTCAAAGGTAAGGTCTGATTTTATCCAACAGAATTTATCTCCATCCGGCTTCCCGATACGATCCGTGGTGTGCGCATCCGATCCGTGAATACATGGCTTAAGGCTTTTGAATTCGGCAATAAATTCATCCTTGCTGCCTGATTTGATACCAGATGCCCATTGGATTGTATTCGGATTCGCGGAAAATATCGCGTCTGCACCTTGAAGGAGGAGCTTCCGCGTCAGATGATCTTGACCATCCCAGTTTAACAAACTGAGATGTTCTTCTGGAAGCACAACAAGATACTTTCCGTTAAAGATTAAGTCTTTGGCATTTAGTACATCCTTGATGTCATTTGGTGATACGGTTGCACAAGTGCATCCGATTTCAAAGTTGGAACGATCTCCAAAGTTCGGATGTTCTTTCTTTAGACGTTCTCCAAGCAGGGAGAGGTTTTCGCGCCGGATGCTTAAGCTCAGGTCGGTTCGCTGCGGATCACCTTCCCATGCGAACTTGAGGTCTTGGAGAAAATGTTCCTCGATTTGCTCCGGTGTTACCGCATCCGAAAAGATGACATGATAATTTAGGCGCTGCTTTCCTTTCGACGTATCGATAATCTTATCTAATCTGAATTCGATATTGGGCAAAATCAGATCAATGTTCTTGAGTCGGCCATTTTTCTTGAACTCGACTACTTTTTTGTAGCCATCGATGCTGAAGTAGTCCGTTATTGCAATGGCCGGCGTGTCCTTGAGCGCCTCAAGCGCCAGGATGTAGGCTTCCCAGTCCGGTTCTCCGTTTTGGAGCTTAGGGAATTGATTGTTCAACGCGGAGGCGGGGCTATGGATGTGAAGATCCCACCTTCTCCATTCAGAGCCACGAGACATGGCGGCGCTTCCGACACTGGGGGTAGTCATGGCTAAAGCATAGCTCTTAGGAGCCACATTGTGAATTGAGGGCCAAGGAGAGGCATTGAGCTGTACGCATCAGGCACAGTCAATGCTTCTCCTGAGCGAGGGTGCCAGCTGGTTAGCCCCGGAGGATCGCGTCATTTATCTATCATTCTTGGCGAAACAGAATCTGTGATCGCTGAGAAAAAGGTGGTTGATCATCCTCGTTCCATAGACACATTCGCCCAGGAACATACCACCGGAACAGTGACGGGCTGCGGGGCGGAGAGTTGAATGAAGTACGGGGGCACCAACTTGGCCCTGAGATTCACACTGTATTCGGCAGTTGAAGGAGTGTATCGCGCGCACCGCCGTACGACGGCTGTAACCTGCGACGAACCCAAAGGCCGCCCGGTCAGAAGATTGGTGAGTTCGCCAATAGCGATCTTCTCCGCTGTCGGTTCCGCAGTGTCGAAACCGTCCACGAGCGAGGAATCTCTTCTGCATACGAGAGCATAATGCCGCGGACGACCGATGTTGAACCTGCTGGTTATCAGCGACCAGAGGGGTAACCGGTATGGTTCACCGTCCAGTCCGGCCGCAGCAGTCCACGCAACCACGCTTTCCGGCTCTACGTCATCGCGTCGCGGGGTCGATTTGATTGGACTAAATAGCACCTCTGGTTCATCGGCTTGGCGCAATAATTCAAGGATCGATGGGCCAACGGCATTGCCGATCCCCCAATAGAAGACTCCGCCGTTTGCACTACGCTCGGCTTCTTTGCGCCGCAGGATGTCGGAAATTGACTGGCCTGCCTCGGTGCCGAATTTGGTCCACACAAAGCATCGGGGAACAGGCATGAGTTGACTCCTTTAGTGCATTATGCACTAATATGCAGTAACCATGCAACAAGATTCGGTCAAACTTGGACGCGCTCTCAACGCTTATATGCGCGAGCACCGTTATACTCAGACGTATATAGCTGATAAAGCACAAGTTGACCAGGCAACTGTATCGCGTTTCCTAAAGAAGCCACCGCAAAGAGTCACTGTGGCTAATCAAAAACTATGCAGTTATGCAGAATCTCTGCTCTCTCAAGTGGCGGATGAGGGTGACAAAGCAGTGGCGCAAAAGGCGTTTGACGAGTGCTGGAATCAATCTGGTATCCACGCACAAGCAGTTTCAAGGATACTAAATGCATTGGCCGAACTCTGCCGCCACGACCGCCAAAAGGGGGTAACGCCTGGTTGACCGAATCTGAACGATTCCGCAGAAGACTGAAGATCATTGGCCTGAGCGACCCCGCTATAGATGCAGCTTGGCCGGACTGGTGGAGTGACGAAGCAGACCCCTCATCGTCTGCGAGGCTTGAGTTGCGATTTTCCGTCGCTCGAAAGCTGGGACTAGATGCGCGTTCGGTCCTCGACGAAGACGGGGTTCCCCGATTCATCTGGAAGGACGAGGCGCGATTCAAGCATCTCTCCGGCGAAAGTGACCTGGAGCGCGCGGCGATTTCTTCGTTCGGTCGGTCCATCAGTGCGCTTCTCACTGCCGGGTCCAGCGCTGGTCAGTTTGTGTTGATTGGAACCTCCGCAGCAGCCCTGCGCAGCGCCGTCTTGAGTTCGCAGCCCTACGTGCGCCTTGAGGACCTGCTTTCCCTTTCGTGGTCAGCTGGAATACCAGTGGCGCATCTCCGAGTTTTTCCAGCAGTTCGGAAACGGATGGCAGCAATGGCGGTCGCCGTCGGCGAACGCAGCGCCATCCTCCTGGCGAAAGATTCGATGTACCCGCCCCATATCGCGTTTTACTTAGGCCACGAACTCGGCCATATCGCATTGGGACACCTACGGACCGATGCTGCCATTGTCGATATGGAAGCTGATGTCTTATCCGCGAGTTCTGACGACACGGAAGAAACCGAAGCCGACCGCTTTGCACTCGAACTGCTCACCGGCAGGGCCGATCTTCAACTCGTACCGACCGGTTCCTATAATGCGCCGGGACTCGCGCAAATTGCATTGCGCGTATCGAGCGAACTCCACATCGAACCCGGAACGCTCGCGTTGTGCTTTGGGTATTCGACGGGAAATTGGGCTGTCGCCAATAGCGCTATGAGTTTCATCTATAACCAGGCACGACCCGTTTGGAACGAGATCAACCGCGTTACGATGGCGCAGCTCGATACGGAGCAGCTTCCGTCAGATGCAATCTCATATCTCACTGCGGTGCTTGGAGCGGGCATAGCGACATGACGACACTGATCGACAACGACATCCTCCTCAAAGGGGCTTGTTATCGACTGCTCACAGAATTGATCTCGACCAATTGCGGCCCAGATCAAGTTGGTTACCTTGCTGCGGCAAGATTTGTTTTGACCAAAAAGATTAGACGGGTAAATCTGCGAGGCGATGCCGCCGTAGCCGAGGCAGAACTCGTCGGTTTCCTGGCAGAGCAAATGGCGATTGAAACGACACCAGAGGAACAGGCACTCGCTGCCACGTTAGAGGCAACCGCACAGAGCTTGCTCGTGAACCTCGATACCGGGGAGAGCCAACTTCTGGCAGTATTGGCTGCGCGCACATTGCCAAGCCTACTAACCGGAGACAAGCGCGCAATTGTCGCAATAGAGCGCTTGATCAATGCCGTTGCAGAAATCGCCGGAGTCAGCGACAAGGTAACTTGCCTCGAACAACTTGTGAGACATATCGTGGTACTGGGCGATGCTGCCAAAATCCGGGAGGCAGTGTGCAGAGAACCAGACATCGACCGGGCGCTCAGCATTTGTTTTAGCTGCTACAATTCTGAGCAGCCAATAGCGTCAGTTATTGAAGGCCTCGAAAGCTATATTTCAGACCTTCGGCGAAAGGCACCACGGGTCCTCTCTACCTAACAATATTGCGAACGTACACTGCGAACGGTGGCGCAAGTTCTGCCACGAGTTCAATGTGCCGCGCCTCACCTGTCTCATCCACTGCGCCGACCTCAGACCGTCCCCCGTCAATATCGCCCACAACTTGCAGGCAGGCCTTGTCTACCCTTCCTCTTATGTAATTGTTTCCGCGTGATCCCATGCTGTTTCCGAGTGCGACCTTAGTAAGATCGAGTGGCAAATCAAAGCTGTCTTTACGCAGATTCTTGATGACCAAGGCATACCGCGATCCTAAGACATTGATCGCAGAGGGAACAATTTCCCATTTGATGCCATCTATCGAGAATTCATCGGCTCGATTCGGATACGCAAAATGCTTTGAATCCATCGGGTGCATACAGAGATATACGGTTTGCCCCCGCTCTTCATAGTCCCTGGCGAAAGGTTGAACCATATTCTGTGGGTGGCAAGTACTTCCGCCATACCCCCAAAATGCAACTCCAGCCTCATCGATCTCCTTCGTCTTGCGCTTGATGATGTCATCAAGCGTTTCCTTGGCGTGGGTTCCGACTTTCATGTAAAGAATGCCGGCTCCGGGCGTAACGATAGTTGCCATCGCTTTACTCCAGTGTCTCCAAGAAGTACTCGTCTTCGTGCGCCTTCCCGTATTCCAACCTGGCCTTTTCACGAACGTACTTCACGCGCGGGTTACCCGCGCGACCGTAGAAGTTCGACAGCCGTTGCGGGTCCACAATTGCGACACTTTCGCGCGCTTCGCTCGTGTCGTCTACGGCTTTGAACATCAAGTTGCATGAACGAAGATCCGGTGCGTCATCGAGATGGTATTCGTGCATCTTTGGCATCATCTTTTGAACAAAGAAACCGCTCTTTATAGCGAACTCTTGGACTCTCGCCAATACTTGCTTCGGCCATTGCTTCTCATCGTCATCGGCGATGACGACCAGAGCTTCGCCACTATAGCCTACCGCTTCCATGCCGCGTTGCATGAATACGCATACGCTCTCGCCGCCATTACTGGCGCCCCACGGCGGATTTGTGTAAAAGCAGTCGAATTTGGCCGGTGCGGGAAATGCATCGAGACAATTGTAAAGCTGCGACCTCAGTCCTTCGAGGCGTTCCCGATCTGCAAAGCGTTCGATCGCGTTACAGATTCGCTCATCAAAATCGAATACGACGATCTCAGATGGTCCATAATCGATGATTCCACGAGCCCTGAGATATGCCGCGCATACACTAATCGCATCCCCGTCCCCGATGAAGGCGAGCTTCTTTCCGCGCGCCCAGCGCGCGACAAACTCGCTTTGCAGTACCATGTCGCCTGCCTTCATGTAAATCTGGTCGAAGAGCCGGAGGGGCCGAGGACGGTTCTGTATTACGTCCGAGATCGCGTTTACGGCAGCTCGGAGATCGATTTGGTGCGATTCTGGCATTGCTCAGCATGATACTGGTTTCATCCACCGGACCGCAATGTTTTTAGCTGCTTATATTTGCACCGATTCCCTTGAGAAGGTGAAGTGCGACATCCCTGACCTCTACCGGCGTCCGCTCCGTGGTGTCAATCACGAAGGCCGTACATCCGCACGCGACGGCATAGTGCAAGCAAAGTGATTCTTGCAACGTCTGGATTTCGCGGGCGAGCTCCACTGATAATTCCCGTCTTCCACCGCGGTCGGCCGCGACTCGCGCGTTCAAAACTTCTGGATCGCACCGAAGAGCGAACACAGCATCGAATTTGAGGGCTTCCAATTGGCTGCTTGAATACGGAATAGCTCGAAAGCCATATTCCTCCCGCGTCAGTGCATGAGAATCGATAATGATGTCACTCACAATCCTCAACTTCGCAATCTCTGCAATCACCCACTCGTCGGTGCTCACCACATCTGCCGTGCCGATCACGGACGCCGATTGTTCACGTAATTGGTCGTAGGTTAAGACCGAGCCTTCTTGCTCCTTGCGCAGCAATAACAATTCGCCATAGTCGAAGTGTCGAAGACCCGTCACATATGGTTCGAGTGATCGCCGCAGAGTTGACTTCCCAGTCCCAGGAGCACCGGTCAAGAGAATGACTTTTCCCATAATGCGGATTATCGCTTACAACCGGCTCATCTTGCACTAATTCATTCACCCGCGTCGCATTAGCTATTGAGAGATTCAGATGCAGACCATCTCTACTGTACGCGCTGGAAGAGTCCGGCGGTTGAAATCGCGGGCGAATCCACTGAATTGCTCACAGGATTGGAATGGGAGGAACTTGGAGGCTTTGACCGCTACAAAATCGTCTACATTGGATTTATTGATCGGGAGAAATATGCCGTAAGTTATTGAATAATATGGTCGGGGAGAGAGGATTTGAACCTCCGACCCCCTGGTCCCGAACCAGGTGCTCTACCAGGCTGAGCCACTCCCCGAACATGGGTTGCAGGAGCGTATCGTTGGGGCGCTGCCTGGCGCGTTTGCCCCCTTGATTGCGCTGGAACCAGTGTAACAGAATCCCGGCTGTTGCAGGGCCGGAACGCTGTTTGAAGAGCTGCTTCGAGGGGCGCTACCGAGCCGTTTTCTCTGCACGCGCTGTGCAAAGGAGACAGTGGCCAGTCGGCCTGACAGCAACAGTGAGCATCCTCAAAATGGTTGCCAGTCTCCTTCAAGGCGGATCAAGTTCCCCAGCCAACAAGTCCTTGTCAGGAGGAATAATGAACAAGAAAATCGGTATATCTAACTCTTCAGCGCCACGCGGATGTGCAGTTCCTTCAACTGTTGCTCGGTGACTGACGTTGGCGCGTCCACCATCAGGTCGATGGCTTTGGCGGTCTTGGGGAAAGCGATGACCTCGCGCAGGCTGGGCGCGCCGGCCAGCAGCATCACGATGCGGTCGAGGCCGAGCGCAATACCGCCGTGGGGCGGAGTGCCGTACTCCAGCGCATCGAGGAAGAAGCCAAAGCGCGCATGGGCCTCTTCATCGCTGATGCCGAGCGACTGAAAGATTTGCTGCTGCACGTCCTTGCGATGGATGCGGATGGAGCCAGAGCCAAGCTCCAGGCCGTTCATCGCGAGGTCGTAACAATTCGCCCTGACGCTAGCTGGATCGCTGACCAGGTTCGCCATGTCGGTTTCATGCGGTGAAGTAAACGGATGATGCGCAGGCATCCATTTGCCCAGTGCCGAGTCGAACTCGAACATCGGGAAGTCGGTGATCCAGATTGGCTGAAAGGCGGCCGCACCGTTGAGGTCGACGCTCTTCTCGCCGCGCGCAGCAGCCTCAGCCACCACCTTCTCCGTCACGCCGAAAGCTCCATGTCGATCTGCGTATTTTTTCGCCAGCTCGGTGCGGAAGTTGCCGGCAGCCGAATATACATTGATCTCGCGCTCGCTGAGACGGCCCTCGAATTTGGTGTCGCTGGCCTTGACCGGGTGCGCCGGATCGCCGGCTACAATGATGACGAAGTCACCTTCCGCGGCTCCGGCCAACTCGCGCGCCTTGACGGCGGCGTCGGGAAAGCCCTTGGCCAGCCGCTTGAAGTCGTCGATGAACTTGGCACCCTTCTTCAAATCGAAGAGAGGATGATTGTCCTCGCGCTCCTTGCGGCTCAACTCGCCAACATTGGGAATGCGCAGCGCGACTACGGGCAAAGCCAGGTCAATTTGTAGCGCGGTCAGGTCGGCGTCGGCGAAGGCCGGGCGCACATCGGTGAGTCCAGGCAGGCGCAGGTCCGGTTTGTCGCAGCCGAAGCGCCGCATCGACTCGTCGTAGCTGATGCGCGGAAACGGCGTGGGTAGCGTGACTCCGGCCGCAGCAAATCCGGCGGCAAGAAACTGCTCGGCCACCTTGAAGACCGTCTCCTGGCGGGGAAAGCTCATTTCCAAATCAACCTGCGTGAACTCAAGCTGGCGGTCGGCGCGCAGATCCTCGTCGCGGAAGCAGCGGGCGATCTGGAAGTATTTATCGAAGCCGGAGATCATAAGAATCTGCTTGAAGATCTGCGGCGACTGCGGCAGCGCGTAGAACTCGCCGGGATGCACGCGGCTGGGAACGAGAAAATCGCGCGCGCCCTCGGGCGTGCTCTTGGTCAGGATGGGCGTCTCGATCTCCAGAAAGCCCTGCTGGCTGAGGTTGTCGCGGATGGCCAGCGTAATGTCGTGGCGCAGGCGGAAGTTGCGCTGCATCTCCGGGCGGCGCAGGTCCACGTAGCGGTATTTGAGGCGGACTTCCTCGTTTTGGATCGCCTCTTCCGAGGGCGAGAATGGCGCCAGGCGGGTGTCGTTCAGCACCAGCAACTCGGTCGCTTCAATCTCGATCTCGCCGGTCTCCATCTTGGGATTGATCGCGTCCGCATCGCGCAGGCGCACCCGGCCCACCGCGGCAACGACGTACTCCGGGCGGACTAATTCACCTTTCAGGTGGCCGTCGGGGGTCAGCTCCTTGTCGAGCACGATCTGGCTGATGCCGCTGCGGTCGCGCAGATCGAGGAAGATCAGGTTGCCGTGATCGCGCCGCCGGTTGACCCAGCCCATTAAAACTACCGTTTGTCCGGCGTGTGCCGAGCGCAGATCGCCGCAAAGATGCGTCCGTTCGAGAGTACCTTGAAAGTCGAGTGCCATACTCTCTTGATTGTAATGGAAGGGCTTCGGCGGCTGACTCAATCAGGCGGCAAATCCAGAATTTGACTCTTCCATTCCGGTTTGCGCAGCACTATGATGGACACAAGGAGAGACGAGATGGCAGCCGCGCCGGTTTTTGTGTCCGTCGAAGAATATCTCCAAAGCTCCTACTCGCCTGATGCCGAGTATATCGACGGCCAGATCGTGGAGAGGGAGAGCACGATGGGAGAGAACGATCACTCCGCATGGCAGGCGGCGATCTGTGCCTGGTTTCGCGCACAGGCCGTGAGCGCGGGCATCCGGGTGCGTCCGGAACTGCGCGTGCAAGTCGATGCCTACGGCTTTCTGATTCCTGACGTGACGCTGCTGGACCGCACCCTTCCGGCTGAACCCATCGCCACGCATCCTCCAGTCGCCGTGATCGAGGTTCTCTCGCCCGCCGACCAGGTCGGGCGCGTGATGAAGAAGGGCGAACGCTACGAGAAGATGGGGATCCGCACGATTCTCATCGTCGATCCCGAGGGGCCGGCTTTCAGGTATCGCGGGGGCAAGTTAGAAGCGCTGGCCGAGAGGGCATTGACTCTCGAAGGCAGCGAGGCCCGCTTCGATCTGGACGAGATCGCCAAGCTGGTGGATTGAGGCTCAATTCCCCGGTTCCCAACTGCGAGGGACCGGAGGCACCCGCCAGATTTACAGTTGATATTCTCTCGGCTTGAATTTCCTGCGAAGCGCACTCATGTATACCTTGCTTTGTTCGGCGAAATTTTTGAATAGACACCAATAAGGGTCATTGCGGTCCTCTTCTTTCCAAAAATCATCCGAATCCAAGCAGGCGATAGCATAGTAGCCGTACATATAGTGGGCGACTTTCCGGCGAATCAGGCCACTTTCAACCATCATCGCCAGTTGTTCATAGAAACCAAGAAAATCGAGTTTCTTTTCAAACGAAAGAGATTCAAGCTGCTTACGGATTTTCTCATCATCCTGATGATCGAGCATATCAAAAAGATAGAGGAATTTGGCATACCTCTCTTCCATCTGAAAAAACAGTTCCGCACGCTTCAACGTTCCCTGTTTAACGTACTCAAGAGTGCCTTTGATCAACGTGGCCAGAGCGACGACCGATCCGATCAGCGCGGCCGCATCCTTCCAGTCGAAATTGGCATAGAAATTCGAGAGAATCATCGGTTACGCCTTTCTCAGGTGTTCCGCCAACTCCGCGCGGGGAACCTTGGTCTGCACGCCTGTCGAGAAGTTCTTCACAGTCAGAATACCGGATTGGAGTTCATTCTCGCCCAGAATCACAATCTGGCGGGCGGTCTTGTCGGCGGCGTCGAAGGATTTTTTCAATCGGAAGCTGCCGTCGCCCACTTCAATCCGCAATCCCTGGTGGCGCAATTCGCGGGCCAGATTGAGCGCGGCGGCGTTCACGGGCTCGCCCAGCGGCGCAATAAACGCGTCGGCCACCTGCGGTGGGGCGGGGTTTTGGTCGAGTGCGGCCAGCAAGGTCAGTACCAGCCGGTCCTCGCCCATCGCGAAGCCGATCCCCGGCGCTTTTGGTCCGCCCAGCATCTCGCTCAGGCCGTCGTAGCGGCCGCCGCCCAGCAGGGCGTTCTGCGCGCCCAGGCCGCCATGCGTAAACTCGAAGGTCGTCCGCGTGTAGTAGTCCAGCCCGCGCACCAGGCGATGATTGCGCGTGTACGGCACGCCGGCCGCGTCGAGAGCCGCCATGACCTGCGCGAAGTGATCGCGCGAGGCCTCGTCGAGCGAGTCGGCAATCATCGGCAGAGCGTCGATGATCGGCTGGTCGTCTGCAATCTTGCAGTCCAGCACGCGCAGCGGATTGGTGACGGCGCGCCGCTGGCAATCCGGGCACATCTGCGCAACTACCGGAACCAGCGCGGCCCGAAGCGCCTCGTTGTAACGCGCGCGGTCGGCAGCGGAGCCGACGGAGTTCAGGTGCAAGGTCCAGCCGGTGATGCCCAACTCGTCCAGCAGCGTGGCCAGCATCTCCAGCACTTCGGCGTCGCGCAGCGGCGATTCGCTGCCCGCCGAGACCGGCCCGATCACCTCGGCGCCAATCTGCGAGAACTGCCGAAAGCGGCCCTTCTGCGGCCTCTCGCGGCGAAACTGCGGGCCAATGTAATAGAGCTTTTGCATCTGGCCGCTCTCGCCCAGGCCATGCTCGATGTAGGCGCGGACGACGCCGGCGGTGTTCTCCGGGCGCAGCGTGAGCGATTGGGTTTTTTCCGACTGCGCGCGGGCGCGATCCTCCCAGGTGTACATCTCCTTGGAGACGATGTCGGTCTCCTCGCCCACCCCGCGGGCAAAGAGGCCCGTGTCCTCGAAGACCGGCGTGCGAATCTCGCCGAAGTTGTAGCGGGCAAAGACCGAGCGCGCGGTCGCCTCGATCTGGTTCCACAGCGCCGTCTCCGGCGGCAAAAGGTCGCGTGTGCCGCGAACGGCTTTCAGTGTGCTCATAGCTCATTTAGTTTATATTGCGGGAGAATGAAGCGCGTATGCTCTCCGTCAGTCTTCTTCATCAAGGAGGGTTTCCAGATTCCGAGCGCCGTGCGCCACCTTGACTATCAGCAGGAGTTGCTCTTGCGGCAGATAGCGATAAAAGACCATGTGCTTGGGGAAGCCGGGAACGAAGATCCAACGCAATCCGGCCAGCGCCGGTGAGCGAAAGCGGCAAGGCGCTCCACGCTCCGGAAAACTCAGCAAGGAATTGATTGCTAGATCGACGGCCAACTCCCACCGATCGACCAAATCTTGATCCAAAGTCAGGCGATAATAGTCCGCCTGGTCGAGAATCGACTGGTAAGCAGCCGGGGAGAAGCGTATATCGATCACGGGCGGCCCAGCTTCTCCCGCAGCAGCGAGACAAGAGTGCGCCCTTTCAACTCATCTAGCGAAATGGACAACGCTTCCCCCTGAAGCGCTTCGATCAATTCCGTCTCCAGCAACGCACGCCGCTGTTCCTTGTCCTGGCGGATCAGGTTGCGGACGAACTCGCTTGGCGTGCCAAAATCGCCGGAGGCAACCCGGCCTTCCACATAGGCTTTCAGCGGGTCCGGCAGCGAAATGTTGAGAGAGGTCATCGGCATACCTTCATTTTATGACATTTTATGATGGTTCGGCAGCATTTGATGTGAAATATTATGGCAGTCCGTCAGGTTCGCCTCAACGCGATTTCCTAAGCGCCGTCTCCGGCGACAAAAGATCCCGCGTCCCCCGTACTGATTTCAATGTCTGGCTCATCAGTGATAACCTTTGTCTCAACTCTAAGAGCCTGTTTACGATCTTTATACCAGAGATATCGGGAGACTCCAGACAGT
>CAZLZA010000026.1:0-56356 GCA_964563875.1 uncultured Acidobacteriaceae bacterium
CAAAGAATACCGAGTCCGCTGAAGCCTTCGTTCTTATCCCATCATTTTTCTTACCTCCTCGTGGAGCGGCTTTAAGATCTCCTCGTGGCAGTCAGGCTCCCGAGTTGCTCAGGCCGTGCATTCAGATGCCGGTCTTACGTTTTTGGCAGATATTTCCGCTTTGGTTGCTCCGGACCGCCAGCGCAAGCATCCAATTCTGGATAAGGGGAACTATGAAAGGTGATCACAATCAATCGCATAAGTGCGCTGGTGCGTCGGTGGCAGGTGGAGCATGAAGAGCCTCGTCGAGGTGCTGCGGCAAAAAGAGCTGGAGTTGCAGCAGATCCAATCCGAAGTTGACGCCCTGCGCATTGCCTTGCGGCTTGTGTCGGAGGATGGTGAAACTTACGGACGCCCCTTGGCACCGGCCGGAACCTTATCTGAATCTCGCGAAGCTCGTGTGACGGAGATTACCGCAGGCCCTAACGCCACACGTCAGTTCCCTTAAGAAACGGGGTGGGATCGAGATGAAGGTGTCACACGCCGGTGCTGAACAGCGTTGCGAAAGCCGCGATGCACTCCTTACGGGCCAATTGCTGGTTGTTGAATTGGTCTCGGAAAGTCCTGCCCTCAGGACTCACGGCATCGTTCTCAATCTCAGCAAAGGGGGTATGGCTGTCCAGACATTCCGCCCTCTCGTCGACGGGCAAATTACGGAAATCCAGCTTTCTCTTCCAAAATTCTCTACCTCTGCCGGTCGAGGGCTGGTGCAATGGCAAAAGCAGGGAGGAGTTGCCGGTATTCGCTTTCTTCCCCCATTGAACACCCTGGCGCAATTGCGCCAGTGGGTCCAGCGATATCGCTCGCCGGGCGATTCAGTTTCCTCTCCGCCGCTCTCTGCCAATAGAAGCGGATCCAGCGCAAGCGAGTTTGACACGACCTTGCACCTGTTCGCATGCAGTGCCATGGCCCTCACCGGTGCGACCGGAGCAGCAATTGCCCTCGGAGACCGCCGCGCCATGCAATGTCGTGCAAGTGTTGGAAGCGCTCCGGACCTGGGAGCACAGCTTGGTCCCGGTAGTGGAGTCTCGGGCTACAGCCTGCGCACGGGCGCAGCGGTCCTCTGTAACGATCTTCGGTCGGACTCGCGGGCCAATGCGGCTGCCGCCCAGCAGATGAATATATGCTCGCTCGTCGCTGTCCCCATCGCGCTTGCGGACGAACTGGTGGGGCTGCTGGAGATATTCTCACAAGACACAAACCATTTCGACGAGCGCCATGTCCAGCAGTTGCAGCCGTTGGTGAGCATTCTAGCCGAGGCGGTCCAGGAGGAGACCGGCAACAACACTCGGGTCGAACTAGAACGAGGGTCACCCGCGGCCACTGCCATCGAGACAATCGGAGCCGAGAAACCCGCCTCGGCGCATTCTGCAGCCTACCCTGAATCCAGCAATCGCTCCCGGGCGTTCGTGGTCGGCGTCGTGGCTGCGTTGCTCGTGATTATTGTCGCGGCAGCATGGTTCACCTCGCGGGTTCGATTCGGGTCTTTACGCGGCAGTAATTCCCCAAGCAGCACGCGGATTAATACTCAGCAGCCTGTGTCGGGCAAAGCGCTGATCAGTTTCAGCCCCCCGATTATGAATCAGAAAGTGGGAGCGACTTTTGACGTGAACGTAGTCTTGGCAGACGCCAGGAATCTCTCGTCGTTGCCGCTTCAGATTCTTTACGACCCGCAGAAACTGCAGCTAATTACTGTCAAAATGGGAGGCCTGTTTGATCGCGATGGGCAGGCTGCCGCGCTGGTTCAGCGCGTGGATTCTACAACCGGCCGGATAACTGCTTCTATCTCACGGCCCTCGTCCGCTCCTGGAATCTCCGGGAGCGGAGTTGTTTTTACGCTCTCGTTTATGAGCAAAGCCCCGGGGCGTTCGAGATTGCGAATTGACCAGACTGGTTTGCGTGACACATCAGCAAGGGCTGTATCCGTAGAAAGCTCTGAGGCGGTTGTCACCATCTCTGACTCCGCAACCCCGGCCGTCGGCGCTGGGCGTCACGGCACCGCCGAAACCCGTTTCCCGCCATCGCCGCCCGCGGCATTGTCTCGAAGCACTGCGCCCGATAAACCTTGAACCCCGCTCGGCAAATGCCGGTCTGACACGTCGCGCCACCGCTTACGAATGCAGGAAGCTTGCCTGAAAAGCCTGCTTGTTGCACCGTGTCATTTCCTTCTCTGACAGTGCGCCGATGTCGATAAGGAACCGCTGCTCCTTGTAAACGTTGGTGTGGTATAGCTCCGGGCCATCGGTATTCACCGTGATGGAAACGCCGTGGTCTACTAGTTTGCGAATGATCGCCTTTAGCTCCCGGGCACTGCGAACCATGCTGTTCTTCAGATTGGAGGTGGGGCAGAGTTCTAGCGTGATCTTGGCAGCGACGATTTCCTCCATGAGCTTAGGATCGCGCGCGGCGATGATCCCGTGCCCGATGCGGTGCGGCACGATCTTGTTCACCACGTAACGCAACTCGTCCGGATCGCCGGTTTCGCCGCTATGAAGCGTGATGCCCAGACCCGCCTCCTTGGCCCGCCAGAACAGCGGGGCGTGGCTTGCCATGGAAAACCCGCGCCGATCGGGCCCCGCCAAATCGATCCCAATAATTCCCTTGCCGACATACTTGATCGCTTTTTCTACGATGATTTCGTTCTGCTCCCGGGTGAGGGTGCGGTCCATCATCAGAATGAGTCCGGCCTTCACATTCGGGTACTCGATCAAAGCCCGCTCCAGTCCCCAGCGAGCCGCGTTGATGATGTGATCCAGGTCCCGTTCTCCGCGACGGTTGCGGAACATCGGGTTGAAGCGCAATTCCTGCAGCACCAGATTGCACTTGCGGTATCCGCCGCCGATGACGCTGGCCACCGAATCCTGCATGGCCTCGGGCGAAGACTGGATCAGCTCCGTCCAGCGGTAAAAGCGCTCGTGCATCTCCTTGAGATCACGGTTGCGCTCCCGTTCCCCCATGGTGACCATGGCCTCAAATTCCCAGTAGTCCTTCGTGGGTAGGCGTATCCCCTGGCGGTGCGCAATCGACCAGAGAACCGGCGGATCGACGGCACCGCCGAGGTGGGTATGCAATTCCGCACGCGGAGTTATGGTGTGGGGAGGCATGGCTAAACGATCTTTAACTCTGGTTGATGGCGGACAGAGCCCGCCATTATAACGACTTGGCGGCTTGCGCCTTCTCGGCCATCTTAGCCAGCCGTTTCTGGATCATCTCCACCTTCTTGCGCATCTCCGGCGAACCGGTCACCGCTTTCTCTACGCCGGCGAAAAAAGTAGGATTATCCATCTCTTGCCGCACTTCCTTCAAGAAAGGCTTGAGCTTGGCATAGACGAACACCATCTCGCCATTCCATGTGAAGAATAGATCAGGGTGGACTACATCGTTCAGAACAAGAGAGGCCGCATTCTCCCAGAAGGAAAATACCTGCCTTGCCCAAGCGTTCTCCTGCGTCCCTATCGCCTGTACGAGTTTGAGAACGTCATCGGCTGACTTAGGTTGAAATTGAAAGTTGACGAAGTCACGCGCCTTGCGCATTTCTGCTTCACGGCGCAAATTGTAAAGCTTCATGCAGAGCTCTGCATCTGTTGCAGTCGCTTTTCTGCCCTTAGCCATCTGCGGCTCTCCTTTTATTCGGATCACCATTCTAACCTCCGGCAACCCTGTCCTGTATATACCGTGAGATTGTTCGAGCGCACCACTATTTCTATCAGGCCCGACCCTGGCGACAAGAGATCTCCAGAATCTGCCGTTGAGTAGCGCGGCAACCGTGGTTCGGCGTTTGCTCGTTTTGTGATTTCAGTGCGGCAACTTCAAAAACTTGAGCCAGCCATTCCTCCGGCATATCGTCCTCCGGAATGAAGCTGTCATCATCCATGAAATGCATCATTCTCCTCTGCATCGTTCTCGAAGGCGCTTAATTCTCTGGCTACTCTCCAGCACTCCCCTCCGTCTATCTGATTAATGATCCTCCCAAGCCGCCCGTTTAAGCGAGAGTCGCACCCTGCTTTTAGCTTTCCGAAGCTGATAAGCCCTAGTATTTCAACAAATAGAAGATTGTCCCGTTTCAGGATTCTGGCGAAAACCAAGATAAGGCCGCCCGCTGCCCGGAAATGAGGTGCACGATTGATTCGGAATCCAGGCAAGCGGGCACTAAGCGAATCGAAGCATGTTATGGATGGTTACTACTGATTGTCTTTCCATTCCTCATACCAGGCCATCTGGATTGCTTCGAGTTTGGGCTCGCTTGAGGCTTGCGCGTCATCGGAAAAACTTTTTAACTCAACCACCATCTTGTGCAATTCCGTAAAACGGATCGTGAGCGGATCGGTCTGAGGAAACTTCTCATAGAGTTCGATTCCGATATCTTCCGAGTCACCCCAGTTCAGTTCATTCATCGTTCCTCCGCAATCATCGGCAACAGGAAGGTCTTCCGCGCAATCGCGAAGCGCTCCAGATCAGCAGCATGGAATTGCACGCCAGCAGCAGTAACGAGAGGTCGCTTACCAGTGCCTGTGCCAGCACCCACACCACCAGCAGCGCTTCAGTCGCCAGCAGACCGCACACCAGCCACTTCATTGCCCGTTCCTATAGCGTACTGCCGCCGCCCTCGCAGATGTAGTTGCGATTCCATGAGGGAATTTCGACCACCACTTCGCCCGGTTTCTCGATAATTGCCATGCAGCCCAGCCTTGAGTTCAGTTGCAGATCTGCGGCCGTGTCCAACCGGTCCGCCTCTTCTTCGCTGCACTCGCAAAGCAGTTGCTTGCCCTTCTTCACCACCACATGGCAGGTGGTGCACGCGCAATTTCCACCGCAGGCGTGCTCCAGGTGGATGCCGAAGTTCATCGCCACATCCAGAATGGATTGCCGCTTACCGTGCTCCTGATAGGGCAGCTTGCCTGCCTCGAATTCTACGCTCTGTCCACTGGGCAGGAAGGTGAGGCGAACTGTGTTCGCCCCCAATGCAGGCTTGCTCTCGGCGGGATCGATCTTCACCTCTAACATCGTTTGTCCTATTCTGGTTACCGATAGCGGGTATCGATCTTTCGGTTAGCTGAACTCAGCTTTGCCAATCGGATGCGATGACTCCGGCCCCTCGCCCATGTCCGTAGTCTGCATATTCTTGCCGCGCAGAGCTCCGCCCACGGCGGCATCCATCATCAATTCCGCCAAGTGCATCGTTGCCTCGTTCAGTTCATCGATCGACTCCCGGATGTCCTCGTAGTCCGTGCCCTCCATGGCTCGCCGAAGATTGGACTCGAGTTCGTCCACCTTGACTTGCTCGGAGGGGATCAACTGCTCCCAAGCCTCATTGTTGCGCCCCTTGGCCAGCGCGGTCAGAATCGTCTCCGCCTCGTTGCGCGCCTCAATCAACTGCCGTTCTGCCAGATCCTGTTCGGCGTTGTCGTACGAGTCCAGGATCATGTTTTCCACCTGCTCGTCGGTCAGGCCGTAGCTGGGCTGCACCTTGATCTCAGCTTCCTTGCCACTGCGCTGCTCGCGTGCGGAAACATGCAGAATTCCGTTGGCGTCAATCAGGAAGCGCACCTCGATGCGGGGAAAACCTGCCGGCATTGGCGGAATTCCCTTCAGGTCAAAGCGTGCCAGCGACCGGCAATCCTTGGCCAGTTCGCGCTCGCCTTGCAGTACGTGAATTGCCACTGATACCTGACCCTCAACTCCGGTGGTAAAGTGCTCAGTCGCGCTCGCCGGAATTGTCGAATTGCGATGAATGATCTTGGCCGTAACTCCGCCCAGCGCTTCAATGCCCAGGGAGAGCGGCGTCACATCCAGCAGCAGCATATCCTGGGTCTCTGCCGAGCCGCCCGCCAGAATATTCGCCTGCACGGCTGCGCCCAGCGCCACCACTTCGTCGGGATTGAGTTCGGTGTGAGCCTTGCGCGCAAACAGTTCCTCCACCTTCCGCCGCACCAGAGGGATGCGGGTCGATCCACCCACCAGCACCACTTCGTCCACCTGCTCTACGGTCAGATCTGCATCCTTCAGAGCCTGCCGGCACGGGCCCAGGGTGCGCTCCACAATCGGTTGCACCATCTGTTCGAACATCTCGCGCGTGATTTTGCGCTGATACACCTTGCCCTCCGGCAGCGCTAATTCGATCTCCGCCGTCTCCCGCGAAGAGAGTGCGATCTTCGCCTCGATCACCGCGTTGCGCAGCCGCTGAACTATCTCAGGATGCTGACGTGCATCGACTCCCAGGTCGCCGGCAATGTCCTCGACCGCAACTGCAATCAGCAGGTTGTCGATATCGTCGCCACCGAGATGCGTGTCGCCATTCGTGGCAATCACTTCGAAGATGCCATCCTTCAATTTCAGAATGGAAACATCGAACGTGCCGCCGCCGAAGTCATACACCGCGATCGTTCCGTTCTGCTTCCGGTCCAGCCCATACGCCAGAGAGGCTGCCGTCGGCTCGTTTACCAGCCGAAGCACCTCCAGGCCCGCGATCCGTCCCGCATCCTTGGTCGCCTGCCGTTGGGCGTCGTTGAAATATGCCGGCACGGTAATCACAGCCTGCTTTACCGGGGCGCCGAAAAAGCGCTCTGCATTGCGTTTCAGTTGCCGCAGAATTTGCGCTGAAATTTCCGGTGGGGTATAGGTACGCTCGCCCAGATGGATGCGCAGCACCTCACCCGGCATGAGATCTTCGGCAAGGTGGAACGGAAACAGCTTCAGTTCCTCCCGCACGTCTTCTACGCCGCGGCCCATTAACCGCTTCACGCTGTAAACGGCGCGCTCCGGCGAGTTCAACAGTACCTCGCGTGCGGCATTGCCCACCAGCATATGGTTATCGCGGTCCACGGCCACCACCGAGGGAACAAGGTTCGAACCGTCTTCCCCGGGAAGAATGAACACGGATTTGCCCGACGCGTCGGGATGCGCGAGCGAGGGCCCGGAGCCCATGTAGGCCACAAGCGAATTGGTAGTACCGAGGTCGATTCCTACAACTCTGTCGTCTGCCATTTTTATTCTTATGAGGTCAAAATTATTTCAGTACTTCATCAATGTCACGTACAAGGTTGCGCAGATAGCCGCGGCGATTCAATACATCCACCATCAGTGCCGTAGCCTCTGAGTCTCCGCCATCCCACTGCTTCCAGGCAGCGTGTAGCTCATCCTGCATAGTTTTCAGGCGAGCCATCAGCCCCGCGCGAGTCGCAATCAACTGGGTGCGCAAGCTGTCGTCGATGTCGCCCATCTTCGCTTCTTCGAGCAGCATATTCAGCTCAAAGGATTCTTCCAGCAACTCCGCCGGAACTGTCTGCCGCTTGTCCACGCCTGAAGCACGCGCCTTTTCGGTCGCGTTCTTGCTCTGCTCATCCAGCTGAATGCCTTCAATCTTTAGCAGGTATTCGGTGCGGGAGATCGCGTCCTTCAAGGTTCGATAGGCGTCGTTCAGCTGCGAGGTTTTCTCCAGACTCCACGCCTGCTCCCGCGCACTGGCGCGCGAATACACGTCCGGATGCAACTTGCGGCTCAGCGTGTAGAACTCGCGTTCCAGCGCCGACTCATCCAATTGCAGCCTGCGTGGCAATCCGAAGAAAGAGAAAAAATCCGTCGGTTCGGCGGGCTGCACATGCCCGCACTCGCCGCAGAAATGTTCGGCCCGCATATCGCCGCACGACCAGCAACGGTGATGGTGATGCCCATCGTCATCCGTCACCTGCAACGCCGCATTCGGTTGATCGCTCAATTTGTCTCCCTTTCGCTCCGGTTAGGAGAAGCTGGTGCCGCAGCCGCAGCTCTTCTTCGCATTCGGATTCTGGAAGACAAAGCCCCGGTGCATCAGCGTCTCTTCCCATTCCACGGTCATGCCGTTCAGGTAAATGAACGACTTCGGATCGACGAATACGCGCACATCGCCATACTCGAAGACACGGTCGCGTTCGCGCGGTTGGGTGTCAAAACGAATATTGTAAGACAGGCCGGAGCACCCGCCGCCTTGCACTCCCAGCCGCAATCCACCCTGCTCCGAAGCGATGCCTTCCTTCTGCATCGCCGTCCGGATGTGATCCAGCGCCTTGTCTGTTATCTTGATTCCTTGGGTTGTCGTTTTCTGTTCTGTCGTCGTCATGAATATGGGCTCCTGCCCAGTCGATCAATCGCGTTCCGTTAGTTATTCTTCTT
The DNA here is from genome assembly GCA_964563875.1 of uncultured Acidobacteriaceae bacterium. GTDB lineage: Bacteria > Acidobacteriota > Terriglobia > Terriglobales > Acidobacteriaceae > TOLSYN. The sequence continues at coordinate 8,188 of CAZLZA010000026.1, forward strand.
CTTCCAGTCGGAGATGGCAGCACGAATTGCATCTTCCGCCAGTACCGAGCAGTGAATTTTCACCGGCGGCAGCGAGAGCTCTTTTACGATGTCCGTGTTCCGGATCTGCAGAGCCTCATCCACCGTCTTACCCTTCACCCATTCCGTCGCCAGTGACGAGGAAGCAATCGCCGACCCGCAACCGAAGGTCTTGAACTTCGCGTCCTCAATGATCTTAGTCTCCGGATTCACCTTGATCTGCAGCTTCATAACGTCGCCGCACTCCGGAGCGCCCACCAGCCCAGTACCAACCTCATCGGCGTTCTTGTCCATGGTGCCAACGTTGCGCGGATGAGTGTAGTGATCCAGTACTTTTTCGCTGTAAGCCATTCCTTGTTCTCCTTAATACATTCGCGATCCCTTACGAAATCCGAAACTTCCTTACCGAGGGTGCCCCATATCTGCTGCTTAGTGGTTCACCGGTTCAGCGGCCCACTTCACCTTCGAAAGATCAATGCCTTCCTTGTGCATCTCGTAGAGCGGCGAAAGTTCCCGCAGACGCTTGACTACGTCCACAATCTTCGTCGCCACGTAATTGACCTCGGCCTGCGTGTTAAAGCGCCCCAGCCCGAAACGTATCGAGCTGTGTGCCAACTCATCGCCCGCGCCCAAAGCCTTCAGCACATAGCTCGGTTCCAGGGTAGCCGAGGTGCAGGCCGACCCGCTCGAAACCGCAATGTCGCTAATCCCCATCAGTAGCGATTCGCCTTCCACATAGGCAAAGCTGATGTTCAAGCTGCCCGGCAGACGATGCTCCATACTGCCGTTGATATAAACCTCGTCGAGTTGCGATGTGATCTGTTCCCGCAAACTCTCCCGCATAGCCAGCAGACGCTTGGATTCCTCGGCCATATCCTGCTGTGCGATTTCGCATGCCTTTCCCAGTCCCACAATTCCCGGAACATTCAGTGTGCCGCTGCGCATGCCACGCTCGTGCCCGCCGCCGTCCATCTGCGCCACCAGTTGCACCCGCGGATTGCGCCGCCGGACATACAGTGCGCCCACGCCCTTGGGCCCGTAAATCTTGTGCGCCGAGATCGAGGCCAGGTCAACGTTGTCTTCAATCACGTTGAACGGAACCTTGCCCGCCGCCTGCGCCGCGTCGCTGTGGAACAACACGCCCTTCTCATGACAGAGCTTTCCGATTTCGCGAATCGGCTGCAGAATTCCAATCTCGTTATTCGCCGCCATGATCGAAACCAGGATCGTGTCGTCCGTCATCGCGTCGCTCAACTGATTCAGATCGATCAGCCCGTCAGTCTTCACCGGAAGATAGGTTACGCGAAATCCGTGTTTCTCCAGCCGCTTGCAGGTGTCCAGCACGCACTTGTGCTCGGTGACCTCGGTGATAATGTGATTGCCCTTCTCGCGATACATCTCGGCCACACCCTTGATCGCGAGGTTGTTGCATTCGGTCGCTCCGGAGGTAATGACGATCTCTTTTGCGGTTGCCCCAATCAGTTTGGCGACCTGCTCGCGGCCTGCATCCACCGCCTGCTCAGCGATCCAGCCGAACTCATGATTACGGCTGGCCGCATTGCCATAGATCTCGCCAAAATAAGGCAGCATCGCCTCAAGCACCCGCGGATCGGTCCGCGTAGTGGCATGGTTGTCCATATAAATTGGTAGCTTTACTGCCTCGTCACTTGCCATAATTCCCTCCAGAAACTTCGATCCTGACCAGTTCGCTCTCCATGCTTTCGGCGGACACCACAGGATCGGAATCCCCCGTGCCTTCGCGCAACTCCCAAACCGTCAGCTTGCTGAGCACTTCTTCAATCGTGCGGCTCACCTTCTGCAACGGCCCCCGCACCGTACATTTCGAACTCTGGCTGCAAGCCTTTTCCAGGTTATTGCAGGAGGTAATGAACAGCGGCCCCTCAATTGCCCGGATCACTTCCAGCGCGCTGATCTCCCTGGGGTCGCGCGAAAGCACGTACCCGCCATTCGTTCCCTGCTGCGAGATCAGCAACTTGCTCCGCACCAGCCGCTGTAAGATCTTCGCCAAAGCCTCCTGTGGTAATCCATAAATCTCCGCAAGATCCTTGGCGCTGCAGGCGCCCAGTTCGGCGTGCTCGGCCAAGTGGCGCACTGCGATCAATCCGTAGTCGGCCTTCTTGGTGAGTTTCAGCATGAATGTCAGGAATCTCCGACCTTTTCAGTCGCCAATGTAAGTATAGATGCAGAAAACCGGAAAAAGCAACAGTTTAATTCCGGCTCGCAATCTTATAGGTTGTTCTGCATGAATGAGTTAGCAAATGGCGATGACTTTGGTCGGAGTTTATATTGTATACGGCGGATTTCCGCGTCCACGCTCGCCTCGCGGATACTCTAGCGGCACATTCGTCCTGTCCGAAGAAAAAACACAGAGGGATAAAGTGACTGGAGAACCCCGCCGATAAAGAATCCATGCGGCCCGTCTGGCAGACCACTAATGCGCGGAAGGGCTGAAGGGAGACTCACCGATGTCCACCTCCGGAATCTCAGCCAACCTCTCACAACTCGACACGCTGCTTGCCAGCGCTCAGCAGTTTCTCGCTGACTTCAAGCAGCTCGGCACCGATCTGAAAAGCGGCAATATCTCGGCAGCCCAGCAGGATTTTGTCACTCTCTCGCAGGACGCTCTGTCTTCGGCTTCTGCTCCCACATCCGCCGCAACTTCGGCATTGGCCTCCTCGACGACCGGCGCGCAATCGAAGTTGGCAAAGCTGGAACAGGATTTCCAGACCCTGAGCCAGGATCTGCAGTCCGGCGATCTCAGCAGCGCGCAGCAAGCTTACTCTCAGGTTGCTCAGGATATGCAGAACAGCGGAGGGCACCACCACAATCATGCAAAGTCCTCCGGCAGTTCAGGCGGCAGCTCGGAAATTGAGGTATTGGTGTTGGTAAGCGGTTCCACATCGAGCACGAGTTCAACCGGGGGCACCAGCACAGCGGATACGAGCACGTCGAGCAGCAGCACATCGAGCACCGCTGTGGCAGAGCTCACCAGTACATCGAGCGCCGCTTCCTGCGCCAGTGCTGCCAGCAGTACCTCGGGCGATTTGGCGCAGGATTTCCAGACACTTGGCTCAGCTCTGCAATCCGGCAATCTGGCTGGCGCGCAGCAAGCGTTCACGCGGTTGACGCAGGACGCGCAAAGCGCATCCGGCGCGCAACATCATCACCGCGCGCAAGACTCCGGCAGCAGCTCTGACGCGCAGGTGTTGCAAGCTGTACTGGCTAGCCTGACTCAAAGTACGAATTCGTCCGGCAGTACTTCGGCGAGCAGTTCCGGACTGAACGTCAGCGCATAGTCCGGTGAGCTCTCCACATTTGCCAGCAGCCGCGGGTGGCCACGTCCGCGCAGATGGCGAATGTGGGGTTATCGGACGTGGTTGACGCACCAACTCTCGCCGCGCTTCCCTCTTTTGCGCTACATTGATTCAAGTGGCTGCCAACTTACATCGCCCTACCATCGGGGTCTTTGACTCCGGCGTCGGCGGACTTACGGTCCTCCGCGCCATCACCCGTCTGGTACCCAACGCCGACTATCTTTTCTTTGGCGATACCGCGCGCCTTCCCTACGGAACCAAGTCGCAGGAGTTCGTAGCGCGCTACGCTTCGTTGGCGGCGCGCTTCCTCGCAGCGCGCGGCATCGACCTGCTCGTGATCGGTTGCAACACGGCCTCGGCCCTGGCGCTCTATGACGTGAAGTCGTCAGTGTCAGTGCCGGTGATCGGGGTGATCGAACCGGGAGCGGACGCGGCGGCGGCCATCTCGAAGAGCCGCGAAGCTCTGGTCTTTGCCACCGAGGCAACCTGTTCGAGCCACGCCTATCAGCGCGCCCTGGCCCGGCGCGGCTTTGCTACGCTTGAGAAAGCGTGCCCGCTGCTGGTGCCGCTCGTCGAAGAAGGCTGGATCGAAAATCCAGTGACCGAGCAGGTGGCGCGCATCTACACGATCGAGGCGTTGCGCAATGCATCGGCAAATGTCGATGTATTGGTGCTCGGCTGCACCCACTATCCTCTGCTCCGCCAGTTGTTGCGGCGAGTGGTTCCGCAGCGCATCGGGATTGTCGATTCCGCCGAGGCCACCGCGCGCGCGCTCTTGCGCCATCTCGACGGCCACAACCTTACCGGCGGTGAGCCGGGCTACAAATTTTTCGTGACCGACTCGGTGGAAAAATTTCGCAAACAGGCTCCGGTCTTTCTCGGCTTTGCGGTCGAAGACGTGGAGCGCGCCGATCTCGACACTGGGCGTTAAAACGGGCAAACGATTGTCATCTCAATCAACATTTTTGATGCGGAAATGCGTAGTTCGTCAATCGTCCATAAAACCATTGCCTTGGACGCCATAGTTTTATCTTGAGCCATTAGCATATAAGTACATCGTTGTTTAAGTACATCGTTGCCGCAAATCAGACCGGGCGCCGCAGCCGAGGACGCCTTAAAAAGTAAGGAAGCCAAGATGATTTTTCGTTCTGACAATCGCGCTCTGGACCAAATACGCGAGCTGAAGTTAACTCCCGAATTCATTCGCACCGCCGAAGGCTCATGCCTGATCGAGGTGGGGAACACACGGGTCATCTGCACTGCGACCATCGAAGAGAGCGTTCCGGGATGGATGCGCAATCAGGGCAAGGGCTGGGTCACCAGCGAGTACGGTATGCTGCCGCGCGCCACCCTGACGCGTACCGCGCGGGAAGCCTCCAAGGGCAAGCAAGGCGGACGCACGCAGGAGATTCAGCGACTGATCGGGCGCTCGATGCGCGCCATTGTCGATACGGTGAAGCTTGGCGAGCGCACTCTGTGGATTGATTGCGACGTGATTCAAGCCGACGGCGGAACGCGCACCGCGTCGATCACCGGCGGCTTTGTGGCGATGGCTCTGGCGATGCAGAAGCTGGTGGCGTCGGGAACGCTGAAGCGGCTTCCCTTGAAGGACACGGTCGCCGCCATCAGCGTCGGCATTGTGGACGGTGAGCCGATGCTTGACCTGGCATACGAAGAAGATTCGCGCGCCGCCGTGGACATGAATTACGTACTGACCGGCAGCAATAAGTTTATTGAGATCCAGGCGACCGCCGAGCACGAGCCCTTCAGCGATGAGCAGCTGGCGCAGATGACATTGCTAGCCCGCATAGGCATCGCCGAATTGGTGGGGCGGCAGTGCGAGGTGCTGGCGGCCGCGGGCGTGAAACTGTAAGTCATAAGAGCCGCGCGCGGCGGCGCGATTAGGTAACTTCTGGTTGCTAATTCCTGATGGGCGCGGAGTTTCTCAATGGACGAATCGGCTCTCAAAACGCTACTCGACAACCTCGACATGTCGCGCTCTTCGCTCGACCATTGGTTAAATTTCTGGACATTCCTTGTGGTCGTTGGTGTCGTGCTCGAAGTGGCCTTTGTAGTCTGGGAGTACGTTAAAGAGCTATGTGGCTTCAAGCGTGGAGAAATACTTCCGCCAGGAAAACCTAGTAAAGTACTGTTCGTGTTGGAATTGCTTGGGGCGGCATTTGTTGCAATTGGAGTCGCTGGTGAACTGTACGTAGGTGCCCAAATTGGCAGAGTAGAGACCGAGATCAGAAAGGCCAATGATCTCCGTGCCGCACTCCTCTCTAAAGAATCTGGCGATGCAAAGGATTCCGCGAAGGGCGCAGCCGATGCCTCATCTCGCGCCCAAGGGTCCGCGAATGCCGCTAGTCTAGCCGCTGGCAAAGCGAAAACAGAGGCAGATGACGTGGAGAGCCAAGCTAAGGACTTAGGCCAGCAATTAGCTGCAACTAAGACGCACTTGGAAGCAGTTGAGGCTAAGCGAGCCGAATTGGAAAAGTCATTAATAAATTTGGCGATTTGCAACGCGCCGAGGGTTATACCTTCTTGGTCGGTGGGCAATACTAAGACCAGCGTCGATCCCTTAAAACCTTTTACTGGACACCAAGCAATTATCGAATTCATACCCGACGCCGAAGCTAAAAGGGCAGCTCTCAACATAAAAGAAACGCTTGAACGCGCGGGGTGGAAGATTGCCAGGGTGTCTCCCTTGGATGGAATTGAGGACGGTGTAGAAGTCCAGGCGTATTTTAGGCGGGCCAATGAACAGAACTCTCCAAAAGATCTTGGGCGGGACTGGGACAACCACATTAAATCAATGGAGGCTGTTAATGCTCTATTAGATTTCCTCCATTCATATAACTGGCAAGCAAGAGAGGGATGGGCCGCTCCTGGTAACGATATTCCACCAGACGGGATAAAGGTGAGGGTTGGGCTGTATCCACCAGCGGTATTCGTGAGTCCACCCGGACAAAAGGAATTCAATTCTCGCGTGGAAGCTATGAAACGGGAGTTCGATAAATCCATCGCCGAGTTGGAACGGAAACAGATGGAGTCATTGCCGCCAGAAACTCGAAAACAATTACAGCAAGCACGGGAAGAATGGAAGGCTAAAAATAAAATAATGAGCAACGGCCCATGCCAAGTTCTGAATCCACTTTTTTGATTGATTTTCGCCGTGAAAATCGAACAGCACCACTACCCTGGGCGGGCATTAGTGTGCACAGGCGCGCGGATTGCGATAGAGTTGTTGGGGCTCAGGCGGGGCCTTATGCGGTCGCGCCGCAGAGGGCGAGCATCTGAGAGTTGGAGGAGGACGAACGTGAAACTTACTCCCGGAAAATTAGCTGGATTGAAAGCGGTTTCCAACGAGCGGGGCGTGATTGCCGCCGCAGCCATGGATCAGCGCGGGTCTTTGAAGAAGGCTCTTGGTCCGAAGGCATCCGAACAGGACTTAATCGACTTTAAGATTGCGGTAAGCGAGGTGCTGACCCGCTACGCGAGCGCTATATTGCTGGACCCCGAATGGGGACTACCGGCGGCCAAGGCGCGCAATCCCAAGGCCGGACTGCTGCTGGCCTACGAAAAGACCGGCTACGACAAGCAGGTTGCGGGACGGCTTCCCGATCTGCTGGACCTGTGGAGCGTGCACCGGTTGAAGGAAGCAGGCGCCAACTGCATTAAAATTCTTCTTTACTACGCACCCGGCGACCCGAAGCACATCAACGATCACAAACAGGCATGGACCGAACGGATTGGCGACGAATGCGTGGCCAATGACATTCCATTCTTCCTCGAACTCATCGGCTATGAAGAGGGGATGGACGAGAAGGGTCTGGCGTATGCCAAGAAGAAACCAGAGATCGTGCAGGCCTACATGCGCGAGTTCAGCAAGCCGCAGTACCACGTCGACGTGCTGAAGCTGGAGGTTCCGGTCAACATGAAGTTCGTGGAAGGCACGAAGAGCTTCAAGGGCGAGAAGGCCTACACGAAGGCCGAAGCCATGGAGTACTTCCGCAAGTCGTCCGAAGCTACCAACAAGCCTTTCATTTATCTCTCGGCGGGAGTGAGCAACGCTGAGTTCTCCGAGACTTTGGAGTTAGTGGGCGAAACCGGAGTGAAGTACAACGGAGTGCTCTGCGGCCGCGCTACGTGGGCCGATGGCGTGCCGATCTTCGCGGAGAAGGGGTTGAAGGCCTTCCGGGAATGGCTGGAAGTGGAAGGTGTGAAGAATATCGAAAATGTGAACGCCGGACTGAAGGCAGCGTCGCCGTGGTATCCGATCTACGGCGTGTAAATGAGAGTATCGGAAAAAAGGCGCGGACAATAGCCCGCGCCTTTTTTGGTTGGAAAACCTAAACCGCCGCGACGGATTGTGCCGTCAACTCCTCGTTGCACTCGTAGATCTCATTGGCAAGACGATCCAGTTCCTTCAAATCTTCTTCAATCGCACGACCCTTGACGAGTACTGGAGGGAGAACCCTGGCCTCCAGATTCGGCATAAGAGCCTGTATTTTTTTGGCGATGTCACTGCCCCATCCATAGGAGCCGATGGTCGTCAAGAACCGGGTCTTCGGTTTGAGGATATTGGCTAGGTTCAGCGCTCCGACACAGGACGGGTGCGGGCCGCCAAGTACGGTGGAGGCGGCGACAACCAGCGTCGAGGCCGTGACCAGCGAGGAAGCCAAATCTCCCAGATCGCCATCAACGACATTGAACGGGGTGACTTTGAGGCCGCGCTCAATCAGCCGGTCAACCAGGTACAGCACCATATTGGACGTGTTGCTGTACATGGAGACATGCGGAATCACCACTTCGCGCAGCGGTTCATCCGAAATCCAAAGGCGATAGGCATCGAGAATCAGCGCAGGACGGTTGTAAACCGGGCCGTGGCTGGCCGCGATCATGCGCGGGGCGATCTTCTCCACCATGGGGAGATACTTTTGTATGTGACGGCGGAACGGCATCATGATTTCCGCATAATAGCGGCGCGCCGATTCGAGGGTGCGCCCGACTTCGGTGGCGTACAAGTCGCTGGTGGCGTTGTGAGCGCCAAAGAGATCGCAGGTAAACAGGATGTTGTCTTCGACCAGGTGAGTCAACATCGTGTCCGGCCAATGCACCCACGGGGTAATGAGAAAACGCAGAGTGCGGTCGCCGAGTGAGATGATGTCTTCATTCTCGATGATGAGAAAGCGGTCGGCGGCAACATCAATCGCATCGGTAATCAACTTCCGGCAAAATTTGTTGGTCACAACACGGGCGTTCGGGTAGAGCTCTAGAACGGCAGGAATCGAGCCGGAGTGATCCTGCTCGCCATGGTTGGCGATGATGTAATCGATATGCGGGATGTTGAGGCGCTTGAGGTTGGCGATGTACTCGGCAGTACGCGCGGGATACATGGTGTCGATCAGCGCGGTCTTTTCACTTCCCTGGACCAGATAGGAGTTGTACGTGGTTCCGTGAGGCAAAGGGACCAACTCATCAAAGTAGCGGCGGTCCCAGTCGATGGCTCCTACGGCGGATACACCAGGAATCAGTTCGCGTGCAATCAAAGGTTTTCTCCCCAGCAAAGAGGGCGTACTGAACCCACCAGCTATAAGGAGCGTACGCCAGAAGAGAAAGAAAAATCAAAGAAGAGGGCCGAAGCCCTCCTCTGAGTGGAGGCTGGTACGGTTTACTTGGCGGTTGCGGCGGCGTCGGCGTAGCGCTTTTTCATCTCTTCGATTGGGATGGGCGCGTAGTCACTGGCGTGGCCAGCCTGGCCGAACTGGGACATACGCTGGGCGACCACCTTCTTCATGGCTTCGCGAGCGGGCTTCATGTAATCGCGCGGATCGAACTTCTCGGGGCTCTCGGCAAAGACCTTGCGGATGGCTCCGGTGATGGCGAGGCGATTGTCGGTATCGACGTTGATCTTGCGGACGCCGTTGCGGATGCCGAGCTGAATCTCCTCGACCGGGACACCCCAGGTCGGCTTCAGCTTGCCGCCGTACTGGTTGATGACGTCCTGCAATTCCTTGGGAACGCTGGACGAACCGTGCATTACGAGGTGCACGTTGGGCAGGCGCTGGTGGATCGCGAGCAGGACATCCATCTTGAGCACCGAGCCGTCTGGCTTGCTGCTGAATTTGTAAGCACCGTGGCTGGTGCCGATGGCGATGGCGAGGGCGTCGACGCCGGTCTGCTTGACGAACTCCACGGCCTGGTCGGGATCGGTGACGTGATCGAGGCCGCCGCCACCAGCTCCGTGGCCATCTTCAATGCCGCCGAGTACGCCGATTTCGCCTTCGACGGTCACGCCTTTTTCGTGGGCGAGTTTGACCACGGCGCGGGTAACTTCGACATTCTGCTCGAAGGTGGCGGGAGTTTTGCCGTCGGGGAGGAGCGAGCCATCCATCATGACCGAGGTGAAGCCGAGGTCGATTGCGGACTTGCAGGTTTCGAAACTGTTGCCGTGGTCGAGGTGCATCACCAGCGGAATTTCAGGGTAGAGTTCGGCGGCGGCCAGCATCAGGTGGTAGAGGAACTTGTCCTGGGAGTAAGCGCGGGCCCCACGCGAAGCCTGGATGATGACCGGCGACTGGGTTTCACGCGCGGCCTCCATGATGGCCTGGATCTGCTCCATGTTGTTTACGTTAAAGGCGCCAACGCCGTAACCGCCCTTAGCGGCTTCATCCAGTAATTGCCGCATCGAAACCAGTGGCATAGTGCTATCTCCTTTAGATTTGTTCAGGTTTGCGGAAAAATCCAAACATGTGAAGCTACCACGCAGTGAGGAAGCGATCAACTGTCAAAGTGCGGGCTATGGTGGATCGCTACCCAAGATGGGGAGCAATCCATTCAGTCCAGATAAAGAAAGCGTTGGCAATGAACATGGCGAGGACCGCAAAGGAGAGGAAGAACTCGTCGCGCAGGCGGTTAGAGGATTGGACGACCCGGCGATTGCGGCCCAACAGCAGGAGGAAGGCGAGAATGGGAACCACCAATGCTCCGGCACCGGCCTGCGACCAGTAGAGGAGGCGGACGGTGTTGACTCCGAAGAGAGAGATGATGACGGAGACGAGCAGGATGGTGGAGATGACGATGTAGAAGTAACGCGCCTCCCAGGGCTCTTTGTTGAGTCCCGAAACCCAGCCGACGGCTTCCGAGATGCTGAAGGAGAGCGAGGCCGCGAGCAAAGGCAGGGCGACCATGCCGGAGCCGAGGATTCCAAGCGCGAACAAGAGTGGTCCGGCAGAGCCGAGAAACGCCAAGGACTGCGAGGCGGAGCGGGTGGTAATGGCCGCCGGATCGGAGACGTGGAAGCTGGCCGCAACGACAATGGCCGAGAGCGAGACAAGGGTGGCAACGAAGGTTCCGGCATGGGACTCGGTTTCATGCGTGGGATCGGCGCTAAGGGGGATTTCGCGCTTGGAGCTGGTCTGCCAGACGATGACATCCGGGGTGAGCAGCGAACCGAAGACCGCAATGACGGCCATCGAGTAAGCCGAGGTGGCTTCGATTTGAGGGAGAAGAATGGCGCGGGCCAGAGCAACCGGAGAATGTACCGTGAAGCAGGCGGCGACCACGTAGGCGATGAGAAAGAGGGAGAGCAATCCCAGGCGTTCCATGCTCTTGCGCGCATTGCCGACGATGAGCATATACCAGACGAGGAACGCCAAGGGCACCAGAAAAAAGGCGCGCCACTGATTGGTAACAATGGAGAGGGCATCGCTGACGGCCACCAGGTCCCCGATGATCATGGCAAAGTTGACGACGAAGACTCCGAAGGCAAGGGTGAGGGCCATGTTGCGTCCGTACTGCTCGCGAACCAGTTCGACCAGCCCTTTGCGGGAGTCTCGGCCAATGCGGGCGGAGACGGAAAGGACGCTCCAGAGCACGGGGATGGAGAGCAGCACGACCCAGCCGACGCTGTATCCGAAGGTGGCCCCGGCGACGGTGGCGGTGAGCACCGCGGCGGGATCGAGATCGGCTGCGCCCGCCACGACTCCGCGCACGAACGCAGCCATTCGGCGGTGCGGCTCCCGGGGTGGAAGCGGCTGGACAGACGAACTGGGAGCGTTGGGCTGATGCGCCATTGCGGATTCTTCAGCTATGGAGAGGACACACGAATTCCTCGGCTGTTGCAGGGACTGATGCGGTTTGAGGAACTCTGGTTGGCAGCCGAGTGGTCGAAAGGAGGAATTGCCGGCTGGAAAAGCAAAGGCACACCACGTGGGCGCGCCTTTGCGTCCGACCCGAATTCAAATCATGAGAGCGGCTAAATCAGCGCCCGAAGTACTTGGCGTTGCGCTCGGTGTAGGCTTTCCACTTTTTCGGCAGGTCTTCGACGGCAAAGATGGCCGAGACGGGACAAACCGGAACGCAGGCGCCACAGTCGATGCACTCGACCGGATCGATGTAGATCATTTGCTCGGTCTTAAAATCGGGTTCATCCTGCTTGGGGTGAATACAATCCACGGGACAAGCATCCACACAGGAATGATCCTTGATTCCGATGCACGGTTCTGCAATCACATAAGTCATAATTTTCTGAAGATCCTCTTCTGGAGGTGCACGTTCCCTGCGAACCCATGATTGTAGCAAAACCGAGGGGAGAATTGGGAGGCTTCACAGGTGGCGATTCCGACCTACTGCCGGGGGTTGCCGCCAATGACCGAGGGGAGCTCTGCGAGACCGCGGCCAGCAAAGATGTCGCGAAAGTTTTCTAGGAGTTCCTGGTGAATGAGGGTGTTGGAAGCCATGGTTTCGCGGCTGTCGAGGTTAAACGGCGAACCGTCGAAGCGGGTGACGTTGCCTCCGGCTTCTTGCACCAGAAGAACTCCGGCTGCGGTATCCCAGGGATTCAGGTTGAACTCCCAATAGCCGTCGTAACGTCCCGCGGCGACGTTGGCAAGATCCAGCGCGGCGGATCCAGCACGACGGATGCCGTGCGAGCGAAGAGTGAGCTGGTAATAAAAGTGAATATTCGGATTCTGGTGGCGCTTGAGGCTGGGAAAACCGGTGCCGAGCATGGATTCGGCCAGGGTGGTGGTTTTGGAGACGTGGATCGGCTTGCCGTTGAGGGTCGCGCCACTTCCCTTCCCGGCGACGAAGAGTTCGTCGCGGGTGGGGTCGTAGAGAATGCCTGCGAGCAGGTGCCCTTCGTACTCAAGTCCCATGGAGACGCAGAAGACCGGATAGCCGTGGGCAAAGTTGGTGGTGCCGTCGAGCGGATCCACGTACCAGCGGAAGCCGCCGCCGTGAATATCGCGCGTACCCTCTTCCCCGACAATGTCATGATCAGGCCAGGTGGCGCGCAGGCGGGAGACGATCAGTCGCTCGCTGGCGCGGTCGGCCTCGGTCACCAGATCGGCATCTCCCTTGTACTCAAAACCGATGCGGCGCTCGAAGAACGGCATGAGCAGCTTGCCAGCGGCAACGGCGATGGCACTGGCTTGCGGGAGAAAACTGGAGGCATTGCGGGTGGTCATTCTACCCGGCTGCTTCCGGCTTGAGCGGGGCGTCATGCGAAGCCACGGGCGGCGCAGCCACCCCCGGCGTGGGCTTGCTGCGGCGAACACGCGGAGCTTTGATTTCACCCTCGGCGATGTACATGATCTCAGACTTGAAGATGAAAAGGTTGGGCGCGCCGTCCCGGGTGAGGCGCAGCATGTTGCGGTCGTAGTACTCGATCCAGCCGCGAACCACTTCACCACCCTGCAACTTGATGCTGACGAGCTTCTGCTTTTCGCCGAGCGCTTTGAGATACGCGGCTTCTTCGAAGGTTTCTTCCGGCGGAGGGGTCTTACCCTTGTTGATTGGACGGAACGGCATGAGCTGATTCTATCCTGAAGATGCGTGGTGAGGATGGACGAATTAGCGGGATAACACGGTAAAAAAAATCGGGCGGCCCTTTCGAGCCGCCCGCTTGATTTCGGAAACCGGCAGATCAAACAGCTAGAACTTCACCTGCAATTCCAGTTGCAAGACTCGACCGGAAACATTGGAGCCTTGGAAGTTTCCATACGGGCTGCTGGCCGGCGTTACCGTGCCCTGGATCTGGCCGAATGCCCCACTGGTAATGGAGTCATTTGGGTTGGCAAAGTTCGGGTGATTCAGGATGTTGTAGCCATTTGCTCCCATCTCGAAGGTCAACCCACTATCCGTGATCCGGAAGTTCTTCTTCACCGAAAGATCGGTGTTGAAGTAGGCAGGCCCACGGAAGTGGTTGCGGGAAACTGTTCCGAAGTCTGTCTGAGTTGCCGTGGTGAGGAACTGCGATGCTTGCAGACATCCCACATTCAGGGAGAAGCTTACTGAGCAATTCGGCATGGGACCGCCGAGGAAACTTGCCAGGAAACTCCCGCCGCCGTCGTTGCTTATGGCAGAAGTGAGGTGGCTGTCGATCACGCTGTACGGGGAACCCGAACGCTTGAACAGTGCCCCGGAGATAGACCATCCTCCGACCACATGGTTCATAAATCCGCTGCGCTTGAATGGAAGCTCCCAGATGTAAGTGACTGACATGAGGCGGCGGAAGTCATAGTCCGCATTTCCGTAGTTCAAGCGGCGCAGATTTAGCGGGTCAATCTGGTAGAGCAGCGAATCTCCTGCGGTTTGTGCGCTGTATCCGTTAAACGTGCCGTTGGAGTTCTCGTCCAAAGCATGGCTCCAGGTATAGTTCAAGGAACCCTGGAAGCCGTAGGTGAACTTGCGCGCCAAGGTTGCAGTCACCCCGTTGTAACTGGAGACGCCCTCGGTGGTGAGGTCGCGTACAAGCGCGAAGCGGGGATCCGGGGCGGTCAGCGGAAGGCCGCCGAAACCGGTAGGTGAAAAGGCGTTCGCGCCGTTGTTCCGGCTGATGAGGTCGTAGCCGTGATTTCCCACGTAATTCAGGGTCAAAGCGGTCTTGCGGTCGAGTTCTTGCTGAATGGCAAAGTTCCACTCTGCGTAGGTTGCATTTCTGAAATGGTGAGGGACAGTGTAGAAGTTGGGCGCCGAGAACGACGGCACTACAGCTTGAATGCTTCCTAGAGTACCTCCGCCGAGGAACTGGGCGGCGAAAGCGGCATGATTGTTGCTCGCCTGTGCGAAAGCCCCATTCGGGACTCCAGGCAGGAATGGAATAGGCGTGGTGGTGGCGTTGATTTGAAATGTGCTGGATGTTGGCGGGTCAACGAGCCCGGTGTAGTGGGAGATGTACCCTGGATATAGATCACCGAAAAGCCCGATGCCGCCACGGAAGACCGTCTTTTCGCTCCATGGAGAATAGGCAAAGCCGAAGCGAGGCTGCCACACCCAGGGCTGAAGGTCAGCAAAAAGCTGGGACTGGTTCGCCACCACCGTCTGGTTATACGGTATGTTGAGGCCATGGCCTATCTTGGAGAAGTCATTCACGAGCCTGGCGAAGCAGTTCTCCCTACAGGTTTCGTTGGAGTTGCGGTCCACACGCAAGGACAAGGTGAGTTTCAGATTCCGGGCGACGCTCCACTCGTCTTGAACGTAGAGGCCTAGGCTGTAGGCCGCAATTTGGTAGTCGACAGCCGAGGTGAAAGCCTGTTTTAAGAAGCTGCCACCGCTTGCGGAGAGAGTACCGTTCACAAGGTCAGTGATGCTATTGAGAGAGATGTACCCAGTCTTGTTGTTGGAGGGGGTGAAGTCGGCGAAGTCGATGCGCCGGACGTTGACGCCGAACTTGATGCCGTGAGCGCCTTTCGTCCACGTTACATCATCGACGAACTGATACTGGGTGACGTTGCGACCTCCTGGGATGGCCCGCGGACCATAGACCCCTTGCATACAGGTAAGGTCGCCATCGAACGCAGTGCACTGGTTGCCGCCCACAAAATTGCCGCCGATTTCGGTTGGGAAGGCGGCGAGTGCCGCCGGTAGGCTCGATGCTCCGAAGACGGCTGAATAGTAGGAACCCGAGGCGATAAACTGATTCACCACATGGGTACCGAAGGTGTGGGTTTCGGTGAACTGCCCATTATCCTGGGGTTGAATACTTGGAACGTTAAACACCGGGTTGATGGGGTCGGTAAACGAGGGCTGCTGACCGCGATCCTGCCAGTAGCGCCAATTCATGCGGTCTCTCGATGTGGCCTCGAAATCTATACGGATCGCCTGAAGACGCTCGGTATTGAGGTTATTGGACAGTGAGCGGAAGGTCTGCATACAGGGCTGGCCTGCGGTACCGAATGCAACTCCTCCCAGAGGTTTACCAGCGAAATCGCCGCACCCACCACCTGGATTGGTATCCAAGGTAGCGCGCGAAGCACCGGGGGCGCCGGCATAGAGTGCGAACATCTTCTGATAGAGAGCCGCTTCGGCTGGTTGGGCAGCATTGATGTTGGCCTGCACCGCATTCGCAAACGCGGTGGTGGGAATGTAGACTGGAAAGCCGCCGCCCGGTAGCACATAGCGCAGTCCTTCATTGTCGTAGAAGAAGAACAGCTTGTTCTTCACGATTGGGCCGCCGAAGGAACCAGCCCACTGATTACTGTTCTCGAAAGGCCTGGGGGTATCACTGAAATTGTTGAACCAGTCATTGGCATTCAGATAGCGGCCGTTCCAGTCCCACTTGGCATTGCCGTGGAACGAGTTGCCGCCGGACTTGGTGGTGAAATTCATGTTGGCGCCAGCGGCACGGCCATATTGGCCCGTGTAGCCATTGTTGACGATGGCCAACTCCTGAATCTCATTCTGCCCGAGCATGTTATTGCTTGCTCCCGAATTGTTCAGGTTATTGTAAGGGTCGTTGGTGTCATTGCCATTGATCGTGTATAGGTTCGAGGTTCCCGGCATCCCGTTTGCCGTGAAGTTTCCATAGCCCCCGCCAGTGCTCAAAGCAACGCCCGGTGCGGTCAGTGCATAGTTGGTGAGATCACCGCCGGGATTCGGCGTGAGTTCGATTTCGGTCGGGGTGTACGAGGTCGTGATATTGGCGTTTTCGGTCTGCAGCAGCGGGGCGGCCGTCGTCACTTCCACCGTCTGGGTCTCAGAGCCGAGCTTTAGCTGAATGGTGGAACTCGTCACTTGTCCGACGGCCACGATCACGTTCTGAGTGGCTGGCGCAAAGCCCGTCTGCTTAACACTGACCGCATAATTACCGGGGCGCAGCAGCGCGAAACGGTAGGTACCAGTTGCGCTGGTTGTCGTTGTTCGGGCTTCCCCGGTCACCTTGCTGTTGAGCGTTACCGAGGCATTCGGCACGGCCGCACCACTGGGGTCGGTGACGGTGCCGGAAATATCGCCCGAGATGATGCTTTGTGCGAACAAGGCGCTTGTCGTAAAGGCAAGAACAAGAACAAGCCCTAAGCATACGAACCTTAGGACGAGGACGTGATGACGAAACCATTCCTCTACCGCTGTCGGCAGGTAACTGCGTCGGCTAACTCCTCCGCACTGTGACATATCGTTCTCCTAGCAATGGTCGTTGACCGCCCGAGCGATGTGCACGTGACTCGCCACAACTTTGTGCTCCGACGTAGGGCAAAGCGCTTAGAGAGCGCCGAAAAGATCAGTTCTGGATATGAAATCAGGAAGGAACAGAAGCTCTCGCTTCCAGAAATGGAAACGGCAGAGATGGTGGATGGATTCGAAGCAGCGGGGCAGGAGCACAAAAAACCGGGGAGCTTTGTGGGCTCCCCGGAAAGGTTACAACGCGCAATCAACTAGAAGGTGAAACGTACCTTCAAGCGGATGGTGCGGGAAAGCTGGTTAGCCAGCACCTTGCCATATTGGCTGTTCATGATGATCGGGTTTGCGCCCGTCGGATTCGTTGGGCTGATCATCGCGGTAGTGGTGTTGGTATTCAGCAACGTCTTCCAAGCATACGGATGCTCGAAGGCTGCGTAGCCCGCCGGGGCACCGAGTTGATATCCACCTGGAGACAGGTAGCTACCGGCATTGGCGGAATCGATCTGAGTACCGTAGGAAACGGGCGAGTGCTGGTTGAACAGGTTGCCGATGGTCGCTTCAAACCCGAGGACCTGCCGTTCGTTGCTCTTGTTCGGCTTGTACTCTTGGATGAAGCTGGCATCCGACTGAATGTACCAAGGCGTGCGGTTAGTACGGACATCAGTCACCGTCATCGCGCCCGTTACCGAGTCCTGGACGATATCGGCCCACTTGCCACGACCTTCCGGATACACCGGCGCGAAGCTAGGCTGCTGCCAGCCACCCACGTCGATGTAGGAGCTCAGCGGAGTTCCCTGGTAGAACATCTGGAAGAGGCCGATGTTGGTGGTTGCCCTCTTGCCTTCGTTCAACTGGTAGTACGCATAACCCTTGAAGGTATTCGGACGATCGGTTGCCAACGGTCCGCTTGAGGAGACGCCATAGGCGTTGTACTCGAAGTAGGACTCGTCAAAGGCACGGCTGTTGTTCGGTGAGTTGCGTCCGCCACCACCGTCGGCCTGATCAGTGCTGGTAAGGCCGGAGTAGTTGCCGCGAAGGCTGCTGTAGGTGTAGCTGAACAGGCCGAACCAGTGATTGCTGACTGACTTGTTCAGACGGAATTCGACGCCGTCATAGTTACGATTTGGCCTGACGTTCGCCGGGCAAGCCGATCCGCAAAGGACGTTGGTCGCGTTTAGACCTTCACCGGGGTTGACAACGCTAAAGACTTCGTTGCCTTCCTCGAACAGTCCAGCGTCTTCAATCACGTGATCAAGACGACGACGATCCCAGCGGGTTTCAAATGCGAGGTTCTTCTTGAGCTGGTAATCGAATCCAACCACGAACTCGTGCTGACGGTACGGTTTCAATCCGTTGACCGCGCCTTCAGTGCCGCGGAAGTTGATGTTTTCAATGAATTGGTTTGTCGTGCCGGAGGTGCTGGAAACCAGAGCCGGCTGGTTCACGTTACCGTTGCAATAACGGCGGCTGGCATCCGGGGTAACAACGATGTCCGCGTAATTGGGATCATTCATTGTGTACGCGCAGTTCTGCCAGTACTGGCCGCCGAAGGAGCTGATGGCCAGGTTCAGTTTCATCTGATCGTTAAATACACCATAGCTTCCGAAGACCTTCATCCGGCCATCGCGGAAGACGTCCCAAGCCACGCCCACACGAGGAGCGATCTTGGAACCCCAACCGAAATTGATCGGGTTGGAAGGAAGGCCGCCAGCCAGTCCGAAGGCTTCTGCCGGCACGTTTTCATGCTCAAAACGAATACCTGCGTTGACGGTGACACCCTTACCGAGTGTCCAGGCGTCCTGGGCGAAGAAGGCGTGATTGTAGCTGACGGCTTGTCCCAAGGTACCGGCATCGTTCACCAAGTAGTAGCCATACGTTCCGGGAGCTACTGCAGGGAGGTTCACTGGATTACCCGGAGGTACGCCACAACCAGCCACACCGGCGCAGTACGCCGAATAGGTCTGTCCGGGGTACAGATAAACGGTAGGAGCATTCCAACGCTGGAAGATATCGTTGGAGATTCGGTTCATCTGGTAACCGCCCTTGAAGCTATGCGTTCCCAGCCATCCAGCCTTGAACCAGGCAATGTCCTGGTCAAACTGGAAGTGCTTGTCAGCATTCCTAAGGGTGAAGTTCTGGCTTGAACCTGCAGATTGGTAACCGCTGGCCTGGATCAACCCGGCGGCGGCGGGATCGTTAGCAAACGCCGTGCCGTTGCTCTCGGTTGCCCCAATGCCGCTGGCTTGCCACAGATAGACTGTGCCCTGCGTGGGGTAGCCAAAGTCGTGATAGTTCTCAAAGAAGTAACCGAAACGGGTGGTTGAGACCAATCTCGGGGTGATGGTGTAATCGCCGCCGATGTTCAGAGTGGTATCCGGCGCTGAATAGCCGTAGCCATGCTCATAGGCAACCAGCGGACTGGTTGCAAACGGGTTGAAGAGTCCGGCGTTCGAGTCGGCGTAAGGAAGATTCTCGCCGCTTTCGCGCTGGTACTGATAAAGCCAGGAAGCGAAGACGTTCAGTTTATTGGTCGCCCGAATATCGATGCGTCCGTTTCCGTAGTAGGTCTGCTGGTCGCGGTCAAAGGTCTGCATACCGGCGTTCCCGTCATTCGCCCCGAAGTTCACAGAGCGGCCGCGGGAGATGTATTCCGGCGCAAAACCCAAGAAAGCCCAGACGCGGTCCTTCAGCAACGCTCCGCCCACGGTGAATGAGGGCTGAATGTCCTTGAGGTGATCTTTCAAGGGCTGATAGGGCTGCGCGGTCGGATCAAATCGGCCGGTAGCTACGCCAGCGGGAAGGCAGCCCGCCAGGAGGCATCCCCCTTGCGGATCGTAGCGAGTGTAATTGGCCGGACCACCGTCCATGCCGCCGCTTTCGTAGCTGGAGCCGATGGTGCCATGCCAGTCGTTGCTGCCATGCTTCATGATGACGTTAACCACGCCACCCAGCGAACCACCGTGCTCGGCTTCAACACCGGAGCTCTTTACTTGAACTTCTTCGATGAACTCAAAAGGTACGTTAGTGTGCGAATAGCCACCGATCAGGCTGGCCGTTTCCTGGCCTTCTACGAGGTAGGAGTTCTCGGAGTCAGAACCGCCGGCGACTGAGAAGCCAAAGGAGTTGCCGTTGCCGCCGTTGCCCGGTGAGCTGCCACCGTTGCCGCTGCCGCCTGCGCTGCCAGTGATGGGAGCTGCATTCAGCGAACCGCCAGCCAGAGGCTCGTTACGGGCCGAAGGCGCGAACTGGATCACCGACTGGAAGGAACGTCCGTGAGGAACTTCGGCGATGACGTCCTCGGTGATGTTGGTAAGAGTGCGGGTGGTAGTTACGTCGATAAGCGGAGCTTCCGCGGTCACTTCGACGACGGTTTCAGTGCTGCCGACCTTCAAAGTGAGATCGAGCGTGGGCAAGTGACCGACTTCGATGGTGATGCCTTCACGCCTGAGCGACGCAAATCCAGGGGACTTCACCGTAACGGCGTAGGTGCCCGGAGGAAGGTTGGAGAACCGGTAATTGCCGGCACCATCGGTTTCAACTTTCCTAGAGCCGACCAGCGAGGAGCCGGTCAACTCAACCAGTGCTTTGGGCACGACTGCTGTATTCGCATCTTTCACCGTGCCTTGCAGGCCACCGGTCGTTTCCTGAGCCTGTAAGCCGACGGATATAAAGATCATCGCGGCAATAGCCAGGAGCACGCAGAAGCGAACGCCCAGAGATATGTTTTTCCTCATAGTTCGAACTCCTCCCACGGTTGCTTGGTCGCAACCGGAACGCAGATAAATCTAAGGAAACAATTTGGAAAACTATGATTGGTGTCGCACGCAGAGTACCAAACAGGAACTCACAAAACAGGCCACTTATTGGGGTTAATTGGCGGGGAGGAGATTCCGGAATACGGAATCAGGAATACTGACCAGAGACAATATGAAATTTGGAATAATTTAAATAACTGAAGTTTGACTATTCGATCTTGCTGTTGTAATAACCGGCGCGGTTACGGACGTAAAGCTCACGTGCGGCTCGCTGCTTGGCCTGGTCGGTGACTTCGACACGGATACGGCGGAATTCGTTGCCTACCCGGCTGATGGGGTAGTAGGCCAGCAGATACTGGGTGCGCAATTCCTCGTCGATCTGGCGGAAGGCGTCGTCCAATTGAGTGAGCGAGGTGGCATAGTAAAACTTGCCTCCGGTATCGCGCGAGAGCTGGATGAGAGCATGCTCGCCGCCGGTGTCACGTCCGGCATCGGCTTCAATGGGAACCATGATGATGGAATAGATGATCGCCTCGGCGATCTGGGCGGCACGCACCGCCTCCTGGTAGTCGGTCTTGCTGGCGGTGTCTCCGCCGTCGGTGATGAGAACGAGGACCTTGCGCCCTTGGCGGCGTTCGAGCGATTGGGCACTGAGATATATGGCGTCATAGAGAGCCGTGGCGGCTCCGGTGCGCAGGTGGTTCAGAGCGAAGTCAAGGCGGCGCTCGTCGTTGGTGAACGGCAGAGCCTGCGAGACGTAGGTGGAAAACTGGTAGAGGGTGATGAAGTCCACCGGACGGAGCAGGGTGTGGGCAAACTTGCGGGCCGAGGCGATCTCCAGCGGCAGATCCTTGCGGGTGCTCATGCTGGTGTCCAGGGCCATCGCGATGGAGAGGGGCAATTCGGACTCGCGCTCAAAGACCGCAAGCTTCTGCTCAACGCCATCTTCGTAAATGCGGAAATCCTCGCGTTGCAGGCCAGCGTAGGGCGCGCCGTCGGCGTCGGCTACGCTGGCGAAAACATTGACCAGTTTGACGTTCACCTTAATAGTGGGAGAGGGTTCGTCCGAGGCTGGCCGACGTCGGACCGGCGGCCGGGGAGGCTGCGCCGAGCCGGACGGCCACGTCGGATTGACAGGCGCATCCTGCGCGAAGGCGGGAGCCAGCAACAACGTCGATAGCACCGTCAATAGCACGAGCGCGAGGCGAGAGAGCATGCGAACGCCATTATAGGCAAAGATAAATGGCCGGGATTCGGAAGTTTCAGAACCACGATCTGCAGAGGACGCTCTCACAGGGACAGATCGGGCGGGAATGGTTCACCGTCAGCCCAGGTGGCTCCATCTTCAAAGAACTCCTTCTTCCAAACCGGCACGGTCTTCTTGAGGGTGTCGATGATCCAGCGGCAAGCGTCGAAGGCGGCGGCGCGATGGGCGCTGGCAACGGCAATGATGATGCTGGTCTCACCGATTTCGAGGTGTCCGACACGGTGCACGATGCGGACATCGCGGACGGAGAAACTGGCCAGCGCTTCGAGCGCCAGTTTTTCCATTCCAGCCAGCGCCATGGCGGGATAGGCCTCGTATTCGAGATACACCGTGCGGCGGTTGCGGGAGTGGTTGCGCACGATTCCATCAAACAGGCATACGGCTCCGTCTTCGGCGTCCTTGATGTCGGCGAGGAGCGGCGCGGGGTCAATCGGCTCGCGCTGGAGGCAGGCGTGCGCAGAAGAGATCGGCAATACCGGCTCGGGTAGGCCTCCGCTGACCGGAGGCAACAGGGCAACTTCATCGCCCTCTGCCAGCAGCGTGGAAGAGGTTGCAAAACACTGATTTACGGCGATGGCGATGGCTCCGTCGTAGGGAGCGAGCGCGGAATGCTGCTCGCACAGCGTGCGCCAGAGGTCGGCAACAGTGGCAGGGGCGGAAAGTTCGGCAACAATTTCCGGGGCGAGAAGATCGCGAAGGCGACCAAAACAAAGGACTCGTAGGCGCATGAGAATAAGATAGCAGCTGATGGAAGTGGATGGCATCTCCGCGACAGCTATCCATCCCACATTCGCCAAAAGAGCGCGGATGTGGGCACCACCAAGAGGGGATGCAGAGGCGTAGGGTCGCCACCGGGTTCAGACCGACCAAAAAGGCCAACCCCGAAGGGCTGGCCTGAATGGGAAAACAAGGGGTTATTTCGGCGCCTCGGACAGCACCTGCTCGCGGGTCTCGGCATCCTCACGGATCTCCGCAGGACTATGCGGCAAGGCGATCTCGAGCACTTCCTCGATGCTGGCGACGTAGTGCACGGTAACGCCCTCCATCTGCTCCGGCAGAATATCCTCTTCCACATTCTGCTGATTTTCCGCCGGGAAGATGATGTCGGTGACCCCGGCGCGCTTGGCGGCCAGGAACTTCTCCTTCACCCCTCCGATGGGAAGCACGTTTCCGCTGAGCGTGATCTCACCGGTCATCGCCATCTTCGGCCGCACCTGCTTATCGGTCAGCAGTGAGACCAGCGCGGTGACGATGGTGACACCGGCCGAGGGACCATCCTTGGGAATAGCCCCGGCGGGCACGTGGATATGCAAGTCGCACTTGGTAAACACGTCATCATTAATGTTCAACTGCTCGGCGTGAGCACGCACCCAACTGAAGGCTGCCTGCATGGACTCGCGCATCACATCCTGAATCTGACCGGTGATGCGGAACTCGCCCTTGCCCTTCATCTTCATGGCTTCGATGAAC
This sequence comes from uncultured Acidobacteriaceae bacterium, assembly GCA_964563875.1. GTDB lineage: Bacteria > Acidobacteriota > Terriglobia > Terriglobales > Acidobacteriaceae > TOLSYN. The sequence continues at coordinate 31,437 of CAZLZA010000026.1, forward strand.
AGGATATCGCCGCCGGTCGGAGTCCAGGCCAGGCCCACGACCACTCCGGGATGCTTGGTACGGGCGGCGATTTCGGTATCGACGCGCACCTTGATGCCGCCAAGCATTTCCTGAACCACCTCGCGGGTGACCACCAATTTCTCGGTCTTGCCCTCCACGATGCGGCGCGCCTGCTTGCGGCAGATGGTGCCGATCTGGCGCTCCAGACTTCGCACTCCGGCCTCGCGGGTGTAGTGACGGATAAGGAAGCTGATCGAGTCCTCCGTAAATTCGATCTGCTCCGGAGTAAGGCCGTTTTCCTCGGTCTGCCTGCGGATGAGGTATTGGTAAGCGATGTGCTGCTTGTCCTCCTCGGTGTAGCCGTGCAGATCGATGATCTCCATACGGTCGCGCAGCGGATCGGGAATCGTATCCAACTGATTCGCGGTGGTGATGAAAAGCACCTTGGACAGATCAAAGGTTACGTCGAGATAGTTGTCGCGGAAGCTGTAGTTCTGCTCAGGATCGAGCGCTTCCAGCAAGGCCGCTGTAGGATCGCCACGATAGTCGCGTCCCACTTTGTCGATTTCGTCAAGCATATAAACCGGGTCGTTGGCCTCGGCGCGGCGGATGCCCTGGATAATCTGCCCGGGCATGGCTCCGATGTAGGTACGGCGATGACCACGAATCTCCGCCTCGTCATGGATGCCACCCAGCGACATCCGAACGAACTTGCGTCCTAAAGCGCGGGCGATTGACTTGCCCAGCGAGGTTTTGCCAACGCCTGGAGGTCCGTAGAAGCAGAGGATCGGCCCCTTCATTTTCGGATTCAGGCGGCGCACGGAGAGATAATCGAGGATGCGGTCCTTGACCTTCTGCAGATCGTAGTGATCCTCGTCGAGGACCTCTTTCGCCTTGGTGATGTCGACTTCGACTCCGCTGGATTTGACCCAGGGCAGCACCACCAGCCACTCCAGATAGTTGCGGGTGACCGAGTAGTCGGCGGCCATGGGAGACATGCGCGAGAGGCGATTCAATTCCTTCATCGCCTCCTTCTTCACCTCGTCCGGCATTCCACTCTGCTCGATCTTTTCCTTGAACTCCTCGACGTCGCGAGTGGTGTCGTCCTGCTCGCCAAGTTCCTTCTGGATGGCCTTGAGTTGCTCGCGCAGGTAGTACTCGCGCTGCGTTTGCTGCACGCGATCCTGCACTTCGCTTTGAATTTTGTTGCGCAGTTGCTGGACTTCCAACTCTTTGGCCAAGTGCTGATTGATCTTGTCCAGACGCGAGCGGACGTCGTAGGTCTCCAGCACATCCTGCTTGTCGCGGGTGGAGAGCGAGGGCAACGAGCTGGCCACAAAATCCACCAGGCGGCCAGGTTCTTCAATGTTCGTCGCAACCGTGGCAAGCTCATCGGAAAGCGTGGGTGAACCTGCTACGATTTGCTGGAACAGGGTGAGGATATTGCGCTGCAATGCCTCGATCTCGGAGTTGACTTCGGGAACTACCTCGGGAACGGTCTCGACCGTTGCCTTCATATAAGGAGCGAGTTGCGTGTATTCCACGACGCTGACGCGCTCTAGTCCCTCAGCAAATACAAACAGGCTTTGGTTAGGCATCTTGACCACTTTGTGCACCATGGCCAGAGTTCCGATCGGGTAGAGATCGACGGGCTGCGGCATATCGACCCGCGCCTCACGTTGGGCGATCACTACAATCGTCTTGTCCTCTCCGAGAGAATTGATCAGTTGCACTGAGCTTTCGCGTCCCACGGTGAGCGGGAGAACGGCATGAGGGAACAAAACCGTGTCACGAACGGGCAGGACGGGGAGGTCGCGCACAGCGCGGGGTTCGGTTGCGGCGGGGATGCTATCAAGATTGCGCGTTTCGTTCGCCATAAGACTCCTTGAGTCACTCATACTCAACTTTGATGACTCTATAATACGAAAAGATTCGGTTTACGGAAACCAAAATGTGGGATGCGGGCTATTCCGCCCTGCCACATTGGTTCGTACTTTGGAGCCGAAAGTCGCTCGCGTAACGGAAGCTGGACCCCTAGAAAGTCAGGCCAGCCTCATAAGCATCAAGCGGGCGGATTGTAGTCCTTGGCGAAGCAGGGAGGCAAGAAGGTTTCGCAAACAGGGCGAAATGCCGCCTCGGGGGGCTCTCCATGGCGGTCGCAGAGGAAGAGAGGCATTGTCCCGTGGAACAAGCAGCTACCGAATCTTGCCAACCTCTTTTCTAGGGAGCGCACCCAATCTTTTGTGCCGGGGATTGGCGCCGGCATCGAAATCGGGCCGAGGACCCTTGACTATGCTTTGGACAATATTTGTCGTACTGCTGGTGCTGTGGCTGTTGGGAATGGTGAGCAGCTACACACTAGGAGGTTTCATCCACATTCTGCTGGTGCTGGCGTTAGTGGTGCTTGTTTTCCAGTTGATCTCTGGACGAAGGACGACCATTTGAAAACGGGTTGTGTGCCAAACCAAATCCCACTAGGAGAATACTGATGGATAAGGATCGGGTAAAAGGAAAAGTGGAGGACGTAAAGGGGCGGATCAAGCGCCAAGTCGGCGAATGGACCGGCGACGAAAAGACTCAGGCTGAAGGCGCGGCGGAACAGGCGAAAGGCAAAATTCAGAATGCCTGGGGTAAGGTGAAGGACGCTGGACGCGAGGTGCTGGACAGCAACAACGAACCGAACAAGGGAAAGCGGAAAGAAGACGATTCCGCAGCCTGAGCAGCCAGCCTTGGGACGCCCGACCCGGGCGTCCTGAACTCACCTGACTCGCCACGGCCCTGGGGCAGAGGCACCCGCACAAACTTGTTGAGCAGACCGGTTCAGCTTGGGCTGGAGAGGCTGGCTTTGCGTTCGGCTTCCCGGCGGCGAATTTCGCGGCGGCGGCCGGCATCCTCAAAGCGGCGGATTTCTTCCGCCGTCTCCGGAATCACGGGCGCCACCTGAAGTTTGCGGCCATGGCGGTCAATCGCGACAAAGGTTAGATAGGCCGAGCTGACATGGCGGCGCTCGCCGGTGAAGTAGCTCTCCACAAAGACCTTGACGCCAACCTCCATCGAGGTACGGTAGACCCGGTTCACGGAGGATTTGAAAATCACCAGATCGCCGATGCGCACCGGAATCAGGAAATCCAGGTGATCGGTTGAGGCGGTCACGACGTAGCTGCGGGAATGGCGATGCGCGGCGAGCGCCCCGGCAAGATCGATCCAGTGCATGAGCCGTCCGCCGAGGAGTGCGCCGAGCGGGTTGGCATCGTTTGGCAAAACCAGTTCCACCATCTCGGAAAGTGAGGCGGCGACGGGGCGCGGGGTCAAGTTTTCAGATAGCTCCATGTTCCTCGTGGCGCGGCGCCGCGTGCAAGATGCGGCGTCCGGTGGTTCGCTAAATTTTATGCCGTCTGCAGAGTTCAGTCCGTCTCTATTTAATGCGGTACGTCGCTCTCATGCCTCTGGACCCAAGCCCGTACTGCGGCCTCCGCAAGCGGCAGAAGCCGGGGATCAGGCAAATCCAGCCAAACCTTTACAGATCGATCATAGCGTAGCTCTCCGCAGAAGGCGGGCTGGTGGTCGCGTTCACAGGCAAACTGAAGCCGCAGGATCATGGAACTCTGGCTCTGCACGGTGAAGCGGATGGCATCGAACTCGCGCTTGGCGGGAAGACGCGCGCAAGCCGCATGACCAAGACTCGCAGAGCCTAGATTCGCATGACCAAGATTCGCATAGCCCAGGTTGCAGTGCAGGCGCAGGGTCTCGTCCTCGCAGCGTGTGTCCGGCGCGCGGGCTCCGCAGCAGCCGGTGAAGCCGTCGCCCAACGAGAGCCGGTAGCGGTGCGGCCAGAGCTCCCGTTCGTGGGGTTCAGCCGGAATGAAATAGGGACAAGCCACCAGGTGATCTCCTCGCAGAAGCTATTCTACCGATTCGGAGGCTGTGGTATGTTTTGCTTATGTCCGTTGAGCGATTGGAACAGCTAAAAACCATCCTAGCGCAGGATCCGAAGAACACTTTTGCCCGCTATGCACTGGGCATGGAGCATTCGTCCGCCGGAGAGACAGAGTCGGCGATAGAGCAGTTTCGCGCGCTGCTGGAAGTGGATGCAGACTATGCGAACGCCTTCTTCATGGGAGCTCAGGCGCTACAGCATGCCGAGCGCATGGACGAGGCCATGCAGTGGTTGCGGGATGGAATCGCCTGCGCGCATCGGGTTGGGAATCGCCACGCGGAAAGCGAAATGCAGACACTCCTGGAAGAGTTGGAGTCCTAGGTTTTCTCTGCGCGGTCCATTCGGCGCAGCATTTTGAGCATTCCCCAGTTGAATACACCGGGGAGCAGGCGATACAGGCCGATCAGGAGATTGCCGCTCCACGGCACCACTACCTGACGACGGTTGCGGCGATAGCAATGCCAAACTGCGTTGGCCACGCGCTCGGCGGTCACTCCATGTTTGCGATTGCCGGCCACGCGCAGGCTTTCGGTTCCCCGCACCGCACGGGTGTTGAAATCGGTCTGCACATATCCGGGACAGACAGTGTTGACATGAACTCCGTAGGGAGCCAGTTCCAGGCGCGCGGCGCGCGAGATGCAATTGAGCCCGTGCTTGGTGGCTCCGTAGGCGGACATGTACGGCACGCTGACGATTCCAGCCATGCTGGAAATGTTGATGATGGCGCCCGAGCGCTGCTGCTTAAGCACCGGCGACACCACCTGCATGCACTCGACGGCGCCGAACAAGTTGGTGTCGAACATGCGGCGGCAGGCGCCCATGTCCATGCGTTCGACGGAATCCACCAAGCCAAATCCAGCATTGTTTACCCAGACATCGACGCGTCCGAAGCGCTCGATCGACGCCGCCAGCAGGGCTTCGATCTGTGCCCGCACGGTCACATCGCAGGCCAAAGCGTGAGTGCGCTCCGGCGCTCCGGTGCGTTGTCGCGCAGCTTCCACGCGGCCGAGATCGCGTGAGGCGAGTACAACCGATGCGCCTTCGCGGAGAAAGCGATGAACGATGGCCTCACCGATCCCCATCGACGCGCCGGTGACGACGACGACTTTCCCTGCAATGCTCATGCCGCACTTTTAGTAGCGCACGGCAGTAAAAGTCAAGCAGGTATCTACCGGCGGGCGCGCGCGCTCGGGTACGCGGCGACAGACGCCGCTCCGGCCGCGGACGATCGGAAATAACTGCGCAACGTTTGAGCTGGAATTTGCGTCCAATGGGCATCCCTTGACAGCGACGCTGGCATGCGCGCGCAAAACCAGAGCGGCGTTGGCAGAGGCATCTGGAGGCGTAATGATTCCTCATACCCTGGGCGAGCTTCGTACCAGCCAATTCACCGAGCAACGAATGTTGCGGCGCGGCGTGAAAGATGAGCTGCGCGAAAACCTGCTCACACGTCTGAAAACCGGCGGACCAATATTTCCGGGCATTGTCGGTTATGACGACACGGTGATTCCGCAGTTGGTGAACGCCGTTCTCTCACGCCACAACTTCATCCTGCTGGGCTTGCGCGGACAGGCGAAGAGCCGCATTTTGCGCGCCCTCACCGGACTGCTTGATGAGCAATCCCCCTATGTTGCGGGCTGCGAGATTCGTGACAATCCGTACGCGCCGCTGTGCCGCCGGTGTAAAGATCTGCTGGCTCGGGAGGGCGATCGCACTCCGATTGCCTGGATGAAGCGCAACGAGCGTTACGTGGAGAAGCTTGCCACACCGGATGTGACCATCGCGGACCTGATCGGAGACATCGATCCGATCAAGGCGGCGCGCGGCGGGCATGAACTCGGGAGCGAGTTGGTGATTCACTACGGGCTTTTGCCCCGCGCCAATCGCGGCATCTTTGCGGTGAACGAACTGCCCGATCTGGCCGGCAAAATCCAGGTAGGGCTCTTCAACATCATGCAGGAAGGCGATGTGCAGATTAAAGGCTTTCCGGTACGGCTGCCCCTGGATATTGCGCTGGTATTCAGCGCCAATCCTGAGGACTACACGGCTCGCGGCAAGATCGTGACTCCGCTCAAAGACCGCATCGGGAGCGAAATTCGCACCCATTATCCGGCGACCCTGGAAGAGGCGATGGCGATTACCACCCAGGAAGCATGGTGCGAGCGCGATGGGCTGGAACTGATTGTGCCAAGCTACATTCGCGAGACCGCCGAGCAGATTGCGTTCATCGCCCGTGCGGACAAGCGCGTCGACAAGCGCAGCGGGGTGAGCCAGCGGTTGCCCATTAGCGTTTTAGAGAACGTAATTTCAAACGCCGAGCGCCGGGCCGTACTCGAGGGTTCGGCAATCGCGGTGCCGCGCATCTCCGACATCTATGCTGCCATGCCTTCCATCACCGGCAAGTTGGAGTTGGAATATGAAGGCGAGATGAAGGGGGCCGATACGGTGGCACGCGAGGTAATTCAGGCCTCGGTGGCAAAGACCTTCGACCGTTACTTCGGGGCTAACGATTTGAAGCAGGTGGTGCAGTGGTTTGAATTGGGCGGTCAGGTGACGTTGACCGACAATACCAGTACCCATGACGGCCTGAAGAGCATGGAGAAGATTCAGGGCTTGTTGGAGAAGACTGAAAAGGTGGGCGCCGGTGAGGGCGAGCCAGCCGAGTCCATCGTCTCTGCGGCTGAATTCATCCTCGAGGGACTGCACGCCCACAAGCGCATTGGACGAACCGAGGAGCGCGTCTTCACCTCCGGCGAAAAACCCAAGCACAGTGAGCGCGATGAAACCCGCGAGGAGTATGAGGCCGATTGGGAACAGCGCCGAAAGAATCGCCGCCCCTTCAATTAAGCCGCCCCCCAATTAACCGGAGTATCGCCATGAAGCGCGTCAAATACAGCAAGTACATTCCGAATCTGGCTGAGGAAGTGAGTCTGGAAGACCTGATGGACGCGCTCTCTGATTTTTTGCTGGAGAGCGGCTTCGAAGACGAGCTTGGGCGATTCTACCGCCAGGGCAACGGAGACGATCAACTGGACGCGCTGCGTGAGGCAATCCGCGAGGCGCTGCTGAACTCCGATCTGTTCGACGAAGAGATGCGCGGGCAGATGCAGCAATTGCTGGATGAAGGGCAAATGGATGAACTGATCGACGAAGTGCTTGGGCGGATGCAGCAGGAGGGCTTCGTAACCATCGCTCCGCCGCACGATACCACGCGTATGTCGACCACCGGCGGAAGCGTGGGAAAGGACCAATCGCAGCAGCGGCCTGCAAAGTTCCAAGTCACCGACAAAGGACTGGACTTCCTCGGCTATCGCACCCTGCGCGATCTGCTTGGCTCGCTGGGCCGCTCCAGCTTTGGACGCCACGACACCCGCGACACCGCCACCGGGGTTGAGACCAGTGGATCGAGCAAGCTCTACGAATTTGGCGACACCATGAATCTCGACATCAATGCCACCCTGTCTTCGGCGATTCAGCGCGAAGGGTTGGTGTTGCCGCTGGCCATTGAATACAGCGACCTGCACGTGCACCAATGCGAGTATCAGTCATCCTGTGCCACGGTGCTGATGCTGGATTGCTCGCACTCGATGATCCTGTACGGGGAGGATCGCTTCACGCCGGCGAAGAAAGTTGCCATGGCGCTGTCGCAACTGATTCGCGCGCAGTATCCCGGAGACACTCTATCGCTGGTGCTGTTTCATGATTCGGCAGAAGAGTTGCCGGTGTCGCAACTGGCGAGAGTTCGCGTGGGTCCGTATTACACGAACACCCGCGAAGGCTTGCGCCTGGCGCAACGAATTCTGCAACGGCAGCGCAAAGACATGAAGCAGATCATCATGATCACCGACGGCAAGCCCTCCGCCATCACGCTGCCCGACGGCAGAATCTACAAGAACGCATTCGGACTTGATCCCATGGTGGTAAGCCAGACGCTGGAAGAAGTTGCAAAGTGCAAGCGCGCCGCGGTGATGATCAACACGTTCATGCTCGCCTCCGATCACGGACTGGTGCAGTTCGTACAGAAAGTGACAGAGATGTGCCGCGGCAAGGCGTACTTCACGACGCCTTACACTCTGGGGCAGTACTTACTGATGGATTACATGAGCCGCAAAACCAGAACCGTGCACTGAGTTCAGCGCACGGCCTGGCGGGCTATTTCTCTTCAGCGCGCATCGCGGCTTCCGCCGCCTGGAAACCGATTTTCGAATGGGTACCGTCGCAGAATGGCTTATTCACACTGGCTCCGCACCGGCATAGCGAAAAAGAAAGCCTGCCGCTGAGGTCGTAGGGTGTTCCGGCTGCATCCACCAGTTCGATGAGACCTTCTGGATCTTCCACGCGGTACGGTCCATTGGGACGAACGGTGATCTTTACTTTTGGCATTTTTCCTCCAAACAGGATCGGACACAATTCTCGCACATACCTCAGTGCCGGAATGCGACATTAACCAGAAGTTTGTCTCCGGAGATATCGACGACATTGCAGAAGGTGCGATGGTCGTGGCGCGTAAAGTCGAGCCCCACGCACGAGTTTCCGATTTTCAGATTGCGGATATGCAGATAGTCCAACCGCTCCGGCAGTTGCGGATTGATGATGTTGAGTTCTTTGCGGTGCGCCGACGGACGAATGCCCAGAACCGACGAGAGCATGAGGAAGATTGCGCCCGAGGCCCAAGCTTGCGGAGAGCAGGAGACAGGATAGTGCACCGGTTCATCATAGGGACGGCGCTGCACGCCGCAGAAGAGTTCGGGGAGACGATAGTCGCGAAACTCCAGCGCAGCCTGGAAGAGTGCGCTCATCACTTGCAGCGCGGGCTCGCGAAATTCGTTGAGAGACATACCATGCGCGATCAACGAATTGTCATGCGGCCACACCGAGCCACGATGATAGCTGAGCGGATTAAAAACCTGCTCCTGCTGGGACATGGTGCGCCATCCCCAACCGCTGAACATATCGTCCTGCATCATGCGTTGGGTGACGGTGCGGGCGCGCTCGCGATTAATGATGCGGCTCCAGAGAAGATGGCCGGGATTGGAGGCGATGACTTCCAGAGGCTTCTTGTCCGCGTCCAAAGCCATGGCGTAGAATCCGCGTTCGGTATTCCAGAAGGCTTTATCGAAGCGGCGCGCCAAGTCCGTGGCTTCGCGACGGAGTTTCTCGGCGCGCTCGGCATCTCCGAACATTCGCAGCAGCGAGGCCATCCGGTACTTCGCGTCATAGACGTAGCCCTGCACCTCGCACAGCGCAATTGGAGGCGTGGCGACGCGGCCATCGCGATGAATGTTGGCGTCCCACGAGTCCTTCCAGCCCTGATTGATGAGACCTCGCGGTGATCGGCGCAGGTACTCCACAAATCCATCGCCGTCGAGATCGCCGTACTGGTCGATCCAGTCCAGTGCGCGATAGGCGTGTGGAAGCATCTCGCGCACAAGTGCTTCATCGGAGGTCCAATTGAAGGTCTCGCTCAACAGCACCAGCCAGAGTGGGGTGGCGTCCACCGAGCCGTAGTACGGGCCGAAGGGGACCTCGCCGCATTGCGTCATCTCCCCTTCTCGAGACTCGTGCAGAATTTTTCCAGGCTGCGCATCGCGCCAGTCGTCTACTCCACTGGCCTGGTAGCGGGCGAGAACCCGCAACGTGTCTTTTGCCAGTTCAGGGTTGAGGGAGAGAGTCTGGTAGGCAGCAATGATGGAATCGCGCCCAAACAAAGTGGCGAACCAGGGAATTCCGGCTGCGATGACGTGCTCATTGCCAACCGGAATGCGCAACGCGTGAAAGTCTCCCAAGGCATTGCGGAGCAGGTTGTCGAACACGGAATTAGAGCTGGAAAAGCTGGTGGATGCGGCATCGAACTCATGAAATGCGGCGCGCCGCGCCTCTAGCTGGGCGTCGTACTGGTAGAGCTTGGCGCGGCTTTTCTGGCCCTCCATGCAGGGCGTTACGGTAATCTCCAGCGCGGTCTTCCCTAAAGACTCCAGGCGAAGTGCCCAATGCGCGCTACCCTCTTTGATTTCGGCCGGCGCGGGATTCATGCGAACTACGGTCTGGCGCAAAATATTATCGAGACCGCGATAGCTGAAGATCAACCCGTCGCGCTGGATCACCGGCCGGTAATATTGGCCATGTTCGACGCGAGCGACCCCGCGCACCTGGAAGACATCGACGAAGTCCGCGCTAAAGGAGATCTCAACCGTAAACTCCACCGGGCAGCGATTGAAATTTTCAAAGGTGTAGCGGTCAAAGAGAATATCAGAGGCCAGCAACTGCTCGCGCCGAATATGAATGGTGTTCTCGGGAAGATCAAATGAATCGCGCAGCGTAATGTTTCCCGTCGTCAGCTCAATCTGGGAGACAAACGTCTTTTCCGTACTGCTGGACAGCACTACCGAACGCTGGCCGTCCAACTTGAATTCCAAGTGAGAAAGGAACCGTGTGTCTTGATGAAAGAATCCCACATCAGGCGCACCCGGCGGGACAATATCACCAGCAACACTGGTAGCAAGAAAAGTCTTGCCGTCGATCAGGGTCAGATTATTGACCTTGCGGGGCTCTTGCGCCTGGTGAGCCAGGCGGGGCTCGATGTATGGAGACTCGATGGCTACGAGTTGTTCAATATAAAGAATTCCCGACGCACTCATGCCGCAGCCTGTCTCCCAAAGTCAGTGTCCTCAACAATCGCTGCTTCGTCGAACAGTTCACGATAGAGAGCGAGATAATCTTGCACCATGCGCTCCACCGAAAAGTATTGCTGGGCGTAGGCACGAACCGCGACCGGTTTGATGGCCTGTACTTCGCGCACGCGTGCCGCCGCATCCTCCACATTGGAGCAGACGAAGCCGCTGATGCCGTCGCGCACAATTTCTGCGACCGAACCACCGGGAAACGCAATCACCGGCGTGCCGGTGGCCATCGCTTCCACCATCACCAACCCGAACGGCTCGTCCCATTCAATAGGAAACAGCATTGCCATGGAGTTACCCAGCAATTCATTCTTGAGCGCCAGATCGGCCTCGCCGATGTACTCGATGAACTTGCCGTCCACATGCGGCTTGACACAAGTGTCGAAGTATTCGCGATAGATCGGCTGAACCTCGCCGGCGATCTTCAGCGGAATGCCGCATCGTTTGGCGATCTCGATTGCATTATGAATTCCCTTTACCGGAGCGATTCTTCCCAGGAAACTGAGATACCCTGACTTGCTGGTCTGCAGATTGTAGAGGCTGAGGTCGATGCCGTGATGAATCGTACGAATTCGCTTGAGAGCTTCCTTGTCCTTCTGGAAGTTACTAATGGAGACAAACTCGACGTTGGGGAAGCCGGCATAGAAGGTGGAAAGCGCAGGCACGTGCGGATGATGTATCGTGTAAACCCAGCGGGGGCCGCTCAGACGCGAAAACACAAGGCCCGGTGCATTGTTTAAGTGAATCACATCCGCCTCGCCCCAGCAGTCGCTCACCGCCCACGAAGTGTGGTTCGAATCCTTCAGATTGGCATACAACTCGCCGTCAATCGGCCACTCGTCTTTGGCGTAGAGCCATCGCAGCTCAGCCTGCACCGTGCTCTCTCCGTTGGCGTACACCACGACATCAATTCCAAGCCGCGTAAGTTCCTCTGCGAGTTGAGCAACGAATAGTTCGGTGCCGCCATACTTTTTCGGCGGCACACTAATGAACGGAGAAGCGACTAAGGCGATACGCATTGATACTCCCACGAACCGGGTTGAAGGAAGCGGAGACGACCGAACGGGTGCTTTAGTAGTGAGATGCCTGCTTGAGAGGGGCAGGTTTTCGCGGCAGCTTTGGAATGGTGAACGGCAGGTTCAGCGAACTGCCTCTGAGTTGACGAGTGGCACGCGCCGGCCTCGCTGCGCCGCTTCCACTTCGCGTTCAAACTCTTTGGCGCGCTGCTGGCTAGTGTGGGCCGCAAGCACACGTCGCTGCGCCGCCATGCCGATGGCGCGCAATTCGGACTCGTCCAAGTCGCGAAGATAATGGACGATTTCTCCCGCGGTGGAGGGCAAAAGGATCTCGCGTCCGGGCTCAAGGAACAGGTCCAGTCCCGGCCAATTGTCGCTGACAATGGCAGCCCCGCAGGCGGCCGCTTCAAACAGACGCACCGACGGCGAGTAGCCGGCCATCACCATATCGCGACGCGTTACGTTGAGGGTCAAGCGCGAAGAGGAGTACAGGTGTGGATGCCAACGCGGATTCAGATGGACGATGTGGCGCACATTGCGCGGCAAGTGAACGCTGCGCGGATATTGCGGCCCGGCCACAATAAACTGCTCTTGGGGCAGCGCGTTGGCTGCACCGAAGAGCAACTCTTCCAGCTTCGGCTGGCGGTCAGGAGCATACGTCCCCATGTAACCCATCGCGCACGAGTATCGCAGAGACCGCGGATAAGCTCGATAGCGCTCTGGATCGAAGCTGCAATACAGCGGCGCGGCACGGCGAACTCCAAAGCGGCTCTCCAACTCGCGGAGCATCGGTCCGCCGGTGAAGCTGAAGTACACATCCAGCTCCGGAAGTTGATCCGCGCGTAGGTACTCGGTAACCCCGGCTTTGCGCAGCGCGGCGACCGTGATCGGAGTATCAATATCGTAAAACGTGCGGACCGATGCTTTCGAATCGAGCATCGCGTCCATGGCGGCAATGCCGTCAGGAAAATATGAGCCCACCATGGCGACGTCCGCAGAGGCAAGTTCGCGACGCACAAGGGGAAGCACATCCGTCCAGCGGGTGTAGAGGTTCAACTCGCAGAACCCGGGCTCGGGCAGGTCGCGGTTGGAAGCGTACCACTCCACGTCCTTTTCAAAGAAAACGACCCGGTGGCCTCTGGCGTGGAGCGCACGAGCCAGCGCGCGAAACGTAGTCGCGTGGCCGTTGCCCCAGGAAGACGTGATGGACAGGCCAAAGATAACAATCTTCACTTCGATTCCGTTGCCTTTCCCAACTCAGGCACGCCTCTCTGTGGTCTGCAGAATAGCCGGGTCCAAGGCGCTCGGGTGACGGTCGACACGAGCGGCGCAGAGGATATTCTCCACCTGGTCGGCGCGTTGTGCGTAGGTATGCTCGGCCAGCGCGCGCACCAGCATCGCATCGCCAATGGCGCGCGCCTCCGCTGCGGATTTACCGCGCAGCAATCCGACGACCTCCTCCGCGCTCTCGGCCACCAAAATTTCCCGCCCGGGTTCAAAAAACTTTTCGATGCCGCACCACTTGTCGGTGATCAGGCAAGCACCCGCCCCGGCGGCTTCAAAGACTCGCGTAGGCGGCGAGAAGCCGACGTCGGCCATCGAGTCGCGATTGATGTTGAGTGCCATTCTCGCCGAGGCGTTGATGCGGTTGTGCGAACCGGTACCGACGTGTCCGATCCAGCGCACGTTCGTGGGCATCGCCTTGCCGGACCATCCTTCGCCGCCAAGAATGAAGCTCATCTCTGGTGCCAGTTCGGCGGCGCGCAGAAAAAACTGCTCCACCCGACGTTCGCGATCGGGCAGGCGATTGCCCACGAAGACCAAGTCGCAAACCATCGCCGGATCGGGCAACTCAGGATGGTGTGTCTCCGGATCGAGGGCATTGTAAATCGGATGGCAATTGCGCGCTCCCAGTTTGAGATAACGCCGCACGACCTCCGGTCCTCCTCCATAGGTAAAAACGAAATCGTATAGCGGAATGCAGCGGCGAAAAGGATCGAAGGGATCGCCTTCCACCCGTTGCAGCGTCGCCGGTGCATCCACGTCCCAGAAAGCAACCTGTGCGTGTGGCGAGCGGCAATCGAGAACGCGACGTTCCAGCAGAACGTCAGCGCTGCCTACGCCGCTGTGTTTGATGATGAGATCAACCGTGGACGCAAGATCGATCAACTGGTCGATGTCGCGCGGCGTCTGGTAGACGATGACCTTGGCGTACTCGACTTCGCTGAGATCGCGATTCTGTTGCCGGTTGAATATGTCCGGTTCGGCAAAGGTGATCTCATGACCCAATGCCGCCAGACTCTTGTAAATGCCTCGATAGTAAGTCGCTGCCCCGTTCCAATAGCTTGAAGTAATGCTCGATCCAAATACGAACATTCTCATCGCGCGATCTCTCCGCAAATGTCCATCAACTGCTCGGCTCGATGCCTGCAGGTATGATGCTGCCGAATCGTTTCCAGTCCACTCAATGCAATTTGCCGGCGAGTATCTTCGCTCTCCAGCAGTTCGCGAAGGCACGCGCTCATCTCCTCGCCGTTGCGGGCCAGCACATAATCCTGACCGGCGCGGAACAAGTGTTCGGTATCCGCCCAAGGCGCGCACACCAGCGGAATGCCGCAGGCCAGCACTTCAAAGACGCGGATCGTGGGCACTCCGCTGAGTCCGTTGGCATACTGGCGGCGCGGCACATGCAGAGCCAGGCGGCTGTGCGCATAGACTCGCGGCGCACTCAAGTTGGAAAGATAGCCGGAGTACTTGATTCCTGAGCGCTGCAATACATTCCTCGCCTCCGCGGGATAGCGCACGCCGTGCACCAGGACGCGTCGGCCACTGGCGATCAAATCGATCGCAGGCGCGACCAGAAATTCCATCAGTTCCTGCGTGCGCTCCTCATCCCCCCAGTTTCCAATCCATACCAGATCGTTCTGCTTGTCATATTCCATGGGATGAAAGACGCTGATATCGGCGGCCTCGTGAAAGGTCCATGCTCGCGTCACCCCAAATCCGTCCAGGTAAATCTTTCGAATTACCTCGCCGAAAGCGAGCACTCCATCGAAGTGATGAAGCTGAAAGCGCAATATCTGATTGGCATTGCTGTGGGCACGATGATGCGTGTCATGGAACAGCGCGCGGAAACCAAACCGCTTCTTGCGGGACAATATCTCATTCACTACCTCCGGTTCGTTCCATTCGTGAATGATGACCAGATCGGCGCCGGCAAGCTCGTGATTGAGAAATGCCGAAAAGTTTTCGTCGCGCTGGTAGAAGCGAACGTCTAGCTCCGGATAAGTACGATGGAAATCATCAATGGAACTACCCGCGGCTACTCCCTCTTGAATCAGGTTGCTCAAGGACCAGGCATCCATCTCCTCATAGCAGCGAACCTGGTGCCCCATGCGCACCAGTTCGCGCACCAGGCCACGCAGAAAATGCGCGTTCCCGTGGTTCCAGTCGCTGATCCAGGAGTGGGCAAAGAAACGGATACTCATTGGCTGATTCATGCGGCCCAGACCCGGCGCTCCAGGAGCGCCCTGTAAGCCTGCACGTATTCCTCAACCATACGATCCGCCGTGTAGCGCTGGCGGGCACGGTCATAGGCACGATTGGCGTAGGTCAAGCGCAACTCCCGATTGCCGTGCAGCAGAGCCAGCGCCTCCCGGAGTGACTCTGGGTCAGAGCTGCGAAAATAGCAGGCCGCGTCGCCCCAGATTTCCCGCAGGTTCGGAATATCATTGGCCACCAGGGCGCAGCGTGAGAGTGCGGCTTCCAACGGCGCAAGACCAAAGGGCTCATACTTCGAGGTCGCAATGTAGATGGCGGCACGGCTCAACAGCTCTCTAATTTCGCCCTCGGAAAGTTCTCCCTTGCACCGTACCTCTTGGCTGCTGCTGGCCGGGCTGGCGATATTTTCTTCGCCTGATTCGCCAGCGATCGTCGAGGCACCGGCGAGGAAGATCGGGACTGGTGAAGCACTGAGTTGCGTTAGCAGATGTGATTGTTTGCCTTCATCCCACAAGCGCCCGACACTGGCAGCGTAACCGTGCTTACTCACAAACGGGTTGAAGAGAGCGGGCGATCGTCCGTTGTAAATGACGCGAGAGCGTGGCTGCTCACCGTAACAGCTCTCCATGCAGTGGAGCATTCCCTGCGACGGCGCGACCAGCAGGCTGGCTCCGGCCAGACCTTGTTCCACAATTTCCCGGTACCACCGCGCCCAGAGATGGTCAGGCTGCACTCCTCGGACCGCCAAACTCCAACTCATCACATCGCTGTGCGCTACGACAATCTTCGGTAGCGCAACCTCCATGGAGGCGTAGCAGTACTGACTGAAATGGAGCAGGTCTGGATTGCATTCGCGGATGATGCTGCGCAGATATTCGGTGGAATCAGAGAGATCGCTGGCCGCATCCTGCATCCACTCCAGGCGGAAACCGGTAGGAAAATACGTCACATCGTGCAGCGTCTCCAGCCACGCCGTTTGGGCACGTGAGGGAATTCCACCGAAGCTGACCAAGGTAACCCGAATGCCGCGCTTCGTCAGCCCTGAGACCAGCTCTCGCGTGTATGTCCACACGCCGCCAACGGTATCCGCTGTGATGAGAACGTGCATTCTTCTCCATGAGCAGCCCCCGCGATGGCTTCTTCCATCGCGGGGGCTTCACACTCGGCGCGGGCACATAGCTTGGTTGAGCACTGTGCGCTGCGCCCCCATCCCCTTTTGGCAGGTGCTCCATCCAGGGACAGAAAACTTTTTCAGGCCGTCAGGCCAAAGGCCGCTAAACGGCTTGATGCCTCCTCGACAAGATCCATCGCACTCTGGGAGCGCAGCCACTCCACTAGCTCTCCCACCGCGCTTTCGAACTTTTGGCGCGGACTGTAGTCCAACAACCGCTGGGCCAACGAGATGTCTCCATAACAATGCCGGATGTCTCCGGCGCGATACTTGCTGGTAATCACCGCCGACGTCTGCAGTCCAAGGGTGGCAGCCAGAATTTCAGCCACTTGACGAATCCTAATCGGCTCGCCGGAACCGACGTTTAGGGCAAGTCCATCAGCCTCGCTGCGTAGCATCGCCAGCAGGTTCGCCTGCACGACATCGTGCACGCTTACAAAGTCGCGCAACTGCTCGCCATCCTCAAAGATCAACGGCGCGCGGCGATTCAGCAGGCGGGAGGCGAAGATCGCGGCAACTCCTGTGTAGGGATTCGAGAGCGCCTGCCGGGTGCCATAAATATTGAAATAACGCAGCGCAACCACCGGCACGCCATAGGTGCGGCCGAACAGCAGGCACATCTCCTCCTGATCTTTCTTACTGAGCGCATAAATGGAACTGCACTGCAGCGGCTTGCCTTCGGCCGTCGCCGCAGGTTCCAGTGGCTGCGCGCATTGCGGACACGCAATCTGCCAATGCCTGGCCCGCAACTGCGCCGCCGGACGCGGTGGTGGCGCCACCATGCCGTGCTGTTCGCAGCGGTACGAACCCTCTCCGTAAATCGACATCGACGAAGCCACAATCAGCTTTTCCAGCCGGCCGTTTCGTTCCAGCAGCGCCTGCAAGAGGTTTGCTGTCCCCTGGGTGTTGATCTCCATGTAGCGAGCGATTTCATACATTGACTGGCCGACACCGACGGCCGCGGCAAAGTGATAGACCACATCCACATCGGAGACCACCTTGCGCAGCGCTTCAGGATTGCGCACGTCACCGCGCACGAACTCGGCGTCCGGCGAAAGATAGGACGGGATGCTGCCCCGATGAACCTGATCGCTAAGATCGTCAAATACCCGCACCGAATGCCCCTCGCGCAACAGCGCATCCACCGTGTGCGAGCCTACGAATCCGGCGCCTCCGGTCACCAGAATCTTCTTGCTCATGCTTCCTCCGCTCCCACAACAATGGCGCGCTCTCCGGGCAGGCTCACGCCGGAGGTGCGCCCGGGAGGCGCGTAGCGCAGCACGGACCAGCGCGCAAACTCCGCGAAGTCCGCCGGATCCTTAGCAGGGCTGGTGTAGTGCGGCGCGACCCCCAGATGCTCCGGGGTGAAGCACAGGGTAATGGTGGTATCGAATTCATCGAGTGCCGACATCTGGCGATCGAACCACCCCTCCGAGGCGGGACGGAACCAGTCTGCCCAACTGATGCCGGTACGCACCGCACGCACACCCAATTCGCGCAACCGCCGCACGCCGAGTTCGAGCCGGTGATCCTCAAAGTGGAACCACTGGCAGACGCCCAGTCCCGCCGGGAAATTCGCCGCCGCAAGTTTCGGCGAGCCATCCTCGCGGAACAGTCCCATGTAGTAATGACGATAGTAGGCACTGCCTTCTGCTTCCTTATGGCGCGTGGTGGCCGTCCAAGTGGCGGGCAAGTCGAAGAGACTGTACCAGTGCACGCGCTCCACCAGGGGAAGCAACAGCTCGGCCGTCCGGCGCAATCCGAATAGCTGCACTTCTTCGGCTCCGAACGACGAGGCACCGGCCTCGCTGACCCAGATGGCCTTGCCTCCGACAACGGCGCGGATCTCGTCCAACTTCCTCGGCCACTCGGAGATGTTCCAGTGATTCCAGTCCAACGGAAAACCGTGCACCGCAACAATGTCCACCGAGTCCAGCACTCCATAGCCAGCCAGCAGTTCGATGAATCGGGGATCGATCGGCGAGATGCCGCCCAGCACGATCCGAATGTCCGGATTCACCTCGCGAATCGCCTTTGCCCCCGCATGGACGAGGGCGGCATACTGCTTCCACTCTGGATCGAGATTGAAATCCCAATGTGATAGGTTGTTGGGTTCGTTCCACAACACTATGGCTTCCACCATCAGGCCTTACCCCTCGCAATGCGTCGCATCCTCGGCGGACGGCTTCCGGCTAGAGCGTCCCGTCCAACTCCATGTGATGTACAAAACTCCCCGCGCGTGACCTCTCATCCGGAGTGCAGATCCAGGTTTCACTCTCCGGGTGCGACTCAATCTCCAGTCCGGAGGAGCGCAACATGGCTTCGGCGGCAGCCCGGTTGGGAATCCACCAGTTCGTCTGGTCCTTCGAATAACTCTGCTCAATAAAGTACAGCTGCGGCCAGCAGGGGTCGGCAAACATCTCCTTGCACCAGAAGTCGTAGTCGCTCTCCCAGGGCTTCAACTCATCGGAGCCGCGGATCATGGTCTGGAAGATCAGTTTTCCTCCGACCTTGGTCACTACCTTGTCCAGGGCATAGAGCGGATAGCGCAGGTGATAGAGCACGCCCATGAAGATGACGAAGTCGAACTGTCCCGCGATCTCCTCCACTTCATAGACACTTCGCTTTTCCAGTTCGATCTCCAGGCCGAGCGTCCGCGAGGCGAGGCGCGCCTGGTCTAGATAGCGGTCGCAGATATCGATCCCAAGCACCCGCTTGGCTCCGCGCATCTTCATCTGCAGTGAGTAGAAGCCGCCGTTGCAGCCGATATCCAAAACCGTGGCTCCGCTCAGGTCCAACGGAATCACCGGGGAGATGTGCCGCCACTTAACATTGGGAAAATCGCCAAGGAAATGGTTGGGCGCGGTCTGAATGCCATGCAGATCGATGTTGTGGAACCAGTCTCCCAGCTCTGATATCTGCTGCGCCAGACGGTCAGGAGTGGAAGCCGGATAGGTGGATGGAAGACTCTGCAATGGGGACATCGGCTCCGTCAGCAGTGGAGTTCATTGTGCGTTCCCTGCCTGGAAGCTTAGAGGCACGGCCTTCTACTCGGGATGCCTCTTCGCTGGAAGGCACACCGAATTCATCGAGTTGCACGGGAAAACCACTGCTACACGGCCCGCCTTCTTAGCAAGTTCATTACCACAATCACCAGGGCGATCACCAGCAGCAGGTGGATCAGTGAGCCCGCAATATGGAAGCCCCATCCCAGCAACCAGAGCACGAGCAAAATCGCGAAGATTGTCCAAAGCACGCTTGGTTCCTCCGTGGCCAGGAACTAGGCCTATAGCTAAGAAGGGAGCAGCTCGCGTGAAGTTGGCCGGTGCAGAATAAAACGCGCGGCGGAAAGGCAGCTTGCACCACCCTTGAAACTTTCTTGAGTTTGCGCGCGCCCAGCTCAGCCGATAACGGATAGCAGACGGGAGGCGCACGCCACCCAGAATATAAAAACTGCGGCGAATAAGGCGCTAGTTTACACTTTCCAGCCGGGAGCGGATATTGCTGGCAAGCTGGCATACTGAGGTCAGCTTTTCCACGGCGTCGGTCGGCATATCCGGCGACCGCATGGCCAGCTGGGTGGAGAGCAGAATACCGGTCACGGCATCGCGAATTTCGCTGCGGAGCTGCGACTCGGCGGCGCGCACCGCAATCATCCGCGATTCGCGATGGCGGCGGTGCGCCAGCCGTAGCTCCCAGGCGACCCGCTGGGCGTTGCTGACCGCAAGGTTGACGTAGACCGGAACGGCCAAACCGATATTATTCAACAGAGATTCCTGAGCCTCGGCCTCGACCTCCACCATGGGGTCGTCCAGGATCACCGACGAATACTCATTGTTGCGCAGTAACGAAGCTGCTTTGCGAACCGTTTCGCAGACCTCAACCGACTCGCCGATGGCGTGTTCCAAGGCGGCGCCGCACTCAAGGCGGCGATTGCTCGATGTCACAAGTAGAATCATGATCTCCTCACAGGGTTTATCAGCATGCACGGGTACAGCCGCAGGATTGGGTTGTCCTCGTCAGTCCAGTTGACCGCGTTCTTATTGCAGCGCGCCGTACTCTTTGAGCTTGCGATACAGGGTGGTTTTGCCGATACCAAGCAGGCGCGCCGCTTCGAGTTTGTCGCCGTGCAGCAACTCGATGGCCCCCAGGATGGCTTGCTTTTCCATCTCGGCAATCGGCATGATACCGCGCCGCGGAATAGCTCGGTCGGCCGCCGGCTCGCTCTGCTCCCGCCAGTTCTGAATCGTGGTGGGAAGATCGGCGATGTGAACCGTCGGACCGCTGGTCAACGCGCAGGCGCGCTCAATGCAGTTTTCCAGCTCCCGGATGTTGCCCGGCCAATCGTAGCTGAGCATGAGCTTCAAGGCGTCGTCACTGATATTGCGCTGCACTCCTGAGGTACGAGCCAGCCGCTCGAGGAAGTGTCCCACCAGCAAGGGAATGTCCTGTTTCCTCTGGCGCAGCGGGGGAATGCGCAGACTGAGTACATTGAGCCGGAAGTAAAGGTCCTTGCGGAAGGTGCCTTGGGCAACGGCGTGCTCCAGGTCGCGATTGGTGGCCGCCAGCACCCGCACGTCGACGGGCACGGCTTTGGTGCCGCCCACCGGACGCACTTCTTTTTCCTGCAGGGCGCGTAGCAGCTTGGACTGCAGATCGATCGGCAGCTCGCCGATTTCATCGAGGAAAATGGTCCCTCCGTCGGCCGCCTGCAACAGCCCATCCTTGTTCTTATTGGCGCCGGTGAAAGCCCCTTTGACATAGCCGAACAGTTCGCTTTCGATCAGCGTGGGCACCAGGGAACCGCAATCGATGGCCACAAACGGCTTGTCGCGATAGGGCCCGGAGTAGTGGATGGAGCGCGCCACCAGCTCCTTGCCGGTGCCGCTCTCGCCCAGGATCAAAACTGGGTGCGAGCTGTGCGCTGCCTTGGAGATGATGCGATAGAGTTTCTCCATCTCCGGCGAACGCCCCACGATGGCGCCAAAACCTTCCCGGCTCTTGACCTGCTGGCGAAGGATGCGGTTTTCGCTGGAGAGTTGGAGATGCCCGAGCACCCGATCCAGAATGAGACGCAGCTCGTCAAGGTTAAACGGCTTGGTCACATAGTCGTAGGCACCCTGCTTCATCGCCTGAACGGCCGACTGTACGCTGGCATAGCCGGTCATGACGATGACGACCGTTTCGGGCCGGCGGCGCTTGACCTCTTTTAGAACTTCCAGTCCGCCCAGCCCCGGCAGGCGCATATCGAGCAGCACCACGTCGATGCTGGTCGTGTCCAGCACGCGAAATGCATGTTCCGCGTTATCTGCAATGTAGGTGGAATATCCGATACTCTGGGCGATATCGCGACAGCCTTCACGGATCGACCTCTCATCGTCTACAATGAGTAGGTTGAGCAAATTTGCCTCCGCTTTGTCGCGATCAGGTTCCATGGCTAGTGCACCCAGAATTGTACTGATTGCCACTTCAGTACTAGAAGTGCTCGCGTCACCCATTCGTGTGCCGTGGGACACGCCCGAATTGTGACCGGGTACCCGCAACTGTTCAGCGCTTGTGCTTGTCTGCATCATCACCATTGCCTCCCATCCCTGCCCTCTAGGTAAAGTCCTTTATTGGTCAATCCCTTACTGTCCCTGGATCGAGCCCTCTGCATTACCCCGCGAAGCCGCTTCCGTCTCAACACAGGCGGCCAGTAACTGGCTGCGCAGCTCCCGCACCAAGGCAGAGCCACGCTCAGCGCCTTCCGCAATGTCGGTTGCATAACGTTGCAGTGAACCCCCTTCCAGATACTGACCAAGCAAACCACTCGACAACATGACCCCGGTGAAGACATTCGCCAGCTCGTGCAGGCGATGTCGCATGTCGCGCACGTCAGAGCTGTCCATAATGACCAACCCCTGGCTGGCAATTACCGGAGAACCGTTCGCATCGCTCGGGTTCATTTCGGAGTTCATGCCATTTCTGAATGCAATGCGCGTACCAAATCGGGTTAGAAATCGCAAATGGTTGCAGGACCAGGGTTTCTCCATAGTCTGCGGGTAGCCGCCACCCGCCACGTCATACCGTCGCATTTTTAAAACGGAACAGAGCCGCTTGAGACACGAATCAAGTTATTTGTTTATAATGAGTTACCACATCGGGACGTTTTCCCTGAAAGGGAGAACGTCAAACCGTGCGGATCGGACGAAGCGCGGCGCAAGAATCAGCTGCAATCCAAAAAAAACTCCGCTTTGAAGCGGAGTCTGGAGAATGTTCGTATTTAATCCTCTTGTTAGCAGATCCGTAGTACAGGATTCCCGATCAGTTCCATGCGCCTATTGGAGCCCCGTAATTGCCAGGGCATCAGGCTCCAGTGCCAGCACGCCATGATGCCGGCTGATCATATACAGTGCATCGCCCTGCATCACGGCTCCAGTGACCTCGAAGGCCGAGGGGGGCGCGACGACTTTCCAGCTCTGCCCCTGGTCCCGGCTCACGTACACCGTATTCGCCGCAACGGCCGCCAGCAGGAGATCGCCTTGTTCGCGAATTGAGGTCACCTCGCGGGCAGGCAGGCCGTTCGACTCGTGCTCCCACTCTCCTTCGTCAAACGATTTGCGAATCCAGTGAAATGCTCCCTCCCGGGTCGAGACCCAGACCGCATCATCGTGGGTGATGGTAACTGAATATACGCGGGTCACCTCTGGTGGAAGAGGCTGGCGTAACCAGTGTTGGGCATAGTTGGCACTTACCCATACCCCGCTCACGGATGCCACCACCACCATCTGGTCGTGGGCGGCGACGGAGAAAAAGGATTTCTCCTCCTCGATGGGCCCGCCGCTCCAGCTCATGCCTTCGTTGTCGCTGTGCAGGATTCCAGCATCGGTGGCCGCATACCAGCGCCGGTTTGCCAGGGCCAGGGCTCGCACGTGGCCTGCGAAAATAGACCGGGTGATGAGCGCCCGGGGCGGCTTCGGTGTCACCGCTTTCCTGCCTTTGCCGCGCGGCGGTGCAGGCGGCGGTTTCGTGGTCGTCGAGATTCTGCTGGGCTGCCATCTCCGACCCCCGGTGTCGAACAGAAAAAATCCGCGATTGGTGGCAGCCACCAGTTGCCCGCGCCGCGACAGTGCGAGATCGAAAACATCCAGACCACCGAGGCCTGCGCTCATCTGCGTCCAGACACCGTCGTGAGCATGGAAGACGCCGCCAAACTCCTTGTCGTTCAGCACCCCCGCGTAGAGATCGGAGGGATCATTCCGGCCCGCCACCACGCCGGTGATCTGGCGCTGGGAAAATCCGTCATTGGCGGAATGGAAAGTTACGCCTGCGTCATCCGAGGCAAACACGCCACCGCGGTCGGTAGCGATCAATACCCGCCCCGAATTACGCGGGTCCAGCAGTATGTCATTGAGAATGAAATTCGCTGGAGTGATGCGCTGAAAAGTCTTGCCGCCATCCGTGGTCTTGAATAGCCCTTCCGTGGTTCCGGCGTACACCGTCTGCGGATTGTGCTGATCTTGCCGCAGAACCCGGGTGCGGCGGGCGGTACCAGGAATCCCCTCAATCTTGTGGAACAGCAAGCCGCCATCTTCACTCTTGTAAATACCTGAGCAGGCGCTGGCAAAAACCGTCTCCGGGTTGGTGCGGTCGAGCGTGATGGAGAAGACATCGGAGTCGTCGATCACGCCCTGTCTAATACTGCTCCAGGTCGCTCCGCCGTCTGTCGTCTTCCAGGGCAGGTGCCAGGTTCCAGCGTAGATAATCTTCGGATCGCGTGGGTCCACTGCCACCGACTCGAAGTTCCTCAGATCGGGGTCGCCTACCGGGGTGATGCGCTCCCAACTCTCTCCGCTATCGGTGCTGCGGTAAAGCCCGTCGAGCGCCCCGGCGATCAGAATGCGCGGATCTGAATTCGCCAGCGCCAGTGCCTGAATACTTTTGCCGCGCAAAGCAACCGGCTCGCTCCAACTGCGGCCGCCGTCGCGGCTTACGAAGAACCCCCCTCCAGTACCGGAGAGACTCCAACCACCTACATAAATGGTCGAAGAATGTGCTGGATCGAGGACAATATCTTCCAGCATCAGGTCATCGCCGGAACCAAGGTGCGCGAAGTAGCTCCAGCGGCGTCCGCCATCAAGGGACTCAAACAAAGTTCCATCGCCAGAGCCGAGGAGAACGTGGTCCGGATAGGTCGGATTAGAAGCCAAGGCACGAGCGTTGCCGCCGTAGGGACCAAGCGACCGCCATTGCGCCAGCGCAGAAACCGGAGCCAGA
Source organism: uncultured Acidobacteriaceae bacterium (assembly GCA_964563875.1). GTDB lineage: Bacteria > Acidobacteriota > Terriglobia > Terriglobales > Acidobacteriaceae > TOLSYN. The sequence continues at coordinate 55,998 of CAZLZA010000026.1, forward strand.
AGCAGCAGAACACAGACCAGCGCAATCCAATGTTTCAATGTCGCAATCCTCGTCGCAAACCCTCGTGGCGAACCCGCCTGCATGATTGTGATTCAACTGGGCTCATAGTTGCTTCCTGTTACCGGATTTTGCCCGAAACCAGACCGCCGATCCGGGGCTGAAAGGCACAAAAAATTCCCGGCGGAATGTCATCAAAGACAGCACATCCAACCGGGAGGGCCGCACCGGGCGCACGCTTTATGACGGGCGCCCGGTGGTCAGTGGCTACGAGTTAATGTGACTACGAGTGGTTTGCTTTCTTGTGTGCTTTCTTGTGGTGAGCTGCCTTTTTAGCGTGCAGGGCGGCTCGCGGAACCGGC
>CAZLZA010000027.1:0-56065 GCA_964563875.1 uncultured Acidobacteriaceae bacterium
GTTTCCAATGAACGTATACAGAGGCAAATTGAGTATAACAAACTCAGCGCGATTGGGAAGCTTTGGCGGGGCCGGGATCAAACAATTACTGTGGAATTCCGGCCGCGACGCAGCGGCGCGGCCGGAATTCGAAGTTAGGCTACCACTGCACGATCTTGGCAAACGCTTCAGCTTTGAGACTGGCGCCGCCGACCAGCGCGCCATCAATTTCCTCATGGGAGAGCAACTGGTGGGCGTTTTCCGGCTTGACGCTTCCGCCGTACAGGATGCGAAGCTGGTGGGCATACTCTTCGCCGAAGACGTTGGTGGCTTCCTGGCGGATCATCTGGTGTGCTTCATTGGCGATTTCAGGGGTCGCCGTGAGGCCGGTGCCGATGGCCCAGACCGGCTCATAGGCGATGGCCATCCGGGCAGCCTTGCGGGCGGAGATGCCGCTGAAGGCGCGCGAGCACTGGCGGCGCAGTACGTCTCCGGTGACTCCGGCTTCGCGCTCTTCCTTGACTTCGCCGACGCAGACGATGGGGGCGAGTCCGGCTTCCAGCGCTACTTTGAGGCGGCGATTGACCGTGTCATCGGTCTCAGCAAAGTACTGGCGGCGTTCGGAGTGTCCGAGGATGACCCACTTGCAGCCGGCACCGATCAGCATTTCGCCGCTGATCTCGGCGGTGAACGCGCCTTCTTTTTCCCAGTACATATTTTGCGCGCCGACCTCGATGGCGGTACCCTCGGCCATCGCGACGACCGTGGCGATATCCACGAAGGGAGGACAGATTACGATTTGGTCGCGGGTGTGGCCGGCCACCAGGGGCACGAACGCTTCCATAAACTGACGCGACTGTTCCGGGGTTTTGTACATCTTCCAATTGGCTGCAATGATCTTCTTGCGATTCATGTTCGCCTCATGTGTTTTCTGAAGAAATGATTCCATTATCTGCAATGGTTACGAAATTCCAGCGGGAGGCATTGCGCCGGCGCTGTTCGTCTTTCGCAGCCTGTAGAAATACCGACAACATATCAGGACTGTACAACACAAAGCGTACCTGGTGTACGCTGCGCGGCTTGCTTAACTCATCGACGACGGTACAGACCGCGACGGCCGCGGCGGCTTCAGCCGGATATCCGTACACTCCGGTGGAGATGGCGGGAAAAGCGACGGACTGCAAGCCGAGGCGGGCGGCAAGGCGCAGGGAGTTGCGATAGGCGTTGGCCAGGATGCCACTCTCGCCCTGCATGCCGTCATGCCAGACCGGGCCGACGGTGTGAATCACAAATGCCGCCGACAGTTTTCCGCCGGTGGTCTGGACCGCTTCGCCGGGTGGCAGGTGGCCGTCGCGGGCGACAATTTTGCGGCACTCTTCGAGGATGACGGGACCTCCGGCGCGATGGATTGCCCCGTCGACTCCGCCGCCGCCCTTCAGGCCGGAATTGGCCGCGTTGACGATGGCGTCGGTGGTCTGCTTCGTGATGTCGCCAGCCTCGAAGAAAATTTGCGCGCCTGCTTCGAGGTCGAGCCGAGTGATATGGTTCACGATTCTACTTATTGGTCAGCGCTTCCACGCCGGGTAGTTTCTTGCCTTCGAGGAATTCCAGCGAAGCGCCGCCGCCGGTGCAGATGTGCGTAATCTTATCGGCCACGCCGGCTTTATGAATCGCCGCCACACTGTCGCCGCCACCGACAATCGAGGTTGCTCCGGGATTGTCCGCCACGGCTTCGGCAATCTTCGTGGTGCCTTTGCTGAACTGGTCGAACTCAAAGACGCCCATGGGGCCGTTCCAGACGATGGTGCGCGCGGTGACGATCTCCTCGGTGAACAACTCGACGGTTGCGGGACCGATGTCGAGCGCCATCTTGCCGGGAGGAATGGGTTGGCCTTCGGGGATGATGGTGGCCACGGCGGATGCATCGAACTTGTCGGCGACGACGTGGTCCACGGGCAGCAGCAGGCGGACGTTCTTTTGTTTGGCCTCGGCGAGCAGTTGGGTCGCCAGCTCAATTTTGTCGGGCTCCAGAAGGGAATTGCCGATCTCCTGGCCCTGGGCTTTCAAGAAGGTATAAGCCATGCCGCCGCCGAGGATGATGGCGTCCACCTTGGGCAGCAGATTGCGGATGACGCCGATTTTGTCGCTGACCTTGGCGCCTCCGAGGATCGCCAGATAAGGCTTGGCAGGATTCTCGGTGGCCTTGGTCAGGTATTCCAGTTCGCGCTCCATGAGCAGGCCGGCAGCGCTCTTGGCGATAAAGTGGGTGACGCCCTCGGTGCTGGCATGGGCGCGGTGAGCCGAGCCAAAAGCGTCATTGACGTACACATCTCCGAGACACGCCAACTGTTTTGCAAACACCGGATCGTTGCTCTCCTCTTCGGGGTGAAAGCGGACGTTCTCCAGCAGAAGGGTCTGGCCACGCTCCAATTGACTGGCCATTTCCGTGGCCTGCATGCCGATGCAGTCGGGCGAGAAGCCGACGTTGTGTCCGCGGCCCATGCGCTCATCGAGCAGGATGCGCAGACGCTCGGCCACTGGCTTGAGGCTGAAGGCTGGATTGGGCTTGCCCTTGGGGCGACCGAGATGGGAGAGAAGGATCAGTTTGGCACCGTGACGCAGTGCGTACTCAATCGTGGGCAGCGTCTCGCGGATGCGCGTGTCATCGGTGACGCGGCTATTGTCGAGCGGAACGTTGAAGTCCACTCGCATCAAAACTCTTTTGTTATTTAGTTGCAGGTCGCGGATCGAAAGCTTGGCCATGGCGTGCCTACCTAGGTGATTCGTTACTGCTGATGATTTCCGAACGTACGCAAGTGAAAACGGGTTGGAGGCGAGTCCAACCCGTTCCAGCCTTACAGTCCTTTTGTACCAAAGAACGTGATCAAATCTTTGACGCGGTTGCTGTAGCCCCACTCGTTGTCATACCAGGCAAAGGTCTTGACCAGATTGCCGGCGATGACACGAGTCAGTTTTGCGTCCAGCGTGGACGATGCCGGATCGCCCTTGAAGTCAGAGGAGACCAGCTCTTCCTCTTCGTAGTTCAAGTAGCCTTTGAGGGGAGCGGCCTTGCTGGCAGCCTTCAGGGCAGCGTTGACCTCTTCGACGGTTACGTTGCGGCCGACTTCGCAGACCAGATCGACGGCGGAAACGTTGGGCGTGGGGACACGAACCGCGAAGCCGTCCAACTTGCCCTTGAGTTCGGGGATCACCAGGTAAATTGCCTTGGCGGCGCCGGTCGAGGTGGGAATCATCGACAGCGCGGCCCCGCGGGCGCGGCGGAGATCAGAGTGCGGGAAGTCCAGGATCACCTGATCATTGGTGTAGCTGTGAATGGTGGTCATGGAGCCCTTGACGATACCGAAGCTGTCCTGCAGGACCTTGGCCACCGGAGCCAGGCAATTGGTGGTACAGGATGCATTGGAGACGATATTGTGCTTTGCCGGATCGTACTTGTCCTGGTTGACGCCAAGCACGATGGTGATATCTTCATTGGTCGCCGGAGCCGAAATGATGACTTTCTTCACGGTTCCGCGCAGATGCTTTCTGGCATTGTCCGCATTGGTGAAATGGCCTGTCGATTCCACGACCACCTGCACGCCCAACGACTCCCAGTCCAACATCGCCGGATCTCTCTGGGCAAAGACCTTTACTTTTTTGCCGTCGACGACGATGGAGTCTTCTTCCGCATGAATACAGGACTTAAGATTGCCGAGGATCGAATCGTACTTGAGCAAATGGGCCAGGGTCTTCGGGCTGGTCAGGTCGTTGACGGCGACGATTTCGATGTTCGGATCGTTGAGTGATGCACGGAACACATTGCGGCCAATACGGCCAAAGCCATTGATACCAACTTTAATTGCCACTCTTGCCTCCAGTTTCAACAGCGCTCTTCACAAGCGATTACGCAGTTAGAGATGCTAGCACCGCATTCTTCCCTGAGTAAACTATCAACAGCAAACTGTTTACTGAAAAAGGAAAGTCCAGTTCCCACAATGTACAGCGGAACTCGATGATACTGATTCCCACCTTCGCCTCGCAAAGGAGCGCGCGTGGAAGGTGGGGCACCCAGTCGAGAGGTGGTGTGTCGCGGAAATGCTGATAAAGAGTAACTCCAGGCCAATGTTTTCAGAGGGCTTCCGAGGCTTTCGGGGAGCGGTGATTCTGGAGCGGAAGCCGCGCCCAACGCGGCGGTAATGGAAGTCACCATGAAAATTCACATACAGGACTCGCCCGAATTCGCCGGACGTGGTATAAGTCCCTTATGCGCAGATGGATGCGCGACCGCGTGAAGCGTCGCAATCAGAAGAACAAGAACCCGCAGCAGTCCGACGAACCACAGCAGGGGCAAGCGCCGCTCCAGCCGACCTTTCTTGACCGGGAAAGCTCCTGGGGAGAAGCTGGCGAAGGGCGCACCGATGCTCCCGCAGAAACCACGCCGCAGCCGGTGTACGAGGCTCAGCCCGAGAAAGATCCGTTCGACAGCGATGCGGAGAGTGCCTCCGGGGCTAGTGCTGGACGCCGCGAGCGTTCGCGCCGCCGGGGCCGTGGCGGACGTGGGCGCAATCGCACCGATCAGCAGCAAAAGGCGGCGCAGGCTTCGGCCAATGTTCCGGGGCTGCCGATCGCTCCGGGGCAGGCCACCGGCGAAGCTGCGGAAATCGACGAACCAGATGAACCAGAGTCCGGCAGCGAAACTCCGGAACTGGAAGCTGCCGATGCCACGCCTCGAAAAGCCGAAGCTTCCAAGGGCAAGAAGGGCGCGGTGGTTTTGGCGATCGGGCTTCCCGGCTCCGGGAAAAGCTCGTGGTTCAAGCGTCACGAGATCATTCCGCTGTCCAGCGATTTAGTACGCGGATTGCTTTTTGACGACGCCACCGAGCAGCGTTTTCAGGACCTGGTCTTCTCTTCGCTGCGTTCGCTGCTGCGCGCGCGGCTGATCGCGGGCCGTCCGATGAATTTCATCGATGCCACTAACCTCTCACCGAAAGAACGCCATAGCTGGATAAAGATGGCGCACGACTTTGGCTATGAGGCTCATGCCGTGTTCTTTGATGTGCCTACCGAAGTTTGCATGGAGCGCAACCGCAAACGTCTTCGTAATGTGCCGGACGAAGTGATGTTGCGCATGGCGCAGAAGTTGCGGCCACCAAAGTTCGACGAGGGTTTCGCCAAGGTGATTGTGGTTCGTCTGAAGAGCAAGAAGGACGCAGAGGCCGCACCCGCGCCTGAGGAGCCAGATTCGACGCCGCAGGATTCCTCACCACAGGACGAAGAACACTAAAAACTTTTGGAAACCGAAGGAGCGCGGCTAAAGGCCCGCGCTCTTCTTTCTGCCGCCGCGAGGACAAGGATTCACGCGCTCCGGCGCGGGTTATGAGACGAGGCGAATGGTTCCCGGATTCGTGAGCCGCGCGGGCTGGGCGGCGGGAAGGCAGATGGTGAAGTGGGTGCCGTGACCATTTTCCGCAATGGTACTGCGAACGTGAATCGTGCCGCCGAGTTTCTCCACGATATTGTGTGAAATCCAGAGACCGATCCCAAGTCCCTTTTCGCCCTTGGTGGTAACGAACGGCTCAAAGATTTCCTCCAACTTTTCCGGCTTGATGCCGGTGCCAGTGTCGGAAAAAATCAGCTTCACATCCTGGCCCTCGGCGAAAACTTCCAGCGAGAGAGAGCCGCCCTGGGGCATGGCGTCGATGGCATTCGAGATGAGGTTAGTGAAGACCTGGCGCAGTTCTCCAGGAGTGGCGTCCACCTTCGCGTTGGTATCGTAACGGCGCTCCACGCGGACGTGTGCCTCTTCGATCTGGCGGTGGAAAGATTCGAGAGAGGCATCCATCAACTCGGAGGCGTTGATGGTCACCCGCTCGCCGGAGCGATGTGGCGCCAGGGTCTCACGGGCAATGTTGGCCAGCCTATCCACTTCTTTCTTCGCCGACTGGAGGAGTGTTTTGGAGTCCTCGGTCAGCCCCGCCTGGGAATTGAGGACGAAGAGAATATCAGTCAGCGAGGCCAGGGGATTGTTGATCTCGTGGGCAAGGCTGGCGGAGAGGCGTCCGGTGGCGGCCAGCCGTTCGGAGCGGCGCAGGGCTTCCTCTAACTGGCCGTTCAGCTTCTTGATCTGCGATTCGGCCTTCTTGCGCTCGGAGACATCACGGATGGCGGCGGTGACGACGATGCCTTCGGGAGTTCGCATCGGGCTCAGGGAAATCTCGACCGGGAACTCCGAGCCATCTTTGCGGAGGCCGAACAACTCCAGACCGACGCCCATGGGACGAGGCCGTGGATCGTGGAAGAAATCATCGCGGTGCCCGGAGTGGTACTGACGATAACGCTCGGGAACCAGGGTTTCAATTCGCTTGCCGATCAGTTCAGAACGTTCGTAGCCGAAGAGGCGCTCGCTCTCCTTGTTGACGAGGAGGATGCGGCCTTCCCCATCGACGATTGCCATGCCGTCGGGTGCGGACTCCAGAAGTCCGCGAAAATACAGTTCGCTGCGGCGCACGGCTTCCTCATCATGCTTCCGCTGCATGGCGGTGGCAATGATGTTGGCGACGGAGCGCATGAAGTTGATGTCATCCGGACCGAAGTTGCGGCTTGCCGAACTGTAGGCACCGAGCACGCCGAAGGGCATATCGTGTCCGGGGATGTGCACGGTGATGCCGCTGCGGATCTTATGGGCTTCCAACAACGGGGAAGTGATGAACGGTGTGTCCGAGGTATAGTCCTCGATCACCACCCGCCGCTGGGTCAGGAAGGTGTATCCCGCCTGATACTCGCGGCTCACCGGAATAGTGGCGCTGCCGACGATACCGGGCTTCCAGCCGACTCCGGCACACAAGATGAACTGATTCTCCGACGGCTGGAACTCGAGCACCTCGCAGTAACGGAGTTGGAGGATCTCGGCCACGAGGCCGACGGAGTTCTCCAGAAGACCGGTCAGCTCACCACTTTGCAGCGCAAGCTGGCTCAGTTCCGCGAGAGCCGATTGTTGTTTCGTCCTGCTGTCCGTGGTAGCCTCCGGCTCTGGTGGTTCGCATCCGGTGTTCGAATTGACCATTAGGAATCGAATTCTCCAGCTCAGCTGCTGGGGGATCTGGTAATTTGACGCACAAAACCGCCCGTCTGTTAGCTAGGATGCCAAAGCTGACTGCGAAGGTGCGGAATATGCAAATAAATCGTGTATAGCTGAATTTCCCGTACAACCCGGGACGTAGCTCGCTTTGCGATTCGGTAACCTGTGCGTTACAGATTGCTCCGGCGCCAGCATCCAATTCCGTTAGTTGTGTTGCTTTCCGAGGTGCTCCGATGCGTGTGTTTTTAGCGGTGTTGCTGTTTTCGGCCATGGCGGCAGCCCAGCAGGTGCCTGATGTGAATGCGCCCCAGACGATTAATCGATCCCCGGCGCTGGTGGATTCACGGGTAGCCCCGATTACCTCGCCTACGGTGCAACCAATTGCGGCGTCGTCACCCAACGCTGAGGCGTACACCTTGGCGGCGGGAACACGGATCGCGGTGGTCCTCAAACACGCCATATCCACCAAGAGCGCGCGGCAGAACGATCCGGTTTACGCTGAGACCTCGTTCCCCGTAGTCTCGAACGGCCATATTGTGATTCCCGCCGGAACCTATGTTCAGGGCGTGATTCAACGCTCGCAGCGCCCGGGCCGGGTGAAGGGACGCGGGGAACTGGTGGTGCATTTCAATACCCTGATCTTTCCCTCCGGATACACCCTGATGCTTCCCGGCGCGATTGATAACGTCCCCGGCGCGGAGAAGACGGATATGAAAGACAAGCAGGAAGGAACGATTGAAAGCCAGGGCACGAAGGGTAAGGACGCCGGAACCATTGCCACCAGCGCGGGCACCGGAGCGGCTCTGGGTGCAGTGGTTACGGGCGGGGCGAAAGGAGCCGGGGTCGGCGGATTGCTGGGTGTGGGAGCTGGACTGGCATCAGTTCTACTCACTCGCGGCCCGGATGTACGCATCGAGAGCGGCACACTGGTGGAGATGGTACTGGAGCGTCCGATCATCGTGGAGCACGACCGCGACAGCAAGAACTGATGCGAGTCTTTAATATCTGCGTGTTGCTCGCAAGACATGAGCCGTTACTTTAACTGAAACAGCACGTTTACGTGAGCCGTGATCGTGACCATCGCGGGAGCAAATTCCTCAATTGGCGAGGCACCGGCACCGGCCTTGGCTTCCATCCGCATCATGGGACGCGGCTGCGGAACAAAGTTGTTGGCATCCACCGTGGCATAGGTCATCTCACCTAGCGTCCGGCCAGCTGCGCGGGCGAGGACTTCGGCATTGCGGTGGGCGGTGCGGTAGGCGTCCTCTACGGCCTTCTCTTTAGCCGACTCGATGTTTTCGAGGGTGTAGCTGAGGCTGAGAGCGTCGGTGGTGTCGACCAGCGAGAAGCTTTCGATGATGGGACCGAGCTTGCTGAAATCGCGAACTTTTATGGTGACGTGACTGTTGACCTGGAAAGCCACCAGTTTGCGCTTGGGCTCCCACTTATAGACCGGAGCCATGGAGAATGAGCCGATTTCGGCATCCTTAGGGTCGATGCCATGGTCGCGCAATGTCTGGCGGATCTTCTCCGCCGACTCCTGTGCCTGGGCATAGGTAGCTTTCAGCTCGGGTTGCTGGACGGAGATGGAGAACTGCACGAGTGCGGTGTCCGGGGCGCTCTCGAACTTTCCATCCCCGCCGGTCCAGAGGGTGTCGGGAGTGATGGGGTTTGGCTGCGCGAGGGCAGCGGCAGCGAGGATTATCAGCGGTGCAATCCATAGAATTCGAAGGCGATTCATCGTTCTCCTTGCACAGAAGCGGCCGGGGGAAGCACAGGCCGTTCCACGGTTGGAACTCGAAGGTAACATCATAAGTTGCGGGTTAAGTTTTTTGTGTTGCTACTCAGGGGGAATTGGAGAAAGATGAGAGACAAAGGAGGGGTCGATGAACCTACGCAAGTGGAGCATACCATTGGCGTTTGTAGGACTGGGCGGGCTGGGAGCGATACTGTTCTCAGAACGTGGCCGGAAGCTGATTCACACGGCGGCAGAGCGCTTGCAGGCTACGCCGGGACGGCTGCTGGCCTGGAATGACTCAGCCCAGGAGGAACTCAATCATATTCAGCGAGCGGTGAAGGAAGTTGAGCAATCATTAGGAACTCATATCGCGCAGTAGCTGCAGGTAACAAAGTTGAATGAACCGGCGTCCTGTGCGCCGGTTTTTCTGCGCAATGGCCGCGCGACAAGTATGCGCTCGGCTTGCGTTTATCCGGCCAGTGAGTCGATGCGGCGCGCCATCTGGAAATCCTTCTGGGTGAGGCCGCCGGCGTCATGCGTGGTGAGCGCGAGGGTGACGCGGTTATAAACAATCCGGATATCGGGATGGTGCTGCTCCTCTTCGGCGATTTCGGCCACTTTGTTGACGAAGATCATGGCATCGACGAAGTTTTCAAATGTGAGGAGGCGCTCAATCTGGTTACCCTGCAAGGTCCACTGACCGAGCTTCTGCAGCGCTTCGGCCACCTGCTGTCTTTCCAGTTTTACGGCCATCGGCATGCTCCTTCCTGTCTAGCGGCTCTGTCGGAGAGATGCTGACTTAAAGATGCTCACTATAGCAGAAGCGTTCATTTTGAGAGTTGATTGTATTGTGCAGCTCTTGCCATACGGAAGGTGGAATGGAGAGAAAGACATTGACGACGAAGGGATCAAACTGGCGTCCCGACCAAGCGGTAATCTCTTCGCGGGCAGCATCCACGCTGCGGGCGGCGCGATAGGGACGGTCCGAGGTGATGGCGTCCAAGGTGTCGGCAACGGCGAAGATTCGAGCTCCGAGGGGAATCTCGTTGCCCTTTAGCTGACGTGGATATCCGGTTCCGTCCCAGTGCTCCTGGTGGCAATACACGATGTCGGCGGCGTCAGCGAGGAATGGAATTTTCTTCAGCATCCGATAGCCGAGGAAACTGTGCTCCTGCACGACATTTTTTTCTTCGGCGTTGAGGGGATACGGCTTGCGGAGGATGGCGTCAGGGATCGCCATCTTCCCGATATCGTGCAGAAAGGCACCGCGGGCCAGGGCACGCAGGGTCTGCTGATCGAGTCCCATGGCGCGCGCGATTTGGATGGTGAAGGCGGTGACGCGTTTGGAGTGGCCTTCGGTTTCGGCGTCTTTCAGATCCAGGGCATCGCCCAACGCTTCGAGGGTCACATCGTAGGAGCGTTCCAACTCGGCGATGGTTTCGCGCAGCTCCTTGGTGCGCTGGTCGACCAGGGCTTCCAGGTTGGATTGATAGGTACGATTCTCCACCCGCAGGCGGTGGGCCTCCAGAGCGCGCCGCACCACGGCGAGCAATTGCTCGCGCTCAAACGGCTTGAGGAGGTAGTCGTAAGCTCCATTGCGGATCGCCGCCAGCGCCACGGAGATATCGTGCACGGCGGTGACCATCACCACGGGCAGGTCCGTATGTTGCAGCTTGATGATTTCCAGCAGGCCGATGCCGTCTAGCTCCGGCATCATGAGGTCAGTCAACACGAGTTGAAAATTGCTGTCCTGGCGAAGCGTGGCTAGCGCCTCGACCCCGGAGCAAGCTTGCTCGCACTGGTAGGAGGCATTTTGCAGCATGGAGCAGACGATCTCCCGGATCGGTTCTTCATCATCCACCACGAGAATTCGCTCGACCGGCATGGGATTCGCCTCACGACCTACGCAAATTACTTTCGATAGGATGCAATTGTACTCGCAAAATCAACATCCCACACCCGGAACAATACCTGAGTACATCGTGAACCCTGGTGTGGTATACAGCAAGAGAAGAACAATGACTCATGTTACCAACGTAAGCTGGCTCGGCATTCTTGCGATGGCGGCCTCATTGCCCATGGGGCAGTGGGCGGCCGCTTTTGGCGCATTATTTGCTGGGCTCCTGGTCTATATCGGATTTCGCGAGCGCTATCTGTTTCTCTGGCTGGGTGGGTGGATAGTTCTCCTGCTCAGCCGGGGAGCGATGAACGCCACCGCCCTTGGCATTGGCAATCACGCCCTTCCGGCGCTGGACAAGATCCTGTTTGTCCTTGCAATTACGCTGCTTTCGGCGTCGGCGTGTTATTTCACGGATGCCCGCCGTTCCCTGGTATGGATTGGAATACTTGGCTCGCTGGATATAGGCGTGGTGGCGGCACAGGCGACCTGGTTCCCATCGTCGCTTCCCCTGCTGCTATGTTTTCAGATTCTGTACCACGCCATCGCCCTGATTGCGGCGGTGCGGCTGGCCCTGTTTGCGATGGGGCGCATGGAACTCGGACCCTGGCTTTTTGGGCTGGCTCTGTTGTTGCTGCGCTGCGATACGCGGCTCGGGGGCGCGGAACTGGCTGGCGCATACGTATTCTGCAGCGAAGGTTTGCTCCGGCTTAGCATCCTGCTTGTGGTATTGGACGAGTCGCGAGTGCGAGCACGGCGGCTGGAAGTAATGAACGCAATCACCGCCGTGGCCGTGGAAGCTCGCGATTCCAGCGGCTTGATGCTGACAGCGATGAACGAACTGTGCCGTCTGTACGGCGCCCGGTTTGCCTGGTTCCAATTGGTTGAGGGCGAGGAACTGGTTATGAAAGAGCAGGTCGGGCACCCTGAATGGTTCACCCGGTCTCGCCTCAGGGTGCCCCGGCGCGAGAGCATGATCATGCCGCTCGCAACGGGATGTGAGGCCACGCGGCTCAATGTACGGAGCTTGGCTGCGGGGCTTCGCGATGACCTGGAGCGGGCTGGGATGAAATCCCTGGTTTTGGTTCCTGTGTGGAGTAAGACGGCTCAGGTGGGCGTTCTTGGTTTCGGTTTGACGGGGCGGCGCTCGTTCACCTCGGAGCAGCTCCGCTTTCTGACGGCCACGGCGAATCAATTGGGCGTGGCAGGAGAAACCCTGCGCATGTTCGAGCGGGTCTTGCACTCGCAGCGGCAGTGGCTTTCGACCATTGACTCGATCGACGACTACATCCTGGTGCATGATGCCGAGCCGCGAGTGCTACGGATGAACTTGGCACTGGCGCGCCGGCTCGGACGAACGCTGAAGGAACTGCACGGCCAGCCGTTGGCCTCGGTTTTGCCGAACGCGGCGTCGGGTTGCCCCTACTGCCAGTTAGGAAAGCAGAACAGCAGTGAAGTCTCCGATCCGTGTTTCGGCGGATATTCGCTGATCTCCACCTCCTCTTATGTCGAGGATCAGGGCGGGGCCGGCACGGTTCACATCATTTGTGACCGGACCGAACGGCGTGCCGCGGAAGAGCGCTACCGGTTGCTGTTTGAATCGGTACAGGAGGGCGTGTTCGTTTCGACGCCGGAGGGAAAGCTGCTGGACTACAATCCCGCCTTCGCCTCAATGCTTGGCTATGAAGTCCGCGAGGAGATGCGCGGCATCGACATCGGCCAGGAGCTCTTCCTGAGCCCGGAACAGCGCGCAGCATATTCCGGGGACATGGCGCGGCAGGGATATCTGCGCAACTACGAGATTGCGTTGCGCCGCAAGGACGGCCGGGTAGTTACCCTGATGGAGAACAGCTTCGCCACGCGGGATGCACAAGGAAAGATCGAGCGCTATCAGGGCTTCCTGTTGGACATCACGGAAAAGAAACGGGTCGAAGAGGATATGAAGCGGCGTAACCGCGAACTCGGTGCGCTCAATGCCATGGCGACGATGGCAACCCAGACGTTCGACCTCGATCAGATTCTGCAAGACACGCTGGACTGGACTACCGAACTCTATGGGCAACAGTGCGACATTCTGCTACTGGAAACGGAGTCGGGACGGGTCATGCGGAGCGGAACCAGTTGCCACGAAAATCGGCATGAAATACTCGACGGACTGCGGCGGCTGGTGGAGAAGGAACTGGCGGAATACATTGTGCGGGCGGACAGCGAAGTTGTCACCGAGCAGGATTTGCCGCGGCTACCGCAGCCCGCGCAGTCCTGGATCACGCAGCGCGGCTACGAATCCTTTGTTGCGGTGATGATGTACTCGCAGCGCAAGACCCTGGGAGTACTTCTGATCAGCAGCCCGAACAAGAATCAGTTCACGGAAACCGACCGCAATCTTGCCATCGCGATCGCGCGCCAGCTTGGAAATTCCGCGGAAAAAGTGTTGCTCTATGAGGAGACGGCGCATGCGTATGACAACCTCCGCAATGCGCAGGAGCAACTGCTGCAGAGCGAGAAAATGTCGGCTGTCGGGCGGCTTATTTCCGGGGTGGCGCACGAGTTGAACAATCCGCTGACGGCGGTTCTGGGCTATGCACAGTTGCTGGAAACAGAACCGCTTGGGGAGCGCGCGCAGGACTATGTGCGCAAACTCTACAAGCAGACTCAACGCACCCATCGGGTGGTGCAGAACCTGCTCTCGTTCTCGCGGCAGCGTAAGCCGATTCAGTCGCAGGTGGATCTGCGGCGAGTGGTGGAAGATACACTGGCGCTGCGCGAATCCGATCTGAAGCTGAACAACATTCAGGTAAAACGGAAGTACGATCCTGAGGTTCCATTTATCACCGGGGATGCGCATCAACTGGAGCAAGTTTTTTTGAACATCATCAACAACGCCGTGGACGCGATTATGGACAGCGCCCAGGGCGGCAGGCTGATGGTGCGAGTTTATCCGGAGGGCGACCGGGCCTGCATCGAATTCCGCGACACTGGTCCGGGGCTGGAGGATAGCAAGCGGATCTTCGACCCGTTTTACACCACGAAGAAAATAGGTAAAGGCACCGGGCTCGGCTTGTCGATCTGCTACGGCATTGTGAAGGGGCACGGGGGAGACATCATCGCCTTCAACCACCAGGAAGGGGGAGCGGTCTTTCGACTCAAGCTCCCGATTGCAGGGGCGCAGAAATTCTCCAGCGATGCGCAGTCCGCTCTCGCCAGTGTCGAGAGTGACTTGAGGTCATGACCTGCCGTACTCGGCTGATCGGACGGCCCGTGGCAGGAATTCTGCATCGAACCAACTGGTGAAGTAGAAAACCGCCTCAACTGTGCTCTGCTTCGCGTAATTCTTTCTTGATTGGTTCTAATGTTGGCATGTCGATTCCATTATTAATACTGGAAATACCATGTCAATCCCTCGATATGGTACGGCTAGGGCGAATAAGTTACTTCTAATTCAGCCTCCCGGAAAAAATCTTAACAACTGAAGTGGTTGATTAAGTATAGGTTGTAAGAGTTTTCCTTGGGCAGAAATGCTGCTCGGCGAAAATTGGGCAGGGCGATTGCACTAGACAGGGCGAAAGCGTAATTGATTTTTTGCTACCAAGCCGCGATTCGCAGCGAGCTATGGGGCAAATCATTACCTCCGGAAGCAAATTGGCCCGTTCCACGGGAATTTTAGCAGTGCAGGGGGAGTGCCCATGTCAAGTTCATTCCAGGAGCTACCAATTGCAATTGTGCAATTTCTTCCTAGTGCGGATAGCAAGCGCTTGAAGCGCTGCCGGGCAATTTATGAAGCCAACCGGCACCGGATTTATTCCTTTGCGTTCTGGATGACGGACAGCGAGCTGCTGGCGGAAGATATATCTGAACGGACCTTTCTGCGTGCCTTCTCGCTGAGCGAAAAGCCCAGCGACGAGACTATCGATCGGGCACTGCTGCGCGAGTTACGGAGTGAAGAATCGGTGTCGCTGGAGCCCCTGCAGTTGCAATGCGCCCCGGTGGTCGAGGTGAGCAGCATGCGCCGCAATACCAAGCGTACGGAACTGGAACGCGCGATTGTGCAGTTGCCGCACACGGAACGAATGATCTTCTGCATGCACGACGGGGACGGCTACGATCACCCCCGCATCGCGCGCACCCTCGGCATAAGCGAGGATGAATCGCGCCACGGACTACATCAGGCGCGGCTTCGCATTCGCGAACTGGTGAGCGTTAAGTCGGCAAACCTTGCGGCTTAAGCGGCTCGGCTAAGCGCTGATACTATAAACACGAACGCCCCTCCCGGAGAGGGGCGTTCGTGTTTGGCCGCCACCGGAAGCCGGATCTACTTTGTATCGAGCGCGATCTGCGAGATGGGAAGGTCCCAATGGGCTTCGAGTATTTCAAAGCGGCGCTGCTCTTCGCGCTTGAAGGTTGCCTGATCGGGAAAGAGCTGAAGCTGAATGGCATGCTCATCGACCGGGGTGAATGCGGCCTGCGCATTCTTGAAGACGATGGTGACGCGGTAATCCCAGCGCTCCTGCTCAGGCATGTGATAGGCGGGAGTGTCCATACGCACGGATAAAATGCGGCCCTGCGCGATCTCATTCCGCAGCACGGGATAGTGATTTTTCTGGAAGAGTTCGAGAAACTCCTCTTGATGGCCCCAGTGAGTTTTGTAGTAATACTCCATCACGTAAGGTTTGTTGGGATCAGGCGCGGGCGGAGCCTGCGCTGAGCCGGCGGCGGCGAAGGTGAAGATCGAAGCAAGGAGCAGAGTGGCGGAGAGCAGTTTACGCATGGAAGCCTCCCATTCGGTTTGCCGCATTGTAGACGAGCCGGGCCCGCGGCGTGAAGCAGCTCGAATCGAGAGACGGCCTAAGGTGTGGATTGGGACCAGATTGGGACCAATCCAGGATGCGGCGCGGGATTTGCAAAATTCATCATCGACAAAAGAGTGCGCGGGAGTACTATTCTCGGCGGACGTCCCCGGAGTCCGGAGCGTACTCGCTGTCTGCCCTCATATCCCATAAGTCCACGCGGCCTCTCGCGCAACGGGGCCGGGCGGGGATTCAAGACGGCTTGAGGCCGCGC
This sequence comes from uncultured Acidobacteriaceae bacterium, assembly GCA_964563875.1. GTDB lineage: Bacteria > Acidobacteriota > Terriglobia > Terriglobales > Acidobacteriaceae > TOLSYN. The sequence continues at coordinate 15,751 of CAZLZA010000027.1, forward strand.
TCCGGTCTCCGGAAAAGACTCGCCTCAACCTTTCAGATTCGGATACCAAACTTCTCGCGGTCTGCGGCACTCAAGCCATCGCACGACCTTTAACGTCAGCTAAGCAAAGTTGCGTTCCCGGGGATTACTTCCTCGCGGGCGGAATGAGTTCGTCGGCGAGAGGGGCGGCGTTGTAGATTTCGCGCAGGGCTTCGATGACGGCGCGTGAGTCAGTGAGGACGGCACGAGCGGTTTCGTCGCCGTACTGGAAATTCCAGGCGAGCGATTGGATGTTGCCGTCGAAGACGATGCCGATGATTTCACCTTTGGTGTTGACGGCGGGGGAGCCGGAGTTTCCGCCGATGATGTCACAGGTGTTCACCGTGTCGAGGACGGTGTCGAGGTCGAGTTTGTCCTTGGCGCGGTGATAGCTTTCCGGCAGAAGGTAGGGCGTCTTGGCTCCGTGGGCGGCTTCGTGTTCAAAGGCTCCGGCGAAGGTGGTATTCCAGGGGATCTTCTTGCCGTCTTCGACATAGCCCTTGACGGTGCCGTAGCTGAGGCGGAGAGTTCCGGTGGCATCGGGGGCAACGCCGGTCCCGTAGAGTTCGAAGCGGGCTTGGGCGATGAGCGCGCCGTTTCGCCGGACGACAGCCTCGGCCTGGTCTTCGAAGTCCTTGCGGGTGGCGCGGGCGGTGGGATCGATTTGCTTGAGCAGGACGATCATGGGATCGGCGGCGGCATCGACGGCGACCTTTCCGCCTTGATAGAGTTCGCGGCGGAAGGCGGGGTCGTCGAGATGAGAGCCGTTGATCAGTTCCGCGGCGCGCTCGGCGGGAGCTTTTCCAGCGAGCACCTGTTTGACGAAATCATTTTCCGGGCCGAGGTTTTCCTGCAGGTTGGTGAGAGCCACGGTGACTTGACTGATTTCCAGGGGACGCGAGAGCGGCGCGGGGGAGGCCAAGGAGTGCTCGACGGAGGGTAGGTTCTGGTTCTGGTATTCGCGCAGGCGCTGGTCGCTCGGCTTGGGGAGTTCGGCGGACAGGCGCACTAACGTGCGGGCATAGCTGGCGAAGAGACCGGGGATGGCCGCATCGCTTTCCCAGGTGAGACGTTTGAAATTTTCGCGCTGCCACTGCATCGCGGAGGCGATTTCATCCCAGGCATTGGCCGAATCTTTTAGTATTGGATCGGCGGCCACGGCTTTGCGGAGCTTCTCCTCGTCGGACTGTTTGCGCCGGATGATAGCCGGGTCGTTGAGTGCGGCGAGGTAACCGGTGAGGGCCTTGTAGCTGTTCTGGGCGGCGAAGAGGACGCGCTCGGAGGCGCGGGCATTGTCAGGAGACTCGGCGCTGAAAGCGAGCAGGGTATCGATGCTCTGTTTGAGCTGCTTGAGGCGCGCGGGATAGCCGAGCTCGCGCAGGTAGGCCAACTGCGCGGTGGTGAGCAGGCGTCCGGTGGCTCCGGGATGGCCGGAGATGAAGATCAGATCGCCTTCTTTTATGCCCTCGGTGGTAAACGGCAGGTAGTCGTCCACGTGGAGGGGCTTGCCGTTGTCATAGACGCGGAGAAATGTGATGTCGAGGTCATAGCGGGGATAGGTGAAGTTGTCGGGATCGCCGCCGAAGAAAGCGGCGTCAAACTCCGGGGCCATGACCAGGCGGACGTCAGTGTACTTTTTATATTTGTAGAGATGGTAGAGGCCGCCGGAGTAGAGGGTGACGGCTTCACAGCGGATGTTTTTGGCCGGGTCGGAGCACTGGGCCTCGAGGCGCGAGATAGCGGCGCGTTGCGCAGCGCCGGCAGCGGCGTCGGTCATGCTAGGATTGGTGGCCTGCTGCACGTCGCGGGTAATGTCGCGGATTTCGACCAGGTTTTGGACCTCAAGGCCGGGGCAGCGCGGTTCCTGCTCGCGGGATGGGGCATAAAAGCCGTCCTTTACGTAATCGTGAGTTCCGGTGGAAAGGTTGTGCACGCATCCGGCGCCGACATGATGATTGGTGAAGACAAGGCCGTCGGGCGAGACGAAGCTGGCAGAGGCTCCGATGCGCACACTGGCGAGGCGCAGATGATCGAGGAATGGCTGGGTTACGGTGAATTTGTAGCGCGCCTTGACGCGGGCGGCAGGGAAGGCGTTATAGAGCCACATGCCTTCATCGGCAAAGGCGGAGCAGGCAGAGAGCAGGAGGACAAGCAGGAGAGGGAATTTCCGGGAGGTAAAGCGCTGGAACATGAAAGGTTCTCCGGCCCTAGCAGGCGTGGCAGTGTGCTGAAAGAGGGCAGACAGCATGGTACGTCGCAAGCGCAGGAGGAGGCAAACGGCGCCGAGGTGATGTGGCCCGGCGGAAGAGCCGCGGTTGCAGCAAGAAAATAAATAAAGGGGAATCAGCGTTATTCGCCCGACCGGCTTCGGCGTGGTTGTGCCCCGCGAACTTCGTTCAAAAGTTAGCAGGTTACGAAGAAATGCTTATGATATAAGAGGTCGTTCGAGCCGCTACGATCATCTATCATGTAGCTGGCATCAAGGATCTGGGTTCCCACGGATCATCAGGGTAGGGAGCGGTGGGTTATCTTTTGAGTGCTGAGAGGGACTGAATGGCCACGACTACAACGACAAATCGAGGTCTCGAGGACGTCATTGCGGGTTCCTCGTCTATTTGCTACATCGACGGCGACAATGGGATTCTGGCGTATCGCGGGATTGATATTCACGAACTCGCCGATAACGCAACGTTTGAGGAAGTCACCTACCTGTTGTGGCATGGTAAGTTGCCGACCCGTGCGGAGCTGGCGGAGTTCAGTTTGCAACTGGCGCGGGAGCGCAAGTTAGATGCGCAGATCATCAGTCTGTTGCGGCAGGCGCCCCGCCACGCGCTGCCGATGGACGTGTTGCGCACGATTGTGAGCTCGCTCTCCTTCTTCGATCCCGAAGAGAAAGTGAATACAAAACAGGCGAATTACCAGAAGGCGCAGCGGCTGTTCTCGGAGATTGCGATGGTGGTGGCGGCCTACGACCGGATCCGCAAGGGATTGCCGCTGATCGAACCGGATCGTTCGCTGAGCCACGCGGGCAACTTCCTGCTGATGCTGAACGGCGTACGACCAAGCGAGACCGCAGTCCGGGCACTGGATATCTCGCTGATCTTGAGCGCCGATCATGAGTGGAACGCCTCGACTTTTGCGGCGCGGGTGACCGCAGCCACGCTGAGCGATATGCATTCGGCCGTAACCTCGGCGATTGGAACCTTGAAAGGCCCGCTGCACGGCGGCGCCAACGAAGCGGTCTTCAAGTTGCTGATGGAGATTGACAACAACGGCGCGGACCCGGTGGAGTACGTCAAGGGCATGCTGGCGCAAAAGGCGAAAGTTCCTGGCTTTGGACATCGCGTGTACACGACGGAAGATCCGCGAGCTACGCACCTGCGGCGAATGTCGCGCGACCTAGGCTACTCGAGCGGAGATACGAAGTGGTTCGAATACTCCAGGGCCATCGAGGAGTTCATCAACGCAGAGAAGAAGCTGAACGCCAACGTGGATTTCTACTCGGCCTCGACCTATCACACGCTGGGGATTGACGTGGACTTATTCACCCCGATTTTTGCCGTATCGCGCATCGCGGGCTGGACGGCACACGTCATGGAACAACTGGACGATAACCGGCTGATCCGTCCGCGAGCGGAGTACACCGGACCGAGCTATCCGGCGAAGTGGATTGCGATGGACGAGCGCAAGTAAGTAGCGCGAGTCAGTAAACTGGCGCGAAGAGGAGTTGGAGGCCCGGACGTGCTGCTCTGCGATGCGGAGGGGTGCGGACGGGCCTTTGGCATGGGCGCGGGTGGAATTGCGGTGTGCGTCAGCGGTGATGATGATGATGTTGATGACTGGCGCAGACACCGGCAATTACGGCGACGATGGCAGCGCCGGCCAGAAGCAGTCCAAGCGCGTGGCTGTTGGAAGAGGGTTGCGCCTGACCGGCATTGCGGGTGTAGGCGAGAAGACCGAGGAAGAAGAGACCTGCGAGGAAGAGCAGGAGCACCGTCCAGAAGCAGAAAGTTGCCACCCGTGGCGGAGCAGGACGGCACTGCGGACGCGGGGGTAGAATCCGATGCGGGAGTGGCGACTGACCCGACATAACCCATTCGATGCGCGTCCGGAAAAATAGTTTGGAGAGAAGCGGAGATAGAATAAGGGTAGTCATGCGACGAATTTATTTGGACAATAACGCGACAACTCCGCTGCTGCCACCGGTCTATGAGGTGATGCAGCCCTTTCTGCTGGAGAGCTTTGGCAACGCGAGCTCAATCCACCAGCAGGGTCAGCAGGCGAGGGCTGCGGTGGAGGCGGCACGCGAACAGGTGGCCGGACTGCTGGGTGCGCGACCGAGTGAAATTGTGTTCACCGGCGGCGGCACGGAGGGCGATAATCTTGCACTCTTCGGACTGCTGGAGGCGGGCGATCATGTGATCAGCTCGACCATCGAGCACCACGCCGTGCTGAACTCCTGCAAGCGGTTGGAGCAGATGGGCGTTGCCGTCACCTACGTGGCGTGCGACGCGAATGGGATCGTGCATCCTGAGGATGCGCGTGCAGCTCTGCGGCCGGAGACAAAGATGATTTCCGTGATGATGGCCAATAACGAGACGGGGGCGCTGCAACCGGTGGACGCCATTGGTGCGATTGCGCGCGAGGCGGACGTGTACTTCCACACCGATGCAGTACAGGCGGCAGGGAAGGTTGCCATTGATGTGTCGCAGATTGGCTGCGATCTGCTGACGATTGCATCGCACAAGATGCATGGGCCGCAAGGCGTGGGCGCACTGTTCGTGCGACGGGCGACCTTGCTGCGCTCGATGCAGATCGGCGGCGGGCATGAACGCGGACGGCGCGCCGGAACGGAAAATCTGGCAGGCATTGTGGGCATGGGCAAAGCCGCAGAACTCTCGACGGAATGGCTGGCCACGAACCAGGATGACAACAACGCGTCGCAGCCGATTACGCGGCAACCGATGCTGCCGGGGCCGCAGGCGCTGCGGATGAGCGCGATGCGCGACCGGCTGGAGCAGACGATCTGCGCGGCAGTGGAAGGAACGCGGGTGAATGGTGGCGCTGCGGAGCGGGTTCCGAATACATCCAACATTCTGTTTGATGGAATCGAGGGCGAGGGATTTGTGATTGCGATGGACCTGAAGGGAGTATCGGTTTCGACCGGTGCGGCTTGTTCATCGGGGGCGATTGAAGCTTCGCACGTGCTGACCGCAATGGGACTCAGTCCAGAACTGGCGCGGGGTTCGGTGCGCTTCAGCCTGGGAAAACAGAATACGGATGAAGAAGTGGAGTACGTACTGGGGCTGGTTCCGGAGGTGGTGGGAAAGCTGAGGGAGCTGAGTCCAGCATGGGCGGGAAAACGGTAGCAGACGTGGAGCGGGTGGGGCATTTGTCAGAAGAGAATGGGTTGCAAGAGAAGCCGCAAGAGAAGCCGGAAGAGCGGACAACGGTTGCGGTGGCGATGAGCGGCGGAGTGGATTCGTCGACCGTTGCGGCGATGATGGTGCGCGATGGCTACAACGTCATTGGACTGACAATGCAGTTGTGGAACCAGCGGCGGCTGCCCCAGGCGAATCCGAGCGGTGAGCCGCAGGCGGGACGATGCTGCTCATTGGACGATGTGTATGACGCCCGAGCCGTGGCGCAGCGGTTGGGGATTCCGTACTATGTGGTGAACCAGGAAGATCGCTTCGAGCGCGATGTGGTGCGTCCGTTTGTGGAGGACTATCTTTCTGGCAGAACGCCGATTCCGTGCTCGCTCTGTAACAATCATTTGAAGTTTGATCAACTGCTGCGGACGGCGCGCTCGGTGGGCGCCGACGTGATCGCCACCGGGCACTATGCGCGCAATGAGTGGGACCCTGCGCGCGGGCGATGGATACTGAAGCGTCCCACGGATCGGGCAAAAGATCAGACCTACTTTTTGTTTGGGCTGACCCAGGAGCAGTTGAGCCGGACGCTGTTTCCAATTGGAGAGATGTGCAAGCCAGCGGTGCGCGAAGAGGCACGGCAGCAGGGGCTGACGGTGCTGGCCGAAAAGCCTGATTCGCAGGAGATCTGCTTTGTGCCGGGAGGCAATTACAAGGCGTTTCTCGACGCCTACATGGAAGAGCAGGGCGAGCGTTTGCCGGATCTTTCCGGCGCGCTGGTGACCTTGGACGGCGCGGTGATTGGGCGGCACGAGGGGATTCACAACTTCACGATTGGGCAGCGCAAGGGACTTGGTGTGGCTACCGGATCGCCGCTCTACGTGGTGGAGATTCGCGGTGACCGCAAGGAGGTGGTGGTGGGCGGTGCGGAGGCGTTGCTCTCAAAGACTCTGCGCGCGAAGGGTTGCAACTGGATTTCCGTTGCGCAGCTCGGAGGACCGATGCGGGTGGAGGCGAAGATTCGCCACCGGCATCCGGCGGCGGCGGCGACCGTGGAACCGGTGGGCGAGGATGAAGTGCTGGTGACCTTCGATGAAGCGCAACGGTCGGTGACTCCGGGGCAGGCCGTGGTGATGTACTGCGGCGACGAGGTGGTGGGCGGCGGGTGGATCGAGTGAAGTAAAGGCGGCATTACGCTCAGTACTACCCTCGGTACGTACGTTCAAGGAAGCAGAATTTCTGATAAATGGCCAACGTCGTTTGCCAATCACCCTCCCAACGAACTAGGATTTCCGGTTGTGCTTTCAGAATTGAAAGCGCGTGAGGCACTCTTATGTCACTGGAACTTGAACCGGCTGTACGCAACTATTCTCCGATAAAAGCGGCACGCGGCTTGGAACTCTCCTGCAAGGGGTGGGGACAGGAAGCGGCGCTGCGGATGCTGATGAACAATCTGGACGAAGAGGTGGCGGAGCGTCCGCGCGACCTGGTGGTGTACGGCGGGACGGGGCGGGCGGCGCGCAACTGGGAGTGCTATGACGCGATTGTGCGCTCGCTGCGGTCGCTGGAAAACGATGAGACGCTGCTGGTGCAATCGGGCAAGCCGGTGGGCATCTTCCGCACCCACGACTATGCGCCACGCGTGTTGCTGTGCAACTCCAATTTGGTGGGGCACTGGTCGAACTGGGAGAAGTTCAACGAACTGGAGCGGGCGGGGCTGATGGCCTACGGGCAGATGACCGCCGGGTCGTGGATTTATATCGGCTCGCAGGGAATTATCCAGGGGACGTATGAGACTTTTATGGCGGCGGGCGAACGCCAGCTTGGCGGAGACCTGAGCGGCAAGCTGATTGTCTCCGGCGGCATGGGCGGCATGAGCGGAGCTCAGCCCCTGGCCGCGACCATGACCGGCGCGGCGTTCCTCGGCATTGAGGTCGATCCTGAGCGAATTAAGAAGCGGCTGAAGAGCGGGTACTGCGATTTCATGGTGAACTCGCTGGACGAGGCGCTGCGGATACTGAAGAACGCGGTGCGTAAAAAGGAGAACATCTCGGTTGGGCTGGTGGGCAATTGCGCCGATGTGATTCCGGAGCTGGCCGAGCGCGGAGTGGTGCCTGACATTCTGACCGATCAGACTTCGGCGCACGATCCGCTGAACGGATACGTGCCCAACGGGATGACGTTCGAGGCGGCGCTGGAGTTGCGCTCGCGCGACCCGAAGAGCTATGAGCAGCGCTCGCTGGAGGCGATGGCGCGCCACGTGGAAGGCATGTTGCGGTTGCAGAAGATGGGCGCGGTGACCTTCGACTATGGCAACAACATCCGGACATTTGCTTTCCAACAGGGCGTAAAGAACGCCTACGATTTTCCGGGATTTGTGCCGGAATACATCCGTCCGCTGTTCTGCGAGGGCAAAGGGCCGTTCCGGTGGGCGGCGCTGTCCGGCGATGCGCGGGACATTGCCGTGACCGACGATCTGGTGCTGGAGCTGTTTCCGGAGAACCGCAAGCTGACGCGCTGGATCGAGTTGGCCCGCAAGCGAATCCGCTTCCAGGGCCTGCCGGCGCGAATCTGCTGGCTCGGTTATGGCGAGCGGGCGGAGTTCGGATTGGCGATCAACCAGCTGGTGAAACAGGGAAAGATCAAGGGCCCGATTGTGATCGGGCGGGATCACTTGGACTGCGGCTCGGTGGCTTCGCCGTTCCGCGAGACCGAGTCGATGAAGGACGGCAGCGACGCGGTGGCCGACTGGCCTCTACTGAACGCCCTGCTGAATACGGCCTCGGGCGCGTCCTGGGTATCCATCCACAACGGTGGCGGCGTGGGCATTGGGTATTCGCAACACTCCGGGCAGGTGACGGTGGCCGACGGCACGGATGAGATGGCGCGGCGCATCGAACGGGTGCTGACGAACGATCCGGGAATCGGTGTGGTGCGGCACGTAGACGCGGGATACAACGAGGCGATCCGCTTTGCCAAAAAGGCAGGCGTGCACGTTCCCATGGAAAAAGCGTAAGCGCACGAGGCAAGCTATGGCGAAGGCGAAGACGGCGGAAACAGCGAGGCCGGAACCGGGAGTTCTGCTGCATCGCATCTCTCAACTGGTGACGATGAGCGGAGAGCCGGGGCCGCGGCGCGGGCGGCAGATGCGCGAGATCAACGTGGTTGAAGATGCGGCGGTACTGATCTCCGGAGGCCGGATCGCCGCCGCTGGCGAGAGCCGCGAAGTATTGCGCAACCCATGGCTGAAAGAGCATCGCGCCGAATTGGTAGAGCTGGATTGCCGCGGCAAGGTGGTATTGCCGGGCTTTGTGGATTCGCACACCCACCCGGTGTTCGTGGCTCCGCGGTTGATTGATTTTGAGAAGCGCGTGTCCGGTGCGAACTATGAAGAGATCGCGGCGGCCGGTGGCGGAATTCGCGCCAGCATGGAAGGCGTGCGCGCGGCGAGTGAAGCAACCCTGGCGGACCACGTTTTCTCCGCGCTTCGGCAGGCGCAGTCGCAGGGCACGACTACGCTGGAGGCGAAGTCCGGCTATGGACTAGATGCGGCGTCGGAGATCAAAAGCCTGAAGGCGATCCGGCGCGCGGCCGCACAGTGGCAGGGAACGGTGCTGGCGACATTTCTCGGCGCGCACGCGACTCCGCCGGAGTTCAAGGAAGATCCAGACAAGTACGTGGAACTGTTGTGCACGGAAATTCTGCCCAAGGTTGCGCGCCAGAAACTTGCCCGGTATGTGGATGTTTTCTGCGAGCGGGTGGCGTTTACGTTGGAGCAGACCGAGCGCATTTTGCGCGAGGCCGAGCGCTACGGACTGCGTTCGCGGGTACACGTGGGACAGTTGACGAACACTCCGCTGGCAACCATTCTGGCGCACAATCCGTTGTCGGCCGATCATCTGGATTGCCTGGAGAAGGCCGACATGGCGGCGCTTGCGGCGGGCGAAACCGTGGCAACACTGCTTCCCGGAGCGAACTATTTCCTGGCGACGAAGAAGTATCCGCCGGCCCGTAAGCTGATTGATGCAGGCGCGCCGGTGGCTCTGGCAACGGATTACAATCCGGGTACCTCGCCGACGATCAGTATGCCGATGATGCTGTCACTGGCGTGCACGCAGATGCGGATGACCGTGGAGGAGGCGTTGACCGCGGCCACCATCAACGGCGCCCACGCCTTGGAACTGGGCGAGCGGAAGGGAAGCGTCGAGGCTGGCAAAGATGCCGATCTCGCATTCTTTGAACTGGATGACTATCGTGAGCTTGCCTACTGGTTCGGCGGAAATCACTGTGCGGCGGTGATGATGGGAGGGCGTTTTGCGGATATGTTTTAGGGGTGCCCGGCGAATTGTTATCCACAATTGAAGTTTGCGAACGGTTAGCGGGCTGCTATAATCAGACTCGTTCCAGCAAGCGATGCGTGCTTCTGCAACCCCTTCCGTAAGCACTTTATCCGGTGCATTCAGGATGGCCAGGTAGCTCAGTTGGTAGAGCAGCGGACTGAAAATCCGCGTGTCGGGGGTTCAACTCCCTCCCTGGCCACCATTGATCTTATTGTGATACCCCACCTGTGCAGCAGAACTCCGCGTCGACTCTGGGCGGATCGTCGCCTACTCGGGCGGTTTGCTCGGCCCGCTGACATCCCTCAAAGACAACAGGCTGGCTGACATGCCAGCCTTGCCGCTAACCAGGTTGCGGAGGAGCTCACTGCAAATTCGCCAGCGCTCTTAACAAGTGGTCGAGTTTCGGTGTGCCCCAGCCCGTGGTTGGATCCCACCCCGGAGTTGCGTCATATCCCGGTATGCCGTCCAATGAGTTGTTTCCGACCGTGATGTCATGAAAGAAATCGTACAGCTCGCCCGATCCGCCAAGCGCGTACAGTTTGATATTCAGGAAGCCCATCGGGTGCCCTGCGAGTTGATTCGTGTCCGCAATGATGCCCGCCCACATTGGCGAACCTTCGCTGGTTCCACCAATGAAGTAGAAGCCGTTCTGTCCTGCGGGAAGAAAGTTGACGTACACCAGGATGGAAGTGTAGGGATCGGCATTGATCGCCACGTCCGGAAGCCCCCGATGAAGGCGCAGTATCTTCTGTGTCGAAAACGGAAGCGTCAGCAACTCATAAAAAGGCTCGCCGAATTCCTGGCTGACGCCTCCTCCGGTTGCCCCGCCTTGCTCATTCCATACGGTTTCTGACTCGTAGTTGCCGGAAGTATCTGCATATAAGCTTGTCCCTCCAACCGCCGTTACCTTGGGTGAGGACGCGGGATACCCAACGGTCGGAAATGGATAGATGGTTCCATTCACATCGGGATTCGCGGTTCCGGCATCTCCTGCCGATGCAAAAAACGTGACATGCTGCTGGCCACCGCGCTCATACATGGACTCGAATCCCTGGTACACCTTCTGTCCCGCCGGAGTGAACAAAGTGTTCTCGGTCGCTCCCCAGCTTTGCGAAACTATGTTTCCCAGATGATGATCAAGCGCAAAGTTTTCCAGCGCCAGAAACTCCGGCATACCTTGTACACCCTCTGTCTCTGAAACCGGGCTGGTTAGCAGCACGATCTTCGCGTCCGGCGCCATTGCGTGCGACCACTCAACATCCAGTGTCGTCTCAAATGCCCAGCCGACCATGTCACTGTTATTCACGTCGAACGGCACGGTTCCCAGCGGCGCGAGCACCGTAAACGACGGAGGATCAGGCAATCCATATGAAGCGTCGAAAGCCTTCAGATCCTGCGTGATGGTTGGGCTGCCAAACGAGTCGATGATCACGATGGTCTCGCCCTTGCCGGTGTAACCCGCTTTGAGAATCGGAGTTAGCCCATAAGCGTTGTGAATCTCCTGAGGACTGTAGCAGGGAACCCCGAAATCCGCCCGGCATTCGGCATCGGAAGGAGCAGTGGCAGACGCCACGGCCAGATGCACACCCGTGACGTTTTTAAACGTTTCCATTTGAAAGGAAAGCTGTTGCTCCGCCAATGGCTGCTGAGCTGCACCCGGCAGCACACTTGCAAGTAGTACAACCAGTACACCCCGAAACTGTCTGAGCATTGTTACCTGCCTTTCTGTCTTGAACCGACACACTGGACAGTGGTCGCGTTGGTTCTCAGAATCAGTTCTCGCCTTTGTGGTTGCTTCCCGCATCTCGCGCGGAAGAACAATTCCAGAACCGCTGGTTCCACTGAACGGGAGGTGTCGGCCGAAGTCTGGGGGTTGGTCGGCTATTCGCAAGTTACTTCTCGCAACCAAATGGAGTGGGTATAGCACCAGCGAGGCAATATGCTTTCAGCTGAATCTGCGCCCTATATAGCAGTTCCCCGTGAATCTTCTCAGAGAGGCACAGATTCACGAGTGGGCGGCTTTTCTCAGCAGTTCACTCAATGCGTGTACGTCGGACGCGGGCGCGTCACTGACGATAAAGTAGCGCAGTCCGCCTTCACTCCATGTCTCTATTTGAAGGGCAAGCCGGGTAGCAGTGAGCGTTCCCTCGTGAAAAGGAAATTCTCGCGGCTCCTCCTTAAAGATAAATACCGACAGCTGATGCTTGCGCAGGCTGAACAGTAACTGTGCGCCCGAACCGCGCTCAAAATAAGCAACTCGTCCTCCGACCAGCGTGAACCCAGAATCCTGCAACTCCGGAAGATCGAATGAGAATGGCAGTCTTCCGGCAAACCACGGTTTCACCGTATGCTTGTCCGTCGAGATTACGTCCACTGGGTTGGAGCTGGCCAGGGCTGTTACATGCAGATCTGCAATCTCGGTGAGCTCACGTTCGCGTCCGGTGCGATTTAACAAAACCGTGACTGAAGCGATCAGCAACACGGCGGCAACCCCGGCCAGCGCGAGCCTGGGGAAGCGCATGTCAAACCACCGCCGCTGGCTCCGGGACCGAATGCTCTGCTCCATGCGCAGGCGAAACTCCGGAGATGGCACGTAGCGCGTGCCCGCCGCACGGATCGCGCGCTTTGTCTGCAGCATTTCCAGCGCCTCAGCCGCGCAGGTGGCGCAGCCGCGCAGATGAGACTCGAAGTCCGCCAGTTCACCGGCCGGGAGTTCGGAATCAACGTAGTGCGCCAGCTTACCGCGGATTTCATCGCATGTCATTTGAATGCCCTCCGAGTGCTGGCCTCGTTCAGCCATTTGCGCATCGCTTTTCGTCCCCGCGAAAGGCGCGACATCACGGTGCCAATCGGAATTGCCAGTGTCTCGGCGATCTCCTGATAGCTCATCTCGTCCACGTCACACAGCAGAATCACTTCGCGATATGGCACCGGGAGCCCATCCAGCGCTGCTTGTATCGTCTGCTGATCCAAGCTGGAAATCAGAATCGACTCCGGTGTCCCGTGGGCAATGGGCTCCACGAGCGCGGCCTCGTCATCATCCAGAGAGATCGTCGCGGCCTTGAGTCCTGCACGCGAAGTGAGAAACGTGTTCTTCAGAATCCTGTACATCCAAGCGCGAAAATTCGTTCCCTGACGAAAGGAACCAAATCCCTTCAGAGCCTTCACGCAGGTTTCCTGCACCAGTTCCTCCGCCTCACTGCGATCCTGCGTAAGCCAGTGCGCAAAGTTGTACAGGCGCGCAAACAGCGGCATTGCCAGCTCTTCGAAAGTTCCGAAATCACTCTGAGTCTCAGCCACGGCCCATTGAGAATAACTCAGGATGACGGATTTTATTCCCGGGAAAGTGATTAGAATTGCCCTCCTGCAAATCCGCAGGTGCTCTCTGGATAAGTGGATGAGGGAGTGGAGACGGCGCGGGCGAACCTTGCTCACATCTAACAGCAACAACCTCCAAGCAAGCGAACGCCTCGACCACCTCCAACCCAGCAAAAGGAGAACGCAACATGAGCACAATTACCACCAAAGATGGCACTCAGATTTACTACAATGATTGGGGTACAGGGCAGCCGGTCGTGTTCAGTCACGGCTGGCCGCTCTCCGCCGATGCCTTTGAAGATCAGATGTTCTTTCTGACCGCGCGAGGATTCCGCTGCATCGCCCATGACCGCCGTGGCCACGGACGTTCGAGCCAACCGTGGAACGGCAACGACATGAACACCTACGCCGACGATCTCGCGGAACTTGTGCAGAAGCTTGGTATCGAGAATGCCATCCATGTCGGCCATTCCACGGGCGGTGGTGAAGTGGCCCGCTATATTGCCCGCCACGGCACGAAGCGGGTGGCCAAGGCAGTGCTGATCTCCTCCGTACCGCCGCTCATGGTCAAGACGCCCAACAATCCAGGCGGCATGCCGATAGAGGACCTCGACAAGCTGCGTACTGCAGTTCAGGCGGACCGTTCGCAATTCTGGAATGATTTAAGCCTGCCGTTTTACGGCTACAACCGCCCCGGCGCAAAGGCCTCCGACGGGGTACGAGAATCCTTCTGGCGGCAAGGAATGATGGCTGGTTTTCCTGCCTCGTACTTCTGCATCAAGGCGTTCTCCGAAACCGATCAAACCGAGGACCTGAAAAAGTTTGACGTACCGACGCTCATTATCCAGGGTGATGACGACCAGATCGTACCGTTCCCCAACGCCGGACGGCTCCAGTCCAAGCTCATCAAGGGCGCGACACTCAAGGTTTACAAGGGTGCCCCGCACGGCCTTTGCACGACGCTGAAAGATCAAGTCAACCTTGAGCTGCTGGAGTTTTTCAAGCGGTCCGAGCGAGTGGCAGCGTAACCGGCCAATGCCCAGCGTTCCGCGATGGCAGCGAACGCTGGGCAGCGTTGCTGGCGGCGCCCTCCAGCAATTTATGTTGGTTGAAAGCTGGAGTCCCAGCCGTAGGAGCCCAAGACATCGTGCAACGTAGCGATGCCCTCAAGTTTGTGAGCGTCAGCCCGATTGACTACCGGCAAGATGTCAATGTGCGCCTTGCTCATGCGCTCCAGCGCCAGATGAAGAGGATGGTCTGCGTGAACATGCGGAAATTCAAGGCTATCGAAGAGACTCATCAGATACTGCTCCGCTCTTCCGTTGGCAACAGCGCTCTCCAGCATCGTCCCGTTCACGATACCAACAATGCTTCCTTCGTCCTCCACAACCCAGGAGTGGAATTCACTGGAGCGGGTTCGTTCGAGCGCATCACGAACGCTGACCTGTGCCGCAAGAATCTCCGTGGCCCTGCGCAGCGCTTGCAATACGGTATGTCCACAGAACTCCTCTCTTGTGTGCAGGTTCGGGAGGTGAATGCCGTCCTGCCGCGCCAGGCCGGGTGTAATCATCACGACGCGGGACTACTCCGATACTTTTTCTATTTTATGCATCGCAAGCCGACCGCGGGCGATCACAAAACGATTGCCTGGCGGTTTCTTACTGATGAGCGTTACTTATCGAGAGCGACAAGAAGGGAGTTACTGACCGAGAAGCGAGGCGACCTTCTCGAGCATCTGCGGTGGAGGCACGGGTTTTGCCAACACTTCGAAGGCATGGCCCTCTCGCCGAGCTGCATCCAGCAGGTCCTGGGTATCCGCATTGCCGGAAAACAACAATACCCGGCAGTTCGGATAAGCAATTTGGATGTTCTTAGCCATTGCAAGGCCATTCATACCAGGCATAACCACATCCGAGACCACCAGCGATGGCCGATGAGTCGCGATGAAGGCCAGGGCGTCTTCCGCGCTGTAGACAGCCGTTGCGGTGTAGCCCGCCCGTTGGAAGATCAACGCAAGCGTATCGGCAAGTGCAGCTTCGTCATCAACCACCAGTATTCTTGCGTTTCTTGTGGCCACCCCTTGGGTCTCCTTTTTCAAAGTACCTGCGTGGTCTCTTGCCCGGCGGGGAAGGCAATGGAGAATACTGTACCTCTTCCGGGCTTACTCCGAACCCGAATCGTAGCTTTGTGCTTTTCGACAATCTGCTTCGTGACCCAGAGTCCCAAGCCTGTCCCGACCACTTCTTTAGTTGTAAAGAACGGTTCGAAAATCTTCTTTTGCCGCTCTAATGGGATTCCTGAACCTGTGTCGGCGATGGTGAAGCGCACCCGGCGATCGCCATTCTTTCCAACCGACCGTGAAAGCCGAAGCTGTATCCTGCCACGGCGCGGCACCGCATCCATGCTGTTCGAGAGCAGGTTTGAGATTACCTGCTGAATTTCACTGCTGAATGCCTGGATACGCTCAACCTTAGGACAGCGTTGTTCGATCGTAATCTCCCTCGATTTTAGCCGGGAGCCGAATAACTTCACAATGCTATCCACACTCTCGCGCAGGTCGATCAACTTCGGTGCGTTGCTATCGCGATGGAAGGCCAAGGTCTGCCTGGTAATGTGCGTGACTCGGTCGAGCTCCTGGACGGCTAACTCCAAGTACGACCTTGTCGTTTCCGAGGTTTCCGAATCGGTCAACGCGAGGTAAAGGGCATGGCCAATGGTTTCCAGTGGGTTGTTGATCTCATGGGAAATGGTGGAGGCCATGCGGCCCAGGGATGCCAGTTTCTCGCTGCGCAGGAGCGCTTCTTCCGCACGTTTGCGTTCGCTGATGTCCAGCACGATGCCGATGTAACTTGCGACCACGCCATCGGCATCACGCACCGGTTGCCCGCGCGACATCAACCAGCGTTCCGCGCCGCCGGCATCGCGCAGTCGCCACTCCACAATCAATTCCTTGCCATCGCGGACCGCATCCTGCACCGCTTGTTCAACCCGAACCAAGTCATCCGGATGAATCAACTGCCGCCACGCCTCATAAGATGGCTTGCAACCGCCCGGCGCCAGACCGTACACCTTCCACGCCTCGTCCGACCAGAAGTTGGCGTTGGTGCGCAAGTCCCATTCCCATGTGCCGGCATTGGCCGCAATGTGCGCGAGCCGCAGCCGGGCCTCGCTCGCCCGGAGCACACCTTCGGAGCGTTTGCGCTCCGTGATGTCCCGGTTCGTCTCCAGAATTCGTTCGACTCCATCGCTGCTGATGATGAGCTGATGCCGGGCCGAAACCACCAGCGCACGGCCGTCTTTAGTGAAGTGGCGCAGCTCACCTTCCCAGTTGCCGTCCTCCCGCAGCTTCGCCTCAATTTCCGCCCACGGAACGCCATGGATCGTCTTGAGCAACTCGTGCGGGCTGTGGCCTAAAGCTTCGCTTTCCGTGTAGCCGTAGAGTTGCTCTGCGCCCAGGTTCCAGCTCTCAATGCTGCCGATGCTGGTGCCGAGCTGCCACACGAGGATCGCATCGTGGGAGAGCCGCAGCAGGTCAGCCTGCCGCTTCACTGCTTCCAGGGCGCGCTTGCGTATCGTGATGTCGGTCATCGTGAGTACGCACCCGAGAACGCCAGAGGAGTCTTTGATGGGTGCAGCGGTCAGCAGCAAAGTAACAGATGTGCCATTGGGACGCGATAAACATACTTCCTGGGCTCGCAGCGTGCGTCCCCCGAGTACGTCATAGATCGAGAAAGGCTTTCCAGCCTCGGTAGTTTCATCGTTTACTTCCAGCGGCAATGCCACGTTGAAATTCTGATATAGCGGGTTACAGTCGCAGAGACTTTCCAGCGCCTGATTGGTGAGAACGATCCTTCCGCTTTCGTCGCATACCGCAATGGCTTCGGCGGCGCTTTCCAGAATCGAGGTTGATAGCTTTCCGGCGGCGATCAGTTCATCTCTCTTTTTGCGTTCCGACAGATCGCTCGCTACCATGCACAGCGCCGTGGGCTCGACCGATCTCATTTGGCTCAGTGATACATATACCGGAATGCGGTTACTCTCGCCTGATTGAAAATCGAGTTCAGCCTGGCACGCCTCTCCGCTTTGCGCGTGGGCCAGCAAGGCTTCGAAGTCGTGCATGGATTCTGCCGTAACTAGCTTCGTCACATGGCTACCGATTATCTGCTCCATCGGAGTTTTGAGCAGGTCTGCTAGGCGCTGATTGCAGTAGAGCACCGTCCCATCGATACCAAGGGTTGCGGCGCCCTCATTCATGGCTTCCACCAGCGCGCGGTAGCCATACTCAGCGCCCTTCAGGGTGAATACCTGGTCGCCTTCCGGCCCAGACACCACCACCGCATCCACGTCGCCCGACTGAATGGCCCCGATCACCTCCTGGGCTTCGCCGAGTTTAATTTCAGCCTCGGCTAGGCGAGCCCGCAGCCACTCATTCTCGCGGATTAGTTCAGCGCCGGATTTTACGGATGGCCCTGCCATGTGACGTCAGCGCCTCAAATTGAGACCGACTACAATCCGCTCGGTGTTGGACATATCGCCCACAAACCTCTGGGGCGGAAACGGCAGCTCTTTAATCAGGGTTGGAACCGCGACGATCTGTGCCGTTTTCGTAGCTGCAGGCTGCTGATATACATCGATGACTTCCAGGTCGTAGTGTCCGGAAAGGTACTGGTCGCAGATACGGCGCACGTTGGCAATGGCGTGGGCGGAGCGCGAACTGCTTCCAGAGACGTAGAGACGGAACAAGTAGTGGGGCTGAGCTAACTCGGCAACCAGCTTCTCGAATTCCTGCAGGGTCTGGTTTACGTCAGCATCGACCGTCCCGTCGCGATCCGGCGGATTGCTCTTTTCCGGTCTGGAACTCATCTATTCTCCCGTCTGAACCGCCTGTGCCGAGCGCAGGTCAAGCCCTACCAAAACGCGCTCCTCGCTGGCCAGATCGCCGATAATCTTCTTCACCGGGGGCGGCAATTGCCTCACCAGGCTGGGCACGGCGACGATCTGGTCACCCTTGGCAAGCGTCGGGTTCACCAGCAGGTCAACCACTTCGATCTGGTACTGTCCCTTTAGATGCGTTTCGCAGATGCGCTTGAGATTTGCGAACGCAGCTATGGATTTTGGGGTCTGACCCGCGACGTACAGCTTCAATAGCCACAACGCTTGCGGCTCCTGGCCGGACTCTTGCTTAGCGTTTTGTTCGCCCACCGTTGCCTCCCTTGCCGGAAGCTGCGCCTTGCGTGGCCGGGCGCTTTGCTGCCAGCCGCTTGTCGGCGGAGTCTAGCCCTTCTGTATAGATGCCGCCCAAGCGAATTCCATCGTCGGTCAGCAGAAACTCCCGCATTTCGTGGGAGTGGGCCATGCCGCGGGATTTCAGCACGTAGAGGGCGCAGCTTCTTCGCCCTTTGTGCTCCACATCGCGCAGCAACAACCACGAGTCCATGATCGACGAGATCGCCTCGTCCGTGCTTTCCAGCCTGCCCCCAAGGCTGGAAAGATGAGTGAACATAGTGGTGATCTGCCGCATCTTCAAAAAATCCACCAACCGGGTGAGCATCGACTTCACCCCACCGCCCTCGGACGATGTAATGAAGTTCGTGATCGGATCCAGCACCACAACATTCGGATCGACCCGCTTGATGACCTGATGGATGGACGCCAAGTGCGCCTCCAGGCCCAAGCTGCTGGGGCGCACGTTGTGGAAGTGCAACAGCTCTTTATCGATCCAGGGCTGAAGGTCTAGCCCAATCGAAGACATATTGCGGACGAGCTGATCGGTGGACTCTTCAAAGCCGAAATACAGCGCCCGCTCACCACGCTCGCAAGCAGTTTTTAGAAACGTCATCGACAAACTCGACTTGCCTGTTCCCGCCGTACCGGAGACTAGGATGCTGCTGCCGCGGAAGAATCCCTTGACTGCCAGCATCCCGTCTAGGTCGGCAACCCCTGAGGAGATCCGTTCTGCCGAAGCCTTGTGGCTAAGGCCAATCGAGGTAACCGGCAGCACCGAAATTCCGCTCTCGCTCATCAGAAACGGATACTCGTCCGTCCCATGTAGGCTGCCGCGATATTTCACCACGCGCAGGCGGCGGGTTGAGAGCTGTTCGGTGACCCGGTGGTCGAGCAGGATCACGCAGTCGGCCACATATTCTTCGAGCCCGTAACGGCTCAGCGCTCCATCGCCGCGCTCGCCGGTCACAATGGCGGTCAACCCCCGGTCCTTCAGCCAGCGGAAAAGCCGGCGCAACTCAGCCCGGATGATCGATTGATTCCGCAGCCCGGCAAACAAAACTTCGATGGTGTCCAGCACCACCCGCTTCGCCCCGATCGTATCAACGGCGCTGCCGAGACGGATGAAGAGACCTTCGAGGTCGTACTCGCCGGTCTCCTCGATCTCGCTGCGCTCAATGAATACGTGGTCGATGGCCAACTTGCCGTCCTTCTGCAATTGTTCGAGATCGTAGCCAAACGAGGCGACGTTCTGGGCGAGGTCTTTTTCCGTCTCCTCAAACGCCATGAAGACGCCAGGCTCGCCGTAGTCGACGATCCCGTGGACGAGGAACTCCATCCCCAGAACCGTTTTGCCCGACCCGGCGCTGCCGCAGACCAGAGTGGTACGTCCCGTAGGCAGTCCACCGTTCGTGATCTCATCCAATCCTTCAATTCCGGTCGGAGTCTTTCGTAGAGAGTTTCCGTTCGAGTTCATCAATATTGGTCCCATCAAAGCGTGTTTACAAAAAAACAAAAAGCCATAGTTGCTCCTGCGGCGGAGCTGTCTGTATTCGATTACTCAAACTGCTGATTTAACACACTCATATTAAAATAATTATCCGGAGGCGCACAAAAAATCCAGGAATGCCGGGAATTCGTCCAGGACAATGTGCGACACCGGACATTGTCGACATGGAAGTGTCGTGAATCCTGAGCCGCGCATCGAGGTAGTGCAGCTTCGGAGCGGGAATGCCCACGCCACCTGTTATTCTAGAGGCGTTCCACGATTCAATCAGGTCGGAATCGCCCGCTTCCGGCCCTGTCTTTTGAGGAAATCATGGCCGCATTAATCGACGCCATCGACGTCAAGCGCAAGATGTTTTTCGAACTCGAAAACACCCCATTCCTTTGCCTCGATGTGGAGGTGAATACACCCACCGCACGGGGCGGTCAGACCTTGGTCCGCCTGAAGATGCGCAACCTCCTCACCCGCGCCGTCTTTGACAAGACATTCAAAGCTAGCGACAAGTTCAAGGACCCGGATCTTCAGAAGGTTCAGGCTTCCTACCTCTATAGCGACGGCGATGGTTCGCATTTCCTGGATCAGGATAGCTTCGAGACTCTTACCCTTCCCGAAGAGATGATCGGCGACGCCTTGGACTTCCTCGTCGAGGGAGCCATCATCGAGTTGCACAAGTACAACGGCAATCCCATCGGATTGCAACTCCCGCTCCATGTGGAATTGGCGGTCGCCTACACCGAACCCGGTGCCCGCGGTGACACCGCAGGCGGCAACGCGACCAAGCCCGCCAAGCTGGAAACCGGAATCGAAATCCGCGTTCCCCCCTTCATCAAAGAAGGTGAAAAAATCAAGGTGTCTACCGAAACGCGGGAGTTCGCAGGGCGGGCCTGAGTCTCCAGCAGGCGTTGAATACGCGAAGGGCCGGTCACGCAATGCGTGCCGGCCCTTGCTACGCTAATCCGTCGCCGGTCAGAGCGGATGATTGGGATCTTCGGATACTGCTTCGAGGCCGTCACCGCCCGTGGCCGTGACCGGGATGATGGGCTCCTCGTCCGGACTGACGCAGCGCATCGCGTCCAGAACCCGGGAGGTATGCTGCCCGCGGCGCATCACCATGCGCCCGGTGCGTGAGATTTCAAGAATGCTATTGTCGCCTTCACTGAGAACCTGGATGAGCCCTTCAATCTTCGAGGTGACGCCGGTGATTTCCAGCATCAGTGATTCCGGTGCAAGATCAACGATGCGGGCGCGGAAGATCTCAGCCAGTTGAAAGATGGGAGCGCGGGTGTGGGGAGTCGCCGCAACCTTGATCAGGGCAAGCTCTCGCGTGACGCAGGAGAACTGGCCCAGATCGTCCACGTCGAGAACATTTTCCAGCTTAAACAGAGAGGCCTTGATGCGATGACCGGAGCCGGGCGCTGCCTCGGCAACAATCGTCATGCGCGAGACCTCCGCGCGCTCGGAGTGGCCCACGGTGAGCGAGATGATGTTGATATTCAAGCGCCGGAACAGTGAAGCAACGCGAGTGAGCACGCCGGGCTTGTCTTCCACCAGTGCGACGAAGGTATGCAGCATAACGGTCCTTTCAGCAAGTTCGCGGGCCAGCAACTCAGCAACCGCCGAGGGCTATGGCTCTTCCGAGGTTTCCAGGAGCGGGTTGTGCCCATTAGACGGGCGTCGGATCATCTCATCGAGGGCGGAGCCGGGCGCAATCATCGGATAGACCGCGTCCTCTTTTTCGACCATGAAGTTGATCAGGAACGGGCCACCGGAGCGGCGTGCAATATCAACTGCAGGCTGAACTTCGGAGCGGTTGCGAACCGTGGCGCCGGGAATGCCATGGGCTGCGGCCAGCTTGACGAAGTCCGGCGAAAGGATCGGCGAGCAGGAGTAATTGCGTTCGTAGATGAACTCCTGCCATTGCCGGACCATGCCGAGGAAACCGTTGTTGATAACCGCGATGTTGATATCGAGGTGCTCCTGCATGATGGTGGAGAGTTCGGCTGCGGTCATCTGGAAGCCGCCATCTCCGGCAATCACCCAGACTTCTTTGTCCGGGCAGGCAATCTTGGCGCCGATGGCAGCCGGCAGCCCAAATCCCATGGTGCCCAGTCCGCCGGAGGTAATCAGCGAGCGCGGCGAGTCATGCTTGTAGTATTGCGCCTCCCACATCTGGTGCTGGCCGACGTCGGTGACGATGATGGCTTTGCCTTCGGTGGCGCGCCACAGGTCGTGGATGACGTGGGCGGCGTAGAGGTGGCCGAGATCCGGCAGGTTCTTAATGTCGCGCACGGCGGCATCGCCCTTCAGTGCGTTGACCGCGTGAATCCAGGTGGAGTCTCGGCGCGGAGCGATCTGCGGCAGCAAGTTTTCGAGTATCTCGCGCAGATCGCCGATCAGGGCAACATCGGCCTTGACGTTCTTATTGATCTCCGCCGGGTCAACTTCAATGTGGATCTTCTTAGCATTGGGCGCGTAGCTGGTGAGCACGCCCGTAACCCGGTCGTCGAATCGCATGCCGCAGGCGATCAGTAGATCGGACTGCTGGATGGCCTGGTTGACCCAGGCTTCGCCGTGCATTCCCATCATGCCGAGAGAGAGGTCGTGAGAGGCAGGGAAGGCACCGAGGCCGAGGAGCGTCGAGGCAACCGGGATCTGGAGACGCTCGGCCAACGTGCGAATCTGATCCATGGCATTGGATTTCAAAATCCCGTTACCAGCGAGAATAATTGGGCGCTTGGCCGAAAGGATGAGCTGGAGGGCTTCGTTGAGGGCTTCCTGC
Organism: uncultured Acidobacteriaceae bacterium; assembly: GCA_964563875.1. GTDB lineage: Bacteria > Acidobacteriota > Terriglobia > Terriglobales > Acidobacteriaceae > TOLSYN. Next base: position 38,308 of record CAZLZA010000027.1, read on the forward strand.
TCGGCGGAGAGCATGGGGTGCGGGCGGTGAGGCGAGGGCGCAGCCGCCGCAAAATCGAAATCCGCCAAACCTTGCTGCGCATCCTTGGTGATATCCACCAGAACTGGTCCAGGGCGTCCGGACCGTGCCACCATGAAAGCGTCGCGAAGCACCCGGGCGATATCCTGCGCGTGGGTGACAACGTAATTGTGCTTGGTGATGGGCAGGGTGATGCCGGTAATATCGACTTCCTGGAAGGCATCGGTACCGAGCAACTTCGAGGAGACCTGGCCGGTGATGCAGACCATGGGAACCGAGTCCATCATGGCCGTGGCGATGCCGGTGACAAGATTAGTGGCACCAGGGCCGGAGGTGGCAATAACGACGCCGACTTTGCCGGAGGCGCGGGCGTATCCGTCGGCCGCATGGGCCGCACCCTGCTCGTGGCGCACCAGGATGTGGCGGATCGGGTATTTGCGCAGAGCGTCGTAGACGGGCAGGATCGCGCCTCCGGGATAGCCAAACACTTCGCGAACACCCTCGCCTTCGAGGGTGGCCCAGACGATCTCAGCGCCGGTGAGGCGCGTGGGTGGTTGGGCGGCGGATGCAGGTATTTCGCTCATTGCGGTTCCTCCATACTCCATGTTGCGGCTGCGGTTCTGGGATGCAAGCGCGCTGCTGCGTTCGGTTGTGGCCGCGCTCCCCGGGGAAACGGCGGCGCTGTCTGAGCTGGTGAACGGCTCGATGGGAAAAAGAAAAGGACGCTGCTGCAGCGTCCATCCTCTGCTGCTTCATCCCGAACCGTCTGCTCACCTGTTTTGATGATCGATTCAGCGCACGCCTGTCGCTGCGCGCATAGGCTGGGAGGCGATCAACGCGGCGATCAACGCGGCGATCAACGCACGCTTCCCGTTTCTCTTCTCAGTCTATCAGTGACCAGTGGAAAATGTTAATAGCCAACGTGCCTCAGATTGGATAGGCCATTCTACCGGAAGCAGTGCCGTTTGCATACTTCCCAAGCGATTCTCGCCCGATTGGCCTCGCATATTATGATGAGTGACATGCAGCCCATGGATGAACGCTATTCACGACAGCTTCTGTTTCCAGGCATTGGCCCGGAGGGGCAGCGCAAACTGACCCAGTCGCGCATCGCCATCGTCGGCTGTGGAGCCACCGGTTCGGTGCTCAGCTCGCTTCTGGTGCGCGCAGGGGTAGGCTACGTCCGCCTCATCGATCGTGACTACATTGAGCCCAGCAATCTGCAGCGGCAGGTTCTGTTCGACGAGCGCGACGCCGCCGAGTCGCTGCCCAAAGCGATTGCCGCTCATCGCAAGCTGCAGCAGATCAACTCCACCGTCATCGTAGAGCCCCACGTCGAAGACCTGACTCCCGGGAACTGTGAGGAGTTGCTCGAAGAGACCGACCTCATCCTCGACGGTACCGACAATTTCGAAACCCGTTATCTGCTCAATGATTACGCCGTGCGCGAAGGCCGTCCCTGGATCTACACCGCCGCCGTAGGCAGCTATGGCGTGACCATGAACATCCTGCCCGGTGAAAGCGCCTGCCTGGCCTGCGTCTTTCCCCAACCTCCGGCGGGTACCGTCGAAACCTGTGACACAGGGGGCATCCTGAACTCCGCCGTCAACCTGGTCGCATCGCTGGCCGTCACCGAAGCGATGAAGTTCCTGGTAGGCGCGCGCCCGGCGATGCGCCGGACACTGTTATCTTTTGACGCTTGGCACAACGATCACTCCGAGATTCGCGCCGATCATCCACGCACCGGTTGCAACGTCTGCCAGCAGCGCAACTTCCTTTATCTCGCCGGACGCGCCCATCCCCACATCTCCCTGTGCGGACGCAACTCGGTGCAGATCCACGAGCGCCACCGTCCGATCAACTTTACCGAACTCGAAGCCCGTCTTTTGCCGCATGGCGAAGTTCGCTACACCGAGTATGTTTTGAAGTTCCTGCGCGCTCCCTTCGAGCTAACCTTGTTCCCCGATGGTCGAGCCATCATCAAGGGCACCACCGATACTGGAGTTGCTCGCAGTTTCTACGCGCGCTTCATTGGCTCGTAGAACGAATGGAAAGCACATTGCGCATCCTCGTTCTCAGTATCAATTACTGGCCTGACGAAACCGGAATCGCCGCCTTTAATACCTGGCGTTGCGAATACCTCGCCGCGCAAGGCCACCAGGTCACCATCTGCACCGGCCCTCCGTATTATCCGCAATGGCGTGTGCCGGAGCCGTACCGGGGCAAGCTTTTGCAGCGTGAAGTGCGCAATGGAGTCACCATCCTCCGCTCCTGGATGTTTGTGCCCGAAAGGCTCAACACGAAGAAGCGGATTCTGCACGAGGCCTCGTTCCTGGCGTCCTCGTTTCTGCGTGCGCTCACCGGACGAAAACCCGATCTCATCTACGCCGTCTCGCCCCCGCTAGGGCTGGGACTGACGGCCGCAACCCTCGGCCGCCTGTGGCGCGTTCCGTTCATCTTTGACGTGATGGATCTGCAGCCAGACGCGGCGGTCGAACTGGGTATGATGCAAGGGCAGGCGCTCCTCAAGTTTCTCTATCGCGTCGAGTGGCAGGCTTACACCAGGGCCGCGCTAGTCAGCACCATCACGGAAGGAATGCGGCAGCGCATCGTGCAGAAGGGAATCGATCCCGCAAAAGTCGTTTTGTTCCCGCCGCGCGCCGACTCATCTCTCTACACCCTGCGCGAGCGCACTGACGGCTCCGCTTTCCGCGAGAAATATGGATTGCAGGGAAAGCTCATCGTTTCGCATTCCGGAAACATGGGAGTGAAGCAGGGGCTGGAGGTGATTCTTGAAGCTGCCGCGAAATCGCGCGAGCGTGCGGATATTCAATATCTATTCGTAGGCGATGGCGCGATGCGTTCGCAACTGGAGGCCAAGGCGCAGGCTCGCAACTTGAACAACGTGCGCTTCCTGCCCCTGCTGGAAAATGATTCGTTCGGCGAGATGCTGGCGGCCACTGGCATTGCTCTGATCACCCAGCAGAAGATTGTCTCCGACATCGTCTTCCCGTCCAAAACCGTGACCTTGCTCTCTGCCGGATGTCCGGTGATTGCCGCCGTAAATTCCGGCAGTGAAGTTGCCCACGCGGTGCTGCGCTCAGGAGCCGGGATGGTGGTGGAACCGGAGAATGCCGACGCTCTTTTGGCTGCGATTCATCAGCTCGCGCAGAGCCCGGATTCGCTGGATCGCATGAGCCTTCTGGCCCACAACTTCGCCATCGAGACATGGGATGAGCGTCGCACCCTGCCTCGCATGGAGCAAGAATTCATCCAGTGCGTCAAGCGCTGGCAGTATCGCTTCGATGCCGCTACTTCAGAGTAGCCGTCAACCGCAGTATCGTTCTGAATGGAACCGATGCTCATAGATTTCTTGGATGGTCTGGATAGGAAATTTCATTAGCGACCAAGTTCTACGAGCAGCATCTAACCTTTCAGAAGCGGGCACTCCGTTCTATAACACGGAGATTAGCCTGCAGAGGGAGGCATCAATTGAAATGCGATCTGTGCAAACATCGGGAGCTGCATTCGAAGAACAATCTCCTCTGTGAAAGCTGTGGTGAAATGATCCAGCGGCTACTTGTTGTGCAGACGCGCATGGACTCTCATGACCATCACAAGGCCGAGGCTGCGGCCGCTCCAAACACCGCGGTCTCAGCGTGGGGCGGGAGTTGGCAGTAGGGTCAGGCGGTAATCGTTAGCCTCGAAGCTTCTGGCGTCTCTTTAAGGGACGCCAGATCTTCCTGAGTCTACGACTGCGAGACGCCCGCCTGCACCGGAGTATCCCTTACGTATTCCTCCTGCGCCGCTTTATCCGGGGCCGGGAGTTGACTCATCAAAATCTTTACGGCGGACGCGGCGGAATAGGTATCCGTGCTCTCGGTGAGGAATCGCAGGACGACACTCAACTCGTCTCCGGTCGTCACCATACCAGGTTCTACGCTGCCGTCGCGCTGCACCTGCTGCAGACCAATGTCGGCCATCAGGCAGTTGCATAGGCATTTGCGCCCGACGGTCTCCTCAAACACACCGCCCTTGGCGATATAGACGTTTTCCGGCTCCGATGGGCAGCGATAGGCAATCGTCCCGCTGTCGGTGCGGTAGGCCTCGCGCAAGATGCCGATGTCGCAGACCCGGATGCGGTTGCGATATACCTCGGGCTCGGAAGTCGTACCCTCCAGTTGCGCCGCCTTGAAGGGGAACCCCGTGGGCGAGGAACGCGGGTCGGTGAAAACCGAAGCTTCGCCGCGCTTGACCTTCTTCAGCAGAGTTCGCTTATAGTCCTCGCGCAGGCCGGACTCCTCGCAGAAGGCGAACGCCGTTCCTACCTGCACGCCCGCTGCGCCCAACTCCAGCGCCTCCACTATTTTTTCAGGGGTGCCGTAGCTTCCCGCCAGCCAGAATGGCAGACCAACCTGGCGAATCTTTTCCAGATCCACCCGGTCGCGCTCGCCATAAACGGCCTCACCCTTCTCGCTCAGAACCAACTGCCCGCGCGGTGGCGCATTGTGACCGCCCGCCGAGGGGCCTTCGATCACAAATCCGTCCACCTTGCCGTTGGAGCGGCGAACCATGGTGGTGGCTAATGCATTCGAGGAGATGATCGCCAGAAAATATGGACGCTCCAGAGCAGGCAGGGGCCTGCCGAAAAACTCCTGCGGATCGAAGCGCATCATGCAATCATCGTCCGGCTGCGCTCCGGTCACCGAGAGGGGATAGCTGCCCGCCTGCCCGGCAGCGAACGCATCCAGCACTCCGGGCACTTTCAGTGGAATTCCCGCGCCCATCAAGATGTATCCGGCTCCGGCCAGCATTGAGCCGTAAAGCGAAGCCAGCAATGGGAGTTGCAGCTTCTCCATGCAGTTAACGCCTACCGGGTTTGCATGGCCTTCCCGGGCCAGCGCCACCTCGATAAAGTTGGCGACAATCAGCAGTTCGGTCGCTTCGCGCGAGTTGACCCTCGCCAGCATCGGCAGCAGCCGATAAGGTTCGCCCGCGGGTCGCCCGCCGGGAATGTAATGTCGATCCAGGATGCGCTTGGCCATCTCAGGAAAAGGGAAGAGCGCCAATCCGCGGCGCATATGGCCGCCCGGATCGCCATCCTGCAGGCGGCGCGCAAAAATCGTGTCGAGTGCTGTACTGGAAACAACGCCGAGCTGCCCGGTGAGGGACACAGCCCTCGCCAGCCGCCAATCAGAGACGCCTGCGCCCATTCCGCCCTGGATCAGTACCGGATGCTGAGTCATTCTGCAATTGTGGCAGGCAATTCCGGCCGCTTAAGTCATAGTTTTGTATTACCTGCCGCCGGTGGGAGAACTCTGGGAAACTCTCGTGCCAAATTCCCTGGCGACCATCGTGAAACGCCTAACTCGATGGCCGCCGGAAATCAATTAAGTTAGCGGGAGCTGCTTATCTCGGTTTCAGAGCGTGAGTGCCGTGCGTGATCGCCGCCCCGGCGCGAAGTGCTGCGGAAATGACAACAACCTCGGAAATCTCCTGGTCGGTTGCGCCTGCCTCTCGTGCTTTGCCACCATGAATCTCGATGCAATAAGGGCATTGGGTCGTAAATGCCACAGCTAACGCCATTAATTCCTTATACTTAGCCGGAATCGCTCCGGGACCCATGGCTGCTTTGTCAAAGGCCCAGAAAGCCTTTACCGCTTCCGGAGCACCTGCCTCCATGATCTCCAAGTTCTTGAGGTGTTTCATATCGTACATGGGAACTTTACCTCCTAAAGGTTTTGAGCCACACGATAGTACTCTACTCAGGGCAGATTGCACCAACACTGAATTGTTTACTGCTGGAGAACATTTGCGCGCACCAGGAAAAAGGGCGGAGGCCCAAGCCTCCGCTCTCTCATTTCCATAACGTAATCAGTTGGATGGCGAATTTCTAGATGAACATCTCGTCGCTCGACGCCTTGGTGCTTTGCGTCTTGCGCCCACTCACCAACGCGCTAAAACCTGCCGTTACGCCTTCCACCAGCGCGGACAGATGCCGCACCGGTGCATTCACCGTGTGCTGCAACTTTTCGGCTGTAAGGTCAACCCGCTGCATGGTGCGCGTTGCCAGTACATCGGCACGTTCAGCCTGGGCTCGGGCGATGCCGACGATCTCCGTGACTGCAACGTCGATCTGACCCGCTTGCGTCCGTACCAGCTCCGAGGTTTCCACCAGATTCGTAACCACCGTCTGGATCTTTGGTGCGCTCTCATCCACAATGCCGCGCACCTTTTCGACCAGCGGCAGAACCTGCTCTTCGACCCGCTTGGAGAGCGCTTCCATCCGCTGGCCCATCTTGCGCGTGGAGAAGTACATTCCCGCCAGGATCAGGGTCTGCAGCACGACCGCGACCGAGGTCACCGCGACAAAAGCGATGAGTGAGGTTTCATGCATGATGGCTCCATTCGCTGGCCAGGCTTTCTCGCCGATCGCCCTCTCCAGCGAATCCTTACAGGTTTACAGTTTGGAAGTGCCGGGCTCGGGAGTCGGTTCCTGGCTGGCATCCCGATAAGCCTGACGGCCAGCTTCAAAGGCCGAGCGGATGTTGTCTTTCTGCTGCGAGATCACGTCCTTGCCGTGATCGGCCCATTGCTGCGCCTGCTCCTTGTACTTGCGGGCGCGCTCCTGAACCACTTCGCGGCTTTCTTCCGCCGCATTTAGAATTGACTCGCGGGTCTCGCGCCCCGACTTCGGGGCATAGAGAACGCCCACTGCGGCGCCCACACCGAGTCCTGCCAGAAACCATAAAATGCCACTACCGCTGCAGCTATCATCAGCCATGAAGTGCCTCCTGGAAATACCTGAAGGGCTAAATGTTAGCACCCGGGTTGGGGAATTACAAACCAGTGTTGCCTTCGCGATTTGGACCAGCGTCGGCAGCCCGATTTTGTTTTGCCGCAAGCAGTTTCAGGCATAGCCGCAACGCGCATTGACGGCAGTTCCTAGCCATGCGGCCGGTTTGGTCCTATCATTCATCATGGTTGAAATGTGACGAACATCACAGTTTATCGTGACGAATACACTTAGGACGATTCCGCACCTTTGTATAATCAGCAGTGTCCTCGCCGCGTTTTCCGTCCGTTGAGAGAGGTTGGTGAGGGCTTCTTTATCTATGCCATTGCTTTGGCTTCGAGTTGCGACCGTTTTGTACGGAGTGGGTCTGATCCACGCGATCCTGATGCTCCGGCAGAGGGGTGAACGTTCCGGACGAATTGCTGCCCCTGCAGTTGCTCTGGGAATGGTGTTTCATTTCGTCTCCCTCGTGGAGACCGCGGTGTTATATGGCTACTCCGAGTTGCTGAACATCCGCCACGCCGAGTCCGCCCTGGCACTGATCATTGCCCTCATCTTCGGCTGGCTCTATTTCCGTTATAAGACGGCTTCTCCGGCAGCATTCATCTTTCCGCTGATCTTCCTTCTGACTTTTGCCTCCGCTATAGCCCAACATCCGGTGGCGTTTTCCTCACCCAGCTTCCGTAGCGGCTGGATCGCGTTTCACGTCTGCACCCTGTTGTTCGGCTATGCCATGCTTTTCCTGAGCTTTATTTCCAGCCTGCTGTACCTGGTCTTGTCGCGCCAACTCAAGCGTAAGCAGACCGTGGGTTGGGCCTCGCGCATGCCCGCCTTGCAGGAGGTCGATGAACTTGGCTACCGCGCTCTGCTTCTGGGCTTTCCCTTCATGACGGTGGGACTTCTGGCCGGATCCGTGGTTGCTCAGGAGCGTTACGGGCCTACCTACTTCACTGATCCCAAGGTGTTACTCTCTCTACTAATGTGGGGCATTTACCTTGTCCTGCTGTATACGCGCTGGAGTGCCGGCTGGCGAGGCCGCAAAGCTGCCTACTTGGCCAGCTTTGGATTTATCGTCTCGGTTTGCGCGTGGGGTGCGAATTATTTGAGCAGATTGCATAGGTTCATTGCTCCATGAATTTTTTCGTGTTGGGAGTAAATCACAAGACCGCGCCGGTCGAAGTGCGGGAGCGCTTCGCCATCTCCGAGTCGCGTCTGCCTGAGGCTCTCGGCAAGCTCACCGCAATGGACGGCGTCGAGGAGGGCATGATCGTCTCCACCTGTAATCGCGTGGAGATCTTTGCGCGCTCGCAGAACAGCCATTGCGATCTGCAGAAGTTCGTCCGCGACTACTTCGGCTTCAAAACCGGCGAGTACGAACCCTATATCTTCGAGCATCAGCAGCTCGATGCCGTCAAGCATGTCTTCCGGGTGGCTTCCAGCTTGGATTCCATGGTGGTCGGCGAGTCGCAGATCCTCGGACAGGTCAAGGAAGCCTACGCCACTGCCCGCGCCCTGGGCACAGTGAATTCGCAGCTTGATCAGCTATTGACCCGCGCCTTTGCAGTCGCCAAGAAGGTGCGCAACGAGACCACCATCGCTACCTCCTCGGTGTCGATCGCCTCGGTGGCCGTCGAGCTGGCGGAAAAGATTTTCGGCAGCCTGGCGGGCAAGTCCGTGTATCTGGTCGGAGCCGGCAAGATGTGCGAGCTAGCCGCCCGCCATCTCATCGCCCACGGAGCCAAGAAGATCTACGTTGGCAACCGGACCTATGATCGAGCCGTAGCCCTGGCGGATAAGTTCGGCGGGGAAGCGATTCCCTTCGATCGCCTCTATGACACGGCGCCTTGGGCGGACATTGTCATCAGCTCCACCGGCGCTCCGCATGCGATCTTCCGCAAGGAGCACGGCGAAAAGTTTCTCCACGCCCGCAAGAATCGCCCCATGTTCTTTATTGACATTGCGGTGCCGCGCGATATCGATCCCGGCCTCAATGATCTGGACGGAATCTTCGTTTACAACATCGACGATCTGCAGCAGGTAGTTCAGTCGCACATCGGAGACCGGCGCAAGGAAGCGGTTCGTGCCGAGGTGATGGTGGAAGAGGAAGTGCGCAAGTTCGAGCAGCGCGCCCAAACCGCCGAAGTGGTTCCGACCATCGTCTCGCTGCAGCAGCATCTTGAGACCCTGCGCCAAGCCGAGTTGGACCGCGTGCGCGGCCGCCTGGGAAATCTCTCGCCTGAGCAGGAGATGGCCGTCGAAGCCCTCACCCGCGGCATCATCAACAAGATCATGCACACCCCGATTACCACCTTGAAATCGGCGGCGCGCGATCCCGAGTCGACCACGGTGGTCGATGTAGTACGCAAACTCTTTAACCTGCGAGCCGAAACCCCTCCTGAGGCCGCGCCCGAGTCCACTGGCTCTGCTCCTGTGCCGGCCAAGGCCGCGCCTGAGCCGGAGAGCGCGGCAGTCGCTGCATCCGACTCATCGTTTGTGACAAATCAAAACCGGAAATAAGTAAAGGAAGTTTGAATGGCCCTCCTTCGCATCGGATCTCGTGGTTCACAGCTTGCCCTTTGGCAGGCCCATCACATCTCGGCCCTGCTCCGCGAGCAGGGACACGAGGTCGAGCTTGAAATCATCAAGACCACGGGCGATAAGATTACCGACGTGGCGCTCGCCAAGGTCGGCACCAAGGGAATGTTTACCAAGGAAATTGAGGAGGCGCTTGCCGAAGGCCGTGTCGATCTGGCCGTGCACAGCCTCAAGGATCTTCCCACCGCGCTGGCAGGTCCCTTTGAGATCGCGGCCATCACCGAACGCGTCGATCCCCGCGATGCCTTCCTGTCGATCCGCTACAACAGCATCAAGGATTTGCCGCAGGGCGCACGTGTCGGTACCAGCAGCCTGCGCCGTCAGGCCCAGCTCATGCAGTTCCGTCCGGACCTGGACATTCATCCGCTACGCGGCAACGTGGATACCCGGGTGCGCAAGCTGGAAGAGGGCGAATACGATGCCATAATTCTGGCGGCTGCCGGCCTCAAGCGCCTCGGCAAAACCCAACACATCAAGGAGATCATCGAGCCGGAGATCATGTGCTCGGCCGCCGGACAAGGTGCGCTGGGCATCGAGATCCGCCTCGGCGATACCAAGATGCGCGAGCATCTGGCGTTCCTGAATGACGAGCCTTCGCGCCTGGCCACAGTCTGCGAGCGCGCTCTGCTCAATCAGCTCGGCGGCGGATGCCAGGTTCCCATCGGCGCCTATGCCGTGGTTGCTAACGGTGAAATCAAGCTCACGGCGATCTGTGCCCGTCCCGACGGGACCCAACTGCTCCGCGAAATCGGAACCGGCACCGATCCGGTTGAACTCGGGCAGCGCCTAGGCAGCAAGATTCTGAGCCGTGGTGGAGACAAGATTCTGCGCGACGTGTACACCGAAAACGCGGCCAGCACCACTCCGCGCTAAGCCTTTGGACAAAAATCATTATGAGCGAGAGCGAAAACCTCGGGCTTACCACCACCTTGCAAGGCTGGCGCATTCTGGTTTCACGCGCTCGCGAGCAGGCAGGTACGCTGTCGTCCGGCCTGCGTGCGCTCGGCGCCGAAGTCTATGAGATCCCGTTCATTGAGATTCGTCCGCCGCGCTCGTTCAAGTCCCTCGATGAGTCGCTCAAGCTGGTTGGCGAGTATGAGTGGCTGATCCTGACCAGCGTGAATGGGGTGCGCGCCATGTTTGAACGCATGACGCTGCTGAATATTCCCAAGCGTGCGCTCGCCCACCTCAACATCGCCGCCATCGGCTCGGCCACTCGCACGGCCATCGAGCGCGAAGGATTGAAGGTCGCTCTCAGCCCCAGGGAATACGTCGCCGAGTCGATGGTCGAGTCGCTCTGCGACAAAGTTCGCGGCAAGCGCGTTCTGCTTTGCCGCGCCAAAATTGCCCGCGACGTCATCCCCCACGAGCTGCGCACCCTGGGAGCGTTTCTGGATGTGGTGGAAGCCTACGAGACGGTTATGCCGCAATCCTCGCGCATTGAACTGCGTGCCCTCCTGCGCGATCCGCAGCGCCGTCCTCACGCCATCACCTTCACCAGTTCCTCCACGGTGAAGAACTATGTCGCGTTGCTTGGTATCCGCTCCGGGCGCTCCCGCCTGGTGGAAGGCGTGCTCAATGCTTCGATTGGCCCCGTCACCTCGGAAACCTTACGCCAGTGCCAGTTGAGTGTGGACGTGCAAGCTACTGAGAACACGATTCCCGGCCTCATCGAAGCCATCGTGCGGCGCGCCCGCGCAACCTCGACTCCCGCCCAGTTCATATCGGTTGTTTGAGGGCTTAGGGAAAGTCCCTATCCTGCCCGTTTGACCCGGTCGGCGTACTTGTGCCGGACCTTTACCACCTTGGGAGCCACCGCAAACAGGCAGTAGGGACGCGTTGAATTGTTGGCAAAATAGTTCTGGTGATATCCCTCGGCCTTCCAGAAGATGCTTGCCGGCTCAACCACGGTCACAATCGGCGCGTCGAACACCTTGTCCGCCGTCAACCGCGCGATCACCCGTTCCGCCTCCTTCCGCTGGGCCTCGTTCAGGTAGAAAATCACCGAGCGGTATTGGGTGCCCACATCATTCCCCTGCCGGTTCAACGTGGTCGGATCATGAGCCGTAAAAAACACCTCCAGCAACTCTCCATAGGAGATCAGCGCCGGGTCGAATTCAACCCGCACCACTTCCACGTGCCCAGTACCTCCGGCGCAGACATGTTCGTAGCTAGGCTGGTCCGTATGACCGCCCATGTAGCCGCTCTCCACCTTCAGTACGCCCTCAAGTTGCTCCAGCGCCGCCTCTACACACCAGAAGCATCCTCCGCCGAGTACCGCTGTCTCCGTCTTCGCCATACTACTTTCGATGCGTTTGCCCTCGGAACGATGCGGGTTGCTCAGCGATTTCACGTCTTACCGTGGAATCTGGAGATGGCTGGTGCCGTCTGCTTGCATTACAATGAAACCCGACCATGCTGCTCACCGGAATCTTTCCCGCCATCGCCACTCCCTACTACGCCGACGGACGCCTCTATCTCAAGAAGCTTGAGCACAACGTCGAGCGCTACAGCAAAGGCCCCATCACCGGACTCGTTGTTCTCGGTTCTACCGGGGAGGCCGTGCTGCTCAACTGCGAAGAGCAACGCGAGGTCTTCCACATCGCCATGGCCTCAGCCGCGCCCGAGAAGGTGATGATCGCCGGCTGTGGTCATGAGTCCGTGCAGGAGACGGTGGAGGCTTGCGAGTACGCAGCCTCGCTTGATTATGATGTGGCCATGGTGCGCACTCCGCATTACTATCGCGCGCAGATGACTCCGGCGGCCATGCTCAACTATTACCGCACGGTAGCCGATCAGTCGCCGCTGCCCGTGGTGCTGTACAGCTTTCCGCAATGCACCGGCTACGACCTGCCTGTCGAACTCATAGCCGATCTCGCCGAGCACCGCAACATCATCGGCATCAAGGAATCCTCCGGCGATCTGGCCAAGGTCGAGCGCATCGTCTCGCGCACCCGTCACATCAAGCACAGCGTCCGCACCACTCACGATTTCCAGCCGGTCACCGCGCGCATGATCCAGAAAGCGACGGCGGTTCCGGCAGGTGAGTTCGTCGCCGCCGGGGCATTGACGACCACGGCCTCGAAGCTCGCGGCGCTATCCGCCTCCCAATCCGTACCCCAACCCTCATCGGCCGCCGTCGAGGTCATCGGCGGACTGCGCACACGCTACAAGGAGGTTGGCTTCCAGACGCTGGTAGGCTCAGGCCACAAACTGCATGGATTGCTGAAGGTGGGTGCCGTCGGCGGCATTCTTGCTTTTGCCGCGTGCGCCCCGACCGCCTGCTACGAGATTTACGCGGCGTTTAAGGACAACGATCACAAACTCGCCGAGGAGAAGCAGCAACGCATCGAAGCCGCTTGCATTCGCATTGTGAACGAACTAGGCATCGCCGGGGTGAAGTACGCCTCCGACTTGAATGGCTTCTACGGTGGCAATCCGCGCTTGCCTCTGCTCCCCCTCACCGCCTCCCAGCGCCTCGAGATCGAGAGCCTCATCGCGGATGTAAAGAGTTAGATTGAACAAGAAAAGGACAGGAGTTGACCGCCTCCTGCCCTTTGAAACTTTTTACCTTTGAAACTTTTGAAACCTTGCCTTTGTTCCTACGCCACACGATTCTTTCTCTGCTTCTCCAGCACCTTGGGCGATCGATTCGTTCCTTGCATTCCGCCGTCTTGGCCGTGCTCAGCGGCCTCGCTGTCATCGGCTTCGGCCGGTTGATGTCTCCGGTTCATCGGTCTGCCGCTTACGCCGCCGATTGACTTTCCCGGAGCCTCCGATTCGCCGTCCAGCCGCAGCCGCTCTTCGCGGTGCCCGGCCAGTGCCCGCTCCACGATCGCGAACTCTTCCTCTGTCTCCGGCCGCAGCGCAGCGTTCGGGTTTACGTCGGTGCCCAGGTCGGTCCCGCGAACCTCAGCGGTGCGCGGATCGACGATGAACAGCAGCTCACCCAGCTCGTCGGCGTGTTGCTCTTCCTCTGCCTTAATGTGCTCAAACATCGTCCGGGTCGTCGGATCTTTCAATCCGAAGTGCTCAATGAATTGCTGATAGACATCAATCACCACGCGCTCGGCGATCAGGTCTTCGCGGATCATCTGTCCCAGCGACTCGCCCTCGATATATTGCGAAACCGAGCGTCCCACCAGGGTTCCGGGATTGAAGTCCGGCTTTCCTCCCAACTGCTGGATGCGTTCGGCAATCTCCTCCATGTGCTCGCGTTCCTCGTCCGAGTGTTCCTTGAAAGTTTGCGCCACGCTCCGCCCATGCACGCCGGAGGCCATGAAGTAGTGATGCTGATAGCGCAGCACGCATACAATTTCGCTGGCCAGCGCCTCGTTCAAGATTGCAACCGACTGCTCTCTGTCGAGCTGATAGCCGTTGGTCACGGCACCGTCTTCCAACTTGCGCATCGCGCGCTGCCGAATCTCTTCGACGTCCTTGATAAAACTCGCCATGATTTCTGCCTCTCCGCGAACGCTCCGCGTTGAAATCCAGCTCTGTTTTTCTGCGGAGCCATTCCTTCGTGTTGGTTGCGAATTTTGCCCAGCGGGATGCCACCAGAGTTAGCAGTGCTATGCTCTATTTCATGCCAATCGATTTCCAACGCGACCCAGAGTCTCCGGACACGCCTTGCGGCTGCACCAACTGCTACCGGCTTTTTTCCTACGCCGATATTGCCGACTTCTGGGATGACGGCGAGACTCCGGTTTGCCCATGTTGCGGCTCGGACAACGTCGTCATCTCCACTCCGGATATGATCGTCGACGCGCACTGCCTGTTTGCCATGCGCAAGACCTATCACTGATGATGAATGGATGAATTACGAGATCACTCCCCAGGAACTTCGCCAGCGTCAGGAGCGCCACGAGGAACTCACGCTGCTCGATGTGCGCGAACCATGGGAGCGCGAGGCCGCCAGCATCACTGCGAGCCAGCACATACCTATGTCCGAAGTTCCCGCCCGCCTGCAGGAACTTGATCCCGAGCAGCATATCGTAGTCTATTGCCACCACGGCGTGCGCTCGCTCTCGGTTACCGACTGGCTGCGCAAGCAGGGCTATGAGAAGGTGCAATCCATGTCCGGCGGCATCGAACGCTGGTCGCGGGAAATCGACCCTGCGGTTCCCCGATACTAAATAAGGCGGCCCACATCCGCCTGTATTTGGCGAAAGTGGGAACGACGAATGTGGGGATCGGGATTCAGTGCGTTTCCACGTGTAGCTTCTTCACCAACTTTGCCACGTTTGCCGCGAAGTGACGGACCGTCGCCACGCCTTCTTCATCCGCGAGTGCCTCGCCCGGTTGCCTTCCGAACACCATGTTCCAGTAGTTCGACCCCGGCACAATCATGTCGTTGATCAGGAAGAACATCAGCATCTCTTGCAGAGTCAGGGTTTGCCCGCCGCGCCGGGCAACAGCAATCGGCCCACCAACTTTCCCATTCAAAAAATTGTCAGACCGGCGCGAGACATACCCAATGCGTTGCAGCGCGCACATGACATCTCCGCGAGCGGTTCCAAAGTAAACTGGTGTACCCACCACCAGCCCCTCGGCAGAGCGAATCTTCGTGATGATTTCGTTCAGCCCATCGTCCAAACTGCACTTACCGGTCTCCGAACATTTTCCGCACGCGATGCAGCACTCGATCTTCATTCCCGCAAAGGAGACAATCTCTGCTTCCACTCCGTGCGCTTCCATCACCTTCGAGCATTCCTGCAGTAACAACACTGTATTGCCGTTCGGCTTCGGGCTACCGCTGATTAAAAGTACTTTCATGATGGCTCTCCTACCCGCAATTATGACACCGTGAATTCCGGTTTGTAAGCAGCATTGGTGCCGCCGATTCGGAGTATAGTGCTTGCAGCGGCCATATGAATATGTCCACCACACTCCATCCTGCGCGCTGGTGGCAGACGCTTCCAGACGGGCGCATCCACTGTTATCTCTGCCCTCGCCACTGCCATATTGGCCCGGGTCAGCATGGTTTCTGCTTCATCCGCGAGAACGTGGACGGAGAACTCATGCAACTGGGCTACGGACGTCCCGCCGCCATGGCCATCGATCCGATTGAGAAGAAGCCGCTCTTCCATTTTCATCCCGGCTCGGCAATCCTCTCGCTCGGCACCGCGGGCTGCAACCTCGGATGCCAGTTCTGCCAGAACTTCGATATCAGCAAAGCGCGCTCCGTGCAGCAAAGCTCCAGCCGCATGACGCCCGCGGACATTGTGGATCTCGCCGTCTCCCGCAGTGTGCCTGCCATCGCCTTTACCTACAACGAGCCCACCATCTGGGCTGAGTTCGTCATCGACATTGCGCAGGCGGCGCACCAGGCGGGTCTGCACACCGTCATGGTCTCCAATGGCTACATCACGCGCGAGGCTTTTTCCGACGTGTACCAGCACATCGACGCCGCCAACATTGACTTAAAGGGATTCACCGAAAATTTCTATTCCAAGATCACGCTCTCGCATCTTGCGCCCGTGCTCGACGTGGTGCGCTGGCTGCGCCGCGAGACCAGTGTCTGGTTCGAACTTACCAATCTCATCATCCCCGGACTGAACGACGCACCGAATGAGATCGGCGAACTTTGCGCCTGGATGCTAGGCGAATTGGGCGATGACGTGCCCTTGCATTTCACCGCCTTTCATCCCGACTTCAAGATGCTCGATCGCGAACCCACTCCGCCGGAGACCATCCACCGCGCCCGTCAGCAGGCTCTCGCCGCCGGGCTCAAGTATGTGTACGAGGGAAACATCCTGACTCGCGATGGCGGCAACACGCAATGTCCCAATTGCGGCAAAACCCTCATCCGCCGCTCCTGGCATCGCATCGAAGAAATCGCCATCGAGCAGGGCCTCTGCCGCTACTGCAACACCAGAATCGTAGGCGAGTTCGACTGAGTGCGCTGGCGGGACAGACGTCACAGGGTTTCCCGCTTGGGGATTAGGTCGATACAAGGAGAAAGCCGGTCAAGGGAAGTCGGGGCGACGGGTTGCCGCTGCAGCGCGGTAAAGAGAGGCTGAAATGGGCAGACAGGTACCTGTCGTGCTTTACGGGATGGCGATGGCAGCCGTCATAGTCGGTGTAGATTTCCTGTTCTTCAGAAACCGATTCTGGGAACGGCTGACAGTGAATATTGGCATTGTCTTGGTGTTCGGGGCTTTCTACTGGAGATTCCTCAGACATCGATGAGCAAGGCGCGATAGCGCCCTTTTGCTGCGCTTGTACAGGCGCACTCAAGAGGAAGCGTGAGTAAAGCTGGATACCTAACGGAAAATCGGCTGGCATCCAACAACCTCGAACAAGAGACGCTAGTCGAACACCACCGTCTTTTTGCCGTAGAGCAGTACGCGATTCTCCAGGTGCCAGCCCACTGCGTGGGAGAGCACGACCTTCTCCAGGTCGCGTCCTTTCTGTACTAGGTCCTCCACCGAATCGCGATGCGAGATACGCACCACCGCTTGCTCGATGATCGGTCCATCGTCGAGCACTTCGGTGACGTAGTGGCTGGTGGCGCCGATCAGTTTCACGCCGCGCTCAAACGCCTGATGGTATGGGCGCGCTCCGACAAACGCGGGCAGAAATGAGTGATGGATGTTGATGACCTGATGTGGAAACTCAACCAGAAACGCGGGCGAAAGAATTTGCATGTAGCGCGCCAGCACTACCAAATCGCACTCGTGCTCACGCAATAGCGCAATCTGCTGCTGCTCCACCTCTCGCCTGGTTTCGCGCGTCACCGGTATGTGCACGAATTTTGCTCCGTAGAATCCCGCCAGCCTCTCGGCCGCCGTGTGGTTGGAGATCACGACGGGAATGTCGCAGTCCAACTCACCAGCTTTATGCCGGTACAGCAGGTCCGCCAGGCAGTGGTCGTATTGCGAAACCAGAATGCCCATGCGTGGCCGCCGTTTGCCCTTGGCCAGCCGCCAGTGCATCTCGAAGCGCTCGGCAATCGGCAAAAACTCCTCCGCCAGTTCGTCCAAGCTCACGTCCATTCCGGACGGATCAAACTCTACGCGCATCAGGAACAGGTTGGTCTCCGCGTCGCGATGCTCGTCGGCGTGCAGAATATTTCCATTGTGGCGGAAGACGAAATCAGAGATCACCGCGACCAGACCCTTGCGGTCCGGGCAACTGATCAATAA
Organism: uncultured Acidobacteriaceae bacterium; assembly: GCA_964563875.1. GTDB lineage: Bacteria > Acidobacteriota > Terriglobia > Terriglobales > Acidobacteriaceae > TOLSYN. Next base: position 55,864 of record CAZLZA010000027.1, read on the forward strand.
CACTGCGGAACGGCTACGCTGCGAAATCTCGGGCAAGGCTCATTCATCCAATTCATTAGGGGAATGAACAGGAGTGTACCATTGCTGGCCCTGTACACGAACGTACCGGAGAAGCGAAGCGTGAATGTGGATCACGCCGCGAGCTTATGAATGGCGCGCCGGGCGTTCTCCAACTCTTTCGGGGTGAACTCGTTTTTGCCGT
>CAZLZA010000028.1:0-55480 GCA_964563875.1 uncultured Acidobacteriaceae bacterium
TCCTGCAGAAGATTGCACGCCTTTGTTCACGTATTTCCGGGACAGCACACTAGGTCCTGATGACATAAAAGCCTCCTGGCTTGCACAGGATGCCCTAATGATCGAGTGGCTGACAACATTGCCGTGGCGGCAGCGGAATATTCGGGAGTGCCGCCTTGGAACTCCCGAAACTTCAAACTTGTTCTTTGCTCCGCTGCCAGAGCAGATTCATATTGCCCGGCCTAAATGGGTCGATGAAGCTCTGAACGACAATCCCAACCAGTCGTTTTGGCAGTTTCACTTCCGGCCCGACGAGACTAAGATAGGGCGCACCGTTCGCGGTGTTCTGCCACGCCGGCTCATTAATCCACTCGTGGAGTTTCTTCGCGACCACCGGCCAAGACTCTTGGGAGCAGTCGATCCAGGCACACTGTTCGTCAACCGGGACGGGGCAGCACTGGACTATCAGATCGTGACCTATCACGTATCGGAGATCGTGCTCAAGTATGGGGGGCGTCGTATGACGCCGCACCTGTTCCGAGACGCATTCGCGTACGCCTGGCTTGATGCTTTTCCCGAAGATTACTTGTCGCTCAGTAAGTGCCTCTGGCACACTACGGTGCGATATACATTGTCTGTTTACGGCAGAAACTTCGACGAATCAAACGGAGTGCGGCGGACGGATGAGTGGCTGGGCGCCTAGCGCCAAGGCCACATCCAGAGCACTCGAAACGTTTACCTTGTAGCTCTGGTAGCAATCACAGGCCCTGTAGTCCGTGATTAGCGGAACAGGTGTTACGTTGTCTTCATTCTATGCACTCTCTCGCCGCTGCCTCAGCCGACGAATTGGCGTCGGATGTGTCGAAAGAAGCCAACAACATGATTATTACGCCGGAAGGAAACAGGTAATACCGGAGATTCTTCAAAGCGACTATAGGCTCCGAGCGGTGATTCCTATACTAGATAGAAGAGACAAGCGCTGACACCACCATTCGAGCTTGGTCACGGTCTATACGTTTGCTTCCAGCCTTGTAGGGCGCGCCCTCAATCGCAACATCCCCTGTAGGAGAACACCTTTGAATATAACTTCCGCAATACCGCCCCGCAATCCATGGTTCATCTTGTTGGCGACATTCTGGAGTTCATCTTTGATTCTCGTCAACCTGCTCCCGGCAGTTTACTCCTCCGCGCACATCAACCTCTAACCACAATCTTCGCTAGGAGAATTATGGACACCACCCTGGAAATCTCACCCCGCAATCTTGGACTTATTCTGCTGGCTTTGTTTTGCCCGCGCTGCTTTTGGATGCTCATGCGAATGCGCTTCCACGGACCATTTGACCATGGTGGCGGTGCCCTGTTCACGTACATGGAACAGATCGAACGGGCACAAGTTGACCATCACCTCGAGACGACTGGCCGCTTGCCAAAGGAGTTCTCGCCTTTCTGCGACATCCGCGCCCGAGCTGAGTTCCCCAAACACTGGTCGAAGTTCCGCTACCAGCATAAAAGTGGCGTCATTCTATACGGAGTCCCGGATGACATCTTCACGCTGGCTGACGGATCTTCGCTGGTCGTAATTGACTATAAGACCGCAATCAACAAGGGCGAGGATGACCCCTTTCTTCCAATCTACAATTCCCAGGTCGTGGGATACTGCGACATCGCCGAGAACGGACTCGATCTCGGAAAAGTAAAGAAAGCAGGCCTTATCTATTGGGAAGTCCAGCGCACAGGCGTCATCGAGGACCCATCCGACCATTACGAGAGAGGCAAGGTATGGGTACCCTTTGTTCCGAAGCCGCTCGAGTTTGACATCGATTATGCCTTCCTGGATCCCATGCTCAAAGAGGCGAAGAAACTGTGGAAGTCCGACTCTGCTCCGGCTGGCCGCGAGGGATGCAAAGACTGCAAGAAAGTTGATGCGCTCTTTGCGCTTGGCACCATGGCCGAGGCCTCTGAGCTCATCAAAGATCAGCGGGCGATCGAGCTGCACGGCAACATCCCCGAGGTGGTGAACAGCGTAAATAAGCGAATCTACGACCGCCGCCGTGCCCGTACTTCGGCGCTTCTTGAGCTTCAGGACGGGAACAACGGATTCAACTTCGCGGAAGGCGGGATGGTAGCCAACTGGAAGTACTTCGGCGACGAGGTCTAGGTCTTCCCATTTCCTGCGGTTCCGCATTCACTTAACAGCGCCTATCGTAAATAACCTCTGCTTTCCCTCCTCCTCACGTTAATCCCAACCTTATGGTCGAGCACAGGCTCATCTTTCAGTGAACCGGTGCTCGTTTCATCATTCTCATTCCTTAGGAAGCCATGCCGCCTATTACAGTACCAGCCGCAGCACTCCCATCAGCACAACACTTGTTGTGCCCACGCGCAGTTGCAAAACACCTCGGGGTTTCCGAACGCTGGGTGCGCGACCACGCTACACGACGTTCCCCTCGGCTTCCAGTAGTCAAGTTGGGGCCGCTCCTTCGCTTCCGGTTGGTCGACGTCGAAGAATTCGTCGAGCGCCAGCGCGACGACCATTCCGGGGCAAAACGAAGCCAATAACCTGCAGCCCAACCGAGCGGCGATGTAATCGCCGCTCCTCTCTCTCATCTTTGTTCTCAAGAAAGAATCAGAATGGCTCTCGAATATCAACGTGGAACTGTGTTTGTGCAGGGCAAACGTCGCAAAATGTGGTACGGGAAGTACCGCGTTTGGTACAAAGATCCCGTCGCGAACACCTACACCACCAAACAGAAAACGAAGAAGATTGGCCCTAAATCAGAACTCACCAAGTTCGATGCCGAGGAACGACTCCGCGAGATGATCGCCGCCGACAACGAAACCGCCACGGCGTTGCCGGCTGATACGGCTCCGAAGGATCTCACTCTGGAATGGTTCGTAACGAATCGGCACCTACCAATGATGTCGTGCCGGGAGACGACTAAGAAAAGCACTAAGTATGAGATTCAGCTCTATATTCTGAAGCGGTTCGGCGACAAGCCATTGAAAGACATCGGCCTCTTCGATCTGCAGACTCATCTGAACAAACTTGCGAAGAACTTCTCCGACTCGGTCGTACGCCACGCATACGCCAACTTTCGATCGATCTTCAACAACGCCGTTGATCTTGACTTCCTTGCGAAGTCGCCTGCTCGACGCCTGAACATGCCTGATACGCGAAGTCCCGACAAGACAGTAATACCACCCGCTACTATCATGCAGCTCATTGACGCGATCGACGACCCAATGGACCGGTGCTTGGTCGCCATCGCTGTTTTCTGTGCCCTACGAACTGCAGAGGTTTTTGGTTTGACGTGGGGCTGTTGCCGTAGAGAATACCTCGCGATCAAAGACACTGCATTCGAGGGCCGAATGCAAGAGAACAAGGTAAAAACCAGCGATAGCAGAGCTTTGGTTCCAATCCCTTCCCTCATTGAACCGTACATCGACAACTGGAGAGCCATCTGCAAAGACAATCGCCCAGAGGCTCTGATGTTCGCAACCACTGGCAAGGGCTCGCGCAAAGGCCAACAGGTACCGTTCGACTCCACGAACTTTATGGAACGTCGGATTCACCCAGTAGCCGACAAGCTTGGAATCCCACACAGCCTGGTGAGATTCCAGGTTCTACGTCGAACAGCGGGGACCGATCTGCAGTTCCACGGGACTCTCAAGGACGCTCAGACGGCTCTTCGGCACCAGAGCAGCAGAACCACGGCAGATATCTATATGCAGCCTGTCCCGAAAAGCGTTGCGGCCGCGCTCAATGCAAGGACAGAAGCCGTGTTCAGCGCGGCTGCCGAAGTAAGTGACGAAGGTTCTACAGATACAAGCAAAAAAGCAGATGTGTGACCTGATGGGCACCTTGACCGCCCTTCAGTAAAGCCAATCCTCATGTGGAACGGGTAGCTGATTCAGTTGCTGCCGACAGGCGCGCCAGTGTGGCATCAGTTGATCCATGAGGGCGAGGAATCGGGAATTGTGGGTCGGTTCCAAGACATGCACCAATTCATGAACCACAATATATTCGAGGCATTCACTTGGCTTCTTCGCGAGATCTGTGTTGAGGCGGATGTGGCGAGCCAAGGGATTACAGCTTCCCCATCTCGTCTTCATTTTCTGCACGAATACACCATCCACCGTTACGCCAACAATTGGTTCCCACTTTGCTAACAGATCGGGTACAGCAGCCCTGATCTGCTCGCGATACCATCGATCCATGGTCGACTTCCGCGCGCGGTCGTCCGCGCCCGGAGAAATCCTGAGCACTAACCTGCTGTGCATTAGTTCGACCTTCGGTGGGGCGTGTTCCTCGATAACTGTGAGAAGGTACCGCTTCCCCCAGACGTAATGGCTTTCCCGATCCAAGTACTCCCGAGGCGTTTCACGTTCCTGCCTTCGCAACTTTGCCTGCTGTTGCTTGATCCATCCCAGTTTCGAGATTGCAAAAGAGCGTATGGATTCCAAGTTCATGCGATTCGGGGCCGAGATTCGTACTCGCCCCGTTGGTGGGTAGACGCTGAGATGGAGGTTCTTGATGTCTTTGAGGACGACGTCGATCTCAATCTCTCCGAGCTTAAGCTCCATTGCCATCAATACTCGCTTTGCGCTTTGATGATCAGGAAGACTCTTTCCACTTCAGAGGCATCCTGCAGTTCTTCCCATAACGCGCGCTTGATTACCTGTTCCCGAGCCTGAATTCCCCGCCAGCTGTCGGGCCGCGCCCTCTTCACTGCCTCATCAACCTGCAGCGCCAGCTCTTCGTTCTGAGCCAAATTATTGTAAAGCGCTCGTTTACCTGGCGTACTCAGAGATTGCGGCGTGCTGTCTGCATAGCTCGACTGAACCTGGCTGGCGAGTTGGGCAATCCGCTTGAGGTATTCTTCATATTCGATAGCCCTACTCTTCCGCGCTTTAATAATCTCGTCCAGCAGTGCCGACATCTTCTCGTAGTACGCAGGGTCGTTCAGGTGTTCTTTGACAATCTTGCTGCGGACGTTGTTTTCGATGGTTTCGGCGATCGCGTCTTTGTTCCCCTTCAATGAGCTAAGATCTCTTGCGATGGTGTCAGCAATGCCGGTCTTCACGATCAATTCCAAGATGCCAATATTATCGAAGGGAGAAATCTTTCTGGGTTCGTCAGCCTCGATGTAAGTATCCAAAAGGTGCCGCATATCGGCTTCGTAGGCTTTTAGATCGAGGCTCTCACCGCTGGCTTTGCGTACGACTTCTCGGACGTTCAGGTGGTACTCAAGCTTCCGCTTGATGGTTAAGATGTCGCCGCTAGTGTATCCGGCTGGCTCCAGCTCGTCGGCGATATTGGCGTAGGCTCGGACCAGAGATGCCGTCGCCTTGTACAGCGATGCGCGCTGTGGCTCGCGCTCCTGCAAGTCGCTTGCGATTTCCGTATTGCCGCAGAAGTAGCGAATATGTTGCAACTCTCCCTTCGGAGGCTCAACGGGTTCGCAAATCAGGACCAAGACTTCCAACGCGCTATCGAGGCGCTCCTTGCCCTTTTTCAGACGGTCCTGCAGCAGCACTTCCGGAGCGGCGCCGCCGGCGGTGTGGTCGAGTTCCGAACTGTACACGGAAATTGCATTCTCAACCTTCGGAAACAAGTCCTTGTAGTCAACGATGAAGCCAAAATCTTTGTCTTCTCCATCGAGGCGATTGACGCGGCAGATCGCCTGGAAGAGGCCATGGTCCTGCATGGATTTGTCGATATAAAGATAGGTGCACGGCGGTGCGTCGAAACCGGTAAGCAGTTTGTCCACGACCACGAGCAATCGCATATTGGCCGGTTCTTTTATAAACAGATCTTTCACCTGATCTTCGTAGGTTTCTGTCTTGCTCATGCCGGGCTTGGCGTCAACGTCCTTCAGAAGATCGGTGTAGGTGTTATAGATGAACTGCTTGTCGGTCTCGGTGTTGGCCCCCGTCTCTTCTTTCGTTACGTCCTGAGTCTGGGGATTGTAGGACGTCACGACCGCGCAGCTACCTTTGAACAGCGTCTTCTGAAACAATGTGAAGTACTTGCATGCTTCGTGGATGCTGGACGCGACCAGGATGGCGTTGCCGCGCTCGCTGGAGAGGCGAGGCTTCACACTGAAATCGAATATGATGTCGCTCACGACACGGCCCATGCGAGACTTGGCGCTCAGCACGCTCTGCATCGTCCCCCACTTCTTTTTAAGCTCGTCTTTCTGCCAATCGTTCAGTGCCTTCGTTTTGGCTTCGAACCACGCATCGATCTTTTCTTCGGAGCCAAGCCGCTGATCAATGTCCCTGGCTTCGTAGATGAGATCGAGCACGACTTTGTCGTCTACAGCCTCGCTGAACTTGTACGTGTGAATGTAGCCGCCGAAGACTTCCAGGCTAGTCTGCTTATCTTTCTTTAGGAGCGGAGTTCCGGTGAAGCCGATGAACACCGCATTCGGCATCATGGCTTTCATCACGCGATGGAGTTTTCCGCTCTGGGTCCGGTGGCATTCGTCTACGAAAACGAAGATCTCACCGACGGATTTGCTGGGCTGGGCTTCCAGTTCACGGACGAAGGCGTCGAAATCATCCACGTTTTTGCGTCCAAACTTATGAACGAGTGAACAAAGTAATCTTGGTGTCGCCTGGCTTAACTGCTTCATCAGATCAGCGCCGCTGCTGGTGCGATGGATCGTCTCGCCCGCCTCCGCGAAAACTCCCTTGATCTGCTTATCCAGTTCGTCGCGGTCGGTGATGATCGCCACCCGGGCGTTCGGATTGTTCTCCAGAATCCACTTGGCCAGGAGCACCATCACGATGCTCTTACCGCTGCCCTGGGTATGCCAGATGATGCCGCCCTTGCGCTGGCGCACATGATCCTGCGCGGCTTTAATGCCGAAGTACTGGTGCACCCTCGGCAATTTCTTTCTTCCGCCGTCGAAGAGCACGAAGTCGTGCATCAGCTCGATCAGGCGCGGCTTGGCGCAAATCTTCAGAAGATATTTGTCCAGCTTGAAGCGGGTATTGTCCTCTTCATCTTCCTTCCACTTGAGGAAGTACTTCTCCGGAGTTCCAATCGTGCCGTGCTCCAGGCCTTCCGAGTCATTGCCAGCGAAGATGAACTGCACAGTACTGAAGAACCATTCGTTGAATTCCGGCTGTTGGTTAGAAAGGCTCTGGCGAATGCCGTCGCCGATGCTGACGCGGCTATTCTTCAGCTCGATGACGCCGATGGCGATACCGTTCACATAGAGCACGAGGTCTGGGCGCCGCTCGTGGTTGCCGTTGAGCGTGACCTCCTCGGCAATGGCGAAGTCGTTCTTTAACGGGGTTACCCAGTCAATCAGGTGGACGCTTTCGGTGACCTTACCCGCCTCGATCTTGACAGGAACTCCATAGCGAAGCAGGTCGTAAACCGCCTGATTATTCCCGTAGAGATTCCGGCTGTAATTGTTGGCTTCGGTGCGGAGTTTGTAGAGCGCGACAGCGATCTGTTCGGGGGTGTGGCCGCGGCGCGTCAGGAAGCAGGTCAGCAATTCTTCCTCGATGTTGCTGTTGTTTGCCCGGTCGATAAAGCTCCCGAGAAAGCGATACTGCAACTCATCGCGGAACAAAGCGATGACACGATCCTGCGTGACGCGCTCCGGCTTCCCGATGTCGGTCATCTTACCCCTTCACGAGTTTAAAGCTGATCTGGTAGCGAAAGAACTGAATGCTGGGAACCATGGCGAGAGCCCGGCGAATTCTCTGGTCATCCTCCAGGGCGATAATGAGGCCCTGAACAGCTTGATCTTTGTCGGCCAGCACATCTTGCACGTAGCCCATATAGCGGAGAATCTGGCCCACAACGGCATCGCTGGCGCGGCCCTTTTTCAATTCCACCACCAGGAGTTGTTTCTTGTCTTTGCTGATGGCGAGGATGTCAAGTGGACCGGTATCGGTTTGGAATTGCTGGCCCTTCACTCCGTCGTCTTCGTAGATATCGTAGTCCTTGCCCAATTCGGTTTGCGACCAGTTGGCGACGAGGAATTCCTCTAGATGTGATTCAAGTGCAAAGGCCGAGGCGTCCTCGACATTCTCATCGGTCAATATCAGTTTGGGCACCGAGGCACCACCAATGAGCTTTTCGATTTCATCGGCATACTGAGTGATGTTGCTGACCGTGCCGATGGAGCCGGCAGAGTGCTTGAGCGCGTCGGTCATTGCATTGCGATCAATGGTTACATTCAGCCACTGTACCGGACGCCGATGGAAGAGAACCCCGCCAGGCTCGTAACTGTAATCCCCGCTGACCTCACCGACACGGTATTGCCCCGAGCCGTCGGGGCAGAGCACGTAGTCACCCTTCTTTATTCCCTTGGAGACCGTCCATAGTGCGCCGCACGCTAGGCCTGCGCCGATCTTCGTTTTGTCAGGATGCACGCCAAGATAAACGGGTATGAATTCCTTATTGAAGCTGCGGAAGTCTTCGGGCAGCTTGTTCTTGAGGTCCTGCATGATTTCGAAATCAGTGCCGATAAAGTTCCCCGCGAAAGACTCCGCCGCGAACTTGCTCTTTTCTCCGAGCATCACGCGGTAATAACTCTTTCCGGACTTCATATCAGCCGAATCCTTCCAGTGAGGAGTTCCTGCATCATACCCTGCTTGATCTTGCGAGCCTTGCCCAGTTTTGCTTCCAGTCCATCAATCTCCGCCTCCGCATCGCGAATGATCTCAGCAATGGCTCCTTGTTCGGCTTTTGTCGGAGGAATCGGAATTAGCATGTTAGCAATCATTTCCCGACGGACGGAGTCAACGGACGATTTTGCAGTCATCTGCATGATCCTGTTATAAAAATTGCAACTGAAGTATAGAAAGAAGAAGTAACCGTTTATACGCTCGCTGAAATCTGAAATGCGGTAAACACGCTGGTGTGCATCAAACTTTCCGTTTACGTAGTGAAAAACCTTTCCCGTTCCGACCCCATCACCAGCTGTCAGGACCGCCTCGCCGTCGTAGGAATAACTGTTAATACGTTCAATCTTTTGAGATCGGACAAAAAACGGATATTGTCCATCGGCAATACGATCCTGAGTGTTTCTTCCGCCAGTCGTAATACGAGCAAGGTTCTCAATGTTATCTGAGTCCCAATCTCTAGGAATCCTCCCGGCTTCCGTCTCCTTGTACCCTGGCTTGCTTTCAAATCCAGGCAGGCGTCTTTCGCCTGTGATTAACTCCTGCAGGATGCCTTGCTTGATGCTCCGTTTCTTTGCAATGAGCTGCCCCAACAATTCGATCAGGTCGTCCACATCGGTCAGCGCCATAGCGATGGCTGCTTGCTCAACTTTGGTCGGAGGAAGTGCAATTCGCACTCTTTTCAAAATGGCAATGGAGAGTTCCATCCGTGTTGTTCCAACCGCGGCACCCACTAAGCGCCCTTGTGCCAAATCCGATTGGAGCATTTGGTATATAAACTTCGGAAGCACACTCTCGACGAGGCGAATGCGGGCTATGTCGCGGCTGATGTTTCCGTGGAAGCTGGATGGAACAATTCCAACGCGCCCTGTCGTTCCTTTTACGGAAATAACAATATCTTCCGGCCGGACGCGGCTTCTGGCGTAAGGACGTTCAATCTCGATAGAAGCACGGTGGATGTTGGAATTGTAGTCGGAGTTGAGATTCTTAATGGCCAGCACGGGTACACCGTCTCTGTCGTACGGTCCAACCTGAACTATACCGTAGCAAATAGGCGAGTCGCTTCTCGTAACCTCGGCAAGCTCCGGAACGATCCAGTCCTCGGGTATAGTGCCCATCTCGGTCTGCTTGTAACCTTGTTTCAGTCCCATGCAAACCCCATATTGTTTAGGTGGGCATTGACTCTAGCCTCCGATTCAGCCACTCGTTCCGCTATTATTGGCAGCGGCATCTCGTATCTGTCGGCCAGTTCTTTCACACGTACGGTTAGTGTTTGGCTGACGCGCTCCATCTCGCCGTGGACAACAGCGTCAAGCGCTGACAACCACTTGTCATCTACGACCAGCGATTTCACCTCGGCCTCCGCGAGCGTGGAATACTTGGCATAAGTTTTTGCATCGAGCTCGGACTCAGCCTCCTTTATTTGCCGCTTGAGATCGGCCTCATGGGTAGCCAGCTTCAGCCACGCGTTGAGCGCGGCAGATTCCTCTTTGGCTTCCTTATCGCCCTTGATTTCCTTGAGGCGGGCGGCGACGTTGGCCTTGTTCACCTTGTCCAACTCGGAGAAGAGTCCATCCTCACCACCGTTCTCCTCCTCCAACTCGGACATCTGGGCGCTCACGCCTTCCAGTTCGACCGCGAGGTTGTCGATGGCTTCCTGCTCTTGGGCGAAGTAGCGGGCGACGATGAGCGGCTTGGGTACAAGATCGCAGGTCCATCCTTTGTCTACCTCTTTGCCGGGATTACCGTCCTTGCCCTTCTTCGACTCGAGCACTCGGCAGGTTTCGGCCTTCCAACCATCGGTGGCGACTAGATAGCAGTCGTCCTGCATGGTCTCCCCCCAATAATCCATTAGGTGCTGATAGACGTCGTAGGCGTCGATGAGCGGCTTGTCCTCGTAGTGGGCGAGCAGGTCCGAGGAGAGCGTGGTGATGATTTCCTTGGGGTGGCATCCGGTCTTGAGCTGACGCAGCAACTTCGCAGTGCGCCGGCGCCAGAGATCGAAGTACTCATTCATCCCGGCGATGAATGCGGTGAACTCCGGGTGGCCATAGATAGCGGACTTGATATCGGATTTCTCCACCGCCAGATCGACGTAGCCCGGACGATTGGGTTTGAAGAGGGATTTGCGCAGTTTGGGGCAGACGCTCCAGTAAGGCTTGAGCGCATCCACATCGCGCACCGGAATTCCGCCCCGGAGATGGCCCTCGATGTCCTGCAAGTCCTCGGCCTGCTGGCTGTCAATGTAGCGCGGCAGATTGAGATTGAAGTCGTTGTTTTCGATCTCATCGACAGGGACCATACGCGCGTACTTGGGAACTTCGAGCTGCTTCGTGAACACATCGACGATCCGGTGGAGGTCCTGGGCGCGAAGGCGGTTCTTGGGCCCATCCTTTATATAGCCCCCACTGGCGTCGATCATGAAAATGCCTTTCCGGGTGTGGGCCTCCTGCTTGTCGATGACCACGATACAGGCGGGAATGCCTGTGCCATAGAAGAGGTTGGCGGGCAGACCGATGATCCCCTTGATGTATCCTTTGCGCACGAGCGCGCGGCGGATCTCCGCCTCCGAGTTGCCGCGGAAGAGCACGCCGTGCGGCAGAATGCAGGCACCTTTACCGGTGCTCTTGAGCGAGCGGACGATGTGGAGCAGGTAGGCGTAATCTCCCTGCTTGGCCGGAGGTGCGCCGAAGGACTTGAAACGTTCGTAGGGATCCTTCGAAGGGTCGAGGCCGGTGCTCCAGCGCTTGTCTGAAAACGGCGGATTGGCGACGACGTAGTCGAAAATCTTGAGGGTGCCGGATTCCTGAAATTTCGGGTTGGTAAGGGTGTTGCCCTGCTCCACAACCGCAGTAGGGTTGTTGTGCAGGATCATGTTCATACGCGCCAAGCCGCTGGTGGCTGCGTCCTTCTCCTGCCCGTAGAGCGTGACCTTGGTGCGAGCTTCGTCGGCAACCTTTAATAGGAGCGATCCCGAACCACAGGTTGGGTCATAGACGCTGGTATTGGCGCTGGTCTTCGCGTCGCGGATTCCGATGACCTGGGCGATGACGCGGCTGACCTCGGCGGGAGTGTAAAACTGTCCTTTGCTTTTGCCACTCTCTGTGGCGAAGTGCTGCATCAAGTATTCGTAGGCGTCGCCGAGGATGTCATCACCCTCTGCGCGATTCTTCGAAAAATCAAGCGCTCTGTTTTCAAAGATGGCGATGAGATTGGTCAGCCTCTCGACCATCTCTTTGCCGCTGCCAAGCTTCGAAGCATCGTTGAAGTCCGGCATATCCGCCAATTTGTTGGCCTTGGCAAGCGGAGCAAGGATCTTTTTATTGATCTGGTCGCCGATGTCGGGCTTGCCTTTGAGTGCAACCATGTCTTTGAAGCTAGCGCCGGGCGGGATGGTGATGGGCGCATAGGGCACGCCGAAATACCTGTCACTGATGTACTTGATAAAGAGGAGAACTAGGACGTAGTCCTTGTACTGGCTGGCGTCCATGCCGCCGCGGAGTTCGTCACAACTCGACCAAAGCGAAGAATAAAGCTGGGATTTCTTGAGGGCCATTAATTACATTTCCAATTCTGCAGCCGCGGTGGGATGAACCGGGGAGCATCAATTAACGCAACAAGAACGCACCATTCACGAAAATCGAGTGCACGGGCCGCCGCGTAAATGACCAGGCCGGAAAAACATCATTGGTAAGCTGACCAAAGAGCAGGTGGATTAGATCCTCTGAATTCCAGAAACTTGAGCATTGCCCGCGTAGATTGCGAAAGGTTTAAGACCTTGTATGCAAGACCATATTTTGGATCGTCAACTATCTCTGCATAGGTCTTCTCTCTCAGTGACGTGTCTCGTGTCTCGGGGACAAAAACCGTATCCCAATAGAAATCCCTGGTCCCTCTCGGTTCGTCAGCGATATGCCCACTCGTTTCGCCGACGAATGTGTATATAGTTTTCCCATCACAGTAAGCGACAACAGCACGGGCCATCACCGCGCGGCCTTTTGAACCAGTCTCATCAACAAAGCGAACGCCTAAGGTGTCCCACATTGGTTTCGTGAGACCGCCCGGATACCAGTCATACCCGTGAAATGTGAGCCCTGCGTGTTCAACAATACATGGAACCTTTAGCTGCGCATATGCCTTCGCAACTTCTGCTTTGACCATCTCCCGTATGTCAACCTCTAGTACTTCCTTGATTTGGACGTGGCGGATCTCGAAGTCAAAGACCTCCCGCACTCTCTTTCCACTCGCCAAAGCGGCGCTCTCTTGCAGAACCTCAATCTCCGCCTTCTTGAACGGATTAGATGTGACGTAAACAATTGTTTGCCGGCGCTCGGGGCTCATCAGCTACGCATCTCCTGAAGAAGGGTTGCAATGTGGCTCGTCTGGTCCCTGCCAGGGACCGGAATCACGTCAATGTTTCGCCTTCTAAATAGTTCATACTCAAAATCTGAAGGATCCGCCACAGTTATATAGGCGCGCCGCCCTGTCGGCGATCCCGGCAGTTGCTTAAACCGATCATTGATGAGACCAAATAGATACGATACATTCCAATCCCTAAAACTGTATCCAATGAACAGCACCGCACGGCCGAGCAGATCTGATCTGAACCTGTAGTCCATTTCGTCTTCGAGAGTCAGCCTTCTTTCGTAGTCTGATTCAGAGAGTACCATCCGGTCAGGAGTCTCCAGATCACCATGAAACTTGATGATCTCTGCAAAATCACCGGAAGCTCCGAGGCTAGTCATGTCGGCTTCCACCGCAACCCGCTTATAAGATCTGCTGTGCAATTCGAACGCACGCTCGATGAAATCGTCGTAATTGGTGGTGTAGAAAAGTCGGCACCTCTGCATTTCGACGAGTTCCCGGTGAATAAGCGAGTTCAGTAGTGCGTCGTCTGGTGGTTTCATTTCTGTGACCAGCCAATTTGTTAAGGCAGTCAGCGATCCATGTTTCTTCGATCTGAAGTATTCGAGAATCTGCAGATCAGTTCCGCGGACACGAAGGAGATCGGGATCATCAAATCCAATCTTCCGCGCAGCTTGATCAACGAGTTCTCTCCAAGACGGTCCTCTTTTCCCACTTCCCCATGAAACGGACATCGAAACTCCCGCTCCTACAAAAGGTATGAGATTGCCGGAATGATATATCGCGCGCAGCTCGTTAGGGCAGATCGGCATATTTCTCCTTCCTTGCAAGGATTCGGGTCATGGAGTGCATATGGCGAATACCGTTATGGGGATGAACCTCCGTAAGATCCGAGTCACAGCATCGCACTAGGCCCCACCCTTGGAACATTTTGACGTATCTCTCGTGTTCCACAGTCGTCGGCGAAAAACCGGGGTGAGCCTCAAGCTCCTGGTGACGGTCGTTGAAAGCGCACAACACAAAATACCCACCAGGCTTTGTTGCCGCCTGTAACATCTGAACCACGGAGCGAACCTCTTGTTCATTCTCACAACAATGAAGCAACCCGTACGCGATCACAATTTCGAAGGAATTGGGAGAGAAGTGCGCACCACGGATGTCTGCGACCCGATAGGATACGCCCGAAATGCACTCGCTGAGCCGTTGCGCGTGAGCAATGGCCAAGGGCGACACATCTATGGCCGTAACGATTGCTCCTTTCCTTGCCAACGCGATCGAGTTCTTGCCCTCGCCACAACCAGCATCCAGAACTCGCATGCCGTCCACCGAAGTCAGGGATAACAAATCCTGTACCAGACTACCTGGACTGGTGCCCCAAAAGCATTCGCATTTCTGATATCCCGCATCGTATCCACCGGTCATCGTCGACTGCGCTCCACTCCAACATGATTCATAAGTTTACGTATTGCATCTTTGTACATGGACTTGCCTGCCCAGTTATAAATAACAGCGTCCGACTGGCTTATTAGACGCCTCACTTCGCTCTCGACCTCCGCCCCGGTGACGCGAAGAAACGCGTGAATGTCAACTCCCGCCCCCTCGCGCTGAGAATAGAAGTTGAACGTGACATTTGGAGGCGCGTACACGAACATCACGCCCACACTCCGTTGGGACACTCCGCGCAAAGCGTCAAGCGTGGCGCGCTGCCGAACTCCATCGATAAGAACTCTTTCACTCCCCAGCAGCAAAGCCCTTTCATATATCGCCTTCGCGAGCTCAGCGGGCCCGGTTTCCGAATTGATGAACTCCCATGCAAGACTCTGAAACTCTTCCCGAGGTGTGACCGGAACGGGTGGAATACCGAGGAGATCCGCCAAGACGTGTCCACTATTTACCTCTGCATAGCCAAATTCACGCTTCAAGATCTCTGTCGCCGAAGATTTCCCACTCCCTATGCCGCCCAATATGCACAGCAGATTTGGTGGCCGAAGCGGCTTCTTTCGTCTAACCAAGAAAGATGGTTGCGCGTGAACCGCTGCCGGGTAAAATTCCGTCATGCAGAGCTGGGACCAGTACTCGAAGTCCTTGAGCTGAACGTCGGGCTGATCCAAGTTCATCCACCGCAATTGTGTGATTGACTTCTCCCCGCGACCGGGATCGTCCCAGCTTTGATCATCGGATGCCGAGTAGTGCAGCACAACTGCAAAATGGCGTCGACCAGTCCCTGATGAGTCGTCATTGAGAAGTCCGACAACCCGTAAACCCGTGCCGTTTCGTAATCGCTGTTGATCGATGTCTGGGAGACTGAGTTCCTCCAGTAACTCACGAACTGCACTGTCCTGCACGATTCTCGCGCCTTCGGACATGTTGTAAAGTGTCCGGTCGACTTCTGATACATGTCCACCGAAACCGATACAATTAGCTCCTCTGAGAAAGTCTTCGACTCTGTTGAATGTTCCTCGCCGGAACGCGAGTATTCGGTTTCGGCGAGTCACCAACACATAGCTGACCACTTGCTTCAGCTCTTCCTGCTGTTCCGCCTCCAATCGGTCGATGTACTTAAGATTTTCCGGAGCGAGTAGAGTACGCGCCAGTCGCTTCCATTTTGTACGAATTCCTTGAAATCGCCCACACTTGTCGAGCAGGGATGATGGGAATACCATGACCCGTTCGCGAGCAGGCGCAGCTTGGTAACGCTCCGCCTCATAGGGCTCGGGAAGCATGGTCCAGCGGGGAGAACCAAATGGAAATGTAGGCTGATCCTTGCGCGTTGATACACGGGATCTTGACGCTCGGGCGCGACTGGTAGCTGGCTCCTGAAGCAATTCTCTAAGATAAAAACGACCAGGCGCGGTTCGAACAAACCTCGAACGAGGCCCATGCCGGAGAATATCAACACTTAACTTCGCCTTCATCGTTTGGTGAGGTGTCTTGCCAGACAGGCGATCAGGAAAGAGCTGCTCCTCAATCGCAAGGTCAACGAGCCCACGAGCAGTCATCGGCTGCCTTTGTTTCCTAATCAGTCGCTCTGCAACGTCAAGAAATAGGCCCATCCGGGCTCTCCGTGGCAGATGCCGTTATTAGTCGTCTGAATTCGGTTTCGCTACCGAAGGCAGACCTTGATGCAAGTAAGAGTTCCGTGCATGTTCCGCGACCTCCAACAGAGCCAGACATCAGGGATGCACGGGTCAGGGTAAGCCTAGCAAAGGTATCCCGTCGATAGAGGCGCCGTATCGCGTCGTGATTTGCGTTTGAAATGAGAATTGCCGCTCCCTCGCTCGCCAATGCATGCAATAGGCGAGCAAGATCGCATTGATCCTCCCACGAGAATATCTTCTCGTTATAACGTCTAAAGCCATTATTGTCGTGCTTCACCGTGTATGGAGGATCGATGTATATCGCATCAGTGGCGCGTGCGCTTTTCAGCGTCACCCTGAAGTCAGCGCTCCGAAGCTCGGTGGATTGAAGCGCCTCAGAAGCGGCGCGTATCACGGTTGGCTGGCAGAGCCGAGTACCGGGCTTGCATCCGAACGGCACGTTGAAATCACCATTCTGATTGACGCGATATATGCCATTAAAAGCGGTTTTGTTGAGATAAATCAGCCTCACCGCACGGTGGAGCGGATCCAAGGGCTTCCAGTCTCGCATTTGAGTGAAGCTGACTTGGGTAATGGTCCGTTGTGCAAGTGATCGAATGACAAAATCTGGATTGTCCCGGATTGCGCAAAACGCGCCTATGAGATCGTGATTTACGTCGCTGAGGAGACCATCCGGGGACTCGAGGGCAAAGAACACCGCGCCACTCCCGAGGAATGGTTCAATATATCGCTTACGGCCAACAGCATGGAAGCAAGCGGCAAGTCGCGCAGCAATCCATCGTTTGCCTCCCGCCCATTTGAGAAATGGTTCAGCCATGCGTCCAGTAGGGTTCCTTCAGCCAGAAACGATCGCAGCAAAACTGCACGGCTTAAGAGGTATCAGAATTGCCTTCGGAACGAAAGCTCTTTCGTAAATGCGGTGAAATGCGGTGAAATGCGGTGAAGTTCTATTTTGGGAGTTTGTAAGTTACTGAAAGAATGGCTCCTCAGGTAGGACTCGAACCTACAACCCTTCGGTTAACAGCCGAATGCTCTGCCATTGAGCTACTGAGGAACATGGTGGCGCTGGCGCGCCTTGCACTGAATTACAAATCGATTGTAACCAGCCATGAAGCCGAACGTCAAACCTCTACGGTGGAAAGTTGTGGAATTCTCGTCGTCGCCGATCTGAGCAGTGGAACCGTGAATATGGCTGTGGCGGGCAACTAGTCTCCTCGGCGATGTGAGGCGCGATTTGGAACTTCCTGACGCAGATTAGGACGAGTCAGGCGACTCGCGGCGGCAGAATCTAGTATCCACGTCAGTGCCCCATCGGCGGCGGCAATAAGCTGGGCGGGCGTGGATTCAGGATCGCGCGGGCCCTCGATCACCTGCTGTACTACAGAGGCTTTGCCTTCTCCGGTGACGAGAAACGTTATTTGGGCGGCGTTATTGAGGACCGGGGCAGTGAGGGTGACCCGCCAGGAATTGACCTCATCCACATGATCGGCCACGACGAGACGTTGGCGCTCGTGAAGAGTGGGGCGGTGCGGGAAGAGCGACGCGGTGTGTCCGTTGGTTCCGAGGCCGAGGAGATTGTAATCGAAGCGAGGAAGGCCTTGAGCTAGGGGGAGTTCATCGCGCAAGGTTCGCTCGTAGAGATCGGCTGCCTCCACCGCAGTGCCGTCGCCAGTGGGAATGCGGTGGATGTTTGCGGGGGGAACGGGAACGCGTGAAAGTAGTAGTTGGCGAGCCATGGAATAGTTACTCTCCGGGTCGCCTGGGGGTACGTTGCGCTCGTCTCCCCAGAAGAAGTGAATTACGTTCCAAGGGATGAGTTCTGCAAAGGGCTCGGCAGCGAGCATTTGAAAGAGACGCCGCGGCGTGCTGCCACCGGATAGAGCGATGTTGACGGGCCTACCTTCGGAGGCACATTGGCGCGCGAGCGCGGCAAACTGGCCGGCAGCGATGCGAATTGTTTCGTCAATATCGGCGCCGATGAGGATCTCAGCTCCCGCGAGAAAGAAGCGCTCAGGCAGCATCGGCAAGCTCCCTGGTCGCCTTCATCATCGGCATCCATCGATGGCCGGACCTGCTTAGCAGATCTACTGCCTCGTTGGGACCTTCGGAACCCGAGGCATAGTTGGGGAATGACGGAGGCGGAAGTTGCGCCCAAGCCTCTTCAATTGGGGTAATAATCTTCCATTCCGATTCCACCTCATCGCGGCGGGTGAAGAGCGTAGCGTCACCGCGCATTGCGTCAAGGATCAGGGTTTCGTAGGCGACGGGTGTGTTGCCGCCAAAGGCGTCAGAGTAGCAGAATTTGGCCATCACCGGAACGGTACTCATATGCGTTCCTGGACGCTTGGCGCCGAACGAGAACGATATTCCCTCATCCGGTTGAATGCGCAGGCTGACGACATTGGGGCCGAAGCTACCGCTGTCGGTACCGGCAAACAGTGCTTGCGGAGTACGCTTGAAATGCACCTTGATCTCAGTGACGTTGTCGACCAACCGCTTGCCGGTGCGGAGATAAAACGGAACTCCGGCCCATCGCCAATTCTCCACCAGCAGGCGAACAGCGGCGAAGGTTTCGGTGGCAGAGTTGGGTTTAACGCCGGGCTCCTGCCGATAGCCAGCAACCGCGACATTGTCGATTCGGCCCGGCCCATACTGGCCGCGCACGGTGTTTGCTGCTACCTCCTGGAGCGTCATGGGACGGATGCTGCGGAATACCTGCACCTTCTCCTCGCGCACGGAATCCGCATCGAAGGCGACGGGAGGTTCCATGGCGGTGAGCGCCGTCAACTGAAGCAGATGGTTCGCCACCATGTCTCGCAGCGCACCAGTTTCTTCGTAAAAGGCGGCCCGGCGCTCGACTCCGAGAGTCTCCGCCGCCGTGATTTCGACATACTCCACGTAGTTACGATTCCACACCGGCTCAAAGATGGAATTGGCGAAGCGGAAGACCAAAATATTCTGTACCGTCTCCTTGCCGAGATAATGATCAATACGATAGACGTTGTTCTCGTCGAAGACCTTCAGGACGGTTTCGTTGAGGGCGCGCGCCGATTCGAGATCGCGGCCAAAAGGCTTTTCGAGAATGATGCGCGACCAGCCGCTCTCACGCCGATTGAGTCCGGCCGACTGCAAGCCAGAGACAATTTCTCCCGCAAACGAAGCGGGAGTAGAAACGTAAAAAAGCACGTTCGGACTGGAGCCGTTCCGCTGCATCTGCTCCAGGTACGAGCGCAACTCGGCATAAAAACCGACGGAGGCAGGATCGCCTACGATGTAATGCAAACGCTTTGCGAAACGCGCCCATTTTTCTTCGCTGAATCCGCGAATATCCTTCGAGGATTTCGCGGCCTCCCTCATGGACTCGCGAAATTCCTCATCCGTCATCCGAGTTCGTCCTGTACCCACAACTTCAAAGCGGGCGTTCATGCAACCCACTCCGCAGAGATCGTACAAAGCGGGAATCAGTTTGCGGCGGGTTAGATCGCCGCTGGCACCGAAGATCACCAGCGTACACGCGTCGGCTTCAGGCAGAGCGGGACGCTGTAGCTTCTGTTCAACTTGGGCTTCGACTACGGGTGTCATCGGCTCCTCCTCGGAATCAGTGCATTCCATTCGGAATGGACAAAGCCAGCCTCGGGACGATCTGCGCGCTGGTAGGTGTGTGCGCCAAAGAAGTCGCGCTGAGCCTGGGTAAGATTCTGCGGAAGCTGCGCGGCGGTGTAAGCATCGAAGTAGGCGAGTGACGCAGAGAAAGCGGGCGCGGGAATTCCGAGCGAAGCGGCTACACCGGCGACCCTGCGCCAAGCCGGAAGCGCGGCGCTGATGCGCGATTGGAAATCGCTGTCCAGGAGCAGATTGGGCAGAGTGGGGTTGCACTCGAAGGCTCGCATGATCGGATCCAGCAAAAGTGCTCGAATGATGCAGCCACCCTTCCAGATGCGGGCTATTTCATGCAAGCTGATCTTCCAATTCCACTCATGCGCGCCAGCCGCAATCAAACTCATGCCTTGGGCATAGGAGCAGATTTTGCTAGCGTAAAGGGCATCAGCAATGGAAGCGATGAGTTCCATCCGGTCTCCCGTGTAGCGGGCCGGAGTACGTCGATATTGTGCGCTGGCGATGAGCCGTTCCTCCTTCATACTGGAGAGCGCCCGGGCATCGAGGGCAGCAGAGATGGTCGGGATGGGAACTCCAAGGTCGAGCGCAATCTGCGCTGTCCACTTCCCTGTTCCCTTCTGGCCAGCCTTGTCAAGAATGACATCGACGAGCGGCTTGTTGGTTTCAGGATCGATCGCGGTCAAAATCTCCGCGCTGATTTCAATAAGATACGAAGCCAGTGGACCGCGGTTCCACTCGGCGAATACCTCGGCAATCTCCGCCGCAGTGAGGCCCATCGAGTGGCGCAATAAGTCATAGGCCTCGGCAATCAACTCCATGTCGCCATACTCGATCCCGTTGTGAACCATCTTCACGAAGTGCCCGGCACCGTCGGCACCCACATAGGTTACGCAGGGCCCTGACGAGGTCTTTGCAGCGATGGCTTCCAGAGTTTGTTGAACGTACTGGTAGGCGGCTTCGTCTCCGCCGGGCATGAGTGAAGGGCCGTTACGCGCGCCTTCTTCGCCACCGGAAACGCCCATTCCAAAGAAGTTCAGTCCCAGCGCACGCATCGCCGCCTCGCGCCGCTGGGTATCCTTGAAGAAGGAGTTTCCGCCATCGATCAGGATGTCGCCTTCTTGCAGCAAGGGCGCAATGCGATCCAACATCTCGTCCACCGGAGCTCCAGCCTTGATCATCATCAGCATTCGCCGGGGGCGCTCCAGAGCGCGAACAAACTCCGCGAGCTCCGTGGTGCCAATAATCTGCTTCCCGTCGTTTGCGTCCACGAAACGCTTCACCCACTCAGGTTCAAGGTTCCAGACCGCTACGCTTTGCCCGTGATCTTCAATATTCAGCGCAAGGTTCTGCCCCATCACCCCGAGGCCAATCACACCGAACTGCGCAAGCTTAGTCACGGAAATTGCTGATGCCATCATCTCTCCATTTCCTTTGACAAACACGCGAGCCGGGCTGCGCTGGGCTCACAGGTGGCACTATCCATTATGATATGAAAGGATTCCGAAGGTGCGCCGGAGGATTCATCGGGGATAGGCATTTCAGACTCTGCCGCGGATTTCTGCTCGCCCGGCTTAGCTGGTTTCGCCCTCATGATCGATGGAATACGCGTCTGTATCCTCGTCAAAATCTGCCTCAACGTCCAAGGCGGGTCGGTGCGCGTGACGCATCTGGTAGCCAAGAGCGGTCGGCACAAATCCAGATTCTTTCAAAAATTGTCCAAAGAAGTGCTCACCCGCAGGTCTGGCGTTGATTTCCGAAATCAACAATCCAGAGCGCGAAGACTGGCGCAACAGGGCGAGGTCAGCGAGTCCGCGAGCGGCAACCCTCGCGTATTCTTCGCGTTCAGGTTGCGACTCCGGTAACCAGAGTTTGAGTGCAGGATTGCCACGCCGTAAATAGGCCGCCAACTCTCCCGCCACCAGGAGCACGCTTGCGCCGCTGGTGCGCGCCATGCCGTGCAAAGTCGATTTCTCTGCTTCAGAGTTCTCCGCTTCGGAGAGTTTTGGCCATGGAAGCAGACTGCCATATGGATTCGCCGGGTCCACGGCAGCGAGCGTGACCGCGGTTTTCTTTGCCGGTGACCGCAGCGCACGCAAGGACTCTACTGCAGCATTCATGGCAAACTGCGATCCTCCCAGACCAGAGATGAACATTCCACGACGAATCCAGCCGCGATCTTCCATCTGGCGCAATGCAGGATAGAAAGCGCTGAAGCCGCCAGGCAGTTCTTCGGCCGCAGCACTCTCGCGCGTCACAAGGCCGTAACGTAGCAGTAGCTGTTGCGCCACGCTGGAGCTCCACTCCGTGATCGTGGGCTCGCTCTGGTAGCGCGAGCGAACCAGCGACCAGCGACCCTGCGCAACCGTGCCTCCGCCGGAGCGGGCGCGAAACTGCTTCAGAAACTCAGCCGAACCAGGGCGTGCGAAATCACTGCCCCGACGAGCACGGCCCTCTCGCTGATGATGCAAGAAGCCCCGCAAGGAGTGAAAGGTGTCATTGGTCACCACGCCCTGCCAAGCAAGTTGCCACAGAGCATTGCTGGTTTCGCCAGGAAAGCCTCCGCCAGCCGCTTGATGCACGGCGGCAAAGAACGATGCACCCTGGCTGGACAGAAACTCCGCAATCCGCTGCGCCCGGCCTTCGGGCGGCGACAAGGGTTGGAGGTCTGAAGGAGGCAACAACGCAGGCAAGCCTTCCGCCAGATACAGCGCAACGCGGCCATCATGCTCACCAAGTTGCCCGCGTCCGACCCACACCACCTCTCCCGCAGCCAGGAGTGTGTCCAGGTCAGCAGGATCGTAATCCTTGATGCGCGCGGGCAAAATCTCGCGCTCCCATGCGGCGACAGGAAGCGCCACACCCTGTAGCGTTTGGATCGCATCGAGCAATGCATCCAGCCCGCGCCGTTTGCTTCCCACGCCTTGCCAGCGCGGCAAAAACGCTCCCAGCACGCGTGCTTCGAGCGGCTCCACCTCCCGGCGCAATCGCGCCAGCGTCCGGCGCCGAAGCTGCTGCAATACCTCTGGATGAACCCACTCACGATGCACACCACCCGGGCGGAAACCGCCTTCGAGAAGTCTTCCCTTGCGGAGCAGTTCGGCCAACGCGTCTTCGGCAACTGCACTTGGAAGTTGATACCGGCGCCACAGGTCATCCAGCGTAAATGGACCGTGGGTGCGCGCATAGCGGCTCAGCAATTCCAGCAGCGGTTCTGGAGCCGGCTGCAGCCAAGTGCTGGCGAGATCCTCCGGCAACGCGGCACCGAGGGCATCGCGGTACTGCGAAGCATATTCCACGGCGACGTAGCGGGGTTCTCCCGCAATCCTCAGCAGCAGCACTCGCCGAGATTGCAAGAGGGTCTCCAAGTGCGCGAACACCTCCACGTTTTGGCATCGCAGGCGCAACTCTTCCGCGCTTAAATCGCCCAGACGCAGCAGTAGATCATGAATGCCGTCAGCATGTCGCGCAACGTACTCGGCGCCGAGCAACCGCAACTGCATTTCAACCTCGTGCAGCACAGAACCGTCGAGAATTTCACGATAATCGGCGTCGCCAAGCAAGTCCTGCAATTGCGCCTGATCGATGGAGAGCGCCTGGGCACGTCGTTCTGCCAGCGGCGCATCACCGTCATAAATGTAGTTGGCGACATAACCGAAGAGCAGCGAAGCGGCGAAAGGCGAGGGCTTCACCGAGTCCACGGTGGTAACCCGAATCGCACCGTGTTCGACCCGGCGGAGGATATCGATCAGCGCCGGAAGGTCGAAGGCATCGCGAATGCACTCGCGATAGGTCTCCAGCAACATGGCAAACGAGGGATAGCGCGCTGCTACGCTGAGCAGGTCGGCCGAGCGTTTACGCTGCTGCCAGAGCGGGGTACGGATTCCGGGGCGGCGACGCGGCAACAACAGGGCGCGGGCAGCATTCTCACGAAAGCGTGCAGCAAAAAGCGCGGTCGAGCCGAGTTGGCGCATCACCTTGTCATAAATCGAAGCTGAGGACGGCAGCAGTGCAGTGGAATCCGGCAGGCGATCGCTCTCCGGCAAGCGGATCACGAAGCCGTCATCGGCCCACATCGTCTCCGGTTCGAGGTCCAGTTCCTCACGCAAAGATGCTGCTACCGCCATGCACCAGGGTGCGTGGACCCGACTGCCGTACGGTGAAAGGACGCAGATACGCCAGTCGCCGAGTTCATCGCGACAGCGCTCAATCAAAATGTCCTCATCTCCGGGAACGCGCACGGTGGCGACCTGCTGATCGTTGAGGAGCCGTAACAGGTTCTCCGCCGCGTTCGGTTCCAGAGCATGGTCCTCCACCAGTCGCGTGAATGCCGCAGGGACGGGCATCAGCAGCAACTCGCGACTGAGCTCTCCGATTTGCCGGCCGAACTCCGCTGGCCGGCCTGCGCCGTCACCATGCCAGAAAGGCATCTTGCCCGGCTCTCCGGGAGCCGGAGCGACGAGCACGCGGTCGTGTGTGATCTCCATAATTCGCCAAGTGGTAGCGCCAAGAATGATGGTCTCTCCAGGCTTACTCTCAAAAACCATCTCCTCATCCAGTTCGCCTAGTCGAGTCGGCTTTTCAGCGCCTGCCAGAAAGACGCCGTATAGACCGCGATCAGGAATTGTCCCTCCGTTCACGATCGCAATCCGTCTCGCCGACTCGCGAGGCGTCAACAGACCGGTGGTCCGGTTCCAGGTGATGCGTGCCCGCAACCCCGCAAACTCGTCGGAGGGGTAACGCCCTGAGAGCAGATCGAGCACACTCTCAAAGGATTCGCGGGAAAGAGCCGCAAAGGGCGCAGCGCGCCGGAGCAACTCAAAGAGTTCGACGGCGGTCATTGGCTCCATGGCAACCGAAGCCACAATCTGCTGGGCGAGCACATCGAGCGGATTCCGGGGGTAGCGCACGGACTCCACGAATCCGTCGCGCATGGCGCGAGTAGCGGCGGCGCATGCCAGCAGGTCCATGCGATACTTCGGGAAGATAATTCCATTGCTAGTCCCGCCCACGTGGTGTCCGGAGCGCCCGATGCGCTGCAATCCGCTGGCAACCGAGGGAGGCGCTTCGATCTGAACGACGAGATCGATGGCTCCCATATCGATTCCAAGTTCCAGAGATGAGGTCGCGACCAAGCCCTTGATGTCACCTCGCTTCAGCCGCTCTTCAATTTCCTTGCGCTGCGCCGGAGCGACGCTGCCATGGTGTGCCATCACCAAGGTTTCGCCCGCAAGATCGTTGAGCGCGCCTGAAATGCGTTCTGCCAGACTACGGTTGTTGACGAAAACAAGTGTGGATTGGTGGGCGCGTACCAGCTTGAGCAGTTCGGGATGGATCGAGGTCCAGATGGATTGACCGCCCTGACCTGCCGCTCCAGCCTCGGCCAGCTTCGACATGTCTTCCACTGGTACTCGTACGCTTAACTCCAAGGGCTTTGGGGTACTCGCGTCCAGCACCGAAACCCGACGGTACTGCACCGCGGCTTCAGGTTCTGCCAGCGCATCCGAACTTTGTCGATTGCAAGTATCCGCGACGGTTTCCACTCCACCTAGAAACCGCGCGACCTCCTCCAATGGACGCTGCGTCGCAGAAAGTCCGATGCGCTGCAGATTGCGTCCACACAGCCGCTCCAGGCGCTCCAGCGAGAGCGCGAGATGCGCGCCACGCTTGGTGGGCACAAGAGCATGAATCTCGTCGACAATCACCGTCTCAACCGAGCGTAAAGCTTCTCGCGCCTGAGAGGTAAGAAGCAGGTAGAGAGACTCCGGGGTAGTAATGAGAATATCGGCGGGCAAGCGTTGAAAACGAGCTCGTTCGGCCGATGGAGTATCTCCGGTGCGCACGAACACCGTAGGGGAATGGAAGCTGTCCCCGCGGAGCGTCGCCACCTCGGAAATTCCCTCCAAAGGAATTCGCAAATTCCGCTCCACATCGACTGCCAGCGCCTTGAGCGGTGAAATGTAAAGCATGCGGCAGCGCCCAGCCTTGGCCGGGGGTGGAGAAAACATGGTTCGATTAAGGCACCATAGAAAAGCTGCGAGGGTTTTTCCACTTCCCGTGGGAGCCAGCAACAGGATCGATTCGCCGCGTGCAATCGCGGGCCAACTCAACTGCTGGGCCGGAGTGGGAGACGGGAATGTAGCACCAAACCACTGACGCACCGCAGGATTAAAGAGCTGCAACGTCTCATTCGCAGCGCCCGGGCCGTGACTGGAGTTCGAAGTGTACATCTGCTTGCAGGATAGTCTAAGCGCAATCCATCAGATGCACGAGAGCGGACCGGAGACTTAGGACTCCAGTTCCATTTCCAGCGCGCCCTTCAATTGCGCGCACTCTTCGTCAACGAGCTTTCTTCCGGCAATTCTGAGATAAAAAGTATCGATAGCCATCTCACCCTCGGTATCGATTAGCGCCACTTCGATGTTGCATCCGCACTCGGCAAAGACCGCGGCAATGCGATGCAGAAGGCCGGAGCGGTCCTGCGCCACAACCTCGATGACCGTGCTGTGGCTCGACGATTCCTGGTCGAAGTTAATACTGGTGTCAACCTTTACTTTTGGTGGCTTAGCGGCACTGCCGGCCCGTTTACGGGCCAACTGCTCCAGCGGAACCACGCCGTTGAGAACATCGCTGAAGCTATTGCGGAAGCGGTCCCATTCCTGCACATTCATCTCAAGCGTGTGGAATCGATCGGTGAACACAAATCGGTCCACTACGGTGCCCGAATCGTTTGAAAACGCGTCAGCCTTCAGAATGTTCATTCCCCAGCCAGCCAGCACTCCTGCCAGGGTAGCAAAGAGAGCGGGACGATCCTGCGTAATTACCGTGAGCGCAAAATCACCGCGGAGTCGTTTGAGCTGAGTTTGTACGCTGCTGGCCTTGAGCTGTGCCGCCATTTCCACGTGCTGGATGATTTCGTCGGCAGCGTGCATGCCGAGATAACGCTGTGGCAGGCCCTCCAAAAAATCGCGTAATCGCCGTCCAAGCTGCGGAGCGAGCAGGCGAATACGCGCAACCTGCTCGTCGTGTCCTGCGGAGTGGAAGCGGTCGTCGTCTACGCTGCGATTCAAATAATTGGCCGTGGAGAGATAAACGCGCCACAGATTCTCGGCCTTCCAGGGCGAAAGCGCAGTAGGATTGACCGCACCAATATCGGCATAGGTCATCAGCGTCAACATTTTGAGCCGCTCCGGACTGCCGACTCGCTTGGCCAGAGTGTGGATAGTCTCCGGATCGAAAATGTCGCGGCGCATCACAGAAGAGAGATCCAGGTGGTAGGCCACGAGGAAACACACCATTTCCTCATCTTCCGGCGGCAGTTCAAATGTCCGGCACACCTTCATTGCGACTTCCAGGCTGGCGCTCACGTGGTCGTCATCGGGCTTCGCCTTGCCCAGATCGTGCAGCAGTAGGGCGAGAATCAATAAGTCGGGCCGCTCGATCTCATCCACCAGATCGGCAAGGCTGTGACCGCCATTCTTCTTAGCCGGATGCAAGTTGTGAATGGAATCAATCGCACGAAAGGTGTGCTCGTCCACCGTGTAGCGATGGTAAAAGTCGCGAATGACCAGCGACTCGACCGCCCGGAATTCGGGGAGCAGCAATCCGAGAGCGCCAAGTTCCTGCATGATGCGCAGCGCGTTGGCAGCGTGCGAACGGACCAGAACTTTGCGCAGCGCGGCCCATCGTTGCGGCCCGGTGAGATGCATCGCCGCAACCGCCGGTAGTGCCTGCTCGATGCGCACATCCGTGCTGGCGGCAAGCTTGAGCCCGTGTTGCGCGACGAATTCAAAACAGTTAAAGAAGTTGTCCGGTGAAATCAGAGCGGAAGGCTGCTGCAGAAAGACACGTCCATTGACGCAGGAAAATTCATCCGTCGAAAGACGTGCGCGCCAATTCTGAAATTGTTGAAAGAGTGATGAGCGCGCGGGTACCACTTCGTCCACCATGGTGGCGAACAGACGGTTGAGAACACGCGCCTGCCGGTAATAGTAGCGCATCCACTCGGCCGGGTCCGCGGCGCCGCCATCGTAGCCGATATGAGCTTCGGCGGCCGCTTGCTGCGCCTCCCAACTCAACTGGTTGTCATCGCGGCCGGAGCGGTAATGGAGGAAACAACGCACCGAAACCAAGAAGTCCTTCGCCTCTTGAGCGCGATCGCGCAGCGATGCGGGAAAGTAGTCGGAGGCATTAGTCCAGTCTCGCACGCGAGAAAACCCATTCAGCAACGCCAGCCAATTGGAGACGTTGTAGTCGCGCAATCCACCGGGCGCATCCTTAATATTCGGCTCCAGATGAAAAAACGTGTCGCCCGCCTGATGGTGCCGAGCTTCGTTGACCTCAGCCAGCAGCAACACCAGCTCCTGCCAATCGCGCAGGACAGAACGCGGAATAATCTGATCGTGTAGCCGGCGGAAAAGGCCGTAATCACCGGCAAGTAGGCGGCAATCGAGCAGCGAAATATTGAACTCTGGATTGTCGCGATGGAGACGGTCGCAATCGTCCAGAGTACGAGTTGTGGGACTCAACCTGAGCCGGAGATCCCACAGGTCCTGACACATGGCCCGGATCGCATCCTTGTACGCGGCCGCAGGTGCCTCTCCGTCAGACAGAAAGAGCAGATCCACATCCGAGTAGGGAGAGAGAACGCCTCGCCCGTAGCCGCCAATGGCAACCAGGGCAAAACCAGCCGGGGAAGATAAATCGGGGTTGATATGATGCCGCCAGAGTTGGTGCGCCAACGAATCCACGAGCGCGGTCCGCCCCTGGTGTACGGAGCGGCCCGAGCGCGTCTCTTCGAATTCGAGCCGCAATCGCTCCGAGCCTGCAACATACTCGGCTTTCAGACTCTGCGCGATACCCGACGTCATTCATTAACCCCAGTGTTGTTAGAGTGCGTCAGTCCCGCGCTCTTCGTTGCGAATACGGATTGCTTCATCAATCCTGGAAAGGAAGATCTTGCCGTCGCCAATCTTGCCGGTCTGCGACGCGCCAAGAATCGCCTTCACGACGTCATCGACCACTTCATCGCGCAGCACGATCTCCAATTTGATCTTGGGAAGAAGGTCAACGCTGTATTCGCGTCCACGATAAAACTCCGTGTGTCCCTTCTGACGGCCGTGGCCACGCACTTCCAGTACTGTGAGTCCGTCGATACCGATGGCTAGGAGCGCTTCCTTCACGGCATCGAGCTTGGACGGTTGAATTACCGCTTCGAGTTTCGTCATGATTTTTCGTCTCTTCCATGCGTGCTGGCCTAGCTTGACTCAGCCCCGCCTACTCCAGAGAATATCCTTCTTCACCGTGCTGCGTTAAATCGAGGCCGCGGACTTCTTCGTCATCGGTAACGCGCAATCCAACCGTGAGGTCCACCAATTTCAGCAGGACCAATGTTCCCACTCCTGCCAGGACCCAGGCGATCAAAACTCCAGTCCCCTGATTCAGCAATTGGTGGGCATTGCCGTCAAACAAGCCGGAGCCCGTCAGGTTTCCCTGCGCATCCTTGAACATCGGATTGACGTAACGGCTGGCAAATACACCGGTCAAAATCGCACCCAGGGTACCACCCGCGCCGTGAACACCAAAGGCGTCGAGCGAATCATCATAGCCAAACCAAGCCTTAACCTTGGCCACCATCATGTAGCAGAAGACTCCTGCGATCAGACCGATGACCAGAGCCGGCATGGGAGCGACAAAGCCTGCAGCCGGGGTAATCGCTACGAGTCCGGCAACCGCGCCAGAGATACCACCTAGTGCGCTGGGATGCCCGTTTACAATCCATTCTGCAGCCATCCAGCTCAACGCCGCAGCCGCAGCCGCAAAGTGCGTTGCCACAAACGCACTGGTCGCCAGACTTCCTGCCGAGAGAGCGCTCCCGGCATTGAACCCGAACCAGCCCACCCACAACATGCAGGCACCGACGAACGACAAGACCACGCTATGCGGAGGTATTTGTTCGTGGGGATAGCCTTTGCGCTTGCCCAGGTAGAGCGCGCACACCAGCGCCGATACACCCGAACTCACGTGCACCACGGTACCGCCGGCGAAATCCAGGCACGGGAACCGGCCTCCGAGCGAGGCATTCAGCAATCCGCCCTTGCCCCAAACCATGTGGGCCATCGGCGCATAGATCACCAACGACCAGAGCGAAAGAAATACCAACATACCGCTGAACTTCATACGTTCGGCGAATGCGCCGGAAATCAGCGCCGGAGTGATAATGGCAAACATTAACTGATAGACCATAAAGGTCTGAAACGGAATGGTCGCGGCATAATCCGGATCAGGAGCTGCGCCAACCCCGTGCAGAAAGAGATGTTGAAGATTTCCGATGAAGCCGTTGCCAGGGCCGAAAGCGAGACTAAAGCCGACAATACCCCAAATTACGGTCACCACTCCCATCATGGCAAAGCTCTGCATCATGGTGGATAAGACATTCTTCTTGCGAACCAAGCCGCCGTAAAACAGTGCGAGCCCCGGTCCAGTCATCATCAAAACAAGTGCTGCGCTAACCAGCATCCACGCATTGTCGGCGTTGCTGCGCGCCTCGGTCACTTGTTTCTGCAAATCCGCAAGTTGCTGCGGGGAGACGGTTTGAGCGCTAAGCGCCAAACCACAGAACAACAATAAAATAAGACAGGTCCAACGCACGCCTCGGTTGGACATTAGGGACTTCCCCGGTAGAATCAACGGCTTTCTCCGACAAGCGGTTTAACCATAGATAGTGGTTTGCGAGCTGGGATGGAAATCAAAAATTCTTATGGGTGCTATGGACTCTGGTTATGGGCTCTCAAACTCAGGCAGGCGCTGGTCTGGGGCCACTGGCGGGCAAAAATAATGGGCACCGGATGCTCCCGATGCCGTGGATAACATTCTGTTTGAACTATGCCTCTGGTCAGCTTTCCATTAGGCTTTGAGCCTGTGTCGTGAGCTGTCATCGAGTGCGCGCCGGATCGAATGCAGGAGTGAATCGGCAGTATAGGGCTTCTCCACCAGGATAAATCCGGTGATTCCATCCGACTGTGAAATTACCTCTTCGGTGTAACCAGACAGAAATACAACCGCAATCTCCGGGCGCTGCTTCACAATCTGTTTCGCCAGATGCGGCCCACGCATCCGGGGCATTACCACGTCGGTCAAGAGCAGGTGAATAATGCCTTGAAAATTCCTGGAAACCTCCATGGCAGCAACACCATCCTCGGCTTCCAAAATGTTGTAGCCATCCCGCGATAAGATAACTTTGGTCAACTCCCGCAGAGCTGCGGAATCTTCCACCAGAAGAATGGTCTCGCCACCGCTACCCACGTCCAGTGCTTTGACCTTGGGGAGCTCTACCTTCTGAAGCGGCTCTGAACTGAGTGGAAGAAATACTTTGAAGATTGTGCCTACGCCAAGTTCGCTGTAAAGCCAGATATCGCCGCCGTTGCGCTTAACGATACCGTAAACGGTTGCAAGGCCGAGTCCTGTACCCTTGCCCGACTCCTTGGTGGTGAAAAATGGCTCGAAAACATGCGCTAGGGTTTCGGCGTCCATCCCAGTGCCGGAATCGCTGATCACCAGCGCCACATAATGGCCAACCCGCAGCGCGGGATGCTGCTGTACGTAAACTTCGTCCAGGTCAACAACCCTCACTTCGATGTCGAGATGACCGCCGTTTGGCATCGCGTCCGCTGCATTTGCGGTCAAGTTCAGCATAAGCTGTTGGAGCTGGCCCGGGTCCACCTTTACTGGGCAGAGTTCCTCGCAGCACCTTACGGTCAGTTCAATGTCGTCGCGTAGCAGGCGCCCTACAATAGGCGTCATTTGCGACACGGTATCCCGCAGGTCCAGCACCTCTTGGGCAATGGACTGCTTGCGGCTGAGGGCCAGCAACTGCTTCGTTAGCAGGGCTCCGGCATCGCCGGAATTCTTGATCTGCAACACCCTTTCCCGGCGCGCATCTCCTTGAGGCAATTCATCCAGCAAGAGTTCAGAGTAGCCCAGCATCACGTTCAGTAGCGTGTTGAAGTCATGCGCCACGCCGCCGGCAAGCCGTCCAATGGCCTCCATCCTTTGGGCCTGCTTCAACTGTTCTTCCGCACGTTTCCGCTCAGTGATGTTCTGGATTACGGAGATGCGATACAGCGGCTCCCCCGCGGGACCGTTCACCATGGAAGAAGTTACGTGTACCCAGACTGTGGATCCGTCGCGATGGCGGTAACGCTTCTCTATCTCGTAGGAACGTTGATGGTCGCGTTGCATGATATTGAGCAATCCCACCTCACGCGCATAATCGTCAGGATGGGTAATCTCCTCGGTTCTCTTGCCGAGCAGTTCGCTCTCTTCGTATCCCAGCATCCGGCACAGCGTGGCATTCACCATGAGCAGGTGTCCATCCAGTGCGACCTGCTCGATGCCGACGGCAGCCTGCTCATAAATGGAGCGAAACCGCGCCTCACTTTGGCGCAGGGTTTCTTCCGCGCGCTTGCGCTCGGTGATGTCTCGCAGAATCACCGTGTAGAGTTTTTGTCCTTCGACTTGCACCTGCGAGATCGTCGCCTCGATTGGAAATTGCTCACCGTTGACCCGTACCGCGGACAGAATACTGGGAGATGTCATAGAACGGGTGGTCACACCCGCTTCCCCGAACCTGCGAATGTGCTCGTGATGGGCCGTGCGAAACTGCAGGGGCAAGAAGCGGTCAAGCGGTTTGCCCATTGCCTCATAGGACGAACAGCCAAATGTCTTCTCAGCAGCTCGGTTAAAAACGATGACGCGCTGACTCTCGTCCAGCGTAATGATCGCATCCATCGCTGATGCCACTACGCTGGAGAATCGCTGTGTGCTGATTCGAAGTGCTTCCTCGCTCTGCCGGCGTTCACTTTCCATGCGGCTTAGCAAAGATGCACCGAAGAGAACCAACGGCACAAAGACGAGCACCGGAGCTACTGCGAAGAGGGAGACCATCGGAACCGAACCGTGCGTTCCAGGTTGCTGTGTCTTGAAAATCAGCAGACTGACGGTGAACGGTATAAAGATTGCGGCAGGTACGCCATAGCGATACCAGCGGGTGCGCACCGTTCGTCCAATCACCGTGGAAGTTTGCAATCTCACAACCCCGGCCAGAGTCGGCCAACGTACCACTCCAGCGTTACCGAATTATAGCTGCATGACTCGCGAAACGTAGCCCTATTTGCAAATCCGTACACGTCCGCAAGTGAATTTCTATCCAGCGAGAACGCAACTCTACCAAAAGAGCGCGTGGCCTACGTTACATATCGACATATTGGCGATTTCCACTTCTGTACCAGAAAAAGCACCTTACAACCCCTCCATGTTCAGGTTAACCAACTGAGTAGCAATCGACTTTAGCCCACGGCAACTGGCGCCGTGGCGCGAACCACAGCCGCTCGATGAGACTCCAGCAGGGCGATGCTTAAGCTGGATTAAACAAGCGTATGTGTCGTGGCTACGGCATTCAGGCGAGCGGATTCAATCGCGAAAGAACCTGAGTTCAATTCGGCCATTCGACAAGCAGCTCTGATCTCCAGGATCTACGCCCCCAAACTAAACAATCGTGGGGATGGGTGACCCCCCGGACGCATCACAAACGATCCGGACCAGCATCCTACGTCGAGCGTGCAACTTCGACCTGACTCCCGGGAATTCTGAGTGGAATTGTTCTGGTGATTCCAGGGGAGCATGGGAGGAACTCTGTTGTTATGATTCCAAAACTACCCCTGAGCTTTTCGTACTTCGCTTCGTTCATCTGTATAGGGCTCATCTCCCTATTGGCCATTACCTCGTGCGGCACCGGTACCGCTGCGTCAGCGACGACAGGCAATGGCCCCTCGGTCACGATCACGGCCAATCCAGCCACAATCACTCAGGGAACTCCCTCGACCCTTACTGTCGCTGCCAGCAATGCGACTCAGGTAGTCGTCTCCAATAATCACGACAGCACCACGTACACGATGGCCGTCACCGGAGGCACGCAAACCGTGACTCCCACCGCAACCACGACCTACACGGCGACCGCTAGCGGACCAAACGGAACGGGAGCAGCCCAAGTCACCATTACCGTGACTCCGCCGACGGGCCCCGCCCCTACGGTCACGATCACTGCCAATCCGATCACAATCGCTCAAGGAAGTTCCTCAACGCTCACCGTCACAGCCACCAATGCGACTCAGATAGTAATTTCCGACAATATCGACAGCACTACGTACACGCTGGCCGCAGCCGGAGGCACGCAGAAAGTGACTCCCACCGCGACGATAACCTACACGGCAACCGCCACCGGAGCCGGCGGCACAGCAACAGCTCAAACGGCCGTTACCGTTGTCCCGCCAGGTACGGTCAATTCGGTAAGTCACGTCATCTTCATGATGCAGGAGAATCGCACATTTGATACTTACTTTGGAATGTTGAACCCGTATCGCAAAGCTAATGCCTGGAATGTCGGCGACGATGGCAACACCTACAACGTCGATGGCATTGATGACAAACTAACGACCACGGCAAACGTTGATGATGAAGGAGCGTCCTTCCCGCTTTTCCATACCGTCAGCAGTTGCTTGGACGATATGTCCTCCGCGTGGCTGGAAAGCTATGGCGACGTGAATCGCTTCGACTTTAGCCCCAAGCGAAGCATGTTGATGGATGGATTTGTGCACACTGCCGAAAACTTTGCCAAGGACGCTACCGCCGGGTCGGCTTCGGGAGAAGGAACATTCACCGATTTCGTAGGACAACGCGCCATGGCCTACTACCAGGATACGAGCACCAAAGGCACTCCGGAGTTGAATTACTACTACTACATGGCATCGCAGTTTGCGCTCTCCGACCGTTGGTTCTCTCCGGTTTCCAGCAAGAGTACGCCGAACAGAATCGCAACCTTGACCGGAGGAACTACGCAGGGATTAGTAAGGGATCCATTTGTTGACGACAAGCTGCCCACTACTCTCAACGTTCAAACCATCTTCGAGGAACTCGATAAGGCCAAACCCGCGGTCTCGTGGAAGATCTACTACACACTGACGGAGGGCGGTTGCGACGAGACCGACGGAGACTGTGGAAACAAGAGCAGTCCGAGCCTGTTTCCGGTGACTACCTTTTCGGACTTCGGCTACTCAGGCAAGTACCTCTATGCCAACGTCTCACAAGCAGTCTGCGTGGCCCCTACGGTCGGCTCACAAGCGGTAGGTGATGCGTCGAATTCTTTCTGCGTCGATCCAACACACATCGCGCCGCTGAGCCAGTTCTTCACAGACGTGGCCAATGGAACGCTGCCCAGTTTCTCCTACATCGAAGCCGGCTATGGAGTCAACGATGAGCATCCGGGCTCCGGCCAGTCGATCTTCACGGGACAAGCGCAGATCGCAAACATACTCAGCAAGCTTATGAATAGCCCGTCGTGGGTGGATTCTGTCTTCTTCTTGAGCTACGACGAGGGCGGCGGCCCTTACGACCACGTGCCTCCGGTTCCAGGACACTCCAACGACAAAACCACCCTCGCCAATATGGGTTTCCTCCCAGCGACCGGCATTCCGGACATCAGCACCATTGCCGTCAATCCGGATTCATTCAATCCGTGCTTGGCCAATGGCCCAGCCGATAGCAGCGGAAATCCCACGCCAACCACGCACTGCGACCTCAAAACGTCCGATCCCGGCGCAACCCCGACGGACGCGCCTGCCGTACAGGGATTTGCCGCGCAGTTGGGCTTTCGTCTGCCCAACTTGGTGATCTCACCGTTCACGCGTAAACACTATGTCTCGCATGTACCGATGGATCACACCGCGGTCATCAAGTTCGTCGAAAGCCGTTTTATCGGAGCGTCGGCGCACCTTACCAATCGCGATGCCGTACAACCAAACCTGCTGGATTTCTTCGACTTCGTTAACATCCCTTGGCTTACTCCGCCACCGGCTTCCAGTCTCCCCGTGCCACCAGCCGTGGGATCGACCTGCACACCGGCAGCGATGCAGTAACGCCGCCGTTTGCCAGAAAGGTTACGATGCACCAACCGCGATCTGCTTGCTGCACTCTGAGGCCGCCCAGCGGATAAGTCCGGGGACAAACGGAACCGTCAGATCGGGATGAGTTGGGCGCACACGTACGGTGAAGCCGTGAAGTCCGCTTTGAGCCAGTGAGGTATTGCTCTCATAGTCGTAGAGCCCTTCGCCAACACGCCCGCCGCAGGACATGGGGACGGCAGCGGCATCGATGATCTCTCCCTGTGGGTCAACCCGCCCGATGTGGAGTTCGACCACGACATCTTCCGGCATTAGCTCTCCGAGGTGAACCTGTGCTCGAATCTGCATAGCAGAAGCCACAGCGATCTCGGCTTTCGGGGCTCCCACGATGTCGCCCACCCAAATGTTATTCCACTGGCCACGGATGCGTTCCAGTGCCGCGGCCAGACTGCGTGCTCGCTCAGCGTTGCTCGCCTCCAGCGAACGGAAGCGGGCGTGTGCTTCCGAGTAGTAGAGGCGCATGTAGTCACTCACCATGCGGTGCGTATTAACGAACGGGCAAAGCGAGTCGATACAAGCTTTCATGCGCTCGACCCAGCGACGCGGAATTCGGTCTGCGCTCCGCTCGTAGAAAGTTGGAATGACATCATGTTCCAGAAGGTCGTAGAGAGCTACGGCTTCCACCTGGTCCTGATACTCGAGATCCTGGTAGGCTTCTCCGTTACCGATGGACCAACCAATCTTCCGCGAGTTGCCAGGATGATGCCAAACCTCGTCCCACCAACCGTCAGGAATGCTCAAGTTGAGCACTCCATTGGCGGCGGCCTTCATTCCGCTCGTACCGCTGGCTTCCATAGGACGGAGCGGGGTGTTGAGCCACACGTCAACTCCCTGTACAAGGTAGCGCGCAGCAGCCATGTCGTAATCCTCAAGAAATACGACGCGGCGGCATAGTTCCGGGTCATAGCTGAGTTCTTTTATCTGTCGAATAAGTTCCTTACCCGCATCATCCGCAGGATGCGCTTTTCCGCCAAATACCAACTGGACCGGACGCGCGCTATCGGAGAGGATACGGCGCAGGCGAGGAAGATCGCTGAGAATCAGGGTGGCACGTTTGTAAGTAGCGAAACGTCGTGCGAATCCGATAGTAAGAGCGTCAGGGTCAAGCACCTCATTAGCAGCTTCGATTTCAGCCTGAGGCGATCCCCGACGAGTGCGTTGTGCTTTTACGTGCTCCCGCGCCCATGAGACCAAGCGCTCTCGGCGCCTCTCATGAGTTCTCCAGAGTTCTTCCGCCGGGATCGAATCGGCACGGCTCCAGACATCGTGGTTGGCCGGTTCCTCCCGCCAATTTGGACCAAGATACCGGTCATAGAGTTGGTTCATCTCGAACGAGATCCAACTGCGGAAGTGCACCCCATTCGTGATGTGTCCAATGGGTATCTCCCGGACTGGAACACCGGGCCATAGGGATTTCCACATCCGGCGGCTGACCTCACCGTGCAGTTGGCTGACCCCGTTGGATCGCGAGGCCATGCGCAGTGCCAGCACGGTCATGCAGAACTCGCTGCCGCCTCCAGGACGTCCAAGCTCAAAAAAGTCATGCTCCGCGAGACCGAGATTCGAGGCCATCTGGCTGAAGTAGCGATGCATAAGTTCGCGAGAGAAATAGTCGTGTCCGGCTTCTACCGGCGTGTGAGTGGTAAACACCAACCCTGCGGAGGCGAGTTCGCGGGCTTCATTAAAACTGAGCTGATCGCGAGTCATCAACTGACGCACATGCTCCAAGGCGAGAAAGGCTGAATGACCCTCGTTCATGTGATAGACCGATGGCTGTAACCCCAAGGCTTGAAGCGCTCGGTAGCCGCCAATGCCAAGCAGACTTTCCTGCTTGATGCGCATCTCGCGTCCGCCCCCGTAGAGTTGGTCGGTTATATCGCGGTCTTCGGAGCGTGCATTGAGGTCAATGTTCGTGTCGAGGAGCAAAAGGGTGACCCTGCCAACAAGTGCGCGCCACACTCGCGCATGTACGGTTCGACTGTCGAGTTCCAGCGATATGACAATCGGCTTTCCCTGTGCGTCTTTAGCAAGGCTTATCGGCAGACTGTGGAAGTCATTATCGTCATATACCTCTTGCTGCCAGCCACTTTGATTGAGGTACTGCCGGAAGTACCCTTGCTGATAAAGCAACCCTACGCCGATGAGGGGAACTCCCAGATCGCTTGCGGACTTGAGATGATCTCCCGCAAGAATTCCAAGCCCGCCCGAAAAGATTGCCAGGCACTCGGTCAACCCAAACTCGGCAGAAAAGTAGGCGATCAGTGGTTTGTCAGACTGATTGCCGTACACTCTCTGAAACCAGGTCGAACCTGCGCTGAGGTACGAGTCCAGACTATCCTGGATGCGGCGCAAGTGAGCGAGAAATGCATCGTCGTTGGCGGCGGCTTCCAGTCGCTCCTGTTCGATAGTGCCAAGCAGTCGAACCGGATTGTGGCCGGACTGCTCCCAGAGTTTGTGATCCAGCCGGCGAAAGAGTTCAATGCTGTCATGGCTCCAGCACCAGCGTAGGTTATGAGCGATTTCTCGCAGAGGCTCGATGCACTCGGGGAGTCGGGGAATCACACTAAAGGTTTGTACCGGCTTCATGGGACACGTTCTCCGAATAACACTGGAACACGTACCGCTTATCCCTTGACCATCGGTCAAACAGCTTCACGACATGAGTGCGGACGACACTTTGAAAATACTTATTGTTTGGCAGCTAGCATGTCGAGATGATTTTTTTGAAAATTTGCCCAGGCTGCTAGTCTCTCGCGATATACCTTGCAGAGTTCGGGCTTTTCCTTAGCCTGGTTGTGTTGCTCGGTGGGATCACTCGCCAAGTCATACAACTCCTCGCGGGCTTCGGTTAGGTTGTAAATGAACTTATCATTGCCTTGACGCATTCCCTCCAGCAAATTTCCAGTGTTGCAACTGAAGTAGGAGCGCTGGGGCCGGTTTGGATCCATGAGACTTCTGCCCTGCCAGGAAGCAGGCGACGCGATGCCCAACAGGTCCATCACGGTCGGGTTCAAATCGATGTGTGCGCCAACCGTATCGCTGCGGCCGCCCGACTTGAACAGCGAAGGGCTCCACAGGATAAATGGCACGTTGACTCCCTCCTGATACAGTTCCGTGCCATGAAAATACCAAGGGTGAGGAAAGCCAAAAGACTCCCCGTGATCGCCGGTGATCACGACCAGGGTATTCTTATCGAGATGCCGCTGCCGCAAATGAGCGAAAAGGCGGCCCAGTTGGGCGTCGGCCACGCGCAAGTTATTAAGATACTGATTGAACGCTTGTCCGTTTTTTGTCTTTGTATCGCCACCAAGTTGGAGCAGCGGCTGATTGGGGATAAGTGGATAAGGATGGTGGGTCTGTTGGGTCCAGGTCATCAGATAGAAAGGTTTTTCCTGGGCTTCGTCTATCCATTGCAGTGCTTGGTCGAACATCGGCGGATCGTCCATACCCCAGGACGACAGCATGGTGCCCACCCCGAGCTTCTGGAATTCCTCAGCCCCACGAACAATGTCGAAGCCGCGATTGTCGAGGAAGTGACGGATGTCGCCATAGGTCAATGACTGCGAGGTCATGAATGCCGTGCGATATCCCCGCTCGTGAAGCACCTCGGCCGCGGTTGTGCCCGCGATGTGAGGATATTTCTTGACGTAGATCGTCCATCCGCTTCCGGGATAACAGGAGAGCACCAGCGGCATCATCGAGTACAGGGTGTAGCCGTCATTGCTATAAAAATTGCGGTAAATCTCTGAGTTCTGCGCCTCGGCTTCAAGATTGGGCGTCGTCCGATAGTTGCTGCCATACACGCTAAGGAATTGGGTTCCAGTGGATTCCAGAACCACCACGATCACGTTCTTGATTGGCGATGAGCCTCTGGCGCGGTCGGACACAGTCCGATCACCGGCAACCTGAAAGTCGTCACGATAGGAGGCAGGGCCCTGATCGCGCGGCGCATCCGATGAGGCGCCGCGCCAGTGATCAGCATAGGAGCGCAGGATTGCCCAATGCGGACTTCGTGCCAGCCCCTCTTCAGGCCCGCCAGAAAACCAGCGCGCGTATCCATACACTCCCGCAGGACAGTAAATCGCAACCACTACGGCAAGAATCGCGTAGGTCTTCCATCGGCGAAGTTCCTGAGTTCGGAGAAACGAATAGACAAAAATCATATAGACCAACGGAGCCACAATGATTGCGATCACTGAACTGAAAGTTACGTAGCTGGCGATTGAGGATCGCACGTCCGCGATGTCACCGGCCATCATCAGCAGCGGATAAGTCAGTGGCATACGGAGTGCTGAATAAATCCAGATATTGACAATTCCGTAGATAACGCAAAAAACCGACGACAACAGGTAGGCCCATTGCAGTGTTCTTCGCAGCGTCGTCCGCGGGCGAGTCCAGCCCAGCAGTATCACGCCCGCGAGTGCCCAGCCAAGGACGAATAGGAAATCCTGAAAAGCTACCAGGGAGACCTTAAGTGCGAAGCGAACGCTTAACCAGGACGAGCCTGCTCCGTACACAATTCCTTTGGCGATGCCCAAAGCTACGAACATCGGCAGACAAATAGCCACAAGGAAGTTGGCTATTGACGTATCTAAGAGACGTGCCGACTTCGGGATTTGATCCGCCATGTAGAAATTCTCCGGCCCCAGCATCGTCCTCGCAGAACACTCCCCGGACGCAACAGAAACTTAGACGCGCAACTCTGCCCTGGAGTGGTCCGGGACACCCCACTCTTTCAACTTTCATCCCAAGAACATCTTTTCCCATTGCCTCTATGGGATGAATGTTTTCACCGGCGTGCGGGATGCAATAGCCTTCGCGAACCGTTTCCAGTTCCGCCAGCAAACGCAACCGACTTCCCTATCCTAGGCGGCGGGGCGGGAGAGTACGCGGGTGAAGCGCCGCTTCAAGGTGAGGAAGGGCGTCTCCAACCAGCGGTAGCTGATGGCCGCGAGTGCCACGGTGATGGCGAAGGCCACACCGTTGCGGAAGCAGTAGCGGCCCAGGCTCGACTCCTGATTGTGGACCGTATAGTCGCTAATCATCAGGCCGAGGATGTGAAATACATACAAGCCATAGGAGATTCGCCCAAGGTAGACGAAGGGATTATTGCGAAATGTGGTGGCGGTGCGCAGCGTCGCGAGGAACAGGGCCGCGGCTCCGAGGACGGCAACGGGATAGCCAAGGAGAACACGGGGCATAGTGAGCGGATCGAATTTGATTCGAAAGTAGTATCCCGCGAGAACGAGGCAGGTAAAGCCTCCGATGAAGAGAGCGGCGCGCAGCAGGGGGGCAAGTCGCGGAGCGCGTCCGGCGAGCAGTACGGCAAGGACGATGCCGAGAGCAATCCCATCGAGTTGGACAAAGGTATTACACCAGATCTTTGTTTCCCAGGTGTGGTGGGCTGCGAGATACCAACGGGTGAGACTGGCTACGGCGAGCATGGCGGCAGCGGCGATGAGCAGTCCTCGTTCGGAGAGTTTGCGCACGGCAGCGGGCCAGAAGAGATAGAACTGCTCCTGGAGGGAGATAAACCAGAGGGGAAAGATGATCGATGAGGGAAAGCCGACGAAGACCACCCACCAGTTTCCGACGAATAGCGTAAATGCCAGCCCAGCGCGCCATCCGATGTGCTGGCCTGGAAGATACCACTGCATCGCCCAGGCGAAGGCAAGGAAGGCGAAATAAAGCGGCCAGATGCGCAGGATGCGACGGATGAAGAACGCCTTGAGATCGATTTGGCCACGGGTGGCGCGCTCGCGGATGAGGAGTTCGGTGACGAGATAGGAGCTGAGCAGAAAGAAAAGTTGGACGCCCATTGCTCCGGTGGCGCCGAGAGCGGCGATGGCCGAGGCGAGCATGGGAGCAACACCCATCTTGGTGTAGAAGGCTGGGTCGTGCGGCATGGAGTGGTGGAGGAAGATCAGGAAAAACGCAAAGAAGCGGAGGACGTCGAGTTCGGGATGATAAAAGCGCTCAGTGAGCGAGCGGGTAGCGAGCGGGGTGGAGGACACTAGGCGATTCCAGATAAGAGCGATGTGGATATGGTAGCAGAGAGAGTTTTCAAAGTTTCAAGGTCGAGAGGCAAAAGCAGGAACAACCGCACAACATGACTCGCAACGGAGATGGAAGATTGACTAGAAAGTGAACTTTTCAGAACGCGAAATTACTGTTTGGCTAATGCTATGAAAAGGCGGGAATAATTGCTTAACTCATCAATTACCTTTAAGGCAAACAGTTGTAGATCGGTAACGGCGGTTGCGGGCGGCGGAGGACGGCATTTCGTCGGGATGAATGTATCGATTTGGATGGACGACAAAAGGGGGATGCGTATGCATCCCCCTTTTTTTGTTAGATCGACATTTGCCGATACTTACTTAGTGGCACCACCGGCGCTGCCGCTCTCTTCCAGGGCAGCCTGGGCGGCGGCAAGGCGCGCGGTCAGGACACGGAAGGGAGAGCAGGAGACGTAGTTGAGACCAACGCGATGGCAGAACTTGACCGACTCGGGTTCGCCACCATGTTCGCCGCAGATGCCGACCTTGAGGTTGGGGCGAGTCTTGCGGCCGCGCTCGGTTGCGATCTCGATGAGCTGACCAACGCCTTCCTGATCGAGCGAGGCGAACGGGTCCTGCTTGAAGATTCCCAGCTTCAGGTATTCGGGCAGGAATTTGTTGATGTCATCGCGCGAGAAGCCGAAGGTGGTCTGGGTCAGATCGTTGGTGCCGAAGCTGAAGAACTCGGCCTCCTCGGCGATCTGATCGGCGACCAGCGCGGCACGGGGCAGTTCGATCATGGTTCCTACGAGGTACTCGACGCTGTCCTTCTTCTCGGCGAAAACCTCTTCGGCGACGCGACGGACAATGTCAGCCTGATTCTTCATCTCCTTGATGCCGGTGGTGAGAGGAATCATGATCTCGGGGACCACGGTGATGTTCTGCTTCTTGACCTGGAGAGCAGCCTCAATGATGGCACGCGCCTGCATCTCGGTAATCTCCGGGTAGGTGATGCCGAGACGGCAGCCACGGTGACCGAGCATGGGGTTGGTCTCATGCAAATCTTCGACGCGGGCGAGAATGACGCGAAGTTCCTTGAGCTTGGGCGAACGTGGCTTGGTAAGCTCAAGCTCCTTGATCTGGACGAGGAGATCTTCGCGCTTGGGAAGGAACTCGTGCAGCGGCGGATCGAGGGTGCGGATGGTAACCGGGAAACCCTTCATCGCCTTGAAGAGTCCGGCGAAGTCGGCGCGCTGCATGGGAAGCAACTTCTTGAGCGCGGCGCGGCGCTCCTTCTCCGTGCCGGCCATGATCATGGCGCGCATGAAGGGGAGACGGTCTTCGGCGAAGAACATGTGCTCGGTGCGGCAGAGGCCAATGCCCTCGGCTCCGAAGGCAATGGCGGTCTTGGCGTCACGAGGAATGTCCGCATTGGCGCGGACCTTGAGGCGGCGATGCGGGTCAGCCCAGGCCATGAACTTGACCAGGTCCTTGTCATCGGGCGAGGCTTCGAGGGTGTTGAGCTTACCCTTGATGACGCGTCCGGTGGTGCCGTCGAGTGAGAGCCAATCACCTTCCTTGAAGGTCTGCCCCTTGACGCGCATCTCCTTCTTCTTTTCATCGACGGCGATATCACCGGCGCCGGCAACGCAGCACTTGCCCATGCCGCGAGTGACGACGGCAGCGTGCGAGGTCATGCCGCCACGCGAGGTGAGAATGCCGGACGCGACTTCCATGCCGTGAATGTCTTCGGGCGTGGTTTCGCCACGGACGAGGATGATGGACTTGATCTTGCCCTTCTGGAACAGGGCGACGGCGTCATCTGCGGAAAAGACGATCTGGCCGACCGAGGCACCCGGCGACGCGGGCAGCCCCTTGGTGAGAACCTCAACCTTACCGCCCTTCTCATCGAGACGAGGGACGAGGAAATCATAGAGTTGGTTGGGTTCCACGCGGAAGATAGCCTCTTCCTTGGTGATGAGGCCTTCTTCGACCATGTCGATGGCAGCTTTTACGGCCGCCAAACCGGTGCGCTTGCCATTGCGGGTCTGCAGCATGTAGAGCTTGGCATCCTGAATGGTGAACTCGAAGTCCTGCATGTCACGGTAGTGCTTCTCCATGCGGGAGGTGATGTCGCGGAGTTCCTCGTACACCTCGGGCATGATCTTTTCGAGTTCGGTGATGTGCTTGGGAGTGCGCACGCCGGAGACGACATCCTCGCCCTGGGCGTTGAGCAGGAACTCGCCGTAGAATTCCTTGGAGCCGGTGGCGGGATTGCGGGTGAATCCAACGCCGGTGCCGGAGGTGTCTCCCATGTTGCCGAAGACCATGGCTTGGACGTTGACGGCGGTACCGAGCATGTCGTCGATGTTGTTCATGCGGCGATAGTGCTTGGCGCGGTCATTCTGCCAGGAGCGGAAAACCGCGTCGCGGGCCATCACGAGCTGATCGTGAGCGTTTTGCGGGAAGTCGATCTTGGCATACTTCTTGACGACCTTCTTGTACTCGGCGATAACTTCCTGCAAGGCTGCGGCATCGAGGTCGGTATCCAGTTTGGCCTTCTTCTGCTTCTTCTTGTTGTCGAAGACCTCTTCAAAGTGTGCCTTCTCGATATCGAGGACCACGTTGCCGAACATCTGGATGAGGCGGCGATAGGAGTCATAGGCGAAGCGCGGGTTCTGGGTGCGCGTGGCTAGAGCCTTGACGCTCTCATCGTTGAGGCCGAGGTTCAGAATTGTGTCCATCATGCCGGGCATGGAGAACTTTGCGCCCGAGCGCACGGAGACGAGCAAGGGGTTGGCTCCGGCGCCGAGTTGCTGGCCTTGGAGGGCTTCGAGCTGCTCGAGGGCAGCATTCATTTCCTTGTCCACGTCTTCGCTGACCTTGCCGCGCATGTACTCGCGACAAGCTTCGGTCTGAATCGTGAATCCCGGAGGAACCG
Organism: uncultured Acidobacteriaceae bacterium; assembly: GCA_964563875.1. GTDB lineage: Bacteria > Acidobacteriota > Terriglobia > Terriglobales > Acidobacteriaceae > TOLSYN. The sequence goes on from CAZLZA010000028.1 coordinate 44,660, forward strand.
GGAGACCAGCGTTGGTCATCTCAGCAAGACCGGCACCCTTACCACCAAGGACATCCTTCATCTTGCCGTTGCCCTCGGCCTTGCCACCGCCGAAGGAATAAACATATTTGACTGCACTGACTGTCGGAGTAGCCATAGCCTCACTCTCTGGGGTGTTAAAGAGATTACATACTCATTTGGGCCCGCAGCCTAAAACCGCAAAACCGGCTGCTTGTCATTCCACAAAAAATCTACGACGGAAAGAAATTCCCTTCCTCAGGAAGTCTTTCTTTCCGTGACCACTTCGCTGAAGTCGGCGATGGATTGGAAGGTAGAAGCTACCGTCTGGAGCAAACTGAGGCGAGAGCTTCGAAGCGCTTCATCGTCCACCATAACCATTACCTTGTCAAAGAAATCGTCGAGCGGCCGACGAATCGTGGCCAGCGCAGCGAGCGCTTCGTCGTATTGCTTGAGCTGACAGAACAGAGCCGTGCCGGCAGCGAGTTCAGCGGTGCGCGCGGCCAAAATACGCTCGGCATCGCTGTCCGCTAAATGCGGCACGGAATTGTGCTCCTCGGCACTCGTCCACTTCCCTGCTTCGGTGGCTTGGCGGAGGATGTTCTTGATGCGCTTGACCGAGGCCGAGATGGCATCGAAATCCTCGCTGCCGCGCACCTTGGCAACAGCCTGGGCACGGGCGAGAGCATCGACTACATTGTCGGAACCGGAAGCCAGCACGGCGTTGGCGACATCGTAGGCAAAACCCCGGGCATCTCGCAGATAGAACTCAAGCCGCTCGCGGAAGAAGGCCGCGACATTGGCCGCGTACCCTCCGGACTCTAAAAGTGCGGGGATGAGGGCTTTCTCAGCGAATCGGGACTCGGCTTCACTGCCCTGGTACTGGCGCAAGGCGTCGGCCATCAGCGCTCGGATGCTGATGGGAATGTTGTGCTCGACCAGGGTACGGACGATTCCGTTGGCGGCGCGGCGCAGCGCAAAGGGGTCCTTGGAGCCGGAAGGAATCATGCCCAGGGCGAACATCCCGGCGATGGTATCGGCTTTGTCTGCAATCGAAAGCACGGCGCCTTCGAGCGAGCGCGGAACTTCATCCTCCATCGAGGCGGGCTTGTATTGATCGTAGATGGCCTGGCCGATGGCCAGGGCGGAGCCCTCGGGAAGTTCCATGCGCTCGGCCTGGTGAATCAGGTAGAGGCCGCCGATGATGCCCTGCAGTTCGGTGAACTCCTTTACTAATTCGGTGGTGAGATCGCACTTGGCCATGAGCGCGGCCTTGTACACCACACCCTGGCGCAACGCGGGATAAAACTCACTGACGGCGGCGCTGACCTGGCTCCCGAGGTGCTGCGTGCGGGTGGCCTTGTCATAGTAACTACCGAGTTCCTTCTGGAAGGTAACCGACTTGAGCATGGCCACGCGGTCCTTGAGCGTGAGCTTTTGATCGGTGTTCCAGAAGAAGCGCGCGTCGTTGAAACGGGCACGCAACACCCGCTCATTGCCGTGGCGCACGATGGCTTCGCCCTCGGCGTCGGTCACGGTGTTGAGTACGGCAAGGAAGTGGGGCGCTAGTTTTCCGTTTGCATCTTCCACCGCGAAGTACTTCTGGTGATCCCGCATGACGGTGACCAGAACCTCCTCGGGAAGGGTGAGAAACTCACTGTCAAAGTTTCCGAGGATGACCGAAGGGGCTTCAGTGAGATTGACGACGGTGTCGAGCAAACCCTTGTCTTCGCGCCAGCGCAGGCCTGGAACCTTGCGGGTTGCGGCATCGAGGGCTTTGCGGATTTTGTGCTCGCGCTCGGGGTAGCTGGGCAGAACGCTGGCGGCGCGAAGCTTTTCGGCGTAGTCGGCGGGCGAGGCGAGTTCAACCGGGGCAGAGGAAAGGATGCGATGTCCGCGCGAAGTACGGCCAGCGGTGATGCCGCCGAACTCGATGGGGACAATATCGCCATCCAGCAGCGCGACCAGCCAACGTACCGGGCGCACGAAGCGCTCGGGCTTGCCGGGACGCCAGTACATATTCTTGGCCCAGTAGAGCGCGGCAAGTTCCTTGGGGACGAGTTCGGTGAGAAGGTCGCGCGCAGGCTTGCCCTTTTTGACCACGTTGGCCGCCAAGTACTCGCCCTTGGGAGTGGTAACGGTCGTGAGCTGGTCGAGCGCGACTCCCACTTTCTTGGCGAAGGCGAAGGCAGCCTGAGTCGGCTCGCCATCCTTGTAGGCGTGGGCAGCAGCGGGGCCGAGGAGTTGCTCGGCTACATCGGGCTGGGATGCGGCTAGTCCATGGGCGACTACGGCAATGCGCCGAGGCGAAGCGTAGGCATCCACGTGAAACATCGAGGGGGTGACGGCGCCAGCGAAAACCTGATTTTCGAAGCAAACCACCATCTTCGTTTCTTCCGAGAAGAGGCGCTCGCGGCTGATCAGTTCGGCAATGCGGCGCTGCAACTCTTCCGTGGCGGAGCCGATCATGCGCGCGGGGATTTCTTCGGTACCGATCTCTAACAGGAAATCTGACATGATGTTGAATGCTTTCTTCTATTCTGAGGCCAATTGTTTGCTGCCGGTGTGGGCCGAGTCACAAAATCGCGTGCAGCATATCATTTCCGTCCTACGCGGCGCATACTGCCGCTCCGGCTGCAGGCGCTCGGCTACACCTTCGCGGCGGACGCCGTCAGCTCCCGCGCGGACTGCTGATCAACCCAGGCGCGGGCCACACCCACGGCGAGGTTGCGCACCCGCTGAATGACGCCGACCCGCTCGGTAACGCTAATCGCACCGCGAGCATCGAGCAGATTGAACAGGTGCGAACACTTCAGGCAAAGGTCATAGGCCGGAAGCAGCGGAAAACGGCGGCGCTCGCTTTCGGTGAAACGGGGTGCAGTAGGCTGTTCCCCACATTCGCCAGCGGAAGACGAATGTGGGCCACCCGCCTTTTTCTTCTTTGGCTCCGTGGTTGCTGCCGCGTATTCGCTGACCAGCGCCTGGCACTCCGCTTCGTAAGCGCTAAGGTGCTCCCAGAGCCGAGCCACGTCAGCCTTTTCGAAGTTGTAGACCGAGAATTGCTCCTCGTCGGGAAGGCGAACGTCGCCATAGGTAACGTCGCCCTGGGGGCCGTGAACCCAGACGATGTCATAGATCGAATCAACGTCTTGCAGGAAGGCGGCGATGCGCTCGAGGCCATAGGTCAACTCGGCGCACATGGGGTCGAGATCGATTCCGCCGCACTGCTGGAAATAGGTGAACTGGGTGATCTCCAGGCCGTCCAGCATTACTTGCCAGCCGACGCCCCAGGCTGCGAGCGTGGGCGCCTCCCAGTTGTCCTCTTCAAACTTGATGTCATGGCGCGCAAGGTCGATGCCGATGGCTTTGAGCGACTCGAGGTAGAGCTCCTGCACGTTTTCGGGCGGCGGCTTGAGGATTACCTGGTACTGGGTGTGCTTGTAAAGGCGGTTTGGATTCTCGCCATAACGTCCGTCTGCGGGACGGCGGGAAGGTTGCACATAGGCAACCCGGTAAGGCTTGGGGCCGAGGACGCGGAGAAAAGTTTCCGGCGACATGGTGCCAGCGCCAACTTCCACATCGAGCGGCTGCTGCAATACGCAGCCCTGGCTGGCCCAGAAATCCTGCAGCTTGAGGATGAGTTCCTGAAAAGTAAGAGGCTTCACAGTCATGAGTTAAATCCGATCTGGAAAGTAATTGTAAACGCTTGAGGAGGCAGGTTTCAAAGTTTCAAGGGTGCAAAGGTGAAAGACAAAGGCAGAGGCAAGGGCAACACCCCACCGAAAAACGCGCGGAGATGGGCACCCCTAGGTTTTTCAACAGCGTACTGCTTCCAGAGATACTGGTCAGCACCTAGTCGAGGCGTTCGAGCTGGGCGGAGGTTTGGAGTTTGCGGTCGAGGTGGCGGTCAATGATCTGCATGAGGAATTTGCGGAGGTCGGCGAGGCGGGATGTGGGTAAAGGCTCCTCGGCGAAGTGATCGACTGGGTTGCGGAACATTCGGGCGGCTAGGTCGCGGGATTCGAGAGACATCTCCGAACTGGCCATGCGCCGGTCACGCTGACAGGTGAGGCCGTCGCGCAGGGCGTGAAACCAGGCGGGCTGACCGAGGAGCGGTGTGCCACATTCGATGCACTCGTCGAGCTGGGGAAGGAAGCCCATGAGGCGAAGCATCCAGAGGTCGAAGTAGGTGATGGGCATCCAGATGGCGCCGGCTTCAAGGTTCTGGAGGACGGACCAGGCGAGGCGGAAGATGGAGTCGTTGGCCTCGCGGTCGGGGAGAAGTTCGTCGAGCATTTCGGCGACATGGGCAAGAGCGACACAGCGGGCGTAGTCGATGGGGCCGGAGAGCGGGGACAACAGCACATCACAGGAATCGAGGCGGGCGAGTTCACTGCCTTCGCGATCTTGCCAGAAAGCGCGGACGCAGGTGAGCGGTTCGAGAGCTCCGCCGAAGCGCTTTTGCGAACGCATTGCCGACTTGGCGACACCCTTCACCTTGCCCTCGGCACGGGTAAAGAGCGTCACGAGCAAGTCGGCCTCGCGAAGCGGGTAGGTGCGCAGGATGATGGCCTCGGATTGCTTGAGGGGCATGGGAGGATTGTAGAACAGGTTTCAAAGTTTCAAGGTTCTAGAGGTTTCAAGGGAAAGGACAAGGGCAACAGCGATAGAAAAGTCAAAGCCCCAGGTTTGCCAATCGGATGACAAAGCTGGGGCAGTGGAATAATCAGCGGCGAAGTGAAGCTAGGCTACGGTGGACTCCGCGGGTTCGGGTTGGGGTTCGGCAATCTTCTTGGAGAAGTCGCAGGAGCCCGGTTCGACCTCTGTGACCGCGGCTTTGGCCGCCTTGGCTTTCGCCGACTTGGCGGCTTTGGTGGACTTTGCCGCTGCCTTGGTCTTTGTCCCAGCCTTGGACTTGGCGGGCGCTTTGCTATTGGGGCAGATGAGGAAGGTTCCTTCCTTGGTCACCTTCTCCAACAGGTAAGGGCTGCCGCATTCCGGACAGGTTTCAGCCACGGGCTTGGTGGGGGCGGTGAAGTCACACTTGGGGTAATTATTACAGCCGTAGAAGAAATTGCCGCGCCGAGCCTTCTTCTCGACGATCTCTCCGGTCTTGCAGAGGGGACACTTTACGCCGATCAGGTTCTGCTTGATGTATTTGCACTCGGGATAGCCGGAACAGGAGATGAACTCGCCGAAGCGGCCGTTGCGGAGCAGGAGCTGGCGTCCGCACTCGGGGCATTTTTCTTCCAGCGGGACATCGGCTTTCTTCTGCACGGAGTCGAGGCGGCGGGTTGTTTTGCACTCGGGGTATCCGGTGCAGGCCATGAAGGTGCCAAAGCGACCGCGCTTGAGGACCATGGGACGTCCGCAATTTTCGCAGAACTCCTCCTCGTTATTGGAGGAGATTTCGGCGTCACCGAGATCGGTGAGGTTTATGGGATTTTCCTTGGTGAAGGTGCAGGAGTTGGGGTCCTTCTTGTCAAAGGTGGAACAGGCGAAGAAGGAGCCGTGCTTGCCCCACTTTAGAACCAGAGGCGCGCCGCAACGCTCACACTTCTCGCCGGTGGGCTTCTCCATGCGCTTGATGTTCTCCATGTGCTCGCCGGCGTATTCGAGATCCTCCTCGAACTTGCCGTAGAACTCGTGGAGCGCAGTGGTCCACTTGATGGTTCCGTCCTCGATCTGATCGAGGTCTTGCTCCATACGGGCGGTGAACTCGAAATCGAAGATGTCCTTGAGATTGGCGACGAGCAGCTCGGTGACCACGAAACCGATCTCAGTGGGGAAGAATTTTCCGCCTCGACCCGCGGTCTTCTGCACGTAGCCGCGATCCACAATGGTGCTTATGATAGCGGCGTAGGTGGAGGGGCGGCCGATGCCGCGCTCTTCCAATTCCTTGACCAGCGAAGCCTCGTTGAAGCGCGGCGGCGGCTCGGTGAAATGCTGCTCGGGTTTGAGCTCCTCAAGACGCAAGGTCTGGCCTACTGAGAGCAAAGGCAGTTTGAGCGGCGCATCTTCGTCCTCGTCCCCATCTTTCGGCTGCTCGTAGATGCGAAGGAATCCGTCGAATTTTAGTACAGAACCCGTAACGCGGTATTCGAAGGTCTCTTCGCCGACGACGGCGTTAATGACAATCTTGGTTTGCTCATAGATCGCCTGCGACATCTGGGAAGCCACAAATCGCTGCCAGATGAGTTTGTACACCTTGAACTCGTCCTCTTGCAGGTATTGGCGGACCGACTCCGGAGTGCGTTCCGCCGCTGTTGGCCTGATCGCCTCGTGCGCATCTTGTGCGTTCTGCTGCTTTTTCTTGTACTCGTTAGCCTGAAGCGGAAGGTAATCTTTGCCAAATTCTTTGCCAATAAGATCGCGAACTCCAGCTATCGCGTCGCTCGATACACGCACCGAGTCAGTACGCATGTATGTAATGAGGCCTACGGTGCCCTCGTCACCGAGTTCAATGCCTTCATAGAGCCGCTGGGCGATCATCATGACGCGCTTGACGGTCATACCTAACTTGCGCGAGGCGTCTTGCTGGAATTTGGAAGTAGTGAAGGGAGCTAGCGGCGAGACTCGACGATCGCGACGATCGGCGCTGCAAACTGTCCAGACCGCACGCTGTAGTTTTTCGGATAGTTGCCGAGCTGGCTCCTCGCTAGGGAGGATATTTGCTTTAGGGTTGGTGCCAACTAATTGAGCCATGAACGACGGCGGGGTTTGTGCCGCAAGTTTTGCGTCGAGAGTCCAATACTCAATAGGGACGAACTTCTGGATCTCGCGCTCACGCTCGACGATGAGGCGGAGGGCTACGGTCTGGACACGTCCGGCGGAGAGACCACGGCGGACTTTGTCCCACAGCAGGGGCGAGACCTGGAAGCCGACCAGACGGTCGAGGATGCGGCGGGTCTGCTGGGCATCGACCAGGTTCCAATCGATCTCGCGGGGATGGGCGAAGGCTTCGAGCACGGCCTTCTTGGTGATTTCATTGAAGGTGACGCGGTGGATGGGCTTCGCCTCTTTTTTGCGGCTGCGGCCACCATCGTTGTTGCTGCCGAGTTCTTCGGCGAGATGGGCGGCAATGGCTTCGCCTTCGCGGTCAGGATCGGGTGCCAGATAGATGGCGTTGGCAGTACGGGCAAGCCTTTTGAGGTTGGCGACCACCTTCTCTTTGCCGGGGATGACTTCGTACTCGGTGGAGAAATCATTGTCAACATCGACACCGAGGCCCTTCTTGGGCAGATCCTTAATATGACCGAGCGAAGCTTCTACGTCGTAGCCGGCGCCAAGATACTTTTGAATCGTTTTGGCCTTAGCCGGCGACTCGACGATAACCAAACCTTTAGACAAATGGAACCTCTTCTGAATCTATGGAAACTGGAACGTAAGCTAGCACGAGCGGAGCCACATGGCAAAACCGGGGTAGCGGAAAAGGTGTCTCTCGATGCCGCCGAAGCTCCGCTAAGCCGTTGATGAATTAGGGAACTTCTTAAAACTTCACTTTTGTGGGGACGGCAGAGGCAAGTTAGGAAGCGGAGTCTCCGGGGATGCAAACGGGGGCCGTCCAAGGCAAGAGCTATCAAAACTTAAAAGACCCGGACATAGTTTTTGCCCGGAAGGCAGCGAATTTTGTTGCTCATTTCCAGTTCGAAGAGGGCGGAGAAGATCTCCGAACTGGAGAGCTGGGAGTCGAATCTCTCGATCAATTCATCGATGTGAATGGACTCGTCGGCTTTGATAGCGGAGAAGACCTTCTGCTGCTCAGCCGGGAATTCGGCGGCGGAGGGTTGGGGATCAAATAAGGATGCGGCACGGGGAGTGGGAAGTTCGGACTGGCGCTCCTGGAGTTTGAGGCGGATGTTGGTGGGGAGTTCCTCGAAGACATCCTCCCAGGTGGCTACGAGTTTGGCTCCCTGCTTGATGAGGGTATTAGGAGTCCACGCCAACTTGTTGGTGACGTTGCCGGGAACGGCGAAGACTTCCCTGCACTGTTCGAGGGCGCAACGGGCGGTGATGCGAGTGCCGCTGAACTCGCCGGCTTCGACCACCAGAACGCCTCGCGAAAGGCCGCTGATGATGCGATTGCGTATTGGAAAATTGTGCGGATTCGGAGCGGTGGCAAGGGGAAATTCGCTGACCAGCGCGCCTCCCAACTCGAGGATTTGCTCGGAAAGCTTGCGATTTTCGCGCGGATAGATGATATCGACGCCGGTGCCGAAGACGGCAATGGTGCGACCGCGAGCCTCGACCGCTCCCTTGTGGGCGATGGAATCAATGCCCCGGGCCATGCCGCTGATGATGACTAAGCCGCAGTTTGCCAGGTCCTGGGAGAGACGCTCGCCCATGCCAAGGCCATACGGGGTAGGATGACGAGTTCCGATCACTGCTATTCCGACCTCAAGCAGGACACGGGGATCGCCTCGGACGTAGAGAATGAGCGGAGGATCGTAAATTTCTGCGAGGTGCTCGGGGTAGAGGTCGGAGCCCATGGTAACCAGCGAGATGCCGGGAGTCTTCGCCAGCTTTTTCAGCTCCTCATCGGCCAGGCGGAGCGATTGTCCGAGGGCAATGGACTGGGCACTGGAGGCAGGAAGACCGGTGGCCTCGAGTTCGGTGAGCGAGGCGCGGAAGATGCCTTCTACCTGGGGAATATGCTCGAAGAGGCGGCGCACGCGACTGGGGCCTAGGTGCGGCGTGCAGGAGAGTGCGAGCATCTGACGGTCATGGGCGGAGATGGAGGGGACGGTTGCTTCAGGCATAAAGGTTCGGTGCAGCCGAGTGTAGCGGAGTGCGCGGGGTGAGTCACGGAAAAATGCAGATTTGAGGATGTTGCTCCTGTCATTGCTTAAGTTGTTGTGCTTTTGTTTCAGGACAGGGGTGTCCGTTAGTGCGCGTATCGCATACATTGACAGTGCCTAAAAACTTCGCCATATTAGCGATTTTTTCCTGACTGGCATCAAATCGAATAGCCCACTGAACAATGTAGAAAGAGTCATTTCCTTTTATGGCTCGGAATAATGTGGTTTCTGGTTTGTTTGATACAGGATTAAGCGAACATTGCAGTAAAACCATAGAAACCTTGTATCCATTTGCTTCGCCATTGTTTATCGTATTTGGCTTGCTCCCAGGACAAGCTGTAAGCCAATGACCACCGATGTCTCTTATAAATTGCGCCGGCTCGTAATGCTTTCCATAGAATATTTGAACCGTGATCAACTCAGACCAATTATCGATTTTCTCACTTAACCGGACCCATTCCTGTGTTTCCATCCCGTCATGTGAGCTATTTGCCCCAACCATGAAACCGTGGGGTAGAGCCACAATCAAGTTTTCGTCCTCCAATTGGTTCCTGCTTTGCGAATAGGCGTCGGAATTGAGACACGTTAGCAACACCATTAATCCAAGAATCGGGATTAGAGTTCGGAATCTATTCATGCTTAAATGGGCCTTTCTGTGTTTTTCGGCATTATAGCGATCCTGGCCGAAATTGAACTCGCTGTTTTGGAGCGCGCGCGCCGAAGCTCCCACTAGTATCTCGTCGCTTCCCAACTTTGCGTCGAAAAGCGCGACGCAGATGTGGGCCACTGATGACTGGAGAGTACGATAGTAGACGTATGCGTGCGCTGAAGATTTCCGCGATTTCATTTTTGAATACAGTTCCGCTGATGTGGGACTTTGAACACGAGCCCTCGCAGGAGATTCGCGAGAATTTTGCAATTGAGTACACCGTACCTTCGTCGTGCGCCCAGGCCTTGAGCGAGGGGACGGCAGACATTGGCATCATTCCGGTCATCAAGACGGCGCAGATTCCAGGGCTGGTGGTGCTGCCGGATATTGCCATTGCATCCCTGAACCAAGTGCGCTCGATTCAACTTGTGAGCAAGAAGCCGATCGAAGAGATTCGCACGGTTGCCGTGGATACTTCCTCGCGGACTTCGGCGGGGTTGACGCAGGTGCTGCTGACAAAGTTCTTTGGTGGGCACCGCGAACTGACGCCGATGGCTCCGGAGTTGGGAGCAATGCTGGAGCGCTGCGACGCGGGGCTGCTGATTGGCGATCCGGCGCTGATGGTGGATACCGGCGGACTTCATGCATACGATCTGGCTGAGGTGTGGAGGGCGAAGACCGGGCTACCGTTTGTGTTTGCGGTATGGACGGTGCGCAAGGCAGCACTGGCCGAGATGCGCGCCGGAGTGGAGCTGGCGGGGATATTCCGGCGGTCACGCGACCACGGGTTATTGCCGGAAAACCTTGACGCGATCGGGCGGGAATGGTCGCCGCGCATGGGGTTGAGCCAGTGTGAGATCATCAGTTACTTGCGAGAGAACATCCACTACACGCTGGATGCGGAGTGCAGAAAAGGCCTGGCGCTGTACTTTCAATTGGCGGCGGAGTGCGGCGTGATCGAGCGCGTACCGGAGTTGGAATTTCTGGAAGAAGGCCATGCGGCGGGACGCAGAGGGCTCTGCGCTGGAGGATGAATCTTCCACCGCGTTTGAGGCATCTATTGGAGTGTACGTTGTAACTTCTACGGTAGCTTCTACCTTTGCCGGGTAAAGTGGTGTAGAGTGGAAGCAGCTCTTTGAGAATGGTCAATGACCTTTCAGGTTCGCGCTGAATTAAGGCGAACCAGGCCGGCAGCTCCACCGATTGAGATCGGCGGGAGTTGCCAAAGACGCAGAAGATTTCCGCGAACCGCTGACCGAAACTGGCGCGGTGACGCGGAACCCGACCGAGACTCAAAAACTGGGGTCTCGGCTGGGTACAGTTTTTTGGGGGCGTCACGGCTTCGACGGAAACGGTTGCGGCCAGGAGGCATGCAGG
>CAZLZA010000029.1:0-53532 GCA_964563875.1 uncultured Acidobacteriaceae bacterium
GGCGTCTGCTCCCCATCCCGGAGTGTGGTATCCATTACCTCTATGTTTCGCACTCTGCTCTCCCGCAGCGCTCCCAAGGCACTACTCAGCATTATATGCAACAACCGGCCCACAACGGGCAGGATTGTCTCCAGAGGCCTTGCCGCTGGGGTTCTCCCGTTTAAAGTCAGTGACACAAAGAGGCGGGAAGAGAGAAGACGGTGAATGTTATGGGTGCCGCGAAAAGTAGAACAGCAAGGTAAAGATCAACATCGGAATCAGCGCCAGCGGCCCAAAGAAGAGAGCACCTTGCAGCCATGACAAAGATGTGTGCGCTGGATTTTCCGCCCGTTTTTCTGAGGTCGCGTCCACGCCGGTCTCGTCCAGGTGATTGAGATCATACGCAAAATCCTTCGCCGTGGCATAGCGGTCCCTGGGATCGCGCTCGAGGGCACGGTAGATGACGGTCTGAAGCTGGGGCGGAATCGCTGGTTCGATCTGGCGAGGAGGCACGGGGTTGTTGCGCAGCCGGGCGTTCATCACCGCCAAGGGATTTGAACCCTGAAATGGAGCCCTCCCGGTCAGCATCTCATAGAGCATGACGCCGAGCGCAAACAGGTCGCTGCGGGCATCGCCGCGCTTGCCTTGGACTTGTTCCGGTGAGATGTAATCCGGGGTTCCCATGGTGTTGGAGAGCTTGCCGAAGGTGAGGCGCCGCGCACCAACGCAGCCAGCGATGCCGAAATCGATTAGCTTGGCGTGATCGCCGGGTTCATCGCCGGGGCTGAGGATGATGTTTTCCGGTTTGAGATCGCGGTGGATGACACCTTGTCTGTGCAGGTATTCGAGGGCGTCACAGATTTGCAGGGTGATGGCCACCGCACGCTCAGGCGTAAGCTTGTGTTGCTCGTTCAAGAGGGCTCGCAGCGACTTACCCTCCACCCACTCCATGACGATGTAGAGCCGGCTGCGGCCGTCATTGCGAAAGACCTTGACCACGCCGGGATGGTCCAACTTCTGGCCGATCTGCTCTTCGCGCCGGAAACGCTCAAAGAAGGCTACGTCACACTCCGCCTCGATGTGAGGAACTTTGATTGCGATCTGGCATCCGGTCCGCAGGTCCTTAGCGAGATAGATCGTGGCCATGCCGCTGCACGCGATTTCGCGTTCGATGGAGTAATGGTCGAGTTGCTGCCCTGGCTGCACTGAACCCATAACGATCCCCTGTGGTTGCGGCTGAGCCCAAGGTTGAGTTTGAGCCAGCTTTCCCAGCCGAATCAGTAGAGCATTGCGGCGCTAAAGGCCGAATGAAAAGTTCCTAAAAGGTTTCTAAAGGGATTTCCGCGCTGGCGTTAGCCGGTTGGTCCGCTGATCTGGAAAAGCTATGGGATACTGTTGAGCGTTGAGGGGTTCACCCTGCAAGAAAGCCGGTAATTATGTCTACGGATCAGAGAGAGTCAGGGGCGCGGCCATTAGTGGGCATGCATCCTGCCGAGCAGGAGCAGGCGCCAACGCTAGGCGACAGGGTACGCGGCAACCGATGCCGCTCCGGCCGCAGACGCTTGGCGAACGGAGCTCCGCAAGTCGAGCGTCCGCGGATTAAGGCTCTGGTATTCGATGCGTACGGGACGCTTTTTGACGTTCACTCAGTGGCGGCGCTGGGCGAAGGGTTGTTCCCTGGGCACGGCGCGGAGCTCAGCGGGTTGTGGCGCACGAACCAGCTTCAGTACACCTGGCTGCGTAGCTTGATGGGGCGCTATGAGGACTTCAGGAAAGTGACAGAGGACGCATTGGTATTTGCCTGCGTGAAACTCGGCCTCGAATTGAGTGGCGAAAAGCGCGGTCAACTGATGAACGCCTATCACACGCTCGATCTGTTTCCTGAAGTGAAAGAAGCTCTCGAGACATTGTCAGGCGTTCCTCTGGCAATCCTCTCCAACGGAAGCCCATCGATGCTCCAGGCCGTGGTGAAGAACAGCGGATTGGAAGGCGTTCTCAGCAAAGTGATCAGCGTCGATGAAGTGAAGACCTACAAACCTTCTCCCAGGGTTTATCAGTTGGCAGTCGACGCGTTCGAGGTGAAGGATCGCACCGAAATTGGATTCGTTTCCTCGAATGGGTGGGACGTGACCGGTGCGGCCTGGTTTGGGCTCACGACATACTGGATCAACCGCGCGAATGCGCCAATCGAGGAGCTTGGAATTCAGCCAGGGAAAATACTACACACGCTCAGCGGCCTGGCGGATGCAATTTAAGCAAGGCTGCAGGGCGTTGGCTGGATGAAGGTCATTCCGGCAAGGATCTCCCGCGAGTTTCAAGGCTGAAAGGAATCAGAAGCAGTCCGATTCCAAATGCAATCGCGGTGAGAGCAACCGGCTTACCGAGGGTTCCCATGTTGTGCACGAGCGCGCCCAGCGCGAAATTCACCCCAGCACCGATGAAGCGTCCGAACGAGGTGGCAAAGGCAAAAGCGGTCGCGCGAACGGAAGTACCGTACTGCTCGGGCAGCCACAAGCTGAACATGGTGAAATTGCCACCGAAGAAGCCGAGAAAGAAGAGCAGGGCGATAAACGGATGGAGCCCGTGCGGCAGATAAAAGGCCCAGCCGAAGCTGAGGAGAATGCAGGCACCCATGCCTGCGAAATAGAACGCCAGGGTGCGCTTGCGTCCGTAGCGCTCAGCCAGCGGCGGCAAGGCCAGACAGCCAAGGATGGTACCGATCGACAAGAGGCCGGTGCCGAACGAGGCCAGCCGTACCGCGACGGGAAGCGAGGAGCCAGCCTTTCGCGCCAGCGTAATAATCGCCGTCGGCTCGTAGACGGCGGCTGCCCACAGACCGATGATGGCTACGGTCAGCAATCCTGTGTTTACCAAGGTACGACGCCGATACTGCTTGCGAAAGATCTCCGCCAAAGGAGAGCGACGGCGAATTGGCTGCACTCTTGCAGCACGCTGCCAGCGTTCGGGTTCTTTGACCCGCATGATGATCAGGAGTGAGAGGACGACGGGAGCCAAGCCGCAGAGGAACATGGCCCGCCAGCCAAAATGCGCGCCCACGGTGTAATTCAGTGCGGCCGCAAGAAAGAATCCTGCATAGTAGCCGGTCTGCAGATAACCGGCTCCCATTTTGCGGCGATCCTCGGGCCAAGCCTCAGCCACGTAAGTTCCGGCCAGCGCCCATTCTCCGCCGATCCCGATCCCGGCGAGGAGGCGAAACACTGCCAGTTGCCAGACGTTTTGCGATAAGGCAGCGGCGCCGGTGAATACGGCAAAGACCAGGATCGTGGCGGCCAGTACTCGCGTCCGTCCGAAGCGGTCTGCGATGGGACCCCAGACAAATGCGAGTCCCCATCCGATGAGGAACAGCGCGAAAAGGATTGATCCCGCGAAAGCGACGTTAGGCGGAGCATTGGACATCCCCGACTTCGGCAAGAGTTCCGTGAGAGCCGGACTGAGCACGAGGGCGTAGATGACGGAATCCATACCGTCCAGGGTCCAACCTGTCCAGGCTGCCCAGAATCCTGTGACTTGATCGCGGGTGAGTTTAGTGGAAGTATGCTGCGGGGGAAACGGGATGGCTCGCTCGGCCACGAAAACTCCTGTCGGCATGGGAGATGCGAGCGTGGTGGGTGGAGTTGCTAGAATCGGATGCTGCCGGGGCGGGCTTTGGTTACGATCAACTTTGGTTACGATCAAGTCGTCATGCGAGGCTCAAGATGAATGATTCAGATGCTCACTTGCCGCTGATGGCGCAGGCCGAGGTTCATTCCGAGCGCACGGCGATCATCGATGGCGAGGGCGGGTTCACTTATAAACGACTGCTGGAGGCCTCAGCCTGCGTGGCATCGGCGTTGCTCGACGGGCTTGACGACCTGGAGGAAAAGCGCGTCCTTTTCCTGGTTACGCCCGGATTTCCGTGGGCGGCCGTCACATGGGGTATCTGGCGAGCAGGCGGCATCGCGGTCCCGCTGCCGCTCGGTTCCCCTGCTCCTGAGCTTGAATACATCCTCTCCGATACTCAGGCGGCGGCGCTGGTGGCAGATGCTGCCGGGATGGAAGTGCTTGGGCCGATGGCGGCGGCACGCGGCATACGCCTGCTGTCGTTCGACGAGGCCATCGCCTCGCCGGGGACGCCGTTGCCCGAGGTCGATAGTAGGCGACGCGCGATGATCCTGTACACCAGCGGCACCACGAGCCGTCCCAAGGGCGTAGTCACCACCCACGAGAACATCCGGGCTCAGGTGACAGCCCTGGTCCGCGCCTGGCGGTGGTCGGCCGACGACCGGATTTTGCTCTGCCTGCCGCTGCACCATGTTCACGGAATTGTGAATGTGGTTTCCTGTGCTCTGTGGTCGGGCGCGGTCTGCGAGATGCTGCCCCGCTTCGACGCGAACCTGGTCTGGGAGCGGATCGCCAGCGGAAGGCTGACCCTGTTCATGGCGGTTCCCACCATCTACATCAAACTCATCTCGGCATGGGAGGCGGCCTCGCCGGAGCGCAGGGCGGTTCTCAGCCAGGCATGCGCCCGCCTGCGGTTGATGGTGTCAGGCTCGGCGGCGCTGCCGGTCTCCACGCTGAACCGCTGGCGGGAGATCAGCGGCCATACATTGCTGGAGCGCTATGGCATGACCGAGATCGGCATGGCGTTGTCGAACCCTCTGGAAGGCGAGCGCGTGCCGGGCAGTGTTGGCACGCCGCTGCCCGGGGTCGAGGTACAACTGGTGGACGAGCAGGGGGGAGTGGTGGCACCGGACACGCCGGGAGAAATCGAAATCCGCGGGCCGGGCGTTTTCAAGGAATACTGGGGCAAACCGGAAGCGACCCAGCAGAGTTTCCGCCGCGGGTGGTTTCGAACCGGCGACGTTGCGGTGTTGGAGAATGGGCGCTATCGCATTCTAGGACGGAAGAACATTGACATTCTCAAGACCGGCGGCCACAAGGTTTCAGCGCTGGAGGTGGAAGAGCAATTGCGCGAGCACCCGGCGGTGGCGGAATGTGCGGTGGTCGGCGTCCCGGACGCCGAGTGGGGGGAACGGGTCGCGGCCGCAGTGGTGCTGCACAAGGGTCAGGTGCTTGACCTGGAGGGGCTCCGCAGCTGGGCGAAGGCGCGTTTGGCATCGCACAAGATCCCTTCGCGGCTGCTGATCGTCGACGTTCTGCCTCGCAATGCCATGGGCAAGGTGACGAAGCCGGCGATCGTGGAGTTGTTTAAGACTCCAACGCTATGAGCGATGAAACGGCAGATGATCTCTAGGGTGGTGGGTCGGGGGCCAGCAGAATGATCTTCCCTATCCCGCCCTTTTCCGCCAGCACCTGTGCCTCAGCCGCATCGTGAAGAGGAAGACGGCGAGCGATCGGCAGAACGAACTTGCCATCGCGCACATCATCGGCAAATTCACGCAGCTTGGATGGATCAGGCTTAGCAAAGACGCGGGTGATCTTTACGGCAGGATACAGGGCCGCCGTACCCTCGGGTAACACTGAGGCATATCCGACAGAGCCTCCCGGCTTCACTTTTGCAATCAACCTGGCGGCAACTTGACCACCAACGGTATCGGCCATGGCATCTACCGAGCCGAACGCGGCAATGGCTTCGTCATCATCGATTGCCAGCACGCCAGAGACTCCGAGGGAGCGAGCCTCCTCCAGTTGCTTTTTGCGAACGCCCGCAAGGACTTTTGCCCCCATCTTCTTGGCCGTATGTACCGCGGCGCGACCCACGCTGCCGACTGCTCCCGTTACCAGGATCGTCTGTCCTTTCTGCACGTTGGTGGTATGGCGGACCAACTGGTCTCCGGTCAAAGCAATCAGGGGAATTGCCGCCGCATCCACCAGATCGACGCCGTCGGGCAGGTGAGTCACGTCCGAATCAGGGACCGCCACCAGTTCGGCATAGGTTGCGTTGGTGAGTGCGAAGACGCGCTCACCGGGCTTGAAATGCTTCACGTTCGCGCCCACCGTGCGGACCACGCCACTGACGTCGCGGCCCAGAATCGCCGGAAACTTCAACGGAAAATCCTTCTGCCTTGCGCCGGAACGGATCTTCCAGTCAATCGGGTTCACACTGGTGGCAGCCGCTGCGATCAACACCGTATCTCCGCTCACCTGCGGATCGGGAACGTTGTCTTCGAATTTCAGCTTCTCGGGACCGCCATACTCGTGCAGCACAACTGCCTTCATCAGTTTCTCCAAGGAACCTGGTGGACACCGGCTCTCGGTTAGATGCGCAACTGTCAGGCTGGTTGGCGCTGGGATTCTATGCTGAGAAAATCGACAGGGGCCAAGGTTGTGGGTGAAAGCCAGCCGAGGTGCAGGTAATTCCGATATGCCTTAGAATAGTTGTCAGGTGGGTTTGAAGCGATCCTGGCGAGCCTACGCTCTTTGCTTCCATGCCTTTAGAAGAATTTTCATGACCATGCCTCCACTCAATGTCCTGTCGCTGATCAGCTCAATCGCCGGTGCGATTGCGGTCATGGTTTGGCGGGTTCGGGAATCGCGCACCGCGGTCTCGGCGAAGAAGATCATCATCCCGCCGTTAGGAATGGCCACGGGATTCATGATGTTTGTGGTGCCGGCGTTTCGGGTGCCATGGATCTGGGCGGGCGCAGCGTTCCTGGGAGGAGCGATTGGGCTGGCTTATCCGCTGCTGCGGACCTCACGCCTGGTGCGCGAGGGGGAGACCGTAATGGCGCAGCGGTCGCACGCGTTTTTCGCCGTCATTATTCTGCTCGCCGGAATCAGGGTCGCGGCGCGAGGCTATCTGGATACGGTACTTTCGGTACAGCAAACCGCAGCGCTATTTTTTATCCTGGCGTTCGGGATGATCTTGCGCTGGCGGACCGAGATGTTCTTCCAATATCGCGCCCTGGTCAACGAGCCGCGCTCTTCGTGACGAGGATGGCGGCGGGCACTACGTTCTTATGTCCAGCGAAAGAATCGCACGGCAAAGAAGAACGCGACCACGCCCCAGAGGCATACAATCGCCAACGGAGCGGCCTGGGATGAGAGCGAACTGCCCTCCAGGATAATCGCCCGCAGCATGTCATTGAGCGCCGTGAGCGGCAGCAGTTTGATCAGGGGAATGACCACCGCGGGAAAACGCTCATAGGAAAAGAAGATGCCGGAGAAGATCCACATCGGCATCATCACTACGTTCATAATGCCGCTGGCGGTTTCAATCTTCTGGGTGCGGCTGGCCGTGAGCAGGCCAAGGGCGGCGAAGGCTCAACATCACGGAACTGGAGCGCCCCGCGCATTCGTAAACGGGGAGTCTCGATCGATTCGTGCTCGAAATTGCAGGAATCAAATTCAATTCTCTTGGATGAGGCATCGGACGCTTTGCGGGCCCTTTACATTTTTTAACCAAGTCAACGAAGCAAAACGCTGGGTGGGCGCGTACCGTGGTTGTTGATGACGCAGATCTTACGGGGCGAGACCAGCGCAAGGATATTTGTTGCAGAAACAGGAAGAGCGAAGGCTGCCGGGCGGATGGAAGATGGCGCGCCCGCGCATCGGGCATTAAGCTATCCAGTACAGTTTGAATTAGGATCGATGTGCGTCCGCGTGACGGTGATTCGAGGCGAACCAATCTCTTTGATCCCATGTGCACCAAGTCCCAGGCCGCAGTCGGGACACTGTCAGAACTATCAGGCTACGCAAGAAGGAAGATGAAATGGAAAATCCTCCCACTCCCCCAGTTCGTCCCGATGAACCGTCTTCCGGCCCCGTGCCGAATCGCTCCAAGCTGCGGCGCGCGATTGTCTGGGTGGTGGTTCTGCTGGTCTTTGCCGGGTTGTTCCTGTTGGTTTTGCGCACCCAGAACACGCCGCAGGCAGCGGCGCAAATGGGAAAGCGCGCCGCCACAGCCGGTGCGATTTCAGTGATCCCGGCTACGGCGCAGAAGAGCAATATCGGAGTTTACCTGGAAGCCATCGGCACGGTCACGCCGGTTTATACCAGTTCCGTGACCAGCCAGGTAACAGGACTGGTGATGTCGGTGCATTATCGCGAAGGCCAACTGGTGCACAAAGGCGAGGCGCTGATCGACATCGATCCGCGGCCCTTCCAGGCACAGCTTGCGCAGGCGCAAGGCACGCTGGAGAAGGACACGCAGACGCTGGCGCAAGCCACCATGGACCTGCAGCGCTATCGCGCGGCGTGGGCCCGGAATGGAATTGCCAAGCAGACCCTGGACGACCAAGAAAAGATCGTGTCGCAGTACCAGGGACAGGTGAAGTCCGATCAGGGCACGGTGCAATATGACAAGGTGCAACTCGCCTACTGCCACATTACCGCGCCCTTCAACGGACGCGCCGGACTGCGGCTGATTGACCCCGGCAATGTGGTGCAGGCCAACGGCACGAATCCGCTGGTGGTGATTACTCAGGAGCAGCCGACTACGGTCATCTTTACCATTGCTGAAGATGCGCTCGACCAGGTTCAACCGCAGCTCCGGCATGGCGCCAAGCTCACGGTGGACGCGTTTGACCGCACCGCACAGACGAAGATTGCCAGCGGCAAGCTGCTGACCGTGGACAACCAGATTGACACGACCACCGGCACGGTCAAACTGCGCGCCATCTTTGACAACAAGAACGACGCTCTGTTCCCCAACCAGTTTGTGAATGCGCGGCTGCTGGTGAAGACGCTGAACGATGTGACGCTGATTCCGACCTCGGCCATCCAGCACAATGGGCAGGCTTCGTTCGTCTACGTGATTCAGAACGGTATTGCGGAGATGCGCGCGGTAAAGCCTGGCGCCGCGGACGGCGGCATGACCGCCGTGGAAGGCATCGAACCCGGAGACGTGGTGGCCAACAGCTCGTTTGAGAAGCTGCAACCGAATGCAAAAGTAGTCATCGCGCAGGCGGCACCACAGGCAACCCAACCCGGCGGCAAGAGCGGGGGCAACGCGCAGTGAGTCCGTCCCGCCCATTCATTCTGCGGCCGGTAGCAACATCCCTGCTGATGGCGGCGATTCTGCTTGTGGGCATCGTGGCGTACACGCAGTTGCCGGTTTCTGCTCTGCCGCAGGTGGATTACCCGACGATTCAGATTCTGACTTTCTATCCAGGGGCGAGCCCGGACGTGGTGGCGACCACGGTGACGGCACCGCTGGAACGGCAGTTCGGCCAATTGCAGGGGCTGAGCCAGATGACCTCGACAAGTTCGGGGACAACCTCGGTCATTGTGCTGCAGTTCAACCTGAGCCTTAGCATTGACGTGGCGGAAGAAGAAGTACAGTCGGCGATCAACGCCGCGCAAAGCTATCTGCCCAGTGTGCTTCCGGCGCCACCCATTTACAGCAAGACCAATCCTGCCGACGCGCCGATTCTTACGCTGGCCATCACCTCCGACTCGATGCCGCTCTCGCAAGTGGAAGACCTGGTGGATACGCGACTGGCACCGAAGCTCTCGCAGTTGAACGGCGTCGGGCTAGTAAGCATCAGCGGCGGGCAAAAGCCGGCGGTGCGAATCCAGGCGAATCCGGCGGCGCTCGCCTCCTACGGCCTGACCCTGGAACAACTGCGTACGGCGCTCATCCAGACCAGCGTAAATGCGGCGAAGGGCAACTTCGACGGGCCGCGGCAGGATTACCAGATCGACGCCAACGATCAGTTGCAAAGCAGCGTGGATTACAAAGACGTGGTGGTTGCCTACCGCAACGGCGCACCGGTAGTGCTGAAGAATGTGGCCCGGGTGGTGGATGGGGTGGAGAACAACAACCAGGCGGCGTGGATGAACCAGACGCCGGCGGTCATTCTCAACATTCAGCGGCAACCCGGCGCCAACACCATCAGCGTGGTCAACAGCATCAAGGCAATCCTGCCGCAGCTTGAGACCAACCTGCCGGCGGCGATCAAAGTGACGCAGATGACCGACCTTACGGTGCCGATCAAGGCCTCGGTTGCCGACGTGGAATTTGAGCTGGGACTGACCGTGGTGCTGGTGATTCTGGTCATCTTCCTGTTCCTGCGCAGCATTCGCGCCACGATCATTCCCGCGGTTGCGGTGCCGATCTCGCTGGTGGGTACGCTGGGCGCGATGTATGTGCTGGGCTACAGCCTGGACAACCTCTCGATGATGGCGCTGACGATTGCCACGGGCTTCGTGGTGGACGACGCGATTGTGATGATCGAGAACATCTCGCGCTACCTGGAAGAGGGCGAGTCGCCGATGCAGGCTGCGCTCAAGGGAGCCGAGCAGATCGGCTTCACGATTATGTCGCTGACCATCTCGCTGATTGCGGTGCTGATCCCGCTGCTATTCATGGGCGACGTGGTGGGGAGGCTGTTCCGCGAATTTGCGGTGACGCTGGCGGTGACGATTGTGATCTCGGCGGTGGTGTCTTTGACGTTGACGCCGATGATGTGCGCGCGCCTTCTGCACTACAATCCGAAGGAGCAGCAGACGCGCTTCTATCGCGCCTCAGAGCGCGCTTTCGAGCGGATGATCGCCTTCTACGGGCGCACCCTGAAATTTGTCCTGCGCTACCAGACGGTCACGCTGCTGATTGCGCTGGCGACGCTCGGACTGACGATTTTTCTCTATATCGTCGCCCCCAAGGGATTCTTCCCGGTGCAGGATACGGGGGTGATTCAGGGCATTTCGCAAGCCAGCGAGACCATCTCGTTCCAGGCCATGGCGCAGAAACATCAGGAACTGGCGAAAGTGATCCTGGCTGATCCCGCGGTCCAGAGCCTCACCTCGTTCATTGGCGCGGATGGCACTAACACGACGATGAACAGCGGACGCTTCTCGATTAATCTGAAGCCGCTGAACCAACGCGATCTGAACGCCTCCGATGTGATCCGCCGATTGCAGGGGAAGCTGCAGAACGTGGATGGAATCAAGCTTTTCATGCAACCGGTGCAGAACATCACGGTGGACGACCGGGTGAGCCGAACGCAGTATCAGTACACGCTGGAAGATCCCGACGCGGACGAGTTGAACCTGTGGACCAACCGATTTGTGGGGCAGATCAACAAGTTGCCGCAAGTAGAGGACGTGGCCACGGATCAGCAGACTGACGGGCTAGGGGTTTCGATGCTCATCGACCGGGTCACGGCTTCGCGCCTGGGCATTGCACCTTACACCATCGACAACACGCTGTACGACGCCTACGGCCAGCGGCAGATCAGCACGATGTACACGCAGTTGAACCAGTATCATGTGATCCTTGAGACCGCGCCCGAATTCCAGACGGATCCGAGCAAGCTGTCGAGTTTGTATATTCAGGCCAGCGCCTCATCGGGCGCAAGCGGGGCAGGAGCCTCGACGTCGTTTGCCTCCGCCAGCTCTGCGTCGGCGGGCTCCAACAGTGCGACGTCGGCGGCCGCATACACGCCGTCTTCCAGTACGCTGACGGCACCGATGAATGCGCTGGCATTGAACACCACGAATTCCAACGCCACCACCAGCGCGCCGGCAAACGCGGTGCCCCTGAGCACGTTCACGCAGCTCAAGCAAATCAACACGCCACTTTCGATCAATCACCAGGGGCAGTTCCCTTCCGTCACCGTCTCGTTCAACCTGTCGCCGAATGCCTCGCTGGGAGGCGCCATCACGGCGATTGACAAGGTGCAGAAGGAGATGAACATGCCGGCCAGCCTTGAGACAGGCTTCCAGGGAACGGCGGCATCTTTCAAGAATTCGCTGTCCAACGAGGCGCTGCTCATCCTGGCGGCGCTGGTAACGGTATATATCGTGCTCGGCGTGCTGTACGAAAGCTTCATCCATCCGATTACGATTCTCTCGACGCTGCCTTCGGCGGGCGTGGGCGCGCTGTTGGCACTGATCCTGTTCCGGCAGGATCTGAGCGTGGTGGCGATTATCGGCATCATCCTGCTCATCGGCATTGTGAAGAAGAACGGAATCATGATGGTGGACTTCGCCCTGGAGGGCGAACGCAAGCACGGCAAGAACGCCACGGACGCAATCTACGATGCTTGCCTGCTGCGCTTCCGGCCAATCATGATGACCACCATGGCCGCACTGCTGGCGGGCCTCCCCCTGGCGCTGGGCAGGGGCATCGGCTCGGAACTGCGACGGCCACTGGGTATCTGCATGGTGGGCGGGCTGCTGCTGAGCCAAGTGCTGACGCTGTACACGACGCCGGTGATTTACATCTTCTTCGACGGTCTGGCGCAACGCTTCGCCGGCAAGAAATCAGGGGGGCCTTCCGGCGAGCCTGAACCGCAACCGGAGCAGTCATGAACCCGTCCCGGATATTCATCGCCCGGCCGGTGGCCACGACGCTGCTGACGGTGGCGATTGCGCTGGCGGGGGCGATCGCCTTCAATGTGTTGCCGGTTTCGCCGCTGCCGCAGGTGGATTATCCGACCATCTCGGTGGGCGCGGGGCTGCCGGGCGCGAGCGCGGATATCATGGCGGCTTCGGTGGCGACGCCGTTGGAGCGGCAGTTGGGACACATCGCCGGGGTCACGGAGATGACCTCGACCAGTTCGCTTGGCACCACGGCGATCACGCTACAATTTGATTTGAACCGCAACATAGACGGAGCGGCGCGCGATGTGGAAGCTGCGATTAACGCAGCGCGCACTTACCTGCCTGCCAACCTCCCAGCCAACCCCACCTATCGCAAGGTGAATCCGGCCGACGCGCCGATCATGGTCATTGGCCTGACGTCAGACATCTACGATCGCGGCAAGCTGTACGACGAGGCTTCGACGATCGTGCAGCAGAAGCTCTCGCAGATTCAGGGGGTAGGACAGGTCACCACGGGCGGTGGCGCATTGCCTTCGGTGCGGGTCGATGTGAATCCCACCCAGCTCAACAATTATGGCTTCACGCTGGCCAGCATTCAGTCCCTGCTGAGCGTGCAGAACGCGCACCAGGCGCGCGGACAACTCTCGAACGGCATGGTAACGGCCGACATCATCACCAACGACCAGATCCAGCTCGCGGACAACTACAAGCCGCTGGTGGTCGGCTACAAGAACGGGGCGGCCGTGCGGCTGTCCGATGTGGCCACGGTGACCGATTCGGTGCAGAACATCCGTTCCGCCGGCTACCTCAACGGCAAGCCTGCCATCCCGATCATCATCTTCCGGCAGCCGGGCGCAAACATCATCCAGACGGTGGAAAACATCCGCCGGGAGCTGCCTTCGATCAAGGCCTCGATTCCAACCGATATCCAAACCACGATCGTGCTCGACCGTACCACCACCATCCGCGCTTCGGTGAAGGACGTTGAGCGCACGCTAATGATCTCGATCTGCCTGGTGGTAGCGGTGGTATTTCTGTTCCTGCGGAGTCCACGGGCCACGCTGATTCCGGCGGTAGCCGTGCCGGTTTCACTGATCGGCACCTTCGCGGTGATGTACCTGTTCGGGTACAGCATCGACAATCTGTCGCTGATGGCGCTGACGATCTCCACGGGCTTCGTGGTGGACGATGCGATTGTGGTGATGGAAAACATCTCGCGCCACATTGAGAACGGCATGGCGCCCTACCCCGCAGCGTTGAGGGGCGCAAAGGAGATCGGCTTCACGGTTTTCTCGATCAGCATCTCGCTGATCGCCGTGTTCATTCCGATTCTGCTGATGGGCGGAATTGTCGGACGCCTGTTTCGCGAATTTGCCATCACGCTTTCGACCGCCATCCTGGTGTCCATGGTGGTTTCGCTCACCACCACGCCGGCCATGTGCGCACACTTGCTGAAGCCGCGCACCGAGAATCATGGACGGCTCTACCAGATGAGCGACAAGTTCTTCGCCGGGATGCTGGCGCTCTACCGGCGCACGCTGCTGTGGGTGCTGGACAACCCGGGACTCACGCTGACCGTGCTCGCCCTGGTGATCGCGCTCAACGTGGCCCTGGTGATGGTAATTCCCAAGGGCTTCTTCCCGTTGCAGGACACTGGAGTCGTCTTTGGCGGCATGCAGGGGCCGCAAGACGCTTCTTTCCCAGTGATGAACGACTCGGCACAGAAGCTGGTGTCGTTGATCAAAAGCGACCCTGGCGTGGAGAACGTGATTACTTTCACCGGTGGCCAGGGCGCCACTAACGGTGGCTTCATCTTTATGGCCCTCAAGCCGCTGGAACAGCGCAAGGTGGGCGTCATGCAGATTCTGGCTCGGCTGCGTCCTAAGATGGCGGCCCTGCCGATTGCCTCGGCTTTCCTGCAACCAGGGCAGGACCTGCGCATCGGCGGCCGGTCGAGCAACGCTCTTTACCAGTACACGATTCAGTCGGACAGTTCGCAGGAACTGGCGCAATGGGGTCCGATTCTGCTGAGTAAAATGCGCAAGCTGCCAGGATTCCAAGATGTGAATTCCGACCAGCAGAACGGCGGACTGGATCATTATCTAACTTTCGACCGCGACACCGCCGCGCGTCTGGGAATCACCACACAGGCCTTTGACTCTTCTTTGTACAGCGCTTTCGGGCAACAGGAAGTCTCGATCATTTACACCCAGCTCAATCAGTACTACGTGGTGCTGGAAGTCGCACCGCAATTCCTTCAGAGCCCGGAGGGACTGAAGTACATTTATCTGAACTCTGCCGGGAGCGGAAACACGCCACTGACCGCGGTGAGCAAAGGCCAAACCCACAATATCCCCCTCTCGGTCAACCACACGGGTCTGTTCCCTTCGGTGACGGTGTCATTCAACCTGGGCGGTGGCATGGCGCTGAGCGATGCCACGCGCGAGGTGGCCAAGATGCAGCAGAAGTTGAATATGCCGCAGACGGTGCACGGCTTTTTCGCCGGAACAGCGCAGGCCTATCAGACCTCGCTGGCCTCGGAGCCGATTCTGATCGCCACGGCGCTGCTGGCGGTCTACATCGTGCTCGGGATTCTGTATGAGAGCCTGGTGCATCCGCTCACCATTATTTCGACGCTGCCCTCGGCGAGCGTCGGGGCCATGCTGGCGCTGATGCTGTTCAAGATCGATCTCAATGTCATCTCGATCATCGGCATCGTGCTGCTGATCGGAATTGTGAAGAAGAACGCCATCATGATGATCGACTTTGCCCTGGCCGCCGAGCGCAACGAGGGTAAGAATACAACCGAGGCGATCTTTGAAGCCTGCATGCTGCGCTTCCGGCCGATTCTGATGACGACGATGGCAGCCATCTTTGGGGCACTGCCGCTGGCGTTCGGTACCGGCATCGGATCGGAGTTGCGGAGGCCATTGGGGATCACCATTGTCGGCGGCCTCATCATGAGCCAATTGCTGACGCTCTACACCACCCCCGTGGTTTACCTGGCTCTCGACCGGCTGCGCCTCAGGGTTATGGGCAAGGAGCACGACTCGCTGCCGCCGACGAATGGCAGCGTTCCTGAAGGAGCCGTATAGCGGGAGTTCACCATGAAGAAAACTGGCAACAATATGCGCATGACCAACTTCAATCTTCGGTTGCGGCCTGGCCTATTGGCCTCCGCCATACTCTGTTGCGCGCTCGCCGGATGCGTGGTGGGCCCGAAGTATCACGCGCCTGCACCAACGGCCCCGCCTGAATATAAGGAGTCACCCGCGAACCCGGCACAGAAGCCCGCGGCTCCGGCTCCGGCAAGCACCCCGGCCGACCCGACGCTGGGCGGACTGGGCGACTGGACGGTGGCGCAACCGAAAGATGGATTGCTGCGCGGCAAGTGGTGGGAGATCTACAACGAGCCGGAGCTGAACGCACTGGAAGAACAGCTCAACATCAATAACCAGAACATCAAGCAGTCGTTTGAAAACTTTATGGCAGCCCGCGCCATGGTGCGCGAAGCACGTTCGCAGTATTTTCCGACAGCGACGGTTGGAGCTTCCGGAACGCGCTCACGAGGCTCATCCAACTTGGGCCAAGCCATCAGTGCGAGCGGCACCGCCCAAGGCGGCGCCACAACCAGCTTTCTGGAACTGCCCGCCAGTGTCACGTGGGAGCCCGACCTGTGGGGCAAGATTCGCAACACGGTGCGCCAGGCACAGTATTCCGCGCAACTGAGCGCCGCCGATCTTGAAAACGAACGCCTCACCGAACAGGCGAGTCTGGCCACGTACTTCTTTGAACTTCTCGGGCAGGACGCTCTGGAGCAGATTCTCCAGGCGACCGTCGACGCCGACCAGAAAGCCCTGGACTACGCCCGCGCGCAGTATGAGAACGGAATTAGTGATCAGATCGCCGTGGTACAAGCCGAGAGCACCCTGGAAAACGTGCAATCACAGCTCACCAATCTGGGCCTCGCGCGGGCGCAATACGAGCACGCCATCGCCACTCTTACCGGCAAGGCAGCATCGGATTTTTCGATTCCCGTGCGGCCGTTGCTGATCACCCCGCCGGCGATTCCGGTTGGTTTGCCGTCGCAACTTCTGGAACGCCGTCCAGACATTGCCGCCGCCGAACGCAGCCTGGCCGCGGCCAACGCACAGATCGGCATTGCCCATGCCGCCTACTATCCGAACGTGTCGCTGTCGGCCTCCGCAGGTTTTGAAAGCTCAGCGTGGAAGCATCTGCTCGACTGGCCCAGCCGCTTCTGGTCGATCGGGCCGTCAGTCTCAGAAACGGTCTTCGACGCCGGGCTGCGTCGCGCCACGGTGAACCAGTACGTTGCCACCTACAATGCGAATCTGGCCGGGTACCGGCAGACGGTGCTCACGGCCTTCCAGCAGGTGGAGGACAACCTTGCAGCGCTGCGCATCCTGACCCAGCAGATCCAGCAGCAGCACAAGGCTGTAGAATTCACCAAACGCGCGCTGGAGATGGAGATGACGCGCTACGAGACCGGCGTAGACCCTTACATTGACGTGGTGACCGAGCAGAATGCGCTGCTCTCTGCACAGCAAGTTATGGCGCAGATCGAAATTCAGCGCGCCACCGCCTCCGTGCAACTCATCGAAGCGCTTGGCGGCGGCTGGGATCGCTCACAACTGCCGACGCCACAGCAGATCACAGCCAAACCAGCGAGCTCCGAGACGGCGCTGCAGCATTAGGGCGGTGAATGGCGATTACTCCCAGCTTACGCTGTGCCGTTTGAGCCACCAGCATGGTGCATTCCATTGCGCGGCTGCATACTGAGGAAAGAGGGCGCGCGCACAGTTCTCGCTGGCGGTGCCGAGATAGTCATACTCCGTCTTTTGTCCCTTGAGTGGAGTTTTGAGGAACTGGTCCACCGGAACGCTCTGCAACCCCGCGCCGCGGATCAGGCGCACTTCAAAGACGCCGGCGTCGGCGGCATACGAGACGACGAGGGCAATCAGCAGGTACTTCGCGGTATGTCCAACGTAACGCAAGACGCTCATGCTGGTCTGTCCGGGACTGCTGAATAGCTCAATCCATTCTATGCGCGTTGCCGTAATTAGAACTCCGGCAGCTACTTCACATCCGCCGGCATTTGGACGGGTGCGAGTTTCTCCGCCTCCGCGATCATCGCCTCAAGGCTCACCCGAATACCCTCAGCCCAGAAAGGTTCGTCGGTTGGATCGAGGCCGAACGGTTGAAGGAGCTCAGACACGCTTTTGGTCGCGCCGGAACGGAGCAGGTCGAGATAGAGCGGCTCAAACCGGGGCCCTAGGCGCATCTGCTGGGCGTACAAACTTTGCGTCAAGAGTTCGCCAAACGCATAACCGTACACGTAGAACGGCCGATGGAAATGCGAAACATAGGACCAGAGATGGCTCGAGTTTTCATAGGTGAACACCTCGCCATCTTCTCCGTATAGCTCTTTGGCAGTCGTAAGCCACAACCCGTCGAGTTCTTCCACGGACAGCTTCTTAGGGTCAAGCCATTCCGTGTATTCCGCATTCATACCGTGGATACGGCGCTCGAAATTCGAAAATCCAATTTGCCGCAGTACCGTGTTCAGCATTCCTTCAATCTTCTGGGTTATCAGCGCGAGCAGCGCTGAGTTGTCTCCTCTTTCAGCAAGCTGTTTCCTCAGAAAACTGAACGTCGTCATTTCGCCGAAGACCGAAGCGGTCTCGCAATATGCAATCGGAGGATGGAACATGAGCGGACCCTGCGCTTCGCCTGCCAGGACGCCATGAACCCCGTGGCCGAGTTCATGTGCCAGGGTGGTTACGTCGTGATTCGAACCCAGGTAATTCAAGAACGTGAACGATTGCGGACGGTTGCCGGGAAGCACGAAAGAGCAATTAAAAGCTCCGCCGCGCTTGCCCGTGGTCGCCGGAACGTCAATGCGTTTGGAGGCGATGAAATCCTGGATGATGCCGGTAAGCGTGGGGCTGAAACTTTCATAGGCCGCGAGCACCGTGGAGATCGCGTTGTCATACGGCACCACAGTGGTATCAGTAAACGGCAAGGGTGCATTGCGATCACTCCACCTGAGCGCTTTCATGCCGAGCAGCCCGGCCTTCAGGCGATAGTAGCGGCGCGCCAACGGTCCGGCTACGTTCTTTACCGCATTGTGCAGCGCATCGACGACCGCGTCGGGAACACGGTTCTCCTTATTCCTCGATTCCATGGGATTGCGGTAATGACGCTCCTTGCGCTCCACCGCAGCCCGGCCCACGATCACATAGAGCGTCTGCGCGGAATACTTGGCGAAATATCCTCCCAGGCCATCATTGATCGTCTTTTGCACCTCGGCACGAAGGGCGGCATCTTTCGAATTGGTGAGAATGTCGAGCATCTCGGTGAGGCTCTTCTTCTCAGCCTTATGGTCGAAGCGAAGGTCGGCCTCACATTCGTCAAAGAACTCATCCCACGAGGCAGGGCCAAAGGGAGAACGCTTGGTGAGAGCAGCTTCCACCGGTTCGCTCAAGAGGTGCGGTTTGAAGATTCGCTGATGCTCAATCCATGGTCGATGCCTTTGGACTGTGGAATCGGCGGCATACCACTTCTCTAGCGTCGCATCGTCGAGCGCGACTAACTCCAATTCGAAGAACGTCAAATACTCGCCTTGAATTTCGCTCATGCTCTGTTGCGCTGCGGCGATCTTCGCCTTCACCGCCTCATTGGTTACATCGAGACTTTGCTGGAGAGAGAGATAGACCATGATCTTTCCCCCAAGCATGTCCAGCTCTGAATAATCGGAAATTGCCGCGGCAAGGCTATCGGCCAGCTTGCCTTTGTAATGCAAGCTGAATTGCTGCGCGCGCTTGGCGAATTCCGCGATGTCCAGATCGATTTGCGGATCAATGATTGCGGAATAAATGGAGGTCAAATCCCAACGGACGTTGCTATCGGCAGTGTGGTCGCTAGACATAGTTGTGAGCTCGGATGCACTCGAACTCCACATTTTAGCAGGCAATGCGGATCGCCCGCTGCGTCCAAGTAATTCGCCCGCCTTACTGCAGTTCGACGATGATCGGAGTGTGATCCGACGGCTTCTCCAGCGCCCGAGGCTGCTTGTCGATCTCGCAACTCTTTAGCCGCCCGGCCAACTTCGGAGACAGCAGGAAATGGTCGATGCGAATACCGCGATTATGCTCGAACGCCTGCCGGAAGTAATCCCAGAAGGTGAATTGCCCGGCCTCCTCTGGATGCAGCGACCGGAAGGCGTCGCAGTAGCCAAGGCTGAGCAGGGCACGGTATCGCGCTCGCGGCTCCGGTTGGAAGAGCGCGTCATGGATCCACGAGGCAGGCTTGTGACAGTCAATATCCTCGGGGATGACATTGAAGTCGCCGCCGATCAGCACGGGCACATCTTTTTCCAGCCATGCGCACATCTGCTGATGCAGTCGATCCATCCAAGCCAGCTTGTAAGCGAACTTATCGCTGCCCACAGGGTTGCCGTTCGGAAGATAGATATTGACGACGCCGATGCCAAGGATCGTGGTTTCCAAATATCGCGCGTGACTGTCCGCCTCATCACCGGCGAGCGTCGTGTTAATCGTCTCGATGGGATGGCGCGACAAAATCGCGACGCCGTTATAGGTCTTCTGGGTTACGGCCACGCTTTCATAGCCCAAGTCTTTGAACACGATAGCCGGAAACTCCGTTCCCTTCAGTTCCTGCAGCAGCAGTACATCGGGCTCGCAGGCCTTCAGCCACGCGGTGACATGGTCGAGACGTGCACGGATCGAATTGACATTCCAGCTAGCGATTTTGATGGCCATCCCTCCACTTCCAAGCAGCGCGCAAGTTGAAGAGTAATTGTAAAGCTCTGGAGTTTCTTTGGGCCGCTAAACTTTAACGATTCTTTACACATCCGGCCGAAGCCATTGTGTCTAAAGAAACGGGACGGAGTGCACCGGCCACAGGAGGTATCGTGAGCATTACCCGCGAATCCCAAGGCAATGCGGATCTGCGCTGTTTCCGCACGAGGTTGCTTCCCAAATGCGGGGTGAGGTGCGGATGCACTCTCGGCTATTTGGGTTTCTTGCTGGCGATGCAGTTCTTTGCATTTTCAACGACATTATTCGCGCAAGCAAACAATGGCCTCATCCGCGGTACGGTCGCCGATCCCACGGGCGCCGTGATTCCGAACGCAACCGTGAGAATCACCACTCCCGACGGAAAAACAGCCACAACTGTGAGCTCAGACGCGTCCGGACTTTTTCAGGCGCGTAATCTTGCACCCGGCAGCTACATCGTGAATGCCAGCGCGAAAGGCTTTACCCCGTATGCGTCCAAGCCCGTCACCCTCGAAGCCGGCCAGAGTAAGCAAGTCGATGTCAAACTCCAAATCCAGGTGGAGAAGCAACAGGTAGAGGTGAACTCGGAGAGCATGACGGTGGATACCAGCCCGGAGAGCAACGCGAACGCCATCATTATCAAGGGCAAAGATCTGGAAGCGCTATCTGACGATCCGGACGAACTGCAAAGTGAGTTGCAGGCGCTGGCTGGACCAGCGGCGGGACCGAACGGCGGCGAAATCTACATCGACGGATTCACCGGCGGTCAGATTCCACCGAAATCCTCGATCCGCGAAATACGCATCAATCAGAATCCGTTTTCCGCGGAGTTTGACCGGCTAGGCTATGGGCGTATCGAGATATTCACTGAGCCCGGCACCGACAAGATACACGGGCAAATCGAGTCCCGGGGCAATGACTCAGTCTTCAACTCGCAAAACCCTATCCTGAACTCAAGCCGAAGACCCGGCGAAGCGGCGCTCCAGCAACCCAGTTATCACTCTTATAACTTCAACGCGAACATCGGAGGCCCACCCACCAAACGCAGTTCCTATTTCTTGAGCAGCTTTATCCGCAACAACCAGAACCAGAGTATCGTGGACGCGGTCGATCCCGCGGACGTTTCCTCAACCATAAACGAAGCGATCAGCAATCCGAGTTCCCGCATCGATATCAGTCCACGTTTTGACATTGCACTGGGCAAGTCCAACACACTCACGATTCGCGACGAATTCTTTCGTGCCGTGCAGACCAATGCCGGCCTGAGCGCGCTCACCTTGCCGGAGCAGGCCTACAACACCCATAACCTGGAAAACACGCTTCAGGTGAGCGACAGCCTGGTGTTGAGCAAGAACCTGGTCGACGACATACGTTTTCAGTATCGCCGTATTCGCAACCAGCAACTGCCGCTATCCGGCTTGCCGACCGTGACGGTGCAGGGCGCCTTTGTCAACGGCGGCAGCAACTCGGGCACCGCCGAAGACCATCAGGATGACTACGAGTTGCAGAATTATTTCGCCGGTTCAAAGGGCAGGCACTCGTTGAATTTCGGCGCGCGCCTGCGCGCCTATCGCGACGCCAATTACACTAGCGCGGGCTCGAACAGCGCGTACATTTTTGGCAGCATTGCAAATTATCTGGCGGCTAAGCCGCAACAGTACACGTTTACTCATATAAACAAATTCGTGGCGCAGGCGATTCTCTTCGATGCCGCGCTCTTTTACCAGGACGACTGGAAGCTGAGCCAACGCTTTACCTTCAGCTACGGAGTGCGCTGGGAGTCGCAAAACCGGATCAACGACAAAAACGACTGGGCACCGCGGTTGACCATGGCCTATGGCCTCGGCAAGAAAGGCACAACACCCAAGACGGTATTGCGCGCGGGCTACGGATGGTTCTATCAACGGTTCACGGTTCCCAACACCCTCGCGTCCACGCAGGGCACGCCGTATATCATCCAGGCAATTCACAACAACTTTGTTCCGCTGGGCTCCACGGAGACGCCAAATCAGCAAGGCTTCACCGTGGACAATCCGGGCTTCTACAATCCGAACCAAGTTGCACCCGTTTCCAATTCCAGCGGCGCCGCTCCCACAGGCTACTCGGTTCAGCCACATTTCCATGCCGCCATCGACATGCAGGGTGGCGCAGGCATCGACCGGCAATTGAGTAAGGTGATGACCGCCAACATCACTTACCTGTATAGCCGCGGCGTGCACATGTATCTCACCGATAACGCCAGCGCGGCGGGGAATTTTCCGATCTACAATCTGCTATCTAACACTTACCCGGCTACACCCATCCCCGCACCGGCGGAGAATGACATGCAATTTCAGTCAGGAGGGGTCTATCGCCAAAACCAGATCATCGCCTCACTCACGGCCCGCTATACGCACTTCAGCATTTTCAGCTTCTACACTTACAACAACGCGCGGGGTGACACCAGCGCCGTGACCTATACGCCGTCGATAGCTGGTCATGCGGGGTTCGATTACGGTCGTGCCAGCTTCGACGTGCATAACCGTTTTGTCCTCCTCGGCAGTATTTCCGCGCCATGGCAGTTATCGTTCGCGCCGTTTCTCTCGGTCAACTCCGGAACTCCGTACAACATCACCACGGGCACGAATCTGACCGGCAACAATCAGTTCAATGCTCGCCCAACCTTTGCCGCCAGTTGTAGCCAACCGAACGCCATCGCTACGCCTTACGGCTGTCTCGATCCTGATCCACTGGCCAGCCCTACTGGCGCAAGCGAGAGGATCATCCCACACAATCTCGGCACCGGGCCAGCCAATGTGAGTCTGAATCTGCGCATCAGCAAGGTGATTGGATTTGGCCCACGCACGGCAGGTGGCGATGCGGGTGGTGGTCCACGCAGTGGGCCGCGCGGCGGCGGACTCGGGGGCAGAGGCTTGAGCGGCAACCAAGCTGAGCCTGGGCGGATGAATGCGACGACTCCGCACAGATACAACCTGACGTTTGCCGTGTATGGTCAGAACATTTTCAATCATGAGAACCTTGGCACACCAAACGGGACGCTAACATCGCCTTTCTTCGGCAAGTCACAATCGCTGGCGGGCGGCTTCTTTGGCCCCTCCACTGCGGGTAACCGAAGCGTTTTTCTGTCAGCGGCCTTCACCTTCTAGGAACGGACAGCAGTCCGAATCTGGAGGCCTGAGCGGCCAGCCTTGCAGGCTACCGGGTCAAACGATTGACTAGACGGTAAATTGTTTCCGGGGCGAAGTTACGGTTTGCTTAATGGTACGAGGAATCATGATTAATGGTGCCTTTGGCTGGCGGCCTCACTCGGCGACGTGACATCGGTCACAGGCAGGGCTGGAGGTGAGATGTACAGTGGAAATGAAAACCATTTTCATTTTCATAAGGCGGCAAACAGACCTTGCTCACCGACATCTCTGGTCTTCCCTCTAAGGTTCGACACTTCCTCTGCGTCACCGTCTTCTTTTTCGCGTGCACAGCTCTTGTTCTGGCGGCGGACGGGCAGACCGTCTCAATTCGCGGCACGGTTTCCGATCCAAGCGGCGCGGTGGTGCCCGGAGCCAAGGTACGGGCACGCAATCTTGCCACCGGTGCAGTGCTGGAAGCCACGACCGGGGCCGAGGGTTGGTACGCAATCTCGCTTGCCGCAGGACGCTATGACTTTGAGTTCAGCGAGACAGGCTTCCAGCCGCTGGCGAGACCGGGAGTGGAGGTGGCTGCCAACGGCACGGCTGCGCTGGATGTTCAGTTGCAGCTCGCAATGCAAGCCGAGGTGCTGAGCGTCACCGTGGAGGTGCCGGGGGTTGAGACCACGAGTTCGCAACTGGGGGAGACCATCTCGGCGGCGAAGATGACGGCGGTTCCGTTGAATGGGCGCAGCTTTACCGATCTGTTGGCCATGCAACCGGGGGTGATTCCCTCCAGCTCGCAGCAGCCGAATGCGGTGGTGATGTCAGGCTGCAGCGCGACTCCGCCCTCGGGCGATCTCAACGCGGGCAATCTGTCGGTGAGCGGACAGCGCGAAACCAGCAACGGTTTCGCGGTCAATAGCTCTGCCGTGGAGGAAGATTTCAATAACGGGACCGCGGTGGTTCCAAATCTCGATTCGATCCAGGACTTGAAGGTGCTCACCAGCAACTTCGACGCGGAGTATGGAAACTTCAGCGGCGGGCAGGTTTTGGTGACCACCAAGTCCGGAGGCAACAAGCTCCACGGCAGCGCCTTCGAATTCGTGCGCAACACGGCGCTCGACGCGAAGAACTATTTTGCCACCAGCCGCGCCAGTTACGAGCGCAACCAGCACGGCGGGACACTGGGCGGTCCTATTCGCAAAGACAAGGCCCACTTCTTCCTCGACTACCAGGGCACGGGGATGACGCAGGGGCAGGAGACGGGAAACATCACGGTACCGAGCGCGGCGGATCGGTTGGGGAATCTTTCCGATCTGGCCAGCCAGCTCACCGGTAAAGTAAGCTCCGGATACTTGGCGAACCAGCTTTCGGCGAAGCTTGGGCAAACGGTCACAGCCGGCGAGCCATATTCCGAGGTCTTTCCTAACGGGGTGATTCCGCAATCCATCTGGTCGGCGCCGGCCGCGGCGCTACTCAAATACATTCCGCAAGCCAATGTCGGCTCCAATACTTTTTCCAACTCGTCGCAGAACGAAACTCTGGGCGACAACAAAGCGGCGGCGCGATTTGACACGAATACGCGCTGGGGGAATCTGTCCGCCTACTACTTCGCCGATCAGTACGACATGGACAATCCCTATCCTTCGGCGCAGGGCGGCGCCAACGTTCCGGGCTTCAACGCAACCTCGAATGGACGCGCGCAGTTGTTCAGCGTCGGTCTGACAAAAAGTTTCGGCGCCAACACGGTGAACGAGGCGCACTTCAGCTACATGCGCGACTTCAACCTTATCGGAAAACCTGTGGGCGGAGTGGGACCGAGCCTGGCCTCGCAGGGATTTGTCTCGGGCGCGGGGACCCTGGGCATTGTTCCTCTGGACCCGAGCATTGAAGGGATAGAGAATGTTGCATTCAACAATTTCACCATCGGCGTCGACGTTACCGGAGAGCGGCAGGTCAACAATACGTTCCAGTGGAGCGACAATCTCTCGAAGGTGATTGGCCACCACACGCTGAAAATCGGCGGCAACTTCCATCTCGATCAAGTCAACATCAAATCGAATTCCATCAACAATGGTTCGTTCGTCTTTCAGGGTACGGAGACCGGCTCGGACTTCGCGGATTTTCTGCTGGGAGTGGCCAGCACCTACGAGCAGGGTGACGCCAGCGCGTTCTACATCCGCAACAAGTACATCGGCGCCTTCGGCCAGGATAGCTGGCAGGTGAGGCCCAACCTGGTGCTGAACTATGGGTTGCGCTGGGACGTACTGCCGCCGTGGCACGAGAAATATAACCAGCTTCAAACATTCGTTCTCGGACAGCAGTCGGCGGTTTATCCGGGCGCGCCCACCGGCATGGTGTTCCCCGGCGATGCGGGAATTCCCTCGACCCTGGCCCCGACCAAGTGGGACAACTTCTCACCGCGTCTGGGTGCGACCTACTCGCCGAATTTTGATGGCGGGGCGCTGGGTAAACTTTTCGGACACTCCGGCAAGAGCAGCATTCATGCAGGCTTCGGCTTCTTCTACTCGGCGTTCGAAGGGCTTTCAGCGGGGATTATGAGCGCCAACGCGCCCTATGGATATGACTACAACAGCACCGGCGGACGTCCGCTATTCAATGAGCCATTCGTTTCCGCAGCAACCGGGCTCAGCAATGGGCAGCCATTTCCTTCGCCAATCCCCACTTTCGGAGCGTCGGCCAGCCATCCGAACACGTCCGTCAACTGGTCCAACTACGCACCGATCACCGGCGATCCGGCGTTCTACTATCACAACACGTCGCCTTATACCGAGAGCTACAATCTTTCCTTCGAGCGCGAAGTGGCACGCAGCACATTCCTCAAGCTGAGCTATGTCGGTTCGCAGGCGCATCATCTTCTGGTTCTCACCTCGGCCGATCCGGGCAACGCGGCGCTCTGCCTGAGCGTTAGTCAGCAGAACCAGGTTGCACCCGGCAGTCCGATCTGCGGGCCATTCGCAGAGGGCGGAACCTTTACCAAGGCGGACGGGAGCAGTGTACAAGTCCGCGGGCCGTTCAACGCATCGTTTGACGGCATCACCTATCAAAAGACCATTGGGTTTTCAAACTACAATTCCTTTGAAGCGACGGTGCGGCACACCAGTGCCACGATGGAAGTGATGGCAGCCTACACCTACGGCAAGTCGCTCGATGACTCGTCCAGCCTTTCCGAGCCGGTCTATGCGATGGGCGCGGCGATGAGCAAGGCCGTTTCGGCCTTTGATCTGCGCCACAACTTTGTTGCCAGCTATCGCTACATGCTGCCGTTCGAGCGGCTCACTGGGAAGCAGAACCGGTTGACCACCGGCTGGTCGATCACCGGCATCACGCGCTTTTCCACCGGACTGCCGGTTACGCTCTACAACAATACCGACAGTTCACTGCTGGGCTCGATGCCAAATGGAATCAACAATAATGGCGTCGATACGCCGCGTTTTACGCCTGGCAACCTGGCTCTTAACCGCAATCCGCGCGGCCTCAGTCCGGATGGCACGCGCGCGGCGGCATTCAATACGGCGCTGTTTAGCATCCCGGCACTGGGGACGCTGGGCAATGCCCCGCGCCGCTTCTTCTACGGCCCCGGGTTGAACAACTTCGATATGTCACTGCAGAAAGACGTGGCGCTACGGGAAGGCAAAATGCTCCAGTTCCGGGTGGAAGGCTTCAACGTCTTCAATCATGCGCAGTTCTTCGGAGCCGCCGCCGTGAACGGGAATATCAGCAGCGCAGGCTTCGGCCAAATTGTGAATGCGATGCCGCCGCGGCAGGTACAACTGGCAGCGAGGTTTATCTTCTAGGGGCACGTAGGTCGCACTAACGGGTTGCCGGGCAATTGATTCCAGCAGCGTTCCTGCACGCGCTGAGGGCCAGGCATCTAACAGAAATCTATGAGCACAAAATTTGATGCGATCGTCATCGGTACCGGCCAATCCGGTCCATTTCTGGCGACTCGACTGGCGGATGCAGGAGCCAAGGTCGCGATCATCGAGCGCAAATTCTTTGGTGGAACCTGCGTCAACGCGGGATGCATTCCTACCAAGACCATGGTCGCCAGCGCTTACGCGGCGCACCTGGCAAGACGTGGCCCGGAGTATGGAGTGCGCCTGCCGGGTGAGATCTCCGTCGATATGCGGCGCGTGCACGCGCGCATGAACGAGATCCGGCTAGCACATCGCAAAGGCGCGGAAGACCGGCTTCGTAAGCACAAAAATTGCGTGGTTTACACGGGCCAGGGGCGCTTCGTGTCCGCGCACGAGGTGAGCGTTGGCAACGAAGTGCTTACGGCTGGCAAGATCTTCATCAACGTGGGTGCGCGAGCCGTAATTCCACCCATGCCAGGAATTGATCAGATCAGCTATCTTACAAATTCCTCGTTGCTGGAACTCGATTCCCTGCCGCCGCATCTGGTCATCATCGGGGGCAGCTACATCGGCCTCGAGTTCGGCCAGATGTTTCGCCGCTTCGGGAGCAAGGTGACCGTCGTCGAGATGGGGCCTCGCCTGCTCCGGCGCGAGGATGAGGACATATCCGCAGCGATCCTCGACATCGTTCAGCGGGAAGAAATCAATGTTCGTCTGAATGCCAAGTGTATCGGATTCTCGAAGCGCGAAGACGGCATCGGAGTGAGCGTTGATTGCGAGACGGGCTCGCCGCAGGAGATCGGGACGCATGTACTGCTCGCGGTGGGGCGCCGGCCGAACACGGACGATCTTGGGCTGGAAAAGGCGGGCATCGCTCATGACAATCGGGGAAACATCGTGGTTGATGACGAACTGCGCACCAATGTGCCCGACGTCTGGGCCGTCGGCGACTGCAACGGAAAGGGCGGGTTTACCCACACGTCCTATAACGACTTTGAAATTGTTGCCGCGAATCTTCTGGACAACGATCACCGCCGAGTCAGCGATCGCATTCCTGCCTACGCGCTTTACATCGATCCTCCGTTGGGACACGTCGGACTGAACGAAACCCAGGTAAGGAACTCAGGAAAGAAGGCGCTCATTGCGACGCTGCCGATGACCAGTGTGGCACGCGCGGTGGAGAAGGGAGAAACGCTCGGTTTCATGAAGATTCTGGTCGACGCGGATACGAAGAAAATCCTGGGCGCCTCCATCTTAGGCACGGGCGGGGACGAAGTGATTCACAGCATTCTGGATGTGATGTATGCCAAGGCTCCCTACACCGTCATTGAGCGCGCGATGCACATCCACCCAACGGTCTCCGAACTGATTCCGACGATGCTCGAAAACCTGAAGCCGCTGGTAATGCAAGTTAGTCTCGACCGGACCGCGTGATATATGAAGGTACGAGCGAGCGCTGGCGGTACCGTACTTTCGTACTCTTGAATTGATGAAGCAGACCAGTGAGAGTGTACGCCTACCTTAATTCATGTCTGCAATCCCAGGTTGGTGAGTGGGTTGTGGTGTGAGTGCGGGGTTCCTGTTTTCATATTTCAGCGTGAGGAGAACGAGGATGTTCCGAAAATACTGGTTTCAGCTTGCCGTCATAGTGATATGTACTTTTGTGTTGCGGCCAACGGCGTTTGCGGCTGATACGCCCACCTCGGAAAAGGGCGTCGTCGTGGTCGATCCGCTGAAGGCGAAATCGCTGATGGACGGCGGCGTACTGATGATCGATGCCCGGGTGGCGAACGAGTACGCCGAGGCACACATCAAGGGAGCAAAGAGCATTCCTTACAAGGAAAAGAGTGCAAAGGCGCGCGATTTTGTCGCCTCGATGGATAGTTTTGACCTCACCAAGTTGCCTGGAGACAAGACGGCGCCGGTCATCTTCTACTGCAATGGTACGGAATGTTGGAAGAGCTATAAGGCCTCCGTGGTGTCAGTCCGGGCGGGCTACAAGAGGGTGTACTGGCTGCGCACCGGAATCCCAGACTGGAAATCGAAAGGTCTGCCGGTCGAGTAAATTGCCATACCAGCCTCGGCGCCAGGGACGGAACCAGCCATGAAGAACATGAAGAGCGTCAAGGGTAGAGTTGTGCTTTTGGTGGGAGCCGCGATAACGGCGATGGTGCTGCTGACCGCGGTGAATATCTACAGCGTCGAAAGCGGCATCCGAACTCTGTCTTCGGTTTATGAGAACCGGGTGCAACCCGTGGCGGCAATCCAGGAGATCGATCGCGACCTCAAGGAAGTTCGTTTCCGGATGGCCGGTGTACTGCTGGACCAGATGCCGGCGGTGGGCTCGAATATTCAACTGCAGGAGGCCGTAAGCAATATTCCGGCGCAGTGGGCACGCTTCAAGGAAGAGACAAAAGGCAACGAGATGTCGCCGGAATCCCGCGACCTGGTTGCCAAGATCGACCACGAGATTCCTTCCTTCCTGGCGTATTCTCAGAAGTTGTCGACGGCGTATGCGAATTCGGACACGAACGCTCTCCGCACGCTGCTCGAAGATGATTGGCCGACGATTCATGCGGAACTGCTGAAACCCATCGGACTACTGATTACTCAGCAGGAGGACTCGGTAAAGGCGACTTACGACACGAGCCGAAAGAACGGCCGTCAGCTTCTTCTGCTGGGGATGCTCGCGTTTGTAGCAACTACGATCCTGATTTGGGTGGTGGGACGTAGCACTGTGCGTGAGATCACAGAGCCGCTGGCACGACTGATTGAGGTTGCGCGGAATATTGGGGAGTCCGGCGATCTGAATCAGGAGATTTCTGTAGAGCGCACGGACGAACTGGGTGAACTGGCGCGTACCTTTGCCGGCATGGTGGCCTATCTCAAAGAAATGGCCAACGTCAGCGAAGCCATTGCGCGGGGCGATCTGGCGATTAAAGTTGAGCCTCGTTCCGAATGCGACACCCTGGGGAATGCGTTCCGGAACATGATCCAAGGATTGCGCGACATCGTTGGCTCGGTGCGCAACTCGGCGGCGCAGGTGGCAGCCGGTTCCAACCAGGTTGCCGACGCATCGGAGGGATCCGCCAAGACCAACGTGCAGTCCGCCTCGGCCATCGATGAAGTCACCAGCACCATGCATGAGATGAGCATCAACGTGCAGAACATGGTGAAGAACACCCAGATGCAGGCCTCCAGCGTTAGCGAAACTTCGGCGTCGATCGATGAAATGGTGGCCAGCATTCAGCGCGTGGCCGATACGGCCAAGGTGCTGCTCGATATCTCCAGCCGCTCCCGTGACGAAGTACAGCTCGGCATCGGCACCATGCAGAAGACCACCGAGGGGCTCAATCGCATCAACGGTTCCATCGGTTCTTCGTCTGCCATCATCGCCAGCCTCGGAGGGCGGGTCGATAACATCGGCAAGATCCTTGAGGTCATCGACGATATTTCCGAGCAGACCAATCTGCTGGCACTCAACGCCGCGATTGAGGCAGCCCGCGCCGGCGAACATGGCCTCGGCTTCGCGGTGGTCGCCGATGAAGTCCGTAAGCTGGCGGAAAAGTCCGCTACCTCCACCAAGGAGATCAGCGAACTGATCAGCAGTATTCAGAGCGAAGCCCGCAAGGCCGTGGACAACATGAACAAGAGCTCCTCGATCGTGAATGAGGGGCTTGATCTGGG
The DNA here is from genome assembly GCA_964563875.1 of uncultured Acidobacteriaceae bacterium. Taxonomy (GTDB): domain Bacteria; phylum Acidobacteriota; class Terriglobia; order Terriglobales; family Acidobacteriaceae; genus TOLSYN. The sequence goes on from CAZLZA010000029.1 coordinate 30,724, forward strand.
GAACGATCTCAGCCTAGCGCTGCGAAAGATTTCTACTGTGGTGACCGAGGTGTTCAAGTTTGCGCAAGAGATCGGCGCCGCCACCACCGAACAGTCGCACGGCTCCTCGCAGATTGCCAAGGCCACCACGCGCCTCAATGAAATTACGGAGGACATTAGTTCCGCGGTCGAAGAGCAGGCCGGCGGCGCGCAGGCGGTCGTCCGCGCCATGGAACGCATGCGCGGAATGGTGCAGCAGTCCGCGTCCAGTTCCACCGAACTGGCTGCCTCCGCCGAGCAAATGTCGCGAATGGCGGGTAACCTCATGGAGTGCATGGGACGCTTCGCCATGGATGATCATCGCCATGTCGGGAAATTTCCAGGCGCGGGTCAACCGAAGGCGTTGTCAGCAAATCTCATTGCGGCTGAGTCCTCACGGGTTTCCGAAAGCGGTCGGAGGCACAGGCTGTTGAGCCGCGAGTTGTAAGCGCAGTTGCGCCACTTCTTTCCGCAGCAACTCGGCCAGCACCCGCTCGTAAGCGGCGGCAGCCCGTATTGCGAGTCCGCCCAACATTTCGCGCTCATCGGCATCGATATCGTTGCCTGTGTCGTGCGCTCCGAACAGGGCGACAGCATTGGCTTCGGGGATCTCGCTGCGCACCGGTACAGCGAGACACGGTGCGTCCTGTCCGCCTGGCAGATCAAGCCGATTCCAGTCCCCATGACAGAGGCGAACCGGTGCACCCATATCCAGGCTGCGCAAGGCGACCGCATCAGATTCCCTGCTCAACTCTTGTACCGAGGTCGCCCATGCTGCAGTGTTTTCGGTCCGGCGGAACACGCCTCCTTCCTGGCGGAAGACTGCGCCGGATGATAAGCAAAGCGTATCGACCACACCTTCCACCAACAGGCGGTCGATCTCGGCGAGAGTTGCAACCTGGCGCATCGCGTCGCCCTCATTCTGCAACCGCCGTCGCACCTCGTGAAAGTGACCGTTGAAGACATGGTCCGCCAGTTCCACCGCGGCCTCATGCAAGCGCTGGAGGATTAGCAACAAGGCTGGTGCCGCCACGAAAGGCCAGATCCATTCCGGCAATCGCAGATCCGCCTGAAGGTGCGACATCTGCTCATGCAGGTGCACGATCGGTACGCCCACAAGCAAACTCAGGGTGGTCAGTATGGTGCCATGGCGGAGCGGGATCGCTACGCTAACCACCCGCTTTTGCCACACTGCCTGGGACGCAAAGTAGGCCAGCACGCCGTTGGGGAGATAGAAAAGACCAATCAAGGCTGGCGACGGTGACACGCTCCAGAGATGGCGGAACAGCGCCGCGGACTGGCAAATCTCGGCAAAGATAAAAGCCGGCAGTCCGATGGCGCATCCCCAGATGACCCAACGCATCCGCTGCTCCTCGTGCGGAGGAAGCAGGCGACGCCGCTGCAGCAGAATCAGCAGTACGAACGCATCGACCGCGTAGTTGGCCAGAAAGGTGATGTCGGTGATGGTTTCCGTGCGAAATCCAAAGGTGTTGGTAAAACTCGCCAGGGCAAGTACAGTGATCAATGCAGCTAGCAGCGGCACTGCTCGTTCCAGTGACCGCCAGCGCGGCTCTGTCTGGTCATTGGGGAAGCGTAGTGCAAACACAACTAGGCCAGCCAACGCCGCCCCGTGAGCCAGCGCCTCCGCGATCTCCTGGGCGAAAATTGCCATCGGCCAGCGCTGCAATAGCGCGTAATAGGCATACGACTGTCCGGGATTGAACCAGATCACATAGAGAAACAAACCCCAGGTCATCCAGCTCGGACGCGTCCAGACCAACCGGAATGCGATGAGGATGACGCCGATGCCGACGACGGTGTCGGCAAGGAGCACCACTTTTTCCGTCCAGCTGAGCAAAGCTGGGACCGACTCCAGAGTTACAGTTTTGGAAGGGCCGCCGGTTGCCGGAATGAGGATGAGAGTGATCTGGCGATGCGGCCATACCGATTGCATGCCGCCCAATCCGCCGAGGACGGCGACGAGACTGGCGCATTGCAGAGTTCCAAGCGGGACACAACGCATGGCTCGCAACGCGAGCTGATCACCGGGCACAATCCCCGCAACCGCGGCCGGGGAGTCCTGAGCGGATGCAAACGGAGCAACTACATCCGTCACCACCCCATCGTTGTCTGCGGACAGGCCAATCGTGCCGAGCGGATTGAACAGCCGATACAGCCCGGGAACGATCATGGCCAACGCCCAGAGAGCCAGCACGATAAGCAGCAACCGGCGCCAGCCAATCGGATTTAGATCGATCCGCATCCCTTCAAACTGCCCTCGGGAGATTGGAAGAAAACAACGGCAATGTAGTTGCGTCGTGGCGAAAACCCGAGTTGAAAGCGACCTGCTCTTCGTTGGTACCGCACCGGCTTTGCGGAGATGGATCGCCCGAAATCGCCGCACAAAACGACGAATTCCACAGGGGATGTGATGGCAACCGACGGCACGATTACCGTGCTGGCATTGGCACCTGTGGGAACGCGAGAGGGAGCCTCTCCGGTGCTGGCTTCTCGACCGTGAGCAAAATTAGAAGGTAATGTATCCGGGACAGCGTTGCTTGAACAGCAAATTTCGCACCCCATGCATTCAACTCAGCATCTAGAACTAATAAGGAGAACGACTGTGAAGATTAGTGCACGAAATACCCTTGCTGGAACGGTCACGAAGGTCACCAAGGGGGCAGTGAACGCGGAAGTTGATCTGTCGCTCAAGGGCGGCGGGAATGTTGTATCGATCATTACCAACTCAAGCGTGGATTCGCTCGGACTAAAAGAAGGAAAGGCCGCTTATGCAATTATCAAAGCCAGCTCGGTGATGATCGGCAAGGACCCGGTAAAACTGAGCGCACGAAATGTTCTCAGCGGAACCATCGCTGCGGTGCACGACGGGGCCGTGGATTCCGAAGTGATCCTGAAGCTCAGCAGCGGCACCGAACTGGTTGCCATTATTACCAAGGAGAGCGCTAAGTCCCTGGGGTTGAAGGCTGGCGAGGCGGCCACGGCCATCGTCAAAGCTTCTAGTGTGCTGGTCGGCGTCGACCACTAGGTTGCCTGGAAATAGGAAGGCCCGGGTCTGTCCGGGCCTGCTGTATTAGGGTTTCCCGCGGCTTTTCCACACCTGTGGTAAATGTATCGTTAAAAAACATATGTACGTTATACGACACATTCGGCTACCATGGATCCGGTAAGCTGTTCTCGGCCGAGCATGTTTACAGGAGAGGTGAGTACCCGAGAAATTTGACCCGATGAGCAGTGGTGACGAACCTTCGGCACTTCGCGAACTGCCGAAGCGGAGACGCCTTCTGCAGTGAGTCACGGCACACCATCCGGTCTGAGCTAAGAACTCGGTACTGACGATTTCACCAAGCACAACAAGTTGTCTTTACGCTCCGCCGGTCTCTGTTTTCGTTTCCTTTGCAGAGGCCGGCATTTTTTGTGCCCAGCTACTGCGCGCGGCTAACTCCAGGAACTCGTCATCTTCTGCCGCATGGTTATGGATCCCGAAGTGGTCATCCCAAATGCCGTCCGTGCATCAGCGTTACAGTGTAGAAAGCGGGCGCGGAGTGTAATAAAGGAATGCGCCGCGCCCCGCGATTGGGTCAGCCGTCGGCGGCGGCCATCGCCAGGGCTTATCGCAGATTCAGACACTCCCAAAGTTTTCAAGCATTTCCGGCATCTCGACGGAGCTTCGCGGTTTTCCACTGCTGTCAGCGGAGATAGGCAGCCGAACTGCACAGCTACTCTCGAAGAGGGCCAATGAGGACTTCAACGGGAATGTTTGAGACTAACGCATCTGACTTGCGCGATCTGGACGAGGAACACGCCGAGATTCGCCGCCGCTACCATGGGTTGGAGAGGGTGATCCTGCGCGGAGGGGGTATGCCTCGCATTTTGGCAGCCGCCGACAATTTCGTGCAAATGATGTTGCTGCACTTCGCTCATGAGGAGCGCTTCCTCGTGAAACTCTCCCTCGGCGATCTTCCGACGAGGCATCGCGAGGCCAAGATAACAATTGCCACCCAGCTTTTCGAAATCGAAGCCGAACTGGAGCAGGGAAAAGCCTCTGCTGTTTTCCAGTTGCTGCGCCTCGGCAAGGTCTGGATGAAAGAACATATGGATCTGGAGAACGAGGATATCGAGCGAGAGGACCTCATTGACGAAGAGAGGCATTTCCTGGCGCGGCGTGTGCTCATGGATCATCTCGCGGCACCTGCGGCACGAGGTCCGAATCATCCATCCCGCCGATTGCGGCATGCTCACGTTCGCGGACAATGGTCTTCGCACGCGGCTGCCAAACTCAACCGGTAACCCGTATGTTAGGTCTCTTGGGGTTCGTCCTTCTGATTATTGTTTTACGCCCTCTGGCTGGCGGCCAGCGGGCGCGAAGTACAACGATTTTGCGTGCGGAATCGGCGTGCGCTGAGCAGGAAAAGACAAGACCGGGCGTAGTCGCTGACCACGCCCGGTCCGAGTTCCGAATAAGGAAGCTGTCAAGCGCCGTTTGAGGGCACGGCTGCCAGGCTGAAAACGAGTGGAATGTCACTGGTTGTCGTCTCTACGATACCCTCCTTCACCCGCTTGTGGGTTTCCAAAAAAGTCCTCGTGCCTCGACAATGCCCTCACCCGGTTCCGGCACGAGAGCGTGCTGTACGCCTCATTAAACGCCGTTTCGAAATTGTTGCAAGCAGAAAATCACCTGAGATGTGACGGGCGTAACCATTCTGGTGCCGGGATTGTGCTTGGGCCAAGTTCAGGCCGCCTTTAGCTTCCTGCGCTCTTCGCGCAGCATCAGGCGCACCCCTTCGCGGAGGGCTAGCGTGTCCCGCTGTCCGTGGTTATGCACTGCATGCTCCACCGCAATATTCAGCAACTTTTCCTCGTCTCCCAAGATCGCGATGTCGCAAGGCTCGTCGGCTAGAAACAAGCGGCAATCAACTGGTTCTCGATCGTTAGCCATGGCTCACCCCTGTGTTGGGTGACAGCTTAACCCCGGCGAGCGAAAATGTTCAACGCTGCTTTCCGAATTGAGGATGCTTCTATCGGCGTACGCCGGGGCGGTTGCTCAGCGGATTCTGGCGAAGAGGAAGCGTCTGATGGGCATTGACGGAACCCGGCTTTCGTCCGCTGCGAAACTTGGCGTTTTGCCCGCTCTGGTTAGGGCCTGGAGGACGAGCGGTGCGCGTCAGAATCCTCCTGGTCTCAAACCGGTCGTGGCTCGTGGCGAAGCCCGATGATGCCAGCAAGAGAACCCCGAACAGCACCACTGCGGAACACCGCTGCATAGAGACTCCAATTACACCCGGTCAGTCATGCGCATGAATCACTCGCTCTCACGATACCTCACCGGAGGGCAGAGCCGGTACACAAGACGCGCGGAAAAGTACCTCCACGGTTTCAGAGGTGACCAGCTATTGGCCACAGACCAATTCGGGCAATCCGCAGACAGCGTCCGGAATCCCCCGCAGATGTTGCCGATCAATACTGCACACCGGTAGCCGCCGGGTTGGCTGCTCTCACCGAGCTGGAACTCACGGAATTGGAAACGGTCACAACAGATGGAGCGGTTCCTGCCGGTCGTGACTGAACCGCACGGGCGATATCGAAGACCCCGGCACGGCGTTTCGAGTTGAACCGTCCGTCGAGAGCTGCTTGCTTTGTCCCTCGCCGCAGTGCCACAATCCTGCTGAGCCGAAGCGCAGGTCCAGAACAAGTCGAACCCTTTTTCAATCACCATGGAAGGAGTCCCTGGCGTCGATGAAAATCGCACTCGTTCTCTTGATCGCAATCTCTGCATTTGTTCCCCTGGGAGTCTCAGCACAGGATTCCGGTTTTCGATCCATCACTGCCGGCATGGCGTACACCTGCGTCCTGAATGGCGAGGGCAAAGCGTATTGCTGGGGCAATAATGAGCACGGACAACTGGGAAACCACGCCACCGTTGCTTCCACCAAGCCTGTTCCGGTCGATACCATGCTGAAATTTTCGTCTCTTACGGCGGGCTATTGGACTACCTGCGGGATTACCAAGCAAGACGGCAGCGCCTACTGCTGGGGCGATGATACGTCTGGTCAGCTTGGAACTTCTGAGCCAACCGAAATTTGTGCGGGCGTTGCTTGCGCCACTACCCCGAAACCGGTCTCTTCTCCGCTGCTTTCGACGCCCCTTAAGTTCTCCAAAATTGCTACCGGACACACCGGCAGCTGCGGGCTTACCGAGTCTGGCGACATCTTCTGCTGGGGAGACAATGGAAACGGACAGCTAGGCCAAGGGGACCTACAGGGTCACCCGGAAGGCGTCACCTGCGCCAACCGCCCGTGCTCTAAAGTACCCGTCGCGGTGCAATCCGTGGACGAGAAAGGCGGGATAAAGTTCGCTTCCATCAGTCGAGGCGAGGGCACCTCCTGCGCCGTCGCCGTGGGTGGCAAACTATTCTGCTGGGGCGATGGCCAAACCGGAAAATTAGGCAATGGCACCACTACCGCAGCGCAGACGCGACCGGTCGAAGCCAGAGGAAAGCTCCGATTTGTGACCACTGCTACCGGAGCGTATGCGGTCTGCGGCGTGACCACCGGCCGGGCGGTCTATTGCTGGGGTGGCAACCAAGGAGAAGCTCTTGGCACCACTACTCCGCCTGAGAATTGCCGTACTACGGGCCTGGGTAATTTCCCGTGCAGTACGACGCCGAACTTTGTCAGCGGCTTGAAGTTGCGCCCCGAAGAGGGTTCCATCAGCTTCGGCGCCACCACGGTCTGCGGGATTGATCCAAAGGGCCACGCCTACTGCTGGGGAGCTGGCGGCAACGGACAACTCGGAGATGGAATGTCCATAAACCGGCGGCGGTTCCTCAACTTGAGCGCGAATTCCGCCGTACCGGTCGCGGTCTCAGGAAAACAGCGATTCAGCGAAGTCGCCGTTGGTTCCAATCATGCCTGCGCAATCAGCGAAGACCGAAGAAGCATTTACTGCTGGGGAGCGAGCTTCGGCAATGCCCCGCAGGCGCTATCGTGGGATGAGGGCACCAGCGAAACTCCCAAGAACACGAGCGTGCGTTAACACCGGGCGCTCGCAAACGCGGATCCGCAGGTTTTCACTGCAAGACCTTTCGCCACGGTTATACGCGGACGATCATGACTTCGGTGGACTTCATCAGGGCTGCGGCTGTCTGCCCTTTGTGCAACTGCATTTCGCGAGCGGCGTCAGCGGTGATGATAGAGGTGATCTGCTGATCGCCGATAGAGAGCACGACCTTGGCAAGCAGTCCGCTGATCTTCACTTCCACAATCTTGCCCACCAGTTGGTTGCGGCCGCTGGCGTTGCGGAAGCGCTCGCGAGACTGAATCTTCGGCTTAGTGGGCGTGGATTTCATCAGCGGGCTGAGCGCGCTTTGCGGCACGCGATGGTGCCCGCCGAGGGTCTTGGTGCTCTTCAGCTTGCCAGTAAGTATCCATTGCTTGACGGTGGCGTAGCTGACGCCGATTTCCGTTGCCACTTCACGAGGGGTTAAAAGAGCTTCTGCCCGGACCATGTTGCCACCTTGGATGTTGGCCGCTCAAATCAGGTCCAACACGCTGAATGATCCAAGGTTACACCCGGAAAGGTCAGCCGGAGTGTATGATTTGGCAGGTAATGATAACGTATAGATTCGATATTGTAGTTCGTGTAGAATTGCAGTCATTTTATTTGGAGGAGCTATGATCAAGGTTAAGTTGGTTCTTGTGGGACTTTTGTGGCTTACGATGGGGGCGTTCCCGGCATGGGCCCAAACGAAAGCAAGCCTTTCCGGCGTGGTGACGGACCAAATGGGGGCAGCCCTTCACGATGTCGCGGTGACCATCAGGAACGTCGACACAGGGGCAACGCGCACGGTCACAACCAACGGTGCGGGGCGCTATCAGGCGTCCGGCCTGCCTCCGGCGAACTTTGAGATTCGGGCGACAAAACAAGGGTTTGACGGTGCAACGCGCACGGGAATCATCTTGGCGGTTGGCCAGGACGCCACGGTCGACATTACGCTGCAGATGAAGCCCGCCGACATCTGCGCGAGCGGTCACGAGTTCGCCACCAGCGATTGCGCGCTGACCTGGCACGGCATCACGGCGTATGGTGCGTATGACGTTGGCCTCGGCTGGGTCAGTCACGGCTTACCGGAGAACGGCTATAACTATGAAGGCGAATCTCTGATTAACCGAAACGGCTATGAACATCGATTCGTCGTTGCGCCGAACAACCTGTCGCAGACGGGTCTGGGCATCAGGGGTAAGGAAGAGTTTCACCATGGCTGGTACGTTGTGTTCAACGGTTCAACTGGCATCAATCCGCAGTCCGGCCTGCTCGCCAACGCGTCAGCCACCCAAACCATCAACAACGGCCTTCCCAGGGCCAGCTATACGATAGCCATCGACGGCGCGCGGGCGGGCCAAGTATTCAATGACCAATTCTATGGCGGTATATCGTCCGAGTCTTTCGGCGAGGTGACCTTCGGTCGTCAGCGCTCTCTCGGTACCGATGCAATGCTGGTTTACGATCCGGCCAGCGGCGCCTATGCCTTTTCGTACATCGGGTATAACGGCACGATGGCCGGCGGCGGCGACACCGAGGACAGCCGTTGGGACGACGCCGTAAAGTATCGCCTCGCCCATGGCCCGGTCCATTTCGGCGCGATGTATAAATTGGCCGATGGTTCTGCCGGCTGCTACTCGGCCGCCAAAACCTGGTCTGCCGCCTCCTGTACGCCGGAACAGGCGCATAACAACGCCTTTGGATTCGACGTCGGGGGAAACTTCGGCAAGTTCTCCGCCGATGTCGTCTACCAACGTTACAACGACGCGATCAGCGTATTGAACCCCTTGCTGGGACCTCAGAGTCCAGCGTCGAACTCGTTGGGATACAATCAGTCAACCACTAACGCCATCAATACAAACCCCGTCACCGGCGTCAATGTGATCAATACGGCCAACACCGTAAATGGCATTGTGACCGACAACCGGGCCCTGATGGCGGCTGCCAAGTATACGTGGGACAAGTTCAAGGTGTTTGCCGGCTACGAATTCATCCGGCAGAATAACCCGAGGAACCCGCTGGGCGTTGGCGCCTTGGACATGGCCGGTTATATCATGAGCAACGTCGAAGACAACAATCTTGATTCTCCCAAGACCGTGCAGATCTGGTGGACGGGCGCGAAGTATGCTTACGACAGCAAAACCGACATGACTTTGTCCTGGTACCATCAGATGCAGTACGACTTCCGTGTTCCGCGCACCTGCTCGACCGACCCCACTATCGGCAATATGCGCGCTTCCTGCGCGGGCACCCTCAACGAGACGTCGTTCTATACGGATCATCACTTCACCAAGCGTTTCGACGGATTTGCCGGAGTCGCTTATTCCTGGGTGACCGGAGGTTTGGGCATCGCCATTCCTCATGGCCCGGGCGTCCCCTATGACAACAAGAGCAACTGGGCTCCGACAGTCGGTGGTCGTTTCGCCTTCTGATCGGGCTCAGTTGGAGTGTTTACAGTCTGCTTATAAGAGCGCTGTAGACGGCATCGCGGTGCGATTGCCGTTCCAGCCGCGAGTTAGGCGGGCCATCAAGTTAGCTAGTTAGCTGGATGGGCAGTTGGAGGATTTCAGCCTCCAACTGCCCAGTTTTTTGTCGCAGAATGGCACGGTTGGCACGAGTCGGCGGACGCTTGGCCTTCATTTGCGGCGGCATCCGCTTTGTGGTGCTGCACTGATGCCGGGCTCTGCGCTCTCTAACATTCCTGTGTTCCGGTGCCGGCGCTATAAGCGAAAGTCTCGCCGTCGCGATGTTCCTGTTGGACTCGGCCACCTTCCAGGCCGGCTACAAAATCCCTCTCATACGCTGGGTTGACAACGCCACGGATGTGCACTGCTGGTCGACCATAAAATCGACTGCCTTCGCCATACCTTCCGTCCTCTTGCGCGGGAGACCGAGCACGCCTTGAAGCGGCGCGTCTTCCTGCCCGTTTGTGAACTTGCCCAGAGGTTTCCAATGAATATACGTCTCCGGTACCAGAAATTCACACGCCCTTAACAGTGCAGTAATACGCTGAAACAGATACTTACAGTTGAGACCCCAGGAGGAATAACTGTGACTCGTACTTTGAAATTGATGGTGTGCGCGATCGTATTGTGCGTCACCGCATCCGCACAGTCGTTGAACGGTGCGGGAGCTACCTTTCCGAATCCGATATATCAGAAGTGGTTTACGCAGTTTAGTTCTTCTCATCCCGGCGTACAGATCAACTATCAGTCACTGGGTTCAGGCGCAGGTATCCGCCAGATCACTGCCGGGACAGTCGATTTCGGAGCCTCCGACGGTCCAATGAGCGACGAGCAACTCGCACAGGCCCCGATCAAGATTCTGCACATTCCCACCGTACTTGGCGCCGTCGTTCCTTGCTACAACATCCCTGGCGTAAAACAGGAATTGAAGTTCACCCCTGAGCTTCTGGCAGACATCTTCTTAGGCAAGATCAATAACTGGAACAGCCCGGAGATTGCCAAGATTAATCCCGGTGTGAGATTCCCCAACAAGGACATCGTTGTCGTCCATCGTTCCGATGGCTCGGGTACCAGCTACATCTTTACCGATTACCTTTCCAAGGTCAGCCCGGAATGGAACGCTAAAGTCGGCAAAAACACGAGCGTAAAGTGGCCGGTTGGTCTCGGCGGCAAGGGTAATGAAGGCGTGGCCGGAACGGTTCGTCAGATTGAAGGCTCTATCGGTTACGTTGAACTGATCTACGCCGTGCAAAACAATATCTCTTATGGGTTGGTTCGCAACAAGAGCGGAAACTTCGTGAAGGCATCGCTCGAAACGACTACTGCCGCTGCCGCCGCTGCCGCTGCCAACATGCCCTCCGACTATCGTGTTTCTATTACTAACCCGGACGGCAAGAATGCTTACCCAATCGCAAGCTTCACTTGGCTGCTGATTCCTCAGCAGTCCAGAGATGCGAGCAAAGGCAAGGTTTTGCATGACTTTCTCGAATGGATGTTGAAAGACGGAGAACGTGAAACATCGTCTTTGACCTATGCTCCGCTGCCGAAAGAAGTCGTCAGGAAACTGCAGGCTACAGTTAGGTCCATTCACTAAAATCCAGCGATGGCCAAAGTACAATCGAGTAAAAATCAGGAGGAGTAGTTCAAATGAAAACAATTTCAAAACTGATGGTTTTGCTGCTTTTATCTGGGGTCTGTTTCGCTAAGCCTGCGGCCAGCGAAGGAGAGCCGGCTGCTAAGGCGCATCACGCCAAAAAGAAGAAGGCCGAAAAGGCTGTCGCTTGCGCGGCATGCGAAGACATTAAGCAACTCAAGGAACAGATCCAGGCCCAGCAGGCCGAGATCGATCAACTCAAGGGCACACAGCCGCAAGCTGCTGCCGCCGACGAGAAGGCCGCTGCTGCCGCTGCCTCCGCTGCCTCCGCGCAGCAACAAGCTGCCGCCGCTGCGGCTGCTGCTGCTGCCGCTGATTCCAAGGCTTCTGCCACCCAATCCGACGTTGCCGGGCTCAAGACCGAGGTGAACACCGCCACGGAGGAAGCTCAGAAGGCAGAGAAGAAAGTCAGCGATCTGGAGCACCCCGCCAGCATCGCTTACAAGGGCATTAAACTTACTCCCGGTGGCTTTCTGGCGGCTGAAAGTTTGTGGCGCCAACATACCGAGAATGCCGACATCGGCAGCTCCTACAACGGAATTCCGTTCGCGGATTCCACCCAATATCATCTGACCGAATGGCGTGGCACGGCGCGTCAGTCCCGCATGTCGCTTTTGGCTGAAGGCAAGGCCGGTGCGGCAAAGCTGACGGGTTACTACGAAATGGACTTCCTGGGCGCAGCGGCGACCGCGAACGAAAACCAAAGCAACAGCTGGCAGCCTCGCATTCGCCAACTGTTCGGAAAAGTTGCGATGAACGGCTGGAGTATGACAGCCGGTCAGACGTGGAGCTTGTTAACCCTGGACAGAAAGGGTACGGAAGCCCGCGCCGAGTGGGTACCCGCAACGATAGACGCGCAGTACGTCGTGGGTTACACCTGGGCTCGCCTCATGAGTGTACGTGTGGCGAAATCCTTTGCCGATGATAAGGCGACGGTCGCGTTCTCCGTCGAAAATCCAGCGATGCTGGTTGCTGGACAGGCTCCTGCGCCCGCGCCGGTCTTCGGCGGCACCGGATCTGGGCAGTTAGGCAATGGAAACACCTACTCGGCCAATCTTGCGCCAGACCTCATTGCGAAAGTTGCGTTTGATCCCGGCTACGGCCACTACGAAATCAAGGCTGTGGGCCGCTTCTTCCGCGATCGTATCGGGGAAGTTTCTGCCACGACTACCACGCCGGGCGTAGCTGGCAGCAACCAGACGACCTTTGGCGGTGGACTCGGTGCAGCCGCCATCCTGCCCCTTGTGAGCAAGAAGCTTGACTTCATCGCGGAGGGATTGGTAGGACGCGGCACGGCCCGCTTTGGAGACTCGTCGAACGTGGACGTAACCTACAGGGCAAATGGTTCACTCTCTCCGATCAAAAACCTCCAGGCTTTGGCTGGTATCGAAGGGCAGATAACTCCGAAACTCAGTATGTATGTCTATGGCGGCGACGAGTATCTCGGCCGCAATATCTTCGGAACGGGAGCTACCGCAACCGGCTACGGACTTCCAAGCGTAAAAAACACCACCTGCTTCGAAGCTAACAGCAACAGCTGCAGTGCACTGATGAAGAACCTGATTCAGGGTACCGCAGGCTTCTGGTACAACGTCTATAAAGGCTCATACGGCACGCTCCGCTACGGAATGCAGTATTCGTACACCTACAAGAACACCTGGGCAGGAGTGAACGCGAATCCGGGAGCGACCACCGGGGCTCCGAAGGCAAACGAGAACATGGCGTTTACCTCGATCCGCTACTACATACCTTAACTCTGACTGGCAACCGCGCGTTTCCGGCGTTCGCAAGTACGCCAGTGCGGTGGCCATAAGCTAGGAAAAGACTGCTGCACAGCATGAAGAATGGGAAGGAGGCGCCCCTCATCGGGATCAACGCCTCCTTCCTTTTTGCCTGTGCATGTGGCCCCTATTTCCACGCTCGTCTTGGGTACGACATGGCAAGCATCCCTGAAAACGAAGCGAATTTACTTATTGGTTATAAGTCGACGCCATTGTTATCACTCCAGATACCGTAGGGAATAAAGTTTCTCAACCTTTTGCTTCCACACTGGGGACTTTCCCTCTAAGATTATCCAGCTCTCGATTACAAGCAGGGTTCTGTGTCCGGGGAAATATTCCTCGGGCCTGATTGGGTCCACACCTTATCTCGCGTCCCGTTGCCCGTGGCAGCCGTGGAGTTGCGAGAAGTTCGACTTGGAGTGACGAAGACATGAGAAACTTTCAAAAACTGGTAGCAATACTCGCACTATCTGGAATGTGCCTGGCAGCACCGACGCCATCTGACAATGAGGCTGCCGCCAAGAAAAGCACAAAACACCATGCGGTGAAAGCCGCAAAGAAGGACGAAACCGCCGAGAAACTGCGCCAGTTGAAGGATATGATCGACCAGCAGCAGGCAGCGATGCAGCAGATGCAGCAGCAACTGCAGGAAACCCAGCAGCAGTTGAAGCAGACGCAGCAGCAGCTCTCACAAACTCAGCAAACCGCACAGCAGGCAGACGCTAAGGTTGCCACTGTCGAGACGAACAGCAATCTGCAAGTACAGAAAGTCCAAGCCGATCTCTCCGACGTGAAGGCAGCGCTGAATACTACCACGCTGGTAGCCCAGAAGGCAGAGAAGAAAGCCGATGATCTAGAACATCCGGCGACCATCGCTTACAAGGGCATTCGCATCACGCCCGGTGGCTACCTGGAAATGACGGGCTATTACCGCTCCCACGCGACCCTCTCGGATCAGGCGACTCCGTTCCAGGCCATTCCGCTCAGCTCGCAGGTAAGCGGGGCTTACAACACTCATCTGTCGGAGTTTGGCGAGACCGCACGCGACTCACGCATCACGCTGCGCGCCGATACCGATGCGGGTACGACCAAAATGACAGGCTACTTCGAAATGGACTTCTTCGGAACCGGCCCGACCTCCAACCCGAACCAGACCACGAGCTACAACCCGCGCCTCCGCCAAGCTTGGGGCCGCGCGAAATTTGCCGATGGATGGACAATTACCGGCGGTCAGATGTGGAACCTCATCACCCTGAACCGCAAGGGAACCGACGCTGATAATAGCAATCTGTGGATCCCCAACATCATTGAAGCCCAGTACTCGGTCGGTTACGACTGGGGCCGCTTCGCCGAGTTCCGCGTTTCCAAGACTCTGGACAAAAATTTCACCCTGGCGCTGGGAATAGCGAATCCGTCCTACCTCAACTCCGGTGCCACCGCCGCAGTCTCCGGTTTGGCTGCCAACGGCAATGGTCTTTTGGCCAACAGCCTAGTGAGCACCTGCACGACCACGGTTCCCGTGACTTGCACCAACACACCGACGTATTCGACCAATCTGGCCCCAGATATGGTTGTCAAATTAGCCTATGACAGTCCGAAATTTGGCCATTATGAAGTCAAGGGATTGGGCCGCTTCTTCCGCGACCGGGTTGTGCCTACCGCGACGACCGCCGGCTATGACAATACCGCTCTCGGCGGCGGTGTCGGCGCAGGTGCTGTCATCCCGGTTGTAACCAAGAAAATTGATTTCGTTGCGCAAGGAATGTACGGCAAGGGCATCAGCCGTTATGAGGATGCCGGTCAGTACGACTTCGTGGTGCGTGCTACCGATCACAATCTGCAGACCGTGAAGAGCTTCAGCGCGTTGGCCGGTTTTGAAACCCACCCGACTCCGAAGACGGAACTCGATACGTTCTTTGGCGGTGAGTATTACTACAGGACGACCTACCTCAACGGCACTACGCTTGCAGGTTATGGTGCACCGGGGGCTACCAACACCGGATGCTACTACGAAACAGCAGCGCAAGCGCCAGGCGGCGTTCTCCCAGCCTGCACCGGCAATAACCGTAACCTGTGGAATGCCAAACTTGTTGGCTACTATGACGTCTACAGGGGACCGCGCGGCACCCTGCGCTATGGTGCGGAGGTGGACTACGACGAACGCAATACGTGGTCTGGTAACGGCGGATTACCGGCTGGTTCGGCCGGAATATCGCCCAGTGGCAATGAGAAGATTGTCTTCACCACCATGCGCTACATCTTCCCCTAACCTTCACCGCTCCTCAGCCAGCCAGCGTGGACCATTGTTCACGCTGGCCTTTTTCGTCTTCGCGTTCCGCTGCCTACTTTGAGACAACCTCATTCTGTGTGAGACTGTCCGGTGTGCCGTTTACTCGTAACAGCAGTGCGCTTCCGCTCCGAATGTCAAAGTCTCCCGTGCTGGATTGGAGTACGATTCTGCCTTCTGGATTGGTTCGCCCCGCATGCGTGATCGCAATGTCGTATCCATAAACTCCACATGCATCATGTGAAAACACCCAGAGTGCCTGAGGGTGGTCGTTCCCGGCGATTGGTCCACGGCAAGGCTCGCCTGGAGACGACGAAACCTGGCTCAAAACGCCCCAAGCGCCTCCGTAAACAGGGGTTCCAACCGTTTCTACGCCGCGCGCCACCGGGCCGCCGCCACGGTACACCACATCTCCGCCGATCTGCACGGTGGTTTGGGACCAAGGCGGCATTGAGCCACGGTCCTCCCCCGAAGTTGCCTGCTGCGCCGCATCCACCTCCATAGGTGACGCGAGGGCACGCAGATCGGTTGCGATCGGCACTGTCTGTCCGGCAATGTCGATCCGATCGAAGCGAAGCGCGATTGTAGCTGGCTGGGAATTCTCCGGTGGGGTGACCGCTAGGACCTCTCCTACGACGCGAGTGCCTGCTTTTATTTTTTCACCGCTGTACAGCGGAACATCCTGTGCAACCTTAGCCGTAACCATCTGTCCTGTCCTGCTGTTCTTTGCGTTCAACGACGAGTTCAGCGTGACTGGGATGATGGTTCCCACGGGAATGCTGATCTGCGCGGCCAAAACCGCCGAAAGCGTCATTACGCTTAACAAAAGCAATGTACTTCTCATACGTAACTCTTTGCCCCCTCACGCGAGCTTGGCCGCGCAATTATCTTATGCGTGGTCGCGTTTGTTAATTTTTGATGATTTTCTTCCGCGGCAAGGGTATCTATAACATATCCATATTTGACGATTACAGGCGAGCCCACGCACCTGGACTAGTTTGGGCCTGCAACAAAGCGAGGTATGCTAGACTCGAATTCAGGCGATCGTTAGCGCGCGGTGGGGCGATGCAGAGTAGCAGGACTGTGAGCGGCAGATTACGGATAGCGGTCGCGTTCGTTGTCTTTGCCCTGCTGGTTTTTACGACAGTTCACACCTCCCCGATTTCCACCGGGTTTGGCCCCAGTTCATCGCTTTCAAAAACAACTCCGAAGCAGCGCCAGTTGACGGTCCAGGATCTCGCTTGGGCCCCGCCTGCTTTGGAACTTTTTACAGTTGTTCCTCTGGATTACGGCAACGTATTTCCAGCAGAGTTTAATCATCTTTCCTCGGATCACTTCTCTGGTCGCTACTTCAATCTTCCCCCGCCTAAGGCATAAAATCTTCCTCTAGTGCTCCGGTAATTTGCCATAGCATCTGGCGTACGCGACATGAGCCTCTGCAATTTTTCAGCTTTTGGTTTAGCTGTGAGAATCCAATCGAGAGCGGCTTCTGCCTTGGTGCAGGCGCCCTTTGCCATGTTATCGCCAGATGCTACGAACCGGCACACCATAGTTGTCTCTGCAAAGCTGCAGAGAAGGCGGAATCATCCGAGCCACCGCCACTCGGTCTAGGTACTGGAAATTCGGCAGGAACATGAAAAATAAAAGCGTTTTGCGTGTAGTTGTAGTCGTGATTGCGATCACTGCACTTTCCGTTGTTGCGGCGGTGGTATTACGGCCCCGACCCTCGAGTGCGGTCGTACAAGCGTCCTCGGCTCCGGTCGCGCCCACCGTCGTGGTCATGCGCGCTCCGATCTCCAACACGTTGTCCATAGCGGGAGAGTTCCTTCCGTGGCAGGAGGTTGAACTCCACGCCAAGGTCGCGGGCTACATCAGGAAAATCAATGTCGATATCGGCGATCATGTGCGCGCCGGCCAGACCTTGGCGGTACTCGAGGTTCCCGAACTGACTGCCCAGGTCGAGGGCGCTGCGGCTGGCATTCTTCATAGCCGTGATGAGATTCAGCGCGCGCAAAACGAGGTGACTCGCGCCGAAGCGGCGCACGCGTCGCTGCACGCCGCCTACGAACGCCTGCACCAGGCGGCACAGGCCCGGCCGGGCCTTATAGCCGAGCAAGAACTCGATAACGCATATGCCAGTGACCGAACCTCAGAGGCTCAAGTAGATGCCGCCAAGTCCTCTCTTTCAGCGGCATTGCAACAGTTAGAGGTGTCCAAGGCTGCACATCAGCAAGTTACGGCCATGCAGGACTACTCGCATATCATTGCGCCTTTCGATGGCATTGTTACTTTCCGCTACGCGGATACCGGTGCTCTGATTCAGTCCGGGACCTCCAACGTCGCCTCCATGCCTGTAGTCAAAGTCGCAGAGGTCAGTGTTTTGAGGCTCCGCATTCCCGTTCCGGAGTCCATTGCCGCAGGTGTGCGGGTAGGCGATACGGCGCAAGTGAGAGTGCAGGCTTCGGGCGAAAAATTTCCCGGCAAGGTGGCGCGATTTACCGGGTCTCTGGATCGCTCAACCAGGACCATGCAGGTTGAAATCGACGTTCCAAACAAGGATTACAGACTCTCGCCTGGCATGTATGCGGATGTAACGGTGGAGGTTCAGAACAGTCTCAACGCGCTGACCGTTCCGGTTACCGCGGTCCATCGCACCAATGCCGGTGCCGCAGCAGTTCTGGTCGTAGATTCGTCCGGTCGCGTCCAGCCACGCGCCGTACAGACCGGCGTTGAAGATCCAACCCGGGTGGAAATCATCAGCGGGGTAAACGAAGGCGATCAGGTGATCGTCGGAAATCTCGATGCCTATCAGGCGGGAGAGCTCGTAAGACCGAAGCCCAGCCGGATGGCAAGCGTGGAGTGGACGAAGGATGGGGGGGCGCAGTAATGTCAGGCTTCTCTATCAAGTACCCGTTCTTTATTATTATGCTCTGCCTCATCATCCTAGTGGTCGGCGTCGCTACGGTTGTGCGGATGCCAGTCGATCTTTTTCCCAACATCAACATTCCCGTAGTTGTGGTCGCCACATTCTATTCGGGTATGCCGCCAGAGCAGATCGAAGCCAACATCACCAATCCCTTCGAGCGCTTCTTTACACTTGGCAGCGGCATCGATCACATCGAGTCGCGCTCGCTGACCGGAGTGAGTCTGGTGAAGGTGTACTTTCAGCCCGGTACTAACCCCGACGCGGCAGTCAGTACCATTTCAAACCTTGCCATGGCGCAACTCAGACGCCTGCCTCCGGGAACGCTGCCGCCAGTAGTGCTCAAGTTTGATGCTTCCAGTTTGCCGGTCTGCCTCATCACCCTCAAGGGGCAGGGTCTCAACGAGACTCAGTTACACGATCTCGGTCAGTTCAACGTTCGCAACCAGGTTGCTAATGTCCCCGGTGCTTCAGTCCCGCAGCCTTTCGGCGGCAAGTACCGTCAAATCCAGGTGTACGTCGACCCGGTGAAACTGCAAGCACACCAGTTGAGTGTGATGGATGTGGTGCGCACGGTCAACGATGCCAACGCCATTCTGCCGGCGGGTGACGTGCGGATCGGTCCCAAGGATTACAACATCTACACCAACAGCCAACTGCCGACGACCGACGAGATCAACCGGCTGCCGCTCAAGAGTGAAGGCAACGCCGAGGTAATGGTCGCGGATGTGGGTTACTCCAAAGATGATGCCGCCATCCAAACCAACATCGTGCGCGTGGATGGACAGCGATCAGTGTATCTTCCTATTCTGAAGCAGGGTGGCAACAGCAACACAATTGCAGTTGTCAGCGGGATTCGAAAAGACATCGGAGACCTGCTCGATGTACCGAAGTCACTGGTTGCAAAAGTTGTCTTCGACCAGTCCGTCTTTGTCAAAACAGCCATCACCAATTTAGGCAGTGAAGGCGGCATCGGCTTGGTTCTGACCGCGGCCATGATCCTGATCTTTCTCGGAAGTGTGCGCGCCACTTTCGCGGTTATGCTGTCGATTCCACTTTCGGCATTGGCCGCGTTCATGGCGATCAACGCCAGCGGTGGGACCATCAACACCATGGTTCTGGGTGGATTAGCGCTGGCCTTCTCGCGTCTCATCGACAACTCCGTTGTGGTGTTGGAAAATATTTTCCGCCACCTTGAGATGGGCGAATCGCCTGAGGTTGCCGCCGAGCGTGGGGGCCGCGAGGTCGCACTTCCCGTGCTGGCAGCGACGTTCACCACGGCAATCGTATTTTTTCCGGTCATCTTTCTTTACGGTGTAAGCCGCTTTCTGTTCACCGCGCTGGCCGCGTCCGTGGTGTTTTCGCTGTTTGCCTCTTACCTGGTGGCGATGACTGTTGTGCCCCTGTTCTGCGCCAAGTTTATGCATCACGCAGAAGCCGATGACGAACTTGGAGTCGAAGCCCCTAAAACTTCCTTCGCACGTTTAGTGCAAGGGTTTAACCACCTCTACAATCGCATGCTGGGCCGCTATGACATCGCGGTGGGACGGACGCTGCTTCGGCCTATTGCGACGGTAGCCAGCATCCTGGGAGTATGCCTGTTCAGTCTGGCACTCTATCCCCTGTTGGGCGTGGCGTTCTTCCCCCGGACCGATCCTGGCCAGTTCGTCATCAACATCAAGGCTCCGACCGGCAGCCGACTGGAACTGACGGAGCAATACATCAAGCGAGTGGAAGCCGATATCCGCGAAATCGTTCCAGCCCGGGACATGGGCATGATCGTCTCTAACATCGGCATCACGCCAGACTTCTCTGCCATCTACACCAGCAACTCTGGACAACACACAGCCTTTGTGCAAGTGAGCTTGAAGGAAGGGCACAAGGTTGGCAGCTATGAGTATATGCGCCGGGTTCGCGCAAAGCTTTCAGACGACGTACCGGAGCTCAGTACATACTTTCAGGCCGGCGGTCTGGTGGATTCGGTGGTGAACCTTGGACTTCCCGCGCCGATCGATATTCAGGTGAGCGACAATGACATGCACGCCGCCTATCAGACGGCATCGACGTTAGCACAGAAGATTCGAGGGCTCCCCGGTGTAAGCGACGTTCTGATTCCGCAAGACCTCGATTACCCCGGCATTCTGTTGAACGTGAACCGGGAGATGGCCGCACGCCTTGGGCTAACCTCGCGAGAGGTTGTCGATAACGTCATTACGGCTCTTACCTCAGACGGTATGATTGCACCAAGTTATTGGGTCGACCCCGCTAATGGAAACAACTACATGCTCACCGTGCAGTATCCATTAACTCAGGTACAGTCGATGAGCGATCTGAAGCAAATTCCACTGCGGGCGGGCAAGGGCCTGAACACCGCAGAACTGCAGGCGGTTTCCAGCGTAAAGACTATTAACACGCCCACCGAAGTGGACCATTACCAATTGCGCCGCGTTATCGATGTCTATGTCTCTCCCTCGGGCGAGGACCTGGGAAGCTTGGCCAACCGTGTGGACAAGATCATCCACGATACCCACGCAGGTGAGAATACCCGGATTGCGATGCGCGGCTCGGTGGAAGGCATGAGACAGTCGTTCAAAAGCTTCGGGATAGGATTAATCCTCTCCATTGTGCTGGTCTATCTGATCCTGATGGCGCAGTTTGCTTCCTTTAAAGATCCGTTCATCATCCTCTTGGCAATTCCTCCAGGAATAACCGGCGTGATCGTCTTCCTGCTGCTGACGCACACAACCTTAAATGTCATGTCGCTGATGGGAGTGATCATGATGGCTGGCATTGTGGTGTCGAACAGCATCTTGATCGTAGACGTTGCGCGGACGCTACGTTCCGAGGGGATGCCTGTCGAGCAGGCCGTCTCCACTGCATGCCGGATGCGTCTCCGTCCCGTGTTGATGACCTCGTTTGCTACCATCCTGGGGATGATTCCGATGGCCCTCGCCCTGGAGGCAGGAAGTGAGCAGTATGCACCGCTCGCCCGCGCCATCATCGGCGGCCTAACCGTATCGGTTTTCGTTACGGTATTTCTGGTCCCGGCAGCGTACCTGCTGGTACATCGTGGCGAGGACAAGATCAAAGAGGTGAAGGCGTAAATGCAAGGATCGAAGATAGTCGTAATGGTGGGATTGTTGGCGCTGTTGGCGAATGGGGCGGTTGCTCAGGGGCCGCCTCCTCACGGTCAATCCTTACGATTGACCGTGAGCCAAGCCGAGCAGATTGCAATTAGAAATAATCCTGATATCAGTGTCTCTAGACTCGCTGCGATGGCCAGCCATGAAGTGTGGCGCGAGACGCGCGCGGCACTTTTACCATCCGCATTCTCAAGTCTCACCGCCGTTGATACCAATGGAGGCAATCGTATCTCCGCCGGGGCGCTGAACAACCCTATCATCTACGATCGCGCTGCCTATGGAGCGACCGTTGCGCAGCTCATTACCGACTTCGGAAGAACAAAGAACACCGTTGCGGGTGCCCGCTTTCACGCGCAGGCACAGGCTCAAACATCGCTCGCCACGGCGAACGAAATTAAGCTGGCTGTGGATCGAGAGTTCTACAGTGCGTTGGGGGCCGCGTCTGTTCTTAATGTCGCCCGGCAAACGGTTGAATCGCGTCGGCTACTGGCAGATCAAGTGACCACCCTGGCGCAGAATAAACTCAAGTCATCACTGGACGTTGCTTTTGCAAACACCAATCTTGAACAGGCACGATTGCTTTTGTTGGATGCGGAGAACCAGTACAACACCACTCTCGCGGGTCTCGCCGAGGTGCTCGGTTATGTGGGTCCTCAGAATTTCGAGTTGATCGACGAGGTGCAAGGTGTTCCCGAGCCTTCGCCGGATGTTGATCAACTCGTTTCTACGGCATTTCAGCAGCGTCCTGAGGTGAAGGCCGAGGACCTGCAAATCCAAGCGGCCAGGAAGCTGCAGACTGCGGCGTGGGAGCAGTCACTGCCCAGTATTCGAGCCCTTGGGGTAGCCGGAGAAGCACCCATTCGCGACGATCATATTACTTCCTGGTATGGTGCTGTCGGAGTCAATGTTGAGATTCCACTGTTCACCGGCTTTCGCATCTCGGCGCAAACCCACGAAGCTCAACTGCAGACCGAAGCTGAAAACGAGCATCTCATCGGCTTGCGAAACGCCATCAGCCGTGATGTACGCACGAGTTGGCTTGCCGCAAACACGGCTTACCGTCGCCTGAGTGTTACCGCCGTCCTTTTGCAGCAGACAAAGCTAGGTCTCGACCTTGCTCAAACCCGCTATAGGTTAGGATTGGGCTCCATCGTGGAGGTCAGCCAAGCGCAGTTGGCGGAGACCTCGGCGGAAATCGAAACGGCCAGGGCGCGTTACGATTACCTGCTTGCGCAGGCGGTCATACGCTTTGAGACCGGATCGATCTAGGCGCTTGTATGCCATGACGACAGGGATTGCACTTTGATTTCTGTGATGTCTCCTACTCCCAGTAAGCGTCCGGTCCCGACCGTATTGACTGTTCTGAGCTAAGTGTCCACGAATTTATTTGTGGACACTTGCGGGAATGACTGGTCTAGTTCGTGGCGTCGGGAACTGTGGCGGTGGCGATGTTCAAGGCAGGAGTTCTTCGATGCGATT
>CAZLZA010000030.1:0-52356 GCA_964563875.1 uncultured Acidobacteriaceae bacterium
ACCCGTGTTTCGACGGTCAAACAGGGGGAGAAAGGCGTTTCCTTACAGGAACAGAAAGAGGCGATACTTCGATACGCACACCAACACAATCTCGAAATCACCAGATGGTTTGAAGAGCGAGAGACTGCCGCCAAGCGGGGCCGCCCAGCATTCACTCAGATGTTGAAGCTTTTGCGGCTCAAGGTTGCCGAGGGCGTCGTGATCCACAAGATTGATCGCAGTGCCCGGAATCTCGAGGACTGGGTAGATGTCGGCAAACTTGCCGATGCCGGTGTGGCGATTCATTTCGCTAATGAGAGCGTGGATTTGGGAACGGTGTCCGGTCGGCTCTCGGCTGACATTCAGGCAGTCGTCGCGGCCCACTACAGCAGAAATCTTCGCGAGGAAGCCAAGAAGGGCATATACGGGAGATTGAAGCAGGGATTCTATCCATTCCGTGCTCCCATCGGCTACCTTGACCAAGGAGCAGCGAAGGCGAAACTGCCCGATCCTGCAATGGCGCATCTCGTTCAAGAAACATTCGAGCTTTACGCCGCTGGAACATTTCCACTGCTCGGACTCGCTGGCCACATGTACGAACGTGGGCTACGCAATCGGCGCGGCGGTCGGGTAGTTGTGAATGGTATTTCGACAATACTCAACAATCCCTTCTATGCGGGGATCATGAGAATCAAAAAGAATAGCCAGGACTTTTCCGGAAACCATGCACCGCTCGTGAGCCGGGAACTCTTCGAGCGAGTTCAGGCGCTTCTTCACGGAAAAGCCGTGGATCGCGCAGTGAAGCATTCGTTTCTGTTCAGTCGTTTGGTGCGGTGTGCGAGCTGTCATTACTCACTTATCGCAGAATGCCGGAAAGGGCATGTCTATTACCGTTGCCATAACCGGCCCTTTAAGACGCCCCCTGTGTGCCCGAAAACGTCCATCAGAGAGGAGCAGTTGGAAGGAGCTGTGCTCAGAGTCCTTGGAACACTCACTCTTTCTACTTCAGAGGTCGATTGTCTACGTGAATGGATCGCTGATCATTCTCTTCATGCCGCAACAGAGCGGGAAGAGGAAATGCGTGTCGCCAAGTTGCAACTAGAATCGCTGCACGCGCGACGAAATCGTCTCACCGATTTATTTCTCGACGGATCAGTGGAGCAGACGATCTTTGACGAGAAGCAAAAAACGCACGTGTGGGAAGAGGCTCAACTGAAACAAAAGTTGGTAACGCTCGAAGGCGGGGATGGTGGCGCTCTCAAAGAGATCGAGCGCACTGTCGAACTCGCAAAAGATGCGTCATTGCTTTACAAACAGGCGAATCTGGAAAGAAAGCGTGAGTTGCTGCGAATTCTACTGTCGAACCTCACCGTAGCGGGGAAAAACGTAAGCATAGAGCTACGAATTCCGTTTCGCCTGATCGCACAGCGAGAGAAAACTTCTTATGGTGGACCATATCGGGGGACTTGTCGAACACTGGATAAAATCTTAGAACACTTCAAAATACAGAGATAACATCGGACCTGGCTTGGATGCCCTGATGTGATTCGCTTATAAGTGTAACCTTTTGATCTCTCCTATGGAAGGTGGGCGGATTTGTCGTGTCCGCAGCCTGTTTGCGTTATGCGGCAACATCTCCCATCTATGTATTTTCCGCGTCCGCTATAAGATGTCGTTACGCTTCGATTCGGGGCCTTGATCGAAGTGCAATAAATCAGGAAGGCCGATTGATTCATACCCGAATGATTGGCCCGTTAAGCTATGTGGGAGGAAAGCGTGCGCTTGCGAAGCGGCTCATTGCGATGTTCCCGGAGCATACGACCTACGTCGAAGCATTCGCCGGGGGCGCACAGGTACTCTTTCACAAGCCGCCGTCCAAAGTCGAGGTCATAAACGACCTGAACGACGAGATCACGAATTTCTTCCGGGTGTGCCAGCACCACCACGAGGAGTTGCTCCGGTATTTCCGCTTCTGCCTCGTGAGCCGCAGATCGTTCGAGATTCAGAAAGCAACCGATCCGGCCACGCTCACGGATGTACAACGGGCTGCGCGATTTCTGTATCTCCTCAAGAACTCTTTCGCGAGCCTCGTGCGCAATCCGAATTACCACTGGCACGTAGTCCAGCCGCCGGGATTCAATCTCGAACGCCTTCCTGAGCTCATTGAAAACGCTCATAAGCGATTGGAACGGGTGCAGATTGAGTGCCTTCCGTATGAGGAAGTGTTGAAGCGGTACGACCGTCCGGGCACGTTGTTTTATTTAGACCCACCGTACCACGGCCGCTATCTCTACCGGTACAACCTCACCCCGGAAGACTTCGCGGTCTTAGCGGAGCGTCTCGAAAAACTGCGCGGCAAGTTTGTTTTGTCGCTGAATGACGTTCCCGAAGTCCGCGCCCTGTTCCATCGCTTCCACATTCAGGGAGTAGAGCTCTCCTACACGGCCCAAAAAGTTTCTGGCCGCCGCTATCGCGAAGTTTTC
Organism: uncultured Acidobacteriaceae bacterium; assembly: GCA_964563875.1. GTDB lineage: Bacteria > Acidobacteriota > Terriglobia > Terriglobales > Acidobacteriaceae > TOLSYN. The sequence goes on from CAZLZA010000030.1 coordinate 2,463, forward strand.
ATTACGAACTTCAAGCAGTAGGGCCAGTTACTCGAAGGAGAGCGCAACCTCACCTGTGACAGGGTACCCAGGGGCCTGGGTACCCTGGGCTCTTTTTGCTCCGTTGTTACTGACTCCGCAACTGCGCCCCCCACAATTGAACCGTGATGAAAGAACTCTTCGACAATTCCATTGCGGCGATTTGGAACCGCCTCCGAGGACGGGGACGCGGAGCACGGCACGAGGGGAGAGGCGTTGACCTTGGTTATCGCGTGGTCGATGAGGAAATCACGCGGACTCACGTGACGCTCAGCAATACGCAGCGCACGATGCACGTCGCGGTCCTTGGCAAAACGGGGAGCGGTAAAAGCTACCTCGACCGCTATATGCTCGCCCAAGACATTGAAGCGGATCGTGGGTTCGTGTGTTTCGACCTGCACGGCGAATTCATGCCGTTTCTCCTCGGGACCATCAATGCGCGGGAGCGGCGTCTGCGCCAACACCTGAGCGACAAGCTGGTCATCGTGGACCCGACCGACCCCATTGTTTCCGTCGGCCTCAATCCGCTCGAACAGGAATCGGCGGACTTCGTCCGGATCGCGGAATTCTCCGAGGTGCTGCGTAAGCGCTGGTCGCTCGATCAGTTCGGAGCCCGTACGGACGAGCTCCTGAGGAATTCCGTTTATGCACTCGCCGCAAATGGGCTCACCATTATCGAGCTCGCGCCGTTCCTCGTCCATCCCGGATTTCGTGCCGCCTGTCTGAAGCGGGTGCCGAATTCCGAAGTCCGACAATATTTCGAACTGCGCTACGACATGGTGAGCGAGGCCATGCGTGCGGTGATGCGGGAGCCGATCCTCAATCGCACGTCAGCATTCACGAGCGTTGACGCCTTCCGACATATTGTAGGTCAAGCGCATTCTACGTTCTCGGTCCGCGAAGCGATGGACGAGGGCTATTGGGTCATCGTGAACCTCGACAAAGGTCGGCTGGGCGAACAAGCGCTCACCCTGGGTAGTCTGTTCTTTACCGCTTTCAAAAATGCAATCTTCTCACGACAGAAGCGAGGGTTGTTCACGATCTTCGTGGACGAGGCGCAGAACTTGCTTTCCGTCGATAGCGGCATTGATACCGTGCTCGCGGAAAGCCGCAAATTCGGCGTGGGCACGGTACTCAGTCAGCAGCTCCTAGCGCAGCAATCCGCAGAAATCCGCGACACGCTATCGGGGGTCGGCACGCAGATATTTTTTCAACTCAGCGGGCCCGATGCACAGCACGTGAGCAACGCACTCGATGGCGGAAAGCTATTGGCAGAACGACTCAAGAATCTGCAACAGCGGCACTGCGTGGTGAAAAGCGGTTCCGACCGCTGGGTGGAAGTGTGTATTCCGACCGTGCAGGAACCCAAGGTCGATTACACCGATCTTGTGAACCGCTCCCGCTATGCGCGGGGCCGTGTGCGTGCCCACATCGAGCGCGATATCGCGAAGCGGCAGGAACTCCTGCGGCACAAACCTGACGAGGTGCTCAATGACTGGGAGTGATCGCCGGGGACTCGTCCTGCAAGAGCGTGATCAATGCTTGTTCCGCGAGCTCGCCACCATGCGGGTGATCGACCGCGAGCAGGCGAAGACGGTCGCGCACTTCGGCTCGACGACACGCGCCAATGTGCGGCTGCTTGCCCTCACGCGTGCGGGCCTCCTGCGCCGGTTCAATCTCGGCACGACTGCCGGAGGCAAGAAAGCGCTCTATGCACTTTCCGCGAAAAGTGCAGCCCTCATCGGCGTACCGAATCGCGGACCGCGCCGCAGCCAGGACGAACCGCTCATCGCTGATTTCTTCGTTCAGCACCAGCTCACTATCAATGAGACGTACTGCACCTTGAAATTCGGCGCACTTCCTTCAGGGGTGATCTTTGGCGGTTGGCGGGCGTTCTATGCGCCCCTCGCTCCCGACCTTCGCCTGATTCCGGACGGCTACGTCGAACTGCAAACACCGTCGGGTGTTCTCGCGGCATTCCTCGAAGTCGATCTCGGCAACGAGACCATGAGCGTGTGGAAGGAAAAGGTCGGGAACTATCTTCGGTTTGCTCTCTCGGGTGACTCGGAGCGCATGTTCAAACAAAACCGCTTCCGGGTGCTCGTCGTAGTGAATACGGAACGGCGCTTGCGTTCGATTCAGAAAGTCATCGCGGCATCCACCGAAAAAATCTTCTGGCTTGCAAGTCTGCAAGCAATTCGCAAGAGCGGCTTCTTTGCCCCGGTGTGGTTCCGTCCTACGCGAAGCAAGCCGCAATTCTTGGTACCAGTCCCATGAAATATTGCTATCACTGCAGCCGGATCACCGCAGGAGAGCCACTCTTCTGCAATTACTGCGGACGGAGTTACGACCAGAAGTTGTGCCCCCGTCTGCATGTGAACCCGCGACACGCCGAAGTGTGCTCGCAATGTGGCAGCAGGGATTTTTCCACGCCGCAACCCAAAGTCTCGCTCGGTTGGAAATTCCTCGGAGGTTCCCTCCGCTGGCTCTCCGGCGCGGTGCTCGGTGCGCTCACCCTGTTCTTCCTCGTGGCAGTTCTCGCGGACCTTCTCCGCAGAACAGAAGTGCAGAACGGCCTTGCTGTATTGGGGATGCTCCTCTTTGCACTATGGCTCTTGTGGGGCATGTTGCCCGACTGGTTTCGGAAGTTCGTTCACAAATCAATAAAACGGAAGGAGCGCCGCAGTGGGAACTAGGCAGGCGGGACGCGTGCAGACGATCAACGACGAGCGGGGCGGGGCGGGTACTGCTACGGGTAGCACTGCCCTAGTCTCAGGGGCGCAAAGTCCAACAAATCCGCACGCTTCAAGCTCCCGCGTAAACCCGACCTGCGTCTGTAATGACGCTCTCGGCGAGCCGATGGATATCAACGGCGTTGCCGCCTTGCTTGGCTGTTCGGCCTGGACGGTGCGGCAGAAATATCTTCCGTCCGGTCTTCCTCGCTTCCGTATCGCAAAGACGGGCAAGCTCATTTTCTATCGGAACCAAATCGTTCGATGGGTCCTTGAACAACAAGAACGGGAAAGGAGGTGACAACCTATGGCGCTCTACAAGCGAGGCAGTGTGTATTGGTCCTACGTTTCCGTTGATGGCGTCCGGCACGCAAAATCGACGGGGACCAAGAACCGAAGACGGGCCGAACAGATCGACCAGAACCACAAAGAAGAATTGAACCTCGTGCGGCAAGGAATCGCCGAGCCGCATCCTGAACTGACCTTCGGCGAATTGGCTGCTCGCTTTATCGCCGAGGCTTCTCCCAAACCTTTTCATCTCGACCGACTGAAAGTCCTCCTGCCGTTCTGGAGTGAGACGCCCCTCGGGCGCATCACGAAGGCACTTGCAAGGGAGTACCGGGCATATCGGCACGAGACGAAAAAGAAGCTCTCTGACACGACGATCAATCGCGATCTCGAAGTCCTGCGCCATATGCTCTTCTGGGCGGTGGACGAAGGAATTCTGCTCGCGAATCCCTTGAGTCGTGTGCTCATGGTGCGTTCGCGCCGCAAGCCGCGAATTATGGTGACGGTCACGGAAGAGGACAAACTCATTGCCGCCGCCGCGCCACATCTCCGCTCGATCATTATCGCCGCGCTCGACTCAGGAATGCGCCGGGGCGAGATTCTCGCCCAACGTTGGGAGCACGTGGATTTCACCCGGAAGATTCTCTACGTCACCCACTCGAAAACAGATGGCGGCGAGAGCCGCGAAATTCCGCTTACCGCGCGATTCCTTGCGGACCTCGAAGCACGCAAACAATCCGAAGGCATCGTATTCACGTTCGACAAGCAACCGATCAGCAGGATCAAGACGGCGTGGAAAGGAGCGTTGCGCCGAGCAGGGCTGCGCTCCTTCCGCTTCCATGATCTGCGCCACTGCTTCAACACAAGGCTGCTCGAAGCCGGGGTGCAAATGGAAGTTCGTAAATCGCTCATGGGCCACTCGAGCGGCGAAGAGGTGAACTCGATCTATACCCACATCGAATTACCGGCCAAACGCGAAGCAATTCGGAAACTTGAATTCTGGGTCGCCGCAGAGCGTACGGCCGCAAAGGAGAAAGCAGAAAAAGAAAAGGAGAACGCCAATGAACGAACCAGAGAAAGCGGTGGTGGCGATCCGGGAGGTGATCTTCAGGAACGCTGACACGTTGAACCAACTACTCATCAGGCGGTTCGGCGATGTTGCCGACCACCTGAGTCGTCAGGAAGACCGCGCGGTGATCGGGGCGCTCGAAGGCGCAGAGGCGGACATAGGGAAGATGCGTAACCTGATGCTCCTCCTGCGCGACTACTTCGCGCCGCCACGCGAGGAAAGGGGATTGCATTGATAAAGCCACTCTTGATGCTCACCGTTCTTTTCAACGCGAACGAGGGCGTGTATTCGATCCTCGCGCACAACCAGGTTCCTGAAGAGGCAACGCGTCTTCAGGAAAAGTGGAACCCGCACCTTAAACCGGGACTGTCGCTCATCACGCTTGAGCAGCAGAGCTCACACACAGAAACCAATGCGCAAGCCTGCAGAACGTGCCGCGCCATTGTGCGGCGGTCCTCCGGCTTGCAGCCATTGCCGAAGTTCCGAAGGAGGAAGTCGTGACACCGGAAAAGAAAACCGACCAAACCACGAAGTCTTCTGTCCAGGCAACAGCAAGTGGACGCAAACCATGGGTGCCAAGAACGCCCGTCGATGTAGTCCTAAGTCAGATCGCCCGACAAGAGCAGAAGGTCGCCGAGTTGCAAATTGAACTCGATGCCGAGAAGTCCATGCTCACCAAACTGCTCCAAGCGAAAAAGCTTCTGGAGTCCACATAGCTCTTTGTTTCTTTTGGAGCCTTTCACGCGAAGGCTCCATTTTTGTTGGGGGCGTGTATGTGCGGAGTGAGGTTTATTGACTGGTGGACATCGCTCATGGGAGCAGTTGCGGCGGGTGCGCTCATTGTCATTGGTATCGGCCTGATGATTCGTTCAATTAAGTTCACTGATGCCCTGAAGTATGGCGCTCTTTTTGTCGGCATCGCCGTGATTCTTGCCGAGCTCATGAAAGTGCTCGTTAACTTCTGGTGCAGCATGTCCTTTTGTCAGCACGTATTGCTCCTCGCCGCCGCAGTGGCGTTTTGGGTGTGGCGACAAAACAGCCAGCAGTCACAAAAGTGAGCACGCGCAAATGTGAGAGACCTGATCGTCAACGGAAGAACCAACCACCGAATTCAGCGGAGGTATTTCATGAATTCACAAATAGCAAAGAGGAACATAGATTTTGAACGTCTGGGGTATGAAACGACAATCGCGACAGGGGATGAGATCGCGGCGCAGCATATCTGCGGACTCCACATCCACACTCTCAATGATGAAATCCAGCCGGAAGTTTTGCACGTGGACCTCATAGTGGCTCAGGCCCGGAAGGGGGCTGCCTCTCTGCATTACTGGCTCTATGATGGGCCTCATCCGATTTCGGACGCGGCCATGTTCGCTCGCCGGATAGGAGTGAACTTTTTGATCGCGCTGCTCGGGGTGGTCTGCATCGCATCGGTTACGAGCCACATCGTTTCTTTCAATTCTTTTGGGTTTCCCATGGTGCCCAGCATTTTGCTCGGGGTGACGGTTACCGGCATCGCCGCCGCAGGTGGGCATCAGATGTTCGAAAAGATCCTCGTGCGCCAAAAATCACTTGAAGCCATCGTGATTTGCGCAGCATGTTTGCTTTGCTTTTGGGGCCTCCTGGAACTCAACCAAGCGCGTGCTCTGATGGTGAACAAGGTTTCTGCGGACGCGAGCGCACCCAGTGCCACATCTTCTTACGTTGAAGATGCGGCCGCCGACTCAGCTCCCAGCGAACCCGCATCGCAGAATGGGTCCGATGAACGAAAAACCGGAGGGTTGCTTGGCGCTGCGATCCTCAAAATCATGTTCGCGGCAGATATGATGCTGGGATTGCTCCTCGGAACTGTTCTTCTCATGCTGCAGGATGAGAGCTATGTCGCTTGGCAGAAGTTAAGGAAACTGTTGAAGCGCGTACGGCATCTGGAGCGATACAAAAATGAACTGCTTACCTTGGTGGAGGTCGCCAAGAAGCAGTGCATGGCGGGGATTCTTCGCGCAAAGCATACCCCGCGCAAACGGAGCATCCCGTATCATTCGCTTCCGCTCATCGTGCTCGTGGTGCTGCTCCTGATTACGTTTCCGGCGTTCGCGCAGAGCATTGATCACCACGAGGGGATTCTGCTTGATGTGAGCGGATCAATTGGAAGGGGCGGAGCGAATAGCGAGCTCTTCCGCGAGTATGTGGTTTCAATAAACAAGCTACTCGCAACGGAGCCGCCGAACAGCCGTGTGTGGGTTTCCGTGATATCGACCGATTCCTTTGGGAGCGTTCGCGAGTTGGTGCGGGGATGGACTCCTGATGGTCGGGGCGTGTTCACTGACAACCTTAATAGTGCTCGTCGCCAGCTGGTATCCAATTTCCAATCACGGGCGGCAGCGCTCGCGCCGGTGGCGTCCGGCACCGATATCATCGGTGGCCTGTGGCATATGAAAGCGCTACTTGACTCTGGCGGCGCTTCGGATCGCATTGCGAAAGACATTTGGATTGTCTCGGACATGATGAATGAGACCGCCGAATTTCCGATGCCTGCATTGATTCCGTCTGGTTCTGACGGGATGTTGAAACAGGCGAAGGGTAATCACCTTGTTGTTCCGCTCATTGGCTACCGCGTTCACGTACTGGGCGCGGCACCTTCAGGTATGACTCCCTATGCGTGGAACACCGTAAAGGCATTTTGGGCGACCTACTTTCGAGAGGCGGGAGCGGAGTTGGTTTCGTATTCGGCTGAAGCGCGAGGCGAACGACGGTAGGACATACACGCCCGAGGCCGATCACAGAACCAACGAGCAGGGTCTCCCTCCACGTGCCAACCTATGCACATTGACACTGCCTGCACGTATGCTTAACTAAATACATAGTTACACTGTGCCTTCGTCATCCCTTCGTGAATGGTTTTTGATCTCACCAATAACAAGTCGCCATGGAAGTATCCACCCTCATTACTAATGTCTATCCCAACCTCGCCGCGGCAGAGAGAGAGAGAGAGAGAGAGAGAGAGAGAGAGAGAGCAAGTTCCGCTCCAAATTAACAGCTAAAGCATTTCAGCGAGTTGTCATCGGCGCTGGTTTTGCGTGTTTAGCATTATTTGCACTTCCGACTCTTTCTCATGCTGCCACGGATACGTGGACTAATAGTGCGGGAACTGGTTCGTGGTCGAACGCTGGGAATTGGTCAGGAAACGCACTGCCAGCTAATGGAGACAGTGTCATCTTTAGTGCTTCAAGCTCGGCAAATTGCACGATTGACGTCAGCACGGCAGTTATCACGTCCTTTAGTGTGCAATCAACATATGGCGGCACGATCACCATTGCAAGCAGTTCCGTCCTCTCTGTCTATAACACGTTTGGCGGATCGTATTCTCAGGCGGGCGGCACGGTTATTGATGTCGGGTCTATTTCCTTCGGAAATCAGACGACCATTTCGCTTAGCGGAGGTACATTTGTGCAGTCATCAACGGCAGCTCTCAACATGGGTGGCCTTAATGTGCATTATTCCCAGTCTGGTGGAACATTTCAGGGTGGAAGCGGTGCCATACAGGCAACTTCTCTCGGTATTAGCGGAGGAACGTTCAATAGTACGCCGGGCACGCTTGCGGTGGGGGGGGTTGGCTTGTCTGGTGGCGTGTTCAATCCGAACGGCGGCACGGTGAGCGTTACCGGTTCGTTTGGGATTCAAACCGGAGCAACGCCGACTTTCTATAATCTCACCTTGGCAAACACTGTAACCATGGTGTTTTACGCCGGTCCATCAGTGAACGTTTACGGTACGCTCAACTTGGGCAATTACATTTGCGGTGACAATTTTATAGCGTATGGCAATGTGATTAACAGCAATACCAGCTATGGATCGGCGGGTACTTATTGCGCTCAAAATTCGCTTTCCTTCAATGGAACCAGCACGCAGACATATACCGGATCAGCCACGCCGGGTATCGGTGCGCTTGGCAATGTGTTCGTCAATAATCCCGGGCAAGTTGTCGTGCAACAAGGCATAACGATCTCTGGCACCCTCACTGTCAACTCCGGGACGGTAAATTTTGGTACTTCCATGGTCACCCTCTTTCCTTATACGGGGGAACCCTATTCCTTGCCTGCTTCTATAGCTATCCAGAATCTCGCATTTGGGTCTGATCATTCTGGGTCAATTTCCATTGCTACGGGCACCGTCATTAATGTGGGTAACTCATTTTCATACGTTGGTACTACTTGGGCGGTCCTAACCGGAGGAGGTCAAATTAATGTCGCGGGGAATTTCTACGATGCCAATACTTCAATGAGCCACAACGATTTCCATGCACCTCTTGTGAATTTGGTAATGAATGGAACGGGAACTCAATATGTTTATGCGACAAGCACGGGTGTTGATTCTGGCGTATTGCCGGTAAACTTAGTCATCAATAACACGGGTGGCAAAGTATATATTGTGGGAACTCTCAATCTTCCTATAACTGGCGGTGGAGGATGGAGCGACCTCTCGGGTAATGTGAACGCAGGCACTTCCACGGTTGTTTTCGATGTCGGCAATTCCGCCTGTAATGAGTTTGGCTACCAGGCGACTGCAAATCTAAGCGGCAATACGCAATTCAATAACTTAGAGATATTTGGAGACGTATGCGGTGTGCCGGGGTGGGCATACCCCGAAATCCTTACGGTGAGTACTGGTCTAACTCCATCCGTCAATGGAACCTTCATTGTTTCTGGAAATTCATCGGCAAGTGCGGTGTATATTCCGCTGATTAATGGCGGAACTCTCCAGGTGAACGGGAACATCCAGGCGCTTGCACCTTCCGGAACAATTGGCGCTGGTGGTGGCGGTACGGCTACGATAGCGGTTGTCGGTACAAGCACGCAGACTTTTACTGACACGCTCGGCACGCATTGGCAGATGCCACAATTACTCATCAACACCCCGAATAGAACAGCCTTGTTGGGTTTTGGCAGCATTCTCTTGGGGAGCACCACGATTCAGCAAGGAGAGTTCTGGATTCCTGCGTCTTCGACAAACCCCACACCAGCTATTGATCTCGGCGGTAATTTAACAATCTCTTCATTGGGTGCTTTGCGCATTTTTCAGCCATCGAGTACTTTGGCGAATGCGGCGACGAGCAATGTAACAATCACGAATAACGGGCTTGTAGAGATCGACGCCCCGAATTCTGGCTGCAATCAATCTCCTTCGGTTTATCTTACTGGCGGAGCTTCCAACAAGGTTGTATGGGCGGGGAGCGGAAAAAACATCATTCGCTACGTTTACGTTTCCTATCAAAGCAGTGCTTCGATGATAACGACCATAAACAGTCTTGATGGAAGTCCTGGCGGTACAAACACGAACTGGGCCTTCCCAGTCTTGCAACCGCCGGCAATGCTTGTGCAATCGACCACGGCCTATGTGGGCGGGAACAGTGATGTTCCTTTTAACATAACCATGCCATGGGGCGTGCGACCAGGAGATACTATGGTCGTACCGATCTCGTTTGTTACGGTAGGCAATTTCGCTCAAGGACCCTCATTTCCTCCTACTGATAACGCGGGAAACAAATATCAATTACTTGCTACGAGCACACAGATCTACGGATCATGGACGGAATACTTGTATTTGTTTTATGCCAAGAATGTTTCTGGCACGGCACCATTTACCATCACATTTAATGTAAATGACGCAATGGCAACCGTTGGCGCATTTGACTATACGGGCGTCACTCCATCGTCGACGGTTGAAACGTTCAATACGAATAGCTACGCAGTTCCAGTCGGTACTTCTACGGCTGGCATCGCTACGTCAAATTACGTCAATACTGCATCCCCCGATGACTTATATGTCGGAGCGATGTATGGAAGTAATTCTTTCTGTAATGGAATGAGCTCAAGTACAACTACGCCATGGACTAGCGAAGCGAGCGCGGGTGGTTATAGTGAGCCGTGTCTTAATGTGGAGGATTACGTTGCTTCGACGACACAATATCTCGCTGCAACGTGGAACACGGCGGGTGTAAGCTCGTATTCCGCGATTATTGCTGCGTTCCGCTCCGCCATCATTCAGAGCTATCCGCCTATGGGCGTGCTTGATTCGGCTACGTACGATTTGCGCTCTCCCGCAGCGTTGAACTCATTCACGTGGCGCGGTACGACACCCTCCGGGTCAAGCGTTAACTTTCAGTTTGCGGTAAGCAACAGTCCGAGCGGCCCGTGGAACTATGTAGGACCAGATGGCACTTCAAACACTGTCTATAGCGGCCTCTCCGGAACCTCGATTCCATTGCAATCCTGCTCCCTGTATTCATCATGTTATTCACTATTCAGCAACTACCAATATTTCCGATATCGCGTCACGCTTTTGTCGAATGGAATGGTGACTCCGACCGTGACGGGTGTTGTCGTTAATTGGAGTTTGTAATACGAACGGCATCCGCAATGCCATATCATTCCGAGTGGGGCGTATATTTCGTCTGACGATTATGAAATGCGGGCATCGTACCCTCTAATATGTCAACGATAGCCTTATTGATTGTGGGATTCTCGATTGCGCCTGACAAGTACTCCATGGTCCAATTGTTCTTCTTATCGAGATTTGCGCAGACTACCTGCTCTGCGTCACAGACGACCGCCAAGTTAGGATTGTGAGTGACGATGAAAACCTGTCGTCTGCGCTTTGCTTCTTTCATGCAAGGCACGAGCAATTCGTAAACGGTCTGGTTATCTAGGTTCTCCTCTGGTTGGTCAATCACTAAAGGGATATCGTCCTTATCCACGAGCAAGTAGAACACCAAGAGTAAGGTGCCGCGCTCCCCAGGGGACAGTTGCGCAAGCTCCTTGTTCCCCATGCGTAAGGCATAGCGTGGGCGAATGTAATCCAGTGAGAACATGAGATCGTACAAATCCAGAACGAATTTCTTCGTTCGAAGCTGATCAGCTATTCTCACGGGTTTTCCACCAGCCCGCTGGTCAGTTTGCAGTGCGGTCATGAGTTCCGAAAGGAACGCCTCAATTCCTGCCGCTGAATTGAAATCTTGCCGCGCGAGAATGGCCCTTAGCGCTTTGGAGCCCGGTTCTATTCCGCAGAAGCTTCCGGCGGGACCGTAGCTTACTATTTCGAAAAACTTGTCGGCAAATCCGGTATCGACAATTCCTACTTCAAAGTTTAGTTGGAATTTGTCCTTTGCAAGCGGACTTGATTCGATGAAAGTGTTTACCGGAGCATATAGCTCGCGGTACGTCTCGGCGAGTTCCCGAATGACGGCGTGAATTTCTTTCGCTTTCGCCATTCGGCGACTTCGAGTTTCTTGCAACAAGTCTGGTATCTCGTCCAGCGCCTTAAGTTGGGCTTCATAGTACTTGATCGTCCCTGGAGAACTTTCAGCACCTTGTATCTTTTGCCCCTGTAATTCCCATTGTTTGAGAGCTGCTTGATACGCCTGATATCGCCGATTAGGCTCATCGAGGTCGCTTTGAAGTTTTTCAATTCGTTTTTCCACTTCGACAGCTTTGCTTGGCAAGCTGGTGGGAAGCTTAGGATCGAGCTGTTTATCGATCTCCTGTTTTTCTGTGGCAAGAGATATTTGCTTTGCTTCCAACGTTGACCTGTGTACCGCGATTGTCAGGACATCTTTCCTAGTGATGCCGAGCCGGGTCATATCGTCGGCACTGTCGGCGAAGAAAGCCTGAACTTGCCGGTCAATATTGTCGATCCTAGCTGCTAATCTCTGCGAGGCCGTGATCAATTGAAGCACAGTCGATTGGTTCTGGGATGTGTTCTCAGTGTCCTTCTCGATTGTTTGCAGCTCAAGCTTCGCAGCGTCGATTGCTGTAGCCGCTTCTGAGATTTGTTTCTGGCGCACAGGGTCATTCTCTGGCTTTACAACCGCGGCGGGGGAGGCGGAATTATGCGCTTTGAGTTCCTCAAGCTTCACGTTCAAGAGGTTCTGAATCTTTTCGCGGTATTCAGGCTCCATCTTCGTCTCGAGGGAGGTGGCTTCTTCGTTGATCCTGTGCAGCTCTGCCTTGAGCAGATCGCTTTTCTCGTTGGCCTCCGAGGTTTTGTATGAGATCAGATCGTCGAGTGACACCTTGCCCAGCCTGTAGGGGATATCTACGTGCGAGAAGATGACCTTCTTCAATTCTCGGTCGAAGTCTGTTTCTTCGATCTTTCCGAGCTGTGTGCATATTTTTTCGAGGAAGTTTTGTGGAATGTACTTGATAAGTTCTGGCTGCTTTTCGTCAACGGCAGCTTCCAGCCCCTTGGTGATTGTATTCCCGCTTTCGAAAGTAATTACCGCCTCAAAGTGCTTCGCCTTGTTGTCTTTGGTCTGCCGGAAATTGTCGGGCGATAGAAAAGTGAAATCCCTGTTTTGTTTGGTGTTGCAGAGAAGGCCGAGTATATCTGTGAACGCGCTTTTCCCTTTTCCTTTGTTCCCGATAATGGCAACCATGCCGTCGTTCAGGGGAATTGTGTTATCGAACCATTTTTCTGAAAATGTTGTACCTGTCTTGCGCCTAATTTGGAGATCCCGTATGTACTTGGTTGGATTGGCTCTGACCTTCGCAATCTCAGGCGGTAGGTCGCCAACATAGATTCGCTCCACGGGCTCGATCAACACCTGCAGGAGACCTTCAAAGGTCGTGTCTGCTTTCATCCATGTGAGGCAATTTCCAAGCCGATCCTTATGGTCCGAGGATGCAAAATGATGTGCGTCGCTACAATCCACCAAGCAATCATTGACGCCACTATCTGTGAGCGATTTCTTGGCGTTTTCCCAATGCTGCCGGGAATCTGAAGCGGTGAATACCAGACGTGCGCCATTGATTATCGTCTTCTTGTCCGCAATGGTGTTGTCGTTCCAGTTGATGGAAGCCCATTCTGTTTTGCCAACGGCAGTCACGTATTTGTCTTTGAAGTACGGCGACGAAAGCGCCTCGCTTAAGGAATCGAGACTCAGGCAGAGATTGTTGAACCCTTCAACGAGAGGCGTCTTATAGTTCTTTTTCTCGTTCGCAGGGACGCTATCTATGATTTGTTGGCCGAGGTCCGCAAGGCTTTGTTTTGTTGGGAGCGCCTGCCATTTTCCTTTCTTCTGGAGATCATCGTACTGAGGACTCAGGATATATTTGCTCGGAAGCGCATTAAGGAACTGGTGTTCGATGAGATCAGCTCCGAGCTCGTCTGAGAAGATAATGTGGTAGTTGACCCTCTTGAGATGGTTCTGACTGCCCCCAAACTTGTCCAACCGCAGCTCGATCACAGGCAAGAATAGGTCGATATTCTTAAAATGCCCCGCAGCCTTTTCCTTCAGAATTCGCCTGTAGCCATCAAGGAAGATGTAATCATTAATTCCGATGACCTTGAACTCCGCTGGTAGATGCTCCAACTCGTCGATGAATTGCGGCCATGGATCAGCTCCATCGTACTCATGAACAAGCGATTCAGGAGTGTGAACGTGCAAATCCCATTTGCGCCATAAGGAACCTCGCGGATCGTTCATGTTTGTAATAGCTCCCTTGTTTTTCTGTAGGCAGCTCTGGCGGCGGAAGGGGGGAAATGCTAACGCTTAGCCACAAGCGGGGAAGAAGCGTAAGAAACTGAGAGGCTCTTCCCCGGCTAGGTTCCGGGTCCCGTGACAAGCTGACATTTTCTTCAGCATAGCTCTTCTGCAAACGTTGGCAAGACCCAATCTGGGGCCGACCAGAAATAGGGGAGTGCCGATCTATATTCCTGGCAAATGGGGACGCATGAAACATGAAAGGGGAAGCCATCAGGGGTGGCGACTGAGTGAGCGGGAGGGGGCACGGAAAAACGAGTCTTGCTGTAGATGATTTTGTAGCGGTCAAAGCATCCTGGCTCATCAAAATTCAACAGCGATCAACGTAAGGTTCGCAAAGCATTCAATATGAAGCAGTTGCGATCCTTCAAATTTCATAGATTTCAATAATGGCCTGAATCCGGTTCGGGACCAGGGGGTCGGAGGTTCAAATCCTCTCTCCCCGACCATTAAATTCAACAACTTACAATCAAGTACCAGGCTTCATTTGCACTATTAGTGGTGCTGGGGCGCTAGTTGGGGCGCCAATAGCCCGGGCTTAGCGTCTGACTTAAACAGCATCCGGCGTGGTTCTTCTTCCTTCTGCTGATTCTCTTCCCCATCCTGCTTTTCATCCGACTTCATCACCAGATCAACCACAGCCGACACCGCAGCCGCTCGCTCGTCCCACCACGTCTTGGAGTAGATCTCCGTGGTGGTCCCAACTTCCAAATGGCCCATGTTATCGCGCGTAATTTCTGCGCGCGCCCCAGTGCGTCGCATCAGGCTGGCATGCATGGTACGGAAGCTACGGAAGTCAACACCTTTGGGGAGCTTCAGTTCCTGCGCAGCGTCTTTCAAATGCCGCAACACGTTCCTCCGCTCCGTCGGTGTTCCAGTCCGAGTGGCAAAGACGAAGTCTTCAGGACCCCGGAACTTCGTCTTTTTCCACATCCGCGTCAAAGCCTTCTGGATGATTCCGTGGCTATCGAAGGGGACTTCACGATTGCCGTGCAGCGTCTTCGGATCATCCAGATCCTTGTCATACAGCCGTTCGTCGATGATGATGCGATCACTCAGGATGTCATTCCACCTGAGCGCCAGAGCTTCACCAACCCGCATCGAGCCAAACACGATCACTGTAACGATCGTGCATGCCGGCTCTGGCAGGGTCTCGAGCATGGCCTTGATCTCGGGAAACGCCAGCAACATCGTCGGCTTCACCGGCTTCTTCTTCGGAAGTTTCACTCCGATTGCCGGATTCCTATCAATTATTTCCCAGACTACCGCCTGAGCCAGAGCAGCACGCAGAGAGGCATGCATGTTCTTAATCGTGTACGGCGACAGCTTGCCGATGAACGAATTGAAGAACGCCTGCAACTCCATGGTACTCAACTCAGCCATTCGCGTGCTCCCGAGCGCCGGGATCAAATATTTGCCAAAGAAGTAGTCGTAGTTCATACGAGTTGGCTTCTTGAGAAGTGGCCAGGTCAATTCTTGACATCTCTTTTCCAGACCAGCCACGGTGTTGTCGTCCAAGGACTGCAGGCGCGGGTCGTTGTTCTTCGAATTCACCTCTTTGATGAAGTCGTCGGCCAGACGCTGAGCCTCGCGCTGCGTGCTCGCGACACTCTTCGCCCAGACCTTTGAACGGTGTTTCGGCTCGCCGGAAGTGTAGTCCCAATATGTCACCTTCCACTTGCTGCCAACGTCCCGAAGCGAGGGGCGTTGGTGTTTGTCGCGCACCGCTTTAACCTTTCCGCGATGCTTCAGCCGTGGCCTCATTGTGGGGGTAAAGACGATCATTGGCAAGCCTCAGACCCGTTGAGGAATTGCCCAATGACCGTGGGACGGAAGCGAATGTAGCGGCCGAGGCGCAGAACGCCAGGGATCTGATCAGCGTTGGCGTACACCCAGCTCGGGGGAACATTCAGGAGCGCGGCGACCCGGTCAGCCTCAAGAAGGCAATCGAGGCTGCCAAGCCATTGCTCAATCGGCTTGCGGTGAAAGCGGTAGTACATGCCGAGACGTTCGAGTCCGGGAATCTCACTGGCGTGAGAGCGAACCCACTCGACGGTCATGATCAGGATGTCGGCTACTTCTTGGTCTGATAGAAGTGCGGTGAATGCCAAGACAGGCGTCTCGGCGGGTCGGGTCTGGTATTGCGTCAATTGTCGCCTCCGTATGAGGTGGCCGGCTTGTGCCGGCACTCATAACCGGGGCATGGCTTCTGAAATGTTCATTTCTACTTCCTTTTGAATTGGCTGGCGCTCCTCCTCCATTAAGAGAAGGAGCACCGCTGCACACGGGGACGACTACGCGCAGCTCTGCGCGATCCTTTGATGAATTTTCATTCCTGTGATTGTGGGATCGCCGATTTCTGATCCCGGCTGGTATGGAGTCGCCTACAACGTTGACTCCGGCATTCAGTTGGCTGATGACAGCCTACAGCAGTAAAGCTTTTTTATTGTGCCTGCAAGCCGCCCTCGATGGAATAGGTGGAAACCCTTAGGCATGAATTTGCCTCCATCGCTAACCGCTACGCGGAAAGTGCAGCCAAACTGCCGATTATCCGCCTTTCATCTCTGTGGGCTGCTGGCATCCTACTTAGGACCGGTTGGGCGCCGAAACGTGTACAAAGGCTATAGGAACCTTGATACACCTCTTTTCAGGGTTTTGTGGTTGGAGTCAGGACCGCTTAGGCAGTGCGACAGCCAGTTGGCGGAGAAACTTGGCTTCCGCGGTGAGCCGTACGGTCGAATTCATCGCCAGCATCCATCTATATAGACCATCGTCGGGATTATCCGAAAGAGCGGCCTTGGCTTCACCGGCCTCAATCTTCCTGTTCTTCGAATCGATCGCCCGAGCATCGGCCGCGCGCTTCAAGTAGGAGGAGACCGTCTTTCTACTGGCGCCGGACAGGACTGCAAGATCGGCTATTCGCAGAATGCTCTCGATATCGCCTAAGATGGGAGCCTCCAGCAGCGGTTGCCACCCAGTTTGCAGGTGTCGACGCCCGGCCGCAGTGAGTTCGAATTCCGTCCTGCCCCTGGGACCAGGTTTGCCATGGCGAACATAACCTGAGCTTTCGAGTCGGCCCAGAACTGGAAGCGCCGCTCCCTGCGAGATTCCAGCGGAGAGCAACAAATAGGCTGAATTGACGCCGCGATCCACCAAGGCAAGAGTGAACAATTCGAGATCCTCCCTCGATCGTTTGTCCCGCGGCGGCGCTGGAGGTTTCTTAGACATGTGACTGTGACATTATATATACGTCACCTAACCGCGAAGTTTGGCGAGGCACTGGCGAGGGTTTTCAAGTGCGTTCCTCACTTTCTTCAGTGCCCGGCAGCGAATGGCCCACTCAGGTGTGATCAGCGGTAGTGCCAATCGCAACACGTTGATCGAGAGTGCTACCACTTCGTTACCGTCTCCAGTCTCCTTGCCCCACCCGCAAAGCGCGAGCGTTTTAGAAGGATTAGACGAGGGTATTACCATCCGGTCTGCAACGCCCAAGTTTTCCCACTCCACCGCGCTTATCAGCTGTACGGCATAACCGCCGCCCCATTGTTTTCGCAGCGAGCGAAGAATAAGTCTTGCCAAGGCATCGCTGTGGCAGCCAGTCTGCTCTTCCTCGGAAAGCCGCCGCAACATGGATGTCAGGGAGGCTTCTTTCTCTGCAGCAAGCTGTAGCTGCTGCGCGTTCTGCAATGCCCGGCGACGTTCAGCACGGATGTACTTCTCCGCCGGTGCACCTTCCAATATACGAGTGAGAGACAGCTCCGGAAGCTGCATAATCTCGATACAACGGCGGACGGTGCCCTCATCGTATCCAAGTTCAGCTGCGATCCTGCGCTGTGATTTGCCTTCGTCTAGACCCAGCAGGATGAGCTCAAGCCGTTTCTCTCCACGGACTCGATTGTCTGGTTCAGTGCCAGTCACTTTGCGTGACGTACTTTTGTTTTTGTTCATTGCGTCCCCTTCTTTCTTTCTGCTTTTTCTCCGTGAAGAATTACAAAATTGGCAAAATGCGCCGCTGCGGTGATCTTGTCATGGGTGAGATCCCAGAAGCTGAAGCGCGAACGATACCGGCGGACGTAACGAAGGCAGAGGCGAACGAGCCTCCGGAGTTCACGATCGTCCGGGATGTTGTGTCTGCGATCGGTCAACTCGTTCCACGCCAACTGTGCAAATTCGTTGACGAGAAGGCGGCGATGACGGCGTGGTGGGATCCGGCGCTTCCGCTTGCATGGGCAATCGAGCAGGTGGATACGCAGCCAGGTGGAAAACTCTCGCCAGGCGTGAGCGGCCTCTTGATATCCGCCCTCTCCCAACCGCCGGATCTCCGCACGCTTGGCGCGTTTGCGCACGGTTTCCAGGCGACGGAGTAGGCGGGCCGATGAGGCGTCGATATCGGCAATATCGAGCAAGTGATGTTCGTGGTGATGGCGCGTGACTGCGACGCGGATGGCAAGAGCGCAGGCAGCAATGTCCGTCGATGTGGTGACCCGAAGGCGTCCACCGGCTATCAGGGACAGGACCTTCGTGTACATTGCGAGGACTCGATCCGCCAACCGCTGGTCAAAGACGCCCTTGTTGAGGTTTTTCTTCCAGAGTCGGTCGGGCCGCGCGTTTGGAACCTGGCCCTTGACGCGATAGAGATCGTAGTTGGCGACGATCCAGCTCAGGCCGGCGGAAATCAGCTGTTGGTCGCGATCAGAGAGGCGGATGACATGAGGACTGGATGGGGCGTTCATGCAGACACGCCCCTGGTCCAGGTTGGGGGCACTTCACTGTGCCGGGAGGTGGAGCTGGCTAGTTGTGCGTTGGCCGGGTTGTCTTGAAGTACATGCATAACAGCTCGGTGATGTCGTTGAAATTCTGCAAGTCTGCTGGCGCAAGGGCCGAGCTATTCCAGAACTCACGGACGATGGAAGCCAGTGCCGGGTCCGACTGTCGGCGGCTGTTCCCAGCTCGCAGGCAAGCAGCCGTGGTGGCGATGCTCAAAAGGCATTTGCATGCCGGGGGAAGCTGGTCAAAAGTGATGTGCTCGGCGGTATTCATATGAAACTCCTTGGTGGTAATTGCTCTTTCATTCTCAGATTGCGCCCGGAGGCCCGTCGCGCCAAACGCTGCAGCAAGCTCCATCGGGAATATTTCTTCGGATCGGTTTAGAAGAGTTGCTGGGCCGGTGATTCACGGCCCGTGCGAGCTATTGAACGTAGTAAGGAACGGGCTGGAGAGAATCGGCAAACAAGAGATCGCGGTCTTCTTGGCACGGCTCGAAGGTGGCAGCATTGAAAAACAGCAATTCCGCCTCGACGCCCAGCATGACAGCCAACTCGAGCCGGTTCTGCGAAGATGGGATCGGAAGCTGGTAGTCGGTGATCACCTGCCAAGCCCGGCTCATGTGGTGGCGGAGAAGGTCGGCGGCGATGTCGGCAGGAACGGTGGTCCAGAAACCAGGACCGACTTGGAAGGTGCTGAAGTCGAAAAAGGCAGGAACGGGGTCGCAGCAGGTCATAAAATTACTCCCTACCCCTATCTAGTATCTCGCAACACGTCCAAACCCTATGATTTTGCCTGCAGTTTCGTTGACCACGGCTCATGGCAATGGGCAGAAGTGAAGTTTGACAGCGTCGAAAAAGGAAAAGACCGAAGTGCAGCAGCAGACATACTCCCTCCCTCCTATCTAGTATCCTCCGCGCCACACCAACCCTCTAATTTCTTGGATCGCGCCGTGTGGTCAGAACCGGTGCGGCCATTGTGTAAATTAGTGACAATCATCCCAGGCAGTTGCCCCGCTCCAGCGCGCTGTACCTCCCTTGAGGCGCTCTGAGCCTCCGGGGCAGCGACGTTTCCTGAGGCGCGGTTCAGAGCTTTGAGAAAAGTTGGGAAAGTGTCAGTCCGAAGCCGTCTGCAAAGACCTGCAGGTTCAGAAGAGATACATTCCGGCCCCCGCGTTCAATGGAGGCGAGGTAGGAGCGATCAATTCCTAGCCGCTCGGCAAGCACAACCTGAGTCAGTCCGCGCTTCATCCGCAGTTGCCTGACCCGTTGCCCAAAGCGTTTACGGATATCGTCCACTCCGCAATCTTGGCTTGTTGTTTTCCAGCAACAAAGCTACTATGAGCAACACCCCATTTTCGCGAATACGAAGATTTCGTATGACCCCAATGGCGACCCGTTCGTGGTCTCAAGTGGTACGTGTGCCTCGAGGCAGGGTCCGGACATCCCGTGTGGAGCGCTTGCGATTCTTCTATCGGGCGCTATTGCACTAGGGATGGCACTGATCTGGGCTCATTGCACTGGACCGTGGACCAAATCTATGGGATTGGGTACCAGATCTGCTTTGTGATCGGATTTGAATGGTGGGACTGTCCATTACATAAATGACTTACGGAGAAAGAACAAGACCGGAGAGGGTATGAACGAATTCATTGAGAAATTGCAAGAACGGTACCGATTGGAATTCATTGTTCTAGTTGCTTCACTATTTTCCTACCTAGTGATCACAATTCTGATGTCCCTCGACCGCTACAATGGCTGGCTTCCCGTTATTCCACAGCTCCTCCACAACAACGACGCCTTCCTGTGTGCCGTCTCCTGGCTCGACGGGCGAAGATTCGGCAACGTCGATACAAAAATCCCAGAGATATTGCTTTACGGGGTTATCTGCGTTCACGATGCGCTGTGGGTGGTGATAGTGGTTGCTGCAGGAAAACTCATAGGTGAAAAAGCGAGCAAAAAGAGAACCTGAAGTACGCTCAACTCTGTCAAAGGATGAACCGATACAATGACAAGCTGTAACTGTCCAAGATGCCATGACCAAGCCTCGACCTTGGGCCTGAAACAGCCAGTCTCTTTCGATGAGATAACCCTTGCGTACAAGGACTTGGTCAAAGTATGGCACCCTGATCGATTCGAGAACGACCCGCGGCTGCGCAGGAAAGCGGAGGAGACTTTCAAACTTGTTCAGCAGGCATTCTCAGGTCTGAAGGAGCACTATTCCGACAAACCCTCACAGCGCGCAGCGCCAGAATCCGACGCGCAGCAAAGAGGAAGTGACTTCACAAAATATTGTCGTGCATGCGGGAAATTGATCCTTGCTTGCGTCGATATATGTCCTGCTTGTGGGTGCTACCAGGCACCAACGCCAAGCTCCACCACTTTCACAAGTCCGACCACTCCCATATGCAAGCCGAGGGTGCAGCGAGTACTGCTTCTATTAGGCTTAAACCTACTCTGGAATGGTCTGGGGAATATTGTAGTCGGGGAT
Source organism: uncultured Acidobacteriaceae bacterium (assembly GCA_964563875.1). Taxonomy (GTDB): domain Bacteria; phylum Acidobacteriota; class Terriglobia; order Terriglobales; family Acidobacteriaceae; genus TOLSYN. The sequence continues at coordinate 23,362 of CAZLZA010000030.1, forward strand.
GCGAGAGGGTGGAAGTATGGGGGGCTTAACTGGTTCTTCTTCATCGCTTCAATTTGGATGGGTGGCGTCCCCACTCTCCTGTTCTTCGCATTTTGTGGATTCCAAGGTTACGGATACATGCGAGGCTCCAAATGACACTGCTAACACAAGAGCATTTCAGGTCTGACATTGCGAAACCAAGGAGATCTTACTGATGAGCTTGAATACGATTTATTCGCAGCATAAGAAGAAGATCTTGTTTGGCGGGACGGTTGTTGTCCTATGGATGCTCAGCTCGGTAGCGCTGAATCGTCCCATTATGGATGCGGAAAATCCTGCCAGGTACGCTATGGGCCCTTCGGATGGCGAATGCGTTTACGTACAGTACTTCACATTTGGCAAACTCCTCCCAACGTGGGAACACATCATTACTGTCCGACCTACACGCAGCGAAAATGGTATGTGCGGGGTCGCATTCGACAGGGAGTTTGGGCGGCATGATCGTCTCGAAGTCGCGCAGCATGTCCAGCCCGTAGAGGCCATCCAGCCTGTCCAAGCACAAAGCAATTCTCCCCAGCACGACCCTGAACAAGCGCTTCTTGCTGAGGCTAAAGCAGCGATTACAAACACCAGATATGGGACTATTCCAATTCCGTTGGGTTATCTGAAGCAGTTCGGGATCAAGTCCCGCCCTAAAGAGAAAGCAAAAGTGTTGGACACAGCGGACGACGGGTCTGTGACATTCTTACTGGCGGATTCCGGTTCCGACCCGGATTCTTGCGGCGCTGGGGGCTGCAGTGGTATTCAGGTTTGGCAGCAAGTTGGGGCGAAGTATGAGATCTTACTCGAGGACATGGCCGAAACAGTTGGCATGCTTAGCACATCCACAGGCGGACATCGAGATCTGGTTCTGCAATCAAAACACATGCTCAATATCTACAGATTCAATGGAGCGACCTACAAGCCAACTCAGTGCTTTGAAGACGAGGATATGGCTGGAACTTATGTACCTGAAACGTGCCTTCCAATTAGCACAGGGCAGTAGCGATATGAGATGTAGTTCTTAAGATGTGGATCTAATATTCTTTTAGACTGGGCGGAGACGGTTGATTTCAAAAAGGGTAAGACTGCTGATCACAACAACTCAACTGCTTTTCGTTATCGGAATAGGGTTCATTGGTGGCTACACGGAGACTGTACCGGGGCCGGGGATATCCGACCGATACGCGGTGATCATTAAAGGCAAAACTGGCTATATCAACTCAAAGGGAGAATTAGTCATTCCCGCGCAGTTCCAAGACTCAAGTGCTTTCTCCGGGGGATTAGCAAGAGCCGAACTCAATGGAAAGGTGGGGTACATTGATCCAAGCGGAGCACTGAGAATTCCAGCCCGGTTTGACGACGGAAGAGACTTTAGCGAGGGATTGGCATGTGTGCGCCAAGGCGGCCTTTGGGGCTACATTAAATTTGATGGAGTCTTCCAAATCCGTCCTCAATACACGATTAGCGAGTGTAGCCAATTTCATGACGGGCGCGCGGCAATCGATGCGAATCAGAGTCCGCTGGGCAAGCTTGAATTCCACGCCCTAAAACGTGTCTATTACATCGACACCCTTGGAATACCCCTAAATATTAAGTCCCAGCAGAGAGTCGTCTCTATAGGTGACTTTAGCGATGGAGTTGCATGGATTGGCGTACCTGGTCAGCCATGGTGGGTAATAAATCGTGCTGGCAACATACTTTCGAGCTCTGTTTCCGTTTGCTTGCAGCCTAACGGTTTCCACAATGGCTTGGCTAGTGTCGAACCCAAGTGCGGTTCCAAAACAGGGTTTGTTGACGTTCACGGGAAGTTCGTCATCTCGCCAGCATTCGAAGAGGCAGGGGACTTTTCGGACGGTCTAGCTTTCGTGCGGACCAACGGCAAATACGGGTACATAGACACAACGGGCGCATTTGCCATTTCACCGACCTTCGATAAGGCTCTGCCCTTTGGTCAAGGGCTTGCTTTTGTAAAGGTTGGTGATAAATGGGGAGTGATTGACAAGAAGGGTTCCTGGATTGTAGTTCCCACCTTTCACCTCGTCGGGGGAACCGGAGAATTCAGCGGGGAATTGGGAGCGGTCATGGCAGTTGAAAGAAGCGGCGGCAAGTGTGACATCAACCTCCGCTACATCAACCATGCGGGCGCGACCGTATGGGGTCCTTCCTCAATCCTCCCTCCCGTCACATCCAATGTTCCCGACCCCGCACGGGCTCAAGAAATCGAGCAGTTGTGCAAGACGTGGTGGTAGGGGCCACTCGCGAGGGGTGAGATCGGTATTCTCCTCGAAGTCGATTCAGGTACGATCCCGAGCGGCGGTGCCCCCAGTGGGGTTCACCGCCGCTCGATTTCTCCTGCCCTCAGATATCACTCATTCCAGAGGGGAAACAGGTTGCGCGGGGGTTGCAGGCTCTGCCGTACTTTGCCGCGTTCTTCCGAGCTAACTGGGCAGCGCAGGCCAGGTGAACTTAAGTGCTTGAAGCGCGCCGCGACGCTAGTCGGGCAGGCGCCGTAGGAATTGATCCTCATCGCGCTATGTTGCGGCGCCGGGGAGGGGAATGCCAGCTCCCAGTAATGATCTCCATCTTCATCCCCCTCCCGGACAAACCGTTAGCCAGCTTCCTGATAGATCAGGTCATCACCCAAATTTCCGCACCTTCTAATCACCCTTCAACCAAATTTCCGCACCCATTTATCATCAAAAACCAGATTTCCGCACCCCTGAGTGATAGATCAATGCAACTTCACTCAGTGTCTTCAAAGCAGCCCTCCAGCCACCTACAGGAATCTAGCGGGAAGCAGCATATACACAGGCGGCAGCGCCGCCGGCGGCGTCATTCCGGCAATGGATTGCTAATGGGGCAAACGGGCCGGAAAGACGGTATTCCTAGGTTGAAGGCTCGGTGGGACGGCGATCCGGGGATCGCCCATGATCGGCTCGATGCTGATCATCAGTTCGTTGAGGTCGATGGATGCGGGGTCGATTGGGCCCGGGAAGATGATGTCGATGACCTGAGTGAGATCGGCGCCTACCATCTTGCGGGGAAGGATCTTGATATCGACTGGGTTGATGGCCGACGCCAGTGTGTTCTCGATGAGCAGAGACTGGACGGGCGGGACAGCCAGGTTGAGATCGCCGGTCTGGAATGACCAGCTGTAGCTGGTGGTCATGCCATCGCCCGCGGGATTCTTGATGACATCTGTAGTCAGCGAGGCATCGAGGCCGAGCAGCAGAATCTGGTACTGCACGTTGGGCTGGAAGTGGCGCTTCGGGACGAAGCTGACAACGGATCGTCCCTGTGCGTCCGTATCGAAAGCGAAAGTGCCTTCAATATATTCGCGGCTGAGAAGGGTGTCGCCATCCTTGGCAATCAGTTGGCCCGCGGTGAGGATCTGTGTCTGGCCGGGGCCGGTGACAGAGAAGGTGCTTTCGTCAATCGTCGTGGTGTCGATCAACTGATCAAAGGTGATCGTGATCTGGGTGCCGAGCACCACATCGACTTCGTTATTTGCTGGATCGACGTTTACTACGAGGGCTTTTGAAATGGATTTACATGTCTAAGACATGTTAAGATTGATCGTTTGGGAGCCTTTCATGAAGCGTGCTGCAATTTATCTTCGTGTTTCGACCATCGATCAGCATCCTGAAACTCAGCTCTACGACCTGCGCGCCCTGGCCGATCAGCGCGGCTACCAGATTGTCCGGGAGTATCAGGACATGATCTCCGGAGCGAAGTCGAAGCGGCCGGGACTGGATGAAATGATGGCCGACGCCCGCCGCGGCCGGTTTGACGTGGTTGTCGTCTGGGCGTTCGATCGCATGGCGCGATCGGTCCGCCACTTTCTGGAGGTACTGGACGGTCTGAACCACCTGAACATTGAATTCGTCAGCCGCCAGGAGAACATCGATACCGGTGGGCCGCTCGGGCGCGCGATGATCGTCATCGTTGGCGCGATCGCGGAGTTGGAGCGGAATCTGATCGTTGAGCGGGTCCGTGCCGGCATGCGCCGCGCCAAGCTCGAGGGCCGCCACATCGGTCGCCGCGCCCTGGAACTCGACGAGGATGCCATCCGGGACCAGCGTGATGAAGGCCGAACCCTCCGCGAGCTCGCCCTCGACCACCGAATCTCAACCGCCACCGTCCGGAAGGTGCTCAAACGGGTCAATCGGGCCTGTGTGGAAAGGGTCGAAAACCACCCCTCTGGGACCCGCATAAACAAAGGGCCGAAAACGGCTGCCTAGCCCGTTTCGGCCCGTGTGAAAACCTATGGGTTAGTAAACAACGACGAGAGCATCTATGCAGCAATGGAATACACCGTCGTCAACCTTCCAGGATTGACCTCATTCTTGTTGTTCGCTCAAAACTTCTCACGAATGCACTAGTTAGTACAGAATCAGTATTCCGGATTAGGTAACTAGGACTCCCAAGTCCTCTGGGCTACTCGCGGGTAGAGCCAATTCCGCTCGGGGAAGTCGTGCGCTTTTTTCGGACGTCGACAGGTCCATAGAGATAGGATTAGGTACGAGCTCTCGACATCGCAAATGCTCGCCAGCGATGGCGTGAGAAGCTCGGGGCTGGAACGACCGGCATCACTGCTGTGATCTGATGGTTGGGAAGGGTAAACGCGATAGTGGACCAGGCAACGCACAACAAAATCGTATCTTTTATATGGGGCATCGCCGACGACGTCCTTCGCGATCTCTTTAAGCGGGGCAAGTATCCCGATGTCATCCTGCCCATGTGCGTCATTCGGCGCATGGATGCGGTGCTCGAGCCGACCAAGCAGGCGGTGCTCGATACTAAGAAAATGTTGGATGAGGCGTGCATCACTGAGCAAAGAGCGGCCCTGTGCGATGCTGCGGGGCAGTCCTTCTATAACACTTCGAGGTTCACCTTGCGCGACCTCCAGTCGCGCGGCAGCCAACAGCAACTGCTCATCGACTTTGAGGACTACCTCAACTGCTTCTCGTCCAACGTCCAGGACATCTTAGGGAACTTTAAGTTTCGCAACCAGCTCTCTACCCTCTCCAAGGCCGATGCCATCGGTACGCTGATCAACAAGTTCCTTGACCCCGACATTGACCTCTCCCCGGCTGGCATCGACAACCACTCCATGGGTACGGTCTTTGAGGAGTTAGTTCACAAGTTTAATGAAGCGAACAACGAGGAGGCTGGCGAGCACTGGACGCCGCGCGACGCCGTTCGGCTAATGGCGAACCTGGTATTCCTGCCAATCGAGGCAGAGATCAAGTCCGGCACCTACCTGCTATACGACTGTGCATGCGGCACCGGCGGAATGCTCACCGTGGGCGAGGAGACAGTCACGGCGATCGCCGCAAAGCGCGGCCAGGAAGTCAAGTGCCTGCTCTACGGTCAGGAGATCAACCCTGAAACTTACGCAGTCTGCAAGGCAGACATGCTGCTCAAAGGCGAGGGTGATAGCGCCGACCACATCATCGGCGGCGCGGAATGGTCTACGCTTTCGCATGACGCCTTCCCCGCCGAGGAATTCGACTTCATGCTCTCCAATCCGCCCTACGGAAAGAGCTGGAAGAAGGACCTGGGTGACATGGGCGGAAAGGATGGGATGCGCGATCCGCGCTTCCGGGTGATGCACCAGGGCGAGGAACTCAAACTGGTCACCCGCTCCAGCGACGGTCAGATGCTCTTCCTCGCCAACATGGCATCGAAGATGAACTCGAAGTCAGTCCTCGGCAGCCGCATCGCCGAGGTCCACAACGGTTCGTCACTATTCACCGGCGACGCTGGTCAGGGCGAGAGCAATATACGCCGTTGGCTGATTGAGAACGACTGGCTGGAGGCCATTGTCGCGTTGCCACTAAACCTCTTCTACAACACCGGCATTGCCACGTACGTCTGGGTAGTTTCAAACCGAAAACCTGCGCAACGCAGGGGCCACGTGCAGTTAATTGATGCGACCCAATGGTTCAAGCCGCTGCGCAAGAACCTTGGGAAGAAGAACTGCGAGCTCTCTGCCGAGGACATAGAGCGCATCAATCGTGCCTTCCTTGATTTCAATGAAACGCCCGAGTCCAAGATTTTTCCCAACGCCGCGTTCGGCTATTGGAAGGTCACGGTGGAACGCCCGCTCCGCTTGCATAGCCAACTGACCCTAAAGGCCATACAGACGTTGCGTTTCGCCTCAGGTGACGAGGAAATACGCTCCACACTCCATGATGAATTCGGCGACGATCTGTTCACCAACTTCGTCAGAATCTCCGCCGCGCTCGAAAAGCGCCTGGCGGAGTGGGGTGGCGATGACGAAGAGGGCGATGATGAAGAGGACAGCAATGCAAAGAAGGGTTTGCCCGAGAAGAAAAAGAACAAGCTACTCGATCCAAAAACCTGGGAGCGCGACTTCCGGCTGGTCGAAGTCGCCACCGAATTGCGCGACGCCCTAGGCGGAGAGCTCTTCGAGGACCACAACGTCTTTCGTGACCGGGTGGACGCGGCACTCAGGACGGCAGAGATCAAGCTCACATCCTCTGACCTCAAGCAGATACTGAAAGCCGTGAGCTGGCGCGTCGGGACCGCGCCGCCTGTCATTGCCAAGGTGCAGAAAGCGGTCAAGGCCAAGGTCGATACGCTGTATGGCCTCTACGAAGCAACGGTAGAGGGCAAGTCCGTGATTGTCGAGTACGAGCCCGACTCAGAGCTTCGCGATACCGAGCAGGTGCCGTTGCTGGAAGAGGGCGGCGTGGAGGCTTTCATCCGCCGTGAGGTGCTTCCATACACCCCAGATGCCTGGATCAAAAAGGGAGCGACCAAGATAGGCTACGAGGTCAGCTTCACACGACACTTCTATAAGCCGCAGCCGCTGCGCACGCTAGAGGAAATCAGCTCCGACATTCTTGCCATTGAGAAAGAATCTGAGGGGCTGCTGGTTGATCTGTTGACAGGGAGCAAGTAAGCAATGTCCACCCAACGCTATTCCGTCACACCGCATCCGATCGAAACCATTCTTACTTGGGTCAAGTCCGGCGAAATCGCCATTCCTGAGATTCAACGCCCTTTCGTGTGGGAGGCAGTCAAAGTCAGAAACCTGCTGGATTCCCTCTATCAGGGCTATCCCATAGGCTATTTGATTACTTGGCGCAATCCAACCGTGAAATTGAAGGACGGTTCTTCGGCCGCCGGCAAGCGGATACTCATCGATGGGCAGCAGAGGGTCACAGCTCTAATGGCTTCGCTGCTCGGCCGCGAAGTACTCACCAAGGATTATGAGACACTGCGAATCCGCATTGCCTTTCATCCGCAGGAACAACGCTTTGAGGTGTCCAATCCAGCCATACGCAAGGACGGCGCATGGATCGAAGACGTTGCGGTAGTCTTCGCACCGGACGCTGACCTGATCGATCTGACGGAACAATACGCCGCCCAGAATCCTGCTGCCAATCGCAAGCAGGTCGGCAAGGTGCTCCAGCGGGTCAGCAAGATCATCAACAATCACGTTGGCATTATCGAACTGGCAGACGACCTGGATATTGAGACCGTTACCGAAATCTTCATCCGCGTAAACTCAGCCGGGACAGAGCTTTCGCAAGCAGATTTTGCGATGTCGAAGATCTCTGTCAACGAGACCTACGGCGGCAACTTGCTGCGCAAGGCAATTGATTACTTCTGTCACTTGTCTGTCGCGCCGGAGTTCCTATCCAAAATCGAAAAGAACGACAAAGCCTTCGCAGCGTCCGAGTTTCTGCCAGCGATGCGATGGCTCAAGGATGTCAACGACGACATTTACGATCCAAAGTACACAGATATGTTGCGCGTGGCTTTCACCTCGGAGTTCCGGCGCGGCAAGTTACAGGATCTCGTCGCGTTGCTCTCGGGTCGTAACTTCGAGACCAAGCAGTACGAAGAAGCTGTTGCCGAAGAGTCCTTTTCCCGCCTGAAAAAAGGCGTGCTGGCCTTTATCAACAGGACCCATTTTGATCGCATTACGATGATCCTCCGCTCCGGTGGTTTCGTGGCCAGCAGTCTAATTGGAGGCCAGAATGCGGTGAATTTCGCATATATTCTCTACCTCCGTGGTCGAGTTGAAAAGATGCCGCCAGCCGAATTGGAACGGCTAGTGCGGCGATGGTACGCGATGTCGATCCTGCGCGGCAGATACACGGGAAGCCCCGAAACTGCATTCGACCTCGATATCCGCCAAGTCGAGGCTCGCGGCCTCAAGGTGTACACCGATTCGGTCATTGAAAACGAACTGCCTGACAGCTTCTGGACCGGAATGTTGCCACAGCTCATGGACACCTCGTCCGCCCAGAGCCCGTACTTCCTCGCCTATCAGGCGGCTCAGGTAAAGCTCGGCGACAATGGATTTCTCTCTCGCGACATCACTGCCCAAGATCTGCTATTGAACCGTAACGATGTGCACCATGTTTATCCGAAGAGGTACCTGAAGGAGCTGGGATTCTCGCGCAGCCGCTACAACCAGATTGGCAATTTTGTGCTGGCGCAGAGCGAGATCAACATCGGCATCGGAGACAAAGCTCCCGAGAAGTACTTTGGCGAACTGGCCGAGCAGTGCGCGGGCGGCAAGAAGAAGCACGGCGGTATCACGGACCTGGCCGACATGAAAGCCAACCTTCGGATGCACTGCATTCCCGAGGCGATGCTCAGCGGCAAGATACCTGCGTATGAAGAATTCCTTGATAAAAGGCGTCAGTTTATGGCGCTCAAGATCAAGAAGTGGTTCGGGAAGCTGTAATGATCGCCGACCTCAAGCCATATTCTGAGTACAAGGATTCGGGTTCACAGTGGCTGGCGCTCGTTCCTTCTCATTGGGAGGTACGAAATCTCCGTACGCTACTCCGATTGAGGAATGAACGTGACCGGGCGGACTTGCCATTGCTGTCGGTAGCCCGCGAAAAAGGTGTATTCGTTCGGTCGCTTACCGATGCCAGCGAGAACCACAACGTGATTCCCGAGGACCTGAGTAATTACAAAGTTGCTCGCGCCGGCAATCTGGTAATCAATAAGATGAAGGCTTGGCAAGGCTCGATGGGTATTGCCCCGACCGATGGGATCGTTAGTCCCGCGTATTTCGTCTTCGAGTTCGGTCTTGCGAATCGAGCCTTTGGGCAGGCTCTACTGCGCAGTAGGCCTTATGTCGCCCACTTTGCCCAGGCATCCGACGGCGTTCGAGTTGGCCAGTGGGACCTGAGCATTGCTGGAATGAGACAGATTCCTGTGCTCGTGCCGCCTTCCGACGAGCAGGCGGCGATTGTCAAATATCTGGGCTGGGCAAACGGACGGCTGGAGTGGACGATCCGGGCGAAGCGAAAGATTATCGCACTGCAAGAAGAGAAGAAGCAGACCATCGTACACCGTGCGGTCACCCGCGGCCTAAGCCCCTGTGGCCAACTCCAAGCTTCCGGCATGTTGTGGCTAACAGAAGTACCGGCACACTGGTCCCTAGCACCTAACAGAAGCCTACTCCGCATTCGAAAGGTTCTTGTCGGCGCAAGACACAGCGAATATCAGTTACTGTCCTTGACCAAAACGGGAGTGATTGTTCGCGACATGACGACTGCGAAGGGCAAGTTCTCGAATTTCTGGGAGAGGTCACAAGAGGTCCGGCCCGGCGACCTGGTCTTCTGTCTCTTTGATGTCGATGAGACACCACGAACTGTGGGACTTTCTAGGCATCATGGCATGATCAGTGGTGACTATACTGTGATGGAATGCTCTGACAGACTCGCCGCGTCATTCGTCGAGTGCTTTTATAAGGCTATGGACGACCGAAAGCTCCTCAGCCCGCTCTATACCGGCCTCCGAAAGAGAATATCGAAGCCCTTACTCTTGGCCGCAAAAACGCCCATGCCGCCAAAGTGCGAACAGGCAGATATTGTGAGATACATAAATGACGCAGTGTCGTTGATTGACCAAAGAATAGGGCACCTTCGAGATGAAATCCGCCTGATCACGGAATATCGTGCACGACTCGTAGCCGACGTGGCGACCGGCAAGCTTGATGTGCGCGAGGCGTCGGCGCATTTGCCGGAGGAAGTCGCTCCCGATGCTGCCGTTGAAGATGATGACCTAAGCATTGATCCTGAAGCCGTTGACGAGGAGGCAGTCGTATGACCACTGCATTCCGTAGCTTGGGTGTTTGGCCCGAGATAACGAAGACAGTTCGCGCTTCGCAGAAGCACTGCTTCGCGGCTGTGGCCTACTTCAGTGCAGGCGCAAGCAAGCGATTGCCGCTTCCGAAAGGGAGCCGCCTGGTAGTGGATGCCAGTGAACGCGCCGTTTCGACAGGCCAGACCTGCCCCGACGATCTCAGGAAATTGCTCATTCGCGGCGTCGCCATCTACAGCGTGCCGAATCTGCACGCGAAAGTGTTTGTTGTGGGTAAAACCGCCTACATTGGTTCTGCCAACGTCTCCAACAATTCCGCCTCGCAATTGATTGAAGCCGTCATTCGCACAACCGATCCCGGCGTGATCACTGCGGCTCGCGAGTTCGTGAACGATCATTGTCTGCACGAATTAACGCCTGAGGTCTTGAAACAATTGTCGACGCTCTATCACCCGCCTAAAATACCGGGAGGCGGGGGCAAGGGTCGGCCCAAGGGATCGTCCAGCCGTCCAGCACTTCCTCGCCTGCTGCTTGCGCAATTGAACCTGGAGGATTGGTCGGAGCGAGACCAGCAACTGCACGACAAAGGCTTGCCCGTTGCGGAGAAGCGTCGCCAGCATCAGCGCGGGTGGGAGGTAGACGACTTCCGGTTCACTGGCAAGTGCCCTTACGAGCGTGGTGATGTTGTAATCCAGGTGACCGCCGAGAGCGTAAAAAGGATAATGGTCACGCCGCCCGGGAATGTTCTCCATGTCCTTCGATCAAGTGGAGAAGGAAATAGATCGGTGTCATTTGTCTATTTGGAGCGCCCCAGCCGACGGCGCCGTTCAATAGGCGCTTTGTCAAAGGCACTGAAATGTCTGCGCAAACAACTGCTCCGAAACGGCACGGTCCGGAACCGGGCGTTCGCGCAGGTTCTGTTAAACACTTGGGCGGTTACTTCATGACTGCGACTGACATTACCGAGAAGGGCCTAGAAACGCTGATCATGCGGCACATGACCGGCACAGATGGTCTTGCTGTCCTTCCAAGCACAGTACAGGAGACGCCGGACGCCATGGGCACAGGCTATTTTGCAGGCAGCCCCAAAGACTTCGACCGTGCCCAGGCGATCGACGTGCCCCAGCTCTTCGCCTTCCTGCGCGCGACCCAGCCTGACGCATTCAAGAAGCTGGCGATGACCGATGCAGCCACGGACATCAACCGCCTGAAGTTCCTCGCGCGCCTTTCGGCAGAGGTAGGCAAGCGAGGGGTCATAGACGTACTGCGCAAAGGGGTGGAACACGGGCCTGTACGCTTCCATCTGTTCTACGGCACGCCCTCACCGGGTAATGCCACGGCCGAAGCTCTGCACGCGCAGAATCGCTTCTCCGTAACTCGGCAGCTCGCCTACAGTATGGACGAAAAGCGACGTGCGCTGGACCTCTGCCTCTTCATCAATGGCTTGCCCATCTCCACCTTTGAACTGAAAAACAGCCTAACCAAGCAGACGGTGGAGGATGCGGTTGAGCAGTACCGGCGCGACCGCGACCCTCGCGAACGCCTGTTCGGCTTCGGTCGCTGCGTGGTTCACTTCGCTGTCGATGACAGCGAAGTCCAGATGTGCACAGAACTCAAGGGAAAGGCTTCGTGGTTCCTGCCTTTCAATAAGGGGTACAACGACGGTGCAGGGAATCCGCCAAATCCGCTCGGGCTCAAGACCGACTATCTCTGGAGAGAGATTCTCACCCCGACGGGGCTGACCAATATTCTCGAGAACTACGCACAGATTGTGGAGGAGAAGGACCCGAAGACCGGAAAGAAGAAACGTAGGCAGATTTGGCCGCGCTATCACCAGCTCGGCGTGGTGCGTAAGGCGCTAGCTGATGTGCAGGATAACGGCGCAGGTAAGCGATACTTAATCCAGCACTCGGCGGGCAGCGGCAAGTCGAACTCCATTGCGTGGCTCTCGCACCAGTTGATCAGGGTGAAGCGCAGTGACAATGAGGTTTTCGACTCGGTAATCGTTGTCACCGATCGGCGAATCCTCGACGATCAAATTCAGAAAACCATCAAGCAGTTCATGCAGGTGGGCGCGACCGTCGGTCACGCAGAGCATTCCGGTGACCTGCGTAAGTTCATCGAGCAGGGAAAGAAAATCATCATCTCCACGGTGCAGAAGTTCCCCTTTATCCTTGACGAAATCGCTACCGAGGCCAGCAAAACATTCGCCATCGTCATCGACGAAGCGCATTCCAGTCAGGGCGGCAAGACCTCGTCGGCCATGAGTCAGGCACTTGGTGCTCCGGTGGAAGACGAGGACGCCGGAACGGATCCTGAAGATACAGTCAATCTGGCGATAGAAAAGCGCATGGCGGCACGGAAGATGCTTGCCAATGCCAGCTACTTCGCGTTTACCGCGACGCCCAAGAACAAAACCCTGGAGATGTTCGGGGAAGCCCTTCCACCCGATGCTGAAGGCAAGATCAAACACAAGCCGTTCCATCCGTACACGATGAAACAGGCAATCGAGGAGCGCTTTATTCTCGATGTGCTCAAGGCGTATACGCCAGTGAATAGTTATTACAATCTGGTAAAGAAGACCGAAGGCGATCCGGAGTTCGACACCAAGAAAGCGAACAAGAAGCTGCGCAGATATGTGGAGAGCCACGATCAAGCTATTCGCATCAAAGCCGAGATCATGGTGAACCACTTCCACGATCAGGTGCTCGCCGCAGGGAAGATCGGCGGGCAGGCGCGCGCCATGGTGGTGACAAGCGGCATCGAGCGGGCGATCCAATATTTTCACGCCTTCAAGTCTTATCTCATCGACCGTAAGAGCCCGTACCAGGCGATCATCGCATTCTCCGGCGAGTATGAATATGGCGGTACCAAGGTGAGCGAAGCATCGCTCAATGGTTTTCCCGGCCGCGACATCGCCCAGATGATTCAGAACGATCCGTATCGCTTCCTGATCTGCGCAGATAAGTTCCAGACAGGCTACGACGAGCCGCTGATGCACACCATGTATGTGGATAAGCCACTCTCAGGCATTAAGGCCGTGCAAACCCTTTCGCGAATAAATCGTGCGCACCCGCAGAAGCACGATTGCTTCGTGCTCGATTTCCAGAATAACAACGAGACGATTACATTCGCTTTCCAGGACTACTACCGAACCACACTCCTTGCGGAGGAAACTGACCCCAACAAGCTGCATGACCTGAAGAAGTCCCTGGATGAAGCGCAGGTGTATTCACAGGAGCAGGTGCAGCAGGTGGTGGAGTTGTTTCTTGCCGGCGCTGGCCGCGACGAACTCGACCCAATACTGGATGAGTGTGTGGCAGGCTATGTCGGCAGGCTGGATGAAGACGGCCAGGTAGACTTCAAGGGCAAGGCCAAGGTGTTCTGCCGCACTTACAGCTTCCTGTCGTCTGTGATTCCTTACAGCAACGCGAACTGGGAGAAACTGTCGATCATGCTCGATTTGCTGACGCCCAAATTGCCTGCGCCGAAGGAGGAGGATCTCGCCAAGGGCATCCTCGAAGCCATAGACATGGACAGTTACCGCGCGGAGAAAAAGGCGGCAATCAAGATCGCGCTGGCAGACAAGGACGCAGAGATTGAGCCGGTGCCAACGGATACACACGGCCATAAGCCCGAGCCTGAGTTGGATAGGCTGAGCAATATTCTCAGGGCTTTCAATGAGCAGTTTGGCACGCTGTTCACCGACGCCGACCGAGTCGCGAAGCGCATCCGGGAGGACATCGCACCAAAGGTTGCCGCTGATGTTGCCTACCAGAACGCCAAGGAGAACACGCCTCACACCGCACGCATGGCCCACGATCAGGCGCTTGGCAAGGTGATGCAACATCTGCTAAAGGACGACACTCAGGTGTATAAGCAGTTTGTCGAAAACGAATCCTTTCGAAGGTTCGTCGGCGACCTGGTGTATCAGCTAACGAATCAAGAACCGAGGACCGGGCTCACCTCTTAGACGGCCGGCGCGCTAGGGAGTAAACTCGCGGTGCGCCGAGGCTGCTCGTTTGATCGCAGGAACGATGAAGCAGCCCGCATTGCGGTGTTAAACGCATTTTCCGATGACACAGCCAGCCCGAATTACGTGCATGGCTTTAACGTTTACGCATCTTCTGTTTCAAATTCTTGAGCTCTTCAACCAGAGGAATATCTGCGTTTGCGACTTCGGGGATGAACACCTTCGAGACATCTTTTGGACGAAGGGCTCGCAATAAACGAGCTTCGCAGTACCTCCCGACTATGCGGGGACGCAGCGGACGAATCTGACTTATCTTCTTCCAAAGCTCATTTAGCTCAGCGCTGGCCGCCTGCATCTGGGAGTCGAGATTCCCCGGATTGAAACCGAACGAAATCAGCCAGTTGCTTAGTTCGCGACCAGCCTTGCGTTCCTCCAATAACCTAGCCCCGATATTCTTCGCGTCCCCATTGAGTATGACTAAATCGGGAGCAATCTCCGCGAAATCCATTACCAGAACGATGTCACCATAACCGGTTAAAAGATTATTGTCATACCGGTAACTCAGCGCAGATCGAGCCGCTAACGACGCCATCTCAGCTTCCGGTCTCCTGCCAATCATGTCGTATGCTAGAGTGATTTGCTCTAAGACATCTTTCTCAGTCTCGCCATCTGAAGGTTTATCTTTGGACCTGAACTTAGCGCCGGTGGATTCGTCCGTCAACCGTTGAAGCCCGTCCCGCCGTATATTTAAAGTGACCGTCAGGACCTCGACATCAGCTTGGGCAAACGGCCTGTTTACGATTTGAAATGATTGCTCGCTGCTAGAAGTCAAAGCGTCGAACCTTTCGATGGTGGCAGTTTCTTCCTCCACCGTCTTTACGAATTCTATACGGTGCGAGATTCGCGATTCCAACGTCCAATTGCCGTATGTACCATTCGGCGAGTCCGTACAATCCGCATCAGAACGTCTCAGCAGGGCATCTTTAGTGTAGCTAGATGCTCTCGTCGTTGTTTACTAACCCATAGGTTTTCACACGGGCCAAAACGGGCTACCAGCCGTTTTCGGCCCTTTGTTTATGCGGGTCCCAGAGGGGTGGTTTTCGACCCTTTTCACACAGGCCCGATTGACCCGTTTGAGCACCTTCCGGACGGTGGCGGTCGAGATTCGGTGGTCGACGGCGAGTTCGCGCAGGGTTCGACCTTCGTCACGCTGGTCCCGGATCGCGTCCTCGTCGAGTTCCAGGGCGCGGCGGCCGATGTGACGGCCCTCCAACTTGGCGCGGCGCATTCCGGCGCGAACCCGCTCGACGATCAAATTACGCTCCAGCTCGGCAATAGCCCCCACGATGACGATCATCGCCCTTCCCAGCGGACCGCCGGTGTCGATATTTTCCTGCCGGCTGACGAACTCGATGTTGAGGTGGTTCAGATCATCCAGTACTTCCAGGAAGTGGCGGACCGATCGCGCCATGCGATCGAACGCCCAGACCACAACCACATCAAACCGCCCGCGGCGGGCATCAGCCATCATCTGCTCCAATCCCGGCCGCTTCGATTTCGCCCCGCTGATCGTGTCCCGGTACTCCATGACGATCTCATAGCCACGCTGGGCGGCCAGCTCGCGCAGGTCGTATAGCTGGGTTTCGGGGTGCTGATCGACTGTGCTTACTCGCATATAGAGGACGGCGCGCTTCATAGATATCTCCCTGGAAGCCGCCGGCGACGCTCGATCACGGCCCGGTGAAAGTGCATGGCAGCACCATCCAGTCGGGACCGTCCAGAGTCAGTTCGTTACGCCACGGCCCATCGGAATTATTTTTACATGTCTAAGACATGTTGTAAATGCCTGATATCTCGACAGGTAGCTGCGAAGAAGGCCAATGTCAGCTCCCCTCGTAGTAAACGTCGATCCAGCAAATAACGAAGTCGATGTGGTGCTCGGTACCCAGATCACGATCACCTTTGATCAGTTGATCGACACCACGACGATTGACGAAAGCACCTTCTCTGTCACCGGCCCCGGCCAGACACAGATCCTCACCGCGGGCCAACTGATTGCCAAGGATGGCGACACCCTTCTCAGCCGCGAATACATCGAAGGCACCTTCGCTTTCGATGTGACTCCCACAGGGGCGTCGATTGTCAGCTTCGTTCCCAAACGCCACTTCCAGCCCAACGTCCAGTATCAGATCCTGTTGCTCGGCCTCGATGCCTCGCTGACCGTCGATGTCATCAAGAATCCCGGCGGCGAGGCAATGGCCGCCAGCTATCAATGGTCATTTCAGACCGGCGATCTCAACCTGGCTGTCCCGCCAACCCAGTCTCTGCTCATCGAGAACACACTGGCCTCGGCCATCAATCCAGCCGATATCAGGCTCCTTCCCCGGAAGATGGTGGGCGCTGATCTCACCCAGATCGTCGACATCACCTTCCCGGGTCCAATCGACCCCACCTCCATCGACCTCAACGAACTGATGATCAGCATTGAGCCGATCATGGGCGATCCCCGGATCGCCATCCCACCGAACCTCAAACCTAGGAATACCGTCTTTCCGGCCTGTTTGCCCCATTAGCAATCCATTGCCGGAATGACGCCGCCGGCGGCGCTGCCGCCCGCGTATATGCTGCTTCCTGCTCGATTTCAGCAGGTGGCTGGAGGGCTGCTTTTAAGTCACTGAGTGAAATTTGATTGATCTATCACTCAGGGGTGCGGAAATCTGGTTTGTGATGATAAATGGGTGCGGAAATTGGGTTGAAGGGTGATCAGAGGGTGCGGAAATTTAGGTGATGAGAAATGATCTATCAGGAAGCTGGAATGATGGTTTGTCCGGGAGGAAGATGATGATGGAGATCATTACTGGGAGAGTAGTAAGGGAAGTTCATGGATGACGGTGATCATTCTTCTACGCCGCCCGCCCCGACTGGCGTCGGGGACGCCAATGACAGGGTTGAGCAACGGATCAGAATGCAGTAACCCAATGTCGCCTAGCTCAACGGTTGCGTAAATATGATCTGACAAGCGTGATCAGAAGGTGCGGAAATTTGGGTGATGAGAAATGATGCTTGGCCGGTGATCGGGATTACGTAGGTATATATAGAAGATAGAAGAATGAAGAGAGATTCTTAACACTTGGGGTTGGGAGTGGAAGCTATAGGTGCCGCTGGAAGGGTTTTCGATCAGGAGCAGGAATTGTCGGCGGCCTTATTCTCCCCGGCGCCGCGGCGAAGCGCGGCGCCCGTGGGCAGAATACAGTGACGGGAGGCAGGTGTGGCATACACCAAGCTGCCAAGAAAAGAGACGATGGGGATCCCCAGGATGGATGGCTGCCGGTTCCTATTCCCCGAGCCCTGCCGCCAGTAGCCGGCTCCGGCTAGCCAGCACGGTCAAAGTGATGCTCAGAATGCAGATATCGCGCCAGAGGGGCTTCAGCAGGTGCGGAAATCTGCCTGACTGGGTGGCCGGCGAGGTGGACAGCATAAATGCCGAACTAAATCGTTGATGTTCCTGGCGTAAGTTCCTATCATCAGCGTATCGCTAAACAGGTCGCCATTCGTAACGGCCACCGGCCACCTCTGTGGAACGGAAGATCTTGTGGACGACCGTTGGTTGAGGAGACAAGGAACTATCATACGAAGCACGGCAACAAAACACTGAAAACCGAGCAGCTCTGTTTTGAGGTAGTACGAAGAAGGGAAGAACGTTTGATTCTGGGAGGGGAGGAATGAGGGACGCGAACGAAGAGAGGATCTATGATTGTGAGGTAAAAAAACTCTTCATGCGGGATGGCCAAAAACGCTGGGACTGGGTGGTGATGGCTGTCGCCGATGCAATCAGGAACGGCGCGACAGAATACCGATGCAAAGACTGTCACGGTGCAGTGAAGCTTCATGGCAAACATGTTCAGCACGGGCCGGCGCCCCACGTTGAACACAAATCCAGACAAGACTCCGAGTATTGCCCGGCAGGAATGTACTTTAGGAAGCATCCCGGACGCTTGCCCTTACTCTCTTCTATGCCAGTTCAGTGAACCGTTCTGACAGGTAACACGATACATTCATGTGCCTTGCGCGAGCAATTTGGAGTTTCTAAAAGGAAATCCTAATGGACATTTCTCCTGACAAGCAAAACATTGACGGGGTCTTCTCTAACACTGCTTACTATATCGACTTCTATCAGCGCGATTATCGTTGGACAGACGAGCCTGTGTTGCGGCTCCTTGATGACATTTATTATAAGTTCAAGGAGCAATATGCAAAAGGGGACGACCTGGACCCCTGCAAAGAAACCGTCACAGCTAAATATCCTTGGTATTACCTCAATACGTATGTTACGAACGTCGTCGATGGGCGCGTCTACCTGGTTGACGGGCAACAACGCCTGACTACGCTGTCGTTAATCCTTATAAAGCTCCACCATCTAGCGACAAAGCACGGTTCGAAGCTGGTTGGCTGGATTGACAGCAAGATTTCTGGGCAATCAGGGTTCGAGCAGAAGTTCTGGATGAACCATGTTGGTCATTGTAAGACGCAGATGGCATTGTTCTGTGGCGAGGAAACTGCGACGATCGACACGAGCAGCGGCATCACCGCGCAGAACCTGGTAAAGAATTACGAAACTATCAGTGCATGGCTAGACAAGAAACTGGAGAAAAAGCACTGCTTTGAGACTTTTGTGTTCTACTTCCTGCATCGGCTGGTCCTGATTAATCTTGCGGTCGAACAGACCGATGTCTCGATGGTATTTGAGGTCATCAATGACCGCGGCGTCCGCTTACGACCATACGAGATTCTCAAAGGCAAGCTGCTTGGTCAAATTGATAAGATCGAACTGGATAAGGGTGACTACAATGGTCTTTGGGAGGGCAAGGCTTCCGAGATCAACGCCTTTAAGGATGACGAGCTCGACAGTTTCTTCCGCTTCTATCTCAAGGCTCAATTTGCAGAGACCCGAAAAGAGGGTCAACGCTTTGACGGAGATTATCACCGGGAGATGTTTGCGCCAGACGTGGACAAGAGATTGGGCCTGCTTCACAATTCTGGCAAAGTGAAGGCGTTTCTTAAAGGTGATTTTTCCTACTACACCAAGCTATACGCAATGCTGCGCCGTTCCTACATTGAAGATAATATGGAATTTCGCCCTATCTATTTCAATGCTCTATTAGATCTGGACGCGCCATTTTTGCTTGCATTGTCGGCCTGTTCATCTAATGACCTTCTCGATAATGAGAAGGTTCGGATGCTCGGCAGCGAGATCGACCGTTACTTCTCCCTCCTCCAGCTTCAAAGCGCATATGACAGCAACGAATTTGCCGATTCACTTTTCCGAATTTCCGAAGCAATCCGAGGACAGGCCCAGGATAGCTACCGCCCTGCGTTTGATGCCCAATTGAAGGCTATAATCGCGGCCCGCCGCAATGTACAAGACGCCGAGCCACTGAGCTACGCGGCTTTCAAACAAACCGGCATTAACTTGAACACCCGGTTCAAGCGCTACTTCTTTGCTCGCGTCGATGAGTTTTTGGCGCAGAACATGAATCTGAACCCGAAGCATCCCATCGCCGATCTTGTCACTAAGACCGGTGCGAAGACGGGCTTTCATGTGGAGCACATACTTTCTTGGAACGAGGAGAACAAGGAACTGTTCGACGGCGATGAAGAACGTTTTGAACAGGAGCGTAACAGGCTCGGCGGCATTCTACTGCTCAAAGGGAAGGACAACATTTCCAGCAACAATGAGCCCTATAGTGAGAAGTTGAAATCCTACGCTAATACGCTCCATTGGAACGAAACCCTGCGTGCAGATAGCTACAAATCAAAGCTGGACATGAAGGAGTTACGTGAGCAGTACAAACTCGATTTGAAGCCGTTCGACAAGTTCGGCCCCGAGGAGTTGGAAGCGCGGCACCGTCTGTTGTTTGATATAACGAGAATTATTTGGGCTTAAGTTGGTCCTCAGGTAGACGATCCTGCGATTAACAACTAGAACGAGGAGCTATGCATGGCATTTTGCAGTCAACGGCCCAAGTATGCTTGTTCCATGAGCCACCAACTTCCGACTTCCGTTCGCTATCTAAAAAACGGAAGGTGTGGCGATGGTTGCAGAAATTGATATCGACGAATCCAGGGTTTATATGAACACCTTTGCAGCCTTGCCTCTCGCTTGTGCAACAAAAAGCGTCATAAGGTAATGTTGGTTGAAGAAGGATTCAGCAAAGAATTCGCGTTGATCCCCGCCGGAGTTTTCAACAGTGAGCATGAATTCTCCCGCGATTCCCCATTTTCGAGGCTGAGTGGAGTTGTTGACTGGATCAAGCAGTTGATCTGGATGCACGTTTGGATACTCTCGCTCGAACGCAGGGGAACGTATGAAATGGCGACAACGGGTGATCTGGTCATCTGGTTTTTCTTTCCACCAAGGCGTGCTAATGAGCCCAGCAAGCGCGACATCGTGGCTGTGTTCGACGTAACGTCGGAACGTTGTGGCGTAAGATTTTTTGTGCAGCTTTGTGAGCTGCTCGATCGAGCCCCAACATGGAGTGGTGTCCAAAGCTTGTGCGGTAAACACTTTTCCGCCAAACATCAGCCCTGACGCACCGTAATTTGCTTCTGCCTCCAACATGTCCTGATACTCATGCTCTAGCGACTGTGCAGTGTCTCCAAGAAAAAACTCCCGGTGCCATGGCAAAATCGTATGGACCGAGTCGTGAAAAGAAGCCCACAACTGCTTCGGTTTTGGCTGAGAAGTGTCAACCAAAATTCGCTTCTCATCTGGGAGCCAGACCGCCGCTAGTTTGATTTTGTCACGCACAAGGTTGACGAGTTTCTTTGTACCAATCTGCAGGCGGTGGGCGAATCGCCGAAGAAGCGTCGGATCGTCGAGGCAGTAAAAATCTCTGCTCAGCTTCAGATACTCGAGAACGTCAGTTATCTGAACTGGTGACTTACGCAGACCGCCATCTCGCAGAATTCTCTCTACGATCTTATCTATTTCTCTTCGGGTCGAAACGTCCACGTCGCTCATTTGTGATTTACCTCAGTCCGTAGGAACTTCACAAATTCATCCAGAATTTTCTTTTCCTCATTAGTAAGCCTTGAAAAGGATTCTGACTTTGCCGCAAAACTCGACGCTTGCTGGCGAAATGCAATCGGAACATCAGCAATAGCACCTGCCAAAGCCGCAAGTGTGCGCTGGGGAATTTCAAAGAATTTACTTAATTTGTGAAGTACGAGTGGGGTTGGTCGATATGTACTACTCCTTTCCAATTCAGCAAGTTCTTCAGCCGGGAATTCAATCTTCTTTGCGAGTTGTTCAACCGTAAGCTCTCTCTCTCTTCGTAAGCCTCTTATGACTTCCCGAAAAGCAAAACGAACAGTTTCCAATTCTGGATCTTTGGGTTGTATTACGACTTGAACTTGCTGATTCAAAGCTTTTGCAATCCGACTGAGCATGGATAGCGAGTGCCCATCGTAGTCGCAGTCTTCCAGGCGGCTAATCACCGATTGAGTTGTGCCGACTCTGTTCGCTAACTCAGTCTGGCTTAGTCCCGCCTGTTCCCTAAGTTCAAAGATGGTACGTGCAACCTCTGCATTGACACGCTCTTGCTCTAACGAGGCTTTACGTTGGACATCTTCACC
Organism: uncultured Acidobacteriaceae bacterium; assembly: GCA_964563875.1. Lineage (GTDB taxonomy): Bacteria > Acidobacteriota > Terriglobia > Terriglobales > Acidobacteriaceae > TOLSYN. Next base: position 45,095 of record CAZLZA010000030.1, read on the forward strand.
GACATAACGCTGGTGAAGGATTTGGACAGCATTGGATGTCCTCTTTGGGGTATTCATTGTTTTCTGCTCCTCGTACGTTAGTTTGCGGGCCTGCCCAAACAGCGTCTTACTCCTCGTACGTGTGTCTCGCGGGATCCACTTCAAACTGCGTCATATTGCGAATAGCGCGTTCAATCTCTCGCTCAGGGACTTCCTTTTCCTTTGTGACGCCATGCGAGACAACAGCCGTTTGCCGACGAAGAAAATAGAGCACGCGATAGTTCACGCCTTGATAGCTTACCCGCAGCTCATAAATTCCATCACGGAGAAAATCCGCTTCCGGACGCCGGAGTTCGTGCCCCAGCTCTGCCAGGCGCTCGATCCGCACGGTGCATTTGTCCTGCACCTTCTTCGGTAATTCATCAAGCCAAACAAGGAAAGGACACGTACCGTCGTCCTCGACGAAAAAGATCACGGTGATAGCAGGCATGAATTATTCCTCGCTGTACCGCCTTGACTCTATCGCAATATTGCGATAGAGTCAATTCTGTTATCGCAATATTGCGATAATCGCTTCGGGGCGAACCCCGGCGGGTACAAAGCTTCCAGGCACAGCAAACAGAGCTGCGCATGGTTACAGGAGCGATGAAGTGGAAAATATTGATGAAATGAAGAAGGCCGAGGCCGATCTGAAGCAGGCAGAGGCAGAACTGAAAACGGCGGAAAGCGCAGAGCAGGCTGCGCTGAAGCACATCGAAGAGGCGGTGGAGGAAATTAAGGAAGCCGAAAATCGCCATCACGAAATCCATTTCACCGTTGACGGTGAGGAGTGTGAAACCAGGGATCATGAGCTGACTCCTAACCGGATCATCCGTGAGTTTGGAAAGAGGGATCCCGCTACCAATTACCTGGTGAAGATCCAGGGCGTACATAAGGAGAGTTACCTGGGCAAGGGTGACCAGAAAATCGAGATCCATGAGCACGAAGCTTTTCAGATCGTTTCGACCGGGCCCACCCCGGTATCCGACGCGACCGGCCCGGCGGCATTTGCCGCCGGGCTTCGCGTCCTCGGGTACGAGCCGACGCTTCTGGAACAGGCTCTTGATCACGTCGTATTCGACTATCCTGTTGAAATCGGACGATTCAAAGGACAGACCGTCCGCCTGGGCTTCATTGTCCCCCAAGATTTCCCGAACACACCCCCTTCGGGGCCGCACGTCTCTCCCCAGATTCTTCCTATTCACCCCTCGAATAATGTGCCGCATCCGGCCGGGGGCGTACACCAAGGAATGTCTCAGAACTTCACTCAACATGGCGGGGGACAATGGGAATACTGGTCCCGCCCCTGTCCGAATTGGGTGCAAAGCAAGAAGAACGTGACTACCTACATGGGCCACATCTGGCGGTTGTGGGAGACCCAATGAGCCGAGCCGCTTATAGCGTAGCGATGACCGGCGAGATGGCGAGAGAAGCGTGCGCCCATCTGCTCCGGGCGGATCGCCAGGAAGACGTCTGTTTCGCTCTCTGGCATCCCAGCCGAGGCCGCAGCCGGATGACGGCTCTGGTATCCAAACTGATTCTGCCCCTCAAGGGTGAACGCAACGTTCATGGAAATGCAAGCTTTGAACCGACGTTTTTCGAGCGGGCACTTTCCGAGGCTGCGGCGCAAGGCGCCGGCCTTGCTCTCATGCACAGTCATCCGCGCGGGCGCGGTTGGCAAGGGATGAGCTTTGATGATGTGAGAGCTGAGCAAGGACATGCCGGTGCCGTCTTCGGTGCGACACGTCTCCCATTCGTCGGACTGACGATGAGCCGCGATCAGGCGTGGAGTGCTCGTTTTTGGATCAGATCCGCACCCCGAATCTGGTCGCGTCAGGACTGTGCGACTGTGCGCGTTGTAGGAGACCGCCTGCAGGTCACTTATATGGATGAACTTGCTCCAACGCCCTTGGCGAACGAAGAGCAGATCCGCACAGTATCCGCGTGGGGAGAAGAGGCGCAGGGTAACCTGGCCCGCCTACGGATTGGAATCGTGGGCGCAGGCAGCGTCGGCGGTCTCATCGGAGATGCTTTGGCTCGTACTGGCTTTGAAGACGTGATGCTGATCGACTTCGATCATGTTGAAAAGCACAATCTGGATCGTTTGGCATATGCGACACGGGCGGACATAGGGCGGCTCAAGGTCGAAGTACAGGCCCAGCATTTGGCAGCTCGGGCAACTGCTGCCCCGTTCACAGCAGAGCCCGTCGTTGCGTCGGTGTACGAAGACAGGGGGTTCTGTGCGGCCTTGGACTGCGATGTTCTGTTTGCCTGCGTTGATCGGCCTTGGGGTCGCTACGTGCTGAATTTAATTGCGTACGCTCACCTTATCCCGGTAATTGATGGAGGCATTGCAGTACGCACCAATCGCTACGGAAAGCTGGCGGCCGCAGATTGGAAAGCTCATACCGCCACGGTTGGGCGTCAGTGCTTGCAATGTCTGGGGCAATACGACCCCGGCTTGGTTCAGGCCGAGCGCGAAGGAATGTTTGACGATCCGACCTATATCTCCGGATTGCCAAAAGAACACCCGATGAAGACCCGGGAGAATGTGTTCGCCTTTTCCATGTCATGCGCCAGTATGCAGATGCTTCAAATGCTGGCCCTTGCCTTGGCCCCGTTGAACCAGCCTAATCCTGGTGCGCAGCTCTATCATTTTGTTGGCAATACGACCGAGCCACCGAAATACGAGATGTGTCACCCTGAGTGTCAGTTTCCGGGTCTCATAGGTCTTGGCGATCATTGCGGGATCGTCGCAACCGGGGTCCGTAGGGGTAACGTCCACGAGTAGTTTGGCGAAATGGTCGAGGGAAACTGCCTGCCAAACTGGTCGTTTAAAGTCCGATTCCCTGCCCATAGTGTAGCTGGTGTTGTCTTGCGCCTCTAGCATGGCCGGTTTTGAAGTGATCTTATATGGCCAGATTTGGGTGACCCCCGAGGTCGGAAGCAGCTGGCTTCACCTCTGCGATTAGAGGTCGGAGTGTGTTGAGAATTTCCGGAAAGTGCTTTTCCAAATGCTTTTCAATTCGACGGTTCTGGAGTACACGTTGCAAGTACCCGCACGCAACTGTTAGCGCCAGAATATCGGTTCCGTACGATGCTTCCGCATCTTTCAAGTCGCGAACGATTGAGTCTTTTTCTTCCCGGAGCAATGCTTGAATTTCTGGCGATTTGTCTTTGATCTTGCGATTATGAGGAGCGTCAACCAGAAAATCCGGAGGCGTCATCGCCAGCAAGGCAGTCGCAAACGAGAGAGTATATTTCGCAGACGCGACCATATGTTCGGCAGCTTCAATCTGTCGGAATGGTTTCATTTTTCGTAAGAGACTGAAACCAGAAGCGGGCAGGTCTTTTTCTTTCAGGATTTCAATCACCTCTGGGCAAATACCTTCCAACATGGTGCTGGTCCTGCGAATCATATTGATATCAACGTCCAAGGCCTCCGCGAGGCGTTGCTCGGTTAGGCCTTTTGAGAGAGCCTTGCGCAGCATGTAGTGCTGGGCGACTGGTGGTAGATGATTCACCCGCTTGTTGTAAGTGTAGGCTTCATCATCAGTTGCGACAATACACTCAACTTCATTCCATCCCTGCTGCATGATGACATCCAACCGAAGATGCCCATCCAGCAATAGATATTGATCGGGCGCTTTGGGGAAAACGATGAGCGCCTGGATTAAGCCGACTTCTCTGACGGAAGCCATGATCTGCTTGTAAGTCAAGCTGGCGCGCACCGCGGACGTAAATTCTCTCTGCGGCACAATGCTGGTGACCGGTAGTGTCAATACTTTAAGCTCGAATCCATCCTTCACGGACTTTGCCATGATCATCCTATTTGACCCGCTGGGCCAACTGCTCAGGCATGTCCGCGAGCCCCTCTTTGTGCAGCAGAGTAACGAAGAGTTCATCACCCAAAAGGCTCTTCATCGCCGATGACAAAAGCAACAATCTGTCCCTGGTCATAGCGGCTTTTCTAATCAAGGCCTTCTGCTCGCGTACTTGTTGTTGGTAATCACGAACCAGGCTATCCTTTGTAACCTCACGTTTCGAATGGGGACTTCTGCCCGTCTCTTGCTGTTTAGCAACCCGCTTAGCCACAAGATTCCGAGCCGCTCTGAGCCGTGCTCCTCGGAGTTCTCCGCGTTCATACGCCTCAGACAATGCAAGTTGCATGCCGTGACTCGTACCCATAGCAATTTCGATAGCAACGGTGACCGGCAGACGCTCAGCCTCAACGGCTGCAACCAGTGAATCCTCGCCATGCTCGATCAACCGAACTACACCATATATGTAGGTGCGGTGAAGACCAGTCTTCTCGGAGATCTCATCAGATGTGTACCCTCTCGCCCTTAGTGCCCGCACCTCATGGAGAAGCCCAAGATTGGAAGGAGCGCGGCGTGCAATGTTTTCGATGAGGCTCATCAGGTACTGGTCTTCGAGAGACGCCTCCCTGACGATTGCTGGAATCGAATTTTCGCCCAGCTTGATAAAAGCCTCGAGTCGCCCCTGTCCGCAGACCAGATCATAAGAAGTTCCGTCCGGAGCAGGATCCCTGCTTGCCACAGTGATCGGTCGTTTCAACCCGACGGTTGAAATACTTGTAACGATTGCCTCGAATCGCAACTTATTGCGTGATCGCGGATTAACGACACGGATTTCCGAGATAGGGATTCGCACTATTTCTCGCACAATTTCCTGACTGTTCATGCGTCCTCGTCGATCTGTGTGCGCCGTGCCAACGAGAAAAAGAAGTTGAGGTTCTCGAATCGATATACATCGAGAACCACCGCATTCTCAGGCGCGAGACGCAGCTTTCGCGCCAAGACATCGATAGATGGCAAAAGGTAGTAGTCGAGGATGTTTTCGTTGGCCGTCAGGAGGCGCACTGCCACCGTGACATCGGGCTTGAGTGATCTCTCCAGACAAAGCAGCCAATGGCAGGTTCCGGTGTAGCTCTCGTGGCATCGCGCGACCACGATCGACGCCGTAAAATCACCATTGATGGTCAAGATGGCGGAACGCTCATTCTGCTGAATTTGGGCACCCAACGACTTCAATTCGCAATCGATCGATTCGCATATCGTGCGGTGTCGTTCGCGCAGCGCACGGTTGACTTCGAGGTAGCGATAATCCCGAGAAGGCGTATATCCGACGAGTTTGTAGGCTCGCATCATACTTCCGAACCTTGATCTATAACAGGCGGGCGACGGCATATCTTGTGCCTCATCGATCAGAATGCCAGACAGCATTCCTTCTCGATCGAAAAGTCCTCGCAATCGATTAAGTAGTTCTTCATCAGAAAGGCGGCGATGCCTGCTTTCCATCAGCGCCGTTGCTGCGCTGAATTGTTCAAGAGACACAATGGGGACGAACGCACCATTACGCCGGATCCACATCTCGGGCGGATTTCGCACATGCTTTTGCTTGAGTTTGAATGAGGTGCGATTGAAGACATTGTCGCCGATGTATTTTGGGTTTTTCAGCACCTGCTGTATGGTCCCCCGCGTCCACTCCCGGTCCAGGTCTGTCCGAACTCCGCGATTGTTGAGCAGATCGGCAATCTGCTGTTCGGCCTTCATTTCCCGGGTAAAGAGGTCGTAGATCTCCCTGACAATCGAAATCTCGGTTTCGGGCCCAGGCACCAGTACGACTCGATCAGTTTGAAGGCTTTTTCTTTGTCCTCGCGCAAGCAGCTCTTTGGCGCTACGATCTTGGTCCACCAGCAGGCGTCGCAATCCGTATCCGGCGGCCCCGCCTTGTCGAAACCCCAGTTCGATCAGATGTCCTTGGCCGTGGAAGACTTTTACAGACAATTCACGGCTATATTCCCCTGCCATTACGCGCTTCACTGTTTTCAGAACGGCCGCCGACATGCTGCCGTCATTTTCGAATGGCTCGGCGCAGTAGTGCACTTTGACGTTGGAACGACGACACACGAACTCGTAGTACGCGCTCTCGTCCGCATCCAGGAAGCGCCCCCAGCGGCTGACGTCATATACGAGGATTATGCTGAAATCTTCCTGCCCGGCCTCAATATCCCGCAGTAGAGCTCGCAAACCCTTGCGACCTTCGAGGTTCAAGCCTGTCTTGCCGTCATCTGCGTAAGTGCGCACGATCTCTATGCCGCGCGATTCTGCATAGCTTCGAATGATTTCAGACTGATTTTCTGTGGAGTACCGCTGATGTTCAGTGGACATGCGCACGTATTGCGCGGCGCGGGTGGGGTAGGTCGGAGATGCCATAGTCTGCTTTCGCACACACACTCCAACTAAAAGCAATGACGGATCTGCACGCGGCCTTCTGATCTAATCGTCGAGGTTCAAAATCCCAGAATCGCTGGATTTGGGGAACTGATCGACGAAACGGCCCCACAGCCGCACCAAGCACAGGAAAGAAACAACGGATCGAGTTTCCCTACTGCCCTCTGCCATGTCAACGAGGTTAGAGGTTGGACGGGAGCAGCGGCGAAGCCAACTTCGGTAGTAGTTCGCGCTGATCTCGCATCACACGTGGGCATTCTGCCCGAGGAGGCTATCGAAGTGGAACCTTGATCCGTCACGCTGGCCCGGATTCGACGGCGGTGCCGGTACTCCCGCTGCCGGTCGCGATGGTCCGCCCGTCCTTCCGGACTCTGCTGATGGCGGCGGTTGGCAGAGCGGCGTTGTTGCTGGCGCGCCTGAATTCGGCACGGCAGGCTGCAATAGCGCTGGCCTCGGTCACAATGGGGACAAATCCAGAACACCGCGTGACACCGGCAGCAAACCCGTCGCCGGAGAACAACGTCGCCATGATTCGCCATCCACGTTGCCAAGTGGGGCTGGACAGCTCCCCTTCTCGCGATAAGGTAAGAACCATCTTCTATAGATGGCTAGCGTATATGGAACGCTGAGGCCATCCTTATCGGGGACGAGTGGAAACGATGATTGCGAGAGGGTCGATGTAATGCGGAAAATGCTCAGGAAAAGATTCTCGCCCAACGGCGGGGAGTAGGCCGGTGCGCGTCGATTAAACCTTCCATGCTGGATGGTGTGCCGTAATCCAGCCTTCAACAATGTCCAAAAACGACTTAGCGTGCAGTAGCAGTTCATTGGCTTCGGTGCCTGTGGCGATGGTTGCGCCAGTGTAGTCGATTTCGTTCCGTTTGCGCCGGCAGGCGTCGAAGTAGTCGGTCAAATGCTCGGCTGGCTTGCCGAGTGCCAACCGGGCTCCCTCGAAGGTTAGCCGATGATGTCCCGGAACACTCGCGA